>DSEQ01000042.1 GCA_011056555.1 Candidatus Zixiibacteriota bacterium | reverse complement strand
GCGGAGAGACTGGGATTCGAACCCAGGAGGCCTTACGGCCCACACGCTTTCCAGGCGTGCTCCTTAAGCCAGCTCGGACATCTCTCCGGCTTCAAAAAAACGCAGCCATGTGAACAGGCAGGATATAGCTACAGCCCCCAAAAATCAAGCAATTTTTATGAGAGGCCAAATTCCCCGAAATCTTCATACAATATTGCCCCGCGCTGGCTTAAAATAAATGCGTTGATTAATCCGAACTCAGCGGTATATTTGTGTTTAAATTGTTTAAAGCGATTGTCCGAACATTATGAAGGGAGATATATATGAAAAAAGCCCTGTTTCTTTTAGCCGCTGTATTGCTGGTCGCCTGTTCATCCAGCAACGGCCCGGAGAACAACCCCGAATTCAATTCCGCCTACTTCCCGGCCAGCGACGGCGATACCTGGTACTATACAAAGTGGGAATCCGAAAAGATAGTGCGGGAGATAGACGGCGATACTGCTGTTAACGGCGTAAATTGCATACGTGTGCTCGAAAACGGCAGCACTTCAGAAGCCTGGAGAATAGTTGAGGATGGCGATTCGGCCGGCTTTTATGTCCACATGCTGACTTATGGCTTTGAAAGTGACACAATTCGGCCCTATTTCGACCCGCCCCTCAGGATTCCGCTAAATATGAATGTCGGCGAGGAATATGATTATGCCTCGGATGCCTTTTATGAACAGGGCGGGACAGCCTATACTTTCAGTATTACCGGAACCCTGGTTTTTGAAGGTTTTGTGGATAAGACCGTGCCGGCCGGGAGCTTCGGCGATGTGGCCCGCATCCATTATTATGATATCGATGAAAATTCGGACACCACTCAATATTATGAGTATTATGCTCCAGGTGTAGGCCTTTTGGATAATGAAATCTACGTTCTCGACAGCGCCTTCATCGACCGTGTATGGATTCGCTAAGCACAACACAGCCATAGGGTTAGATATTTTCTGTCTATTCCCGCAGCCAGCCTCAACCCATTGCAGAGCCTGACGATAATAATAAAAATAGTCTAAAATCAGGAGGAAGCATGGGTATTGCCCTTGAGATTATTGAATGGATGGATCAGGGTTCGGATGAGATGATCCATCGTATCCCCGAAAAAGGTACACTGGATATCAAGCTGGGGGCGCAGGTTGTGGTGCGCGACAGCCAGTCGGCGGTATTCTTCAAAAGCGGAAAAGCGACCGATGCCCTGGGGCCGGGACGGCATACATTGACCACCCTCAATATCCCGGTGCTCACGCGTCTCCTATCTCTGCCGTGGGGATTCAAGTCGATTATCAGATGCGAAGTTTATTTCGTTAACCATAAAATTTTTACCGACCTCAAATGGGGCACCAAGGATCCGGTCGCATTCCGTGACAGGGAGCTGGGCCTGATTCGTCTGCGCGGATATGGCGCCTACACCATGAGGATAGTCGAGCCTCTGGTCTTTCTGAACTCCGTGGTCGGACGCCAGGCGCTTTTCTCAACCGAGCAGATTCAATCCTTCCTGAGGGATATTGTAATCGCGCGCCTGAATGACCTATTCGGCGAGAAGCTGGACACTATTCTTGATTTACCAAAGCAGTACACTGAATTCGCAAAAATGGCCAAGGAGATTATCGCGGTGGAATTCTCCAAGTATGGACTGGAGCTCCTGGACTTTTATATCTCATCGATAACACCTCCGCCCGAGGTTCAGAAACGGATCGATGAAAAGGCCGGTATGGAGGCGGTGGGTAATCTGGACGACTACCTCAAATTCAGCATGGCCAAGGCGTTCGGGGGAGGGGGCGAGGGAACTTCCCCGGCTGAGGCGGGAGCAGGGCTGGGACTGGGCGCCGGAATTGCGATGCTGGCGCCGGGATTTCTGTCCAAAGCCTTCGCTCCGGAGCAGACCGATCTGAGGCCGGAGTCAATCCCCACCATCACCTGTCCCAAATGCGGAATAGACACACCGGCTGAATCGAGGTATTGCTACAAGTGCGGTTATCAGATAGCGGTCGAGCGCCGTTGTTCTAATTGTTCCAGAGAAGTCATCACGGATGCAAAATACTGTCCTTTCTGCGGGCACGAGCTGGATAAAGAGGAAAAGATCAAGTGCTCGAACTGCGGCAAGGAGAATCCTCCGGGGACCAAGTTCTGCACTGAATGCGGCGAGAAGATTGAATAGGAATGGGACAGTCCTCAAAGACAACGATCGCCCATGTGTGCACTTTCTGCGGGGGACCGGTTGAACTCGAAGGCAATGAGATAATAGCGCCCTGCGGTAACTGCGGCTCTATGCTCAGGCTGATTCCCCGGTCTGCCATGGAGAGTTTTCTGATCGAAGGCGATTTGCCGCGCCGTGAAGCGATATTTTTCCTCGAGAGGGAACAAAAAAAAAGGGGACTACCCCTCATGGGCCGCAAAGGGGAGATCGAAAAAGTATACCTGCCGTTCTATCGTGTGACAGGCAAAGTCTATAATTTCAGGAAGAAGATCATTGAGCATATTGCGGCCTCTGAGGATGGCCAGGAATACCGCTACACCAGCGAGGAACAGGAATCCACCCTGAAAGACAGGGAAATGAGCTTCCCGGCTTTCGACGGCGGTGCATTCGGAATCGAATCATTGGGAGTAAGAACGTCGGTAATGAGACTCCTTCCTCTGACTTCTGGCCGGATCGGGGACAGAAAATTCGTCGCGATAAAACATGATTTAAACTACGCCCTGCAAAGATATGAAAAGGCGATCGAGGGCTACGAGAGATTTGCGCTGCAGGACACCGCAATCAATTATTCAAAAGTTTTATGTCCCCGTATCAGCGCAGTTTATCTTCCGGTATGGATCATAAATTTCAGCCTGGATTCCAAACCATACTACGGCATCGTAGATTGCGTCGCTAAACGGGCAGTGTGCGTGGAAGAAGGGATGTTCGCCTGCCGGGATCTTGAGCTTGAAACCGACGTAAAGGGGACTGAGTATAAAATGGTCGCGCATAGGTGCGATCATTGCGGTTTTGACCTCCCGCGTCAGAGAAGTGGCGAGATGTTTATTTGCGGGAACTGCGGGCATATGTACTGCTCGGAAGGGGAGAAATATAAAGCGCTTCAAATAAATCTGGCCCGGGGAGATCACAAACATAACAGGCTCTTTCCGTTCTGGATGTTCCGCCTCAGAAATTCGGATCAGGCCGGAATAATAAAAAAGGCCCTTGTTTTTGATTCGGATACTATTTTTATACCGGCCTTCGAGATTTCGAATCTCAAGCGTGCGGCGCGTCTCGCACTATCACTTTCAAGGGCGGTCGATGAAATTGACTTTGACAGGCTGGACGAATCCGATTATAATTTTGTGGCGGCTTGTATCGATTCGGAGCGGGCCTGGAAAATGGCGCTGCCTTATTTGCTGGCGGGTAAGGATAACCTGGAACATCTGGACTTAGACTCGCTCTGGAGGCTGTACCTCGAATATGACGATAAGCAGTTGATCTGGCTGCCGTTTATAGAGGAAGGATATTTTTATCGGGGCCTTACTGTGGGCCTTGGATTCGAGAAAACCGCCCTTGTTATATGAAGACATTATCTTCCATAGACATCGGATCGAACACGATCCTGCTGCTGGTTGCAAAAATCTATAAAGATGGAAGAATAAAGCCCCTGCTACAGGACAGCAGAACACCACGTCTGGCATTCGGACTTAAAAAATCCGGAATTATATCTGATAAGAATCTCAACAGGGCAATCCGGGACATTAAATCCTTCAAGAAAAAAGCGTATCAGCATGGCGCAGAACACATATATGCGGTAGCCACACAAGCTATCAGAAGTGCTAAAAATAGAGCCGAAGTAGTTGAGAGAATCGAAAACAAAACCGGGATCAAAGTTGAGGTGATTTCTGGCAGGCGTGAAGCAGAACTCACATATCTCGGGGCCATTACGGGAATAAAAGGAATCAAGCCCAACAGGATAATGTTCGATATTGGCGGCGCCTCGAGCGAATTTGTCATGGCTCATGAAGAAGAAGTGAAAAAGGCTGTCAGCTTTCCGGTTGGAGCGGTAGAAATCACCGAAAAATACGGCGCCAATCGTAAGAGCCCAGCCGAAACACTCAGAAAAGCCTCCCTCGAATTGTCAGAATATTTTCGAGACAGGCTGGCAGGTTTTGAAATCGAGGATTTCGACCTGATCGGTACAGGCGGAACAATTTCCGCATATAAGCTGCTCGAATCGAAACCGCCGAATTACGATCCAGACAGGATTCATGGTAAACCACTAAGGCTCAGCCGCTTGGACGCATTGATAAATGACCTGGCGGCAATGAAACTTTCGGAACGCAAGGGGGTTATAACCTTTGAGCCTTCTCGTGCAGAGGTTATAGTGGCGGGAGGGCTGATTTTGCAGAGTTTATTGAGATATTTTGGAAAGAGATCACTTAAAGTCTCGACCCGGAATTTGAGATGGGGCTTTTTGATCAGTAAGCTTTGAAATAACTTGACTTTATCTTAAATATTCCTAATTTCCGCCCCTGGAGGTTTTTATTGTAAGATTTCTACAGTTAGAATTTTAATATTGCCTTTATACAACTTGATGATAAGACCTTTCATATACATACCGAACCTCGTTCTGTTCGGTATTTTTTTATTTGAGGAGGCTTAATGAAGCGATTCTACTTTTTTATGATATTGATTCTGATATTTGCCGGAAGCGCGAATTCTATCCCGCTTTCTTTTTTGGACGATCCGATAATTAAGCTGCTGGCAAATAGCGGAGTTGATGTGGTTTATGACGGCACTTATGTCTGGATCGGAACCAGCAAGGGCCTTTCCGGAACCGACAACGGCGGTATGGACTGGCGCTCCTACGATTCCACCAATGGTCTTCTGACCGACGAAATTTCGGCTATGGCCTATGGCAGCGGCCAGCTGTGGGTTGCCAATTCCAGCTCTATTGTGTCTCAAGGGGTATCGGTGCCGGTGGGCGAGGGCTTCAGTGTTACCTCGAACTTCGGGGATAATTTTCAGACTTATACGCCTTTTCAGGCTTCCAGCCCGGGTATGCTTTGTTATGATCTGGATGTACTTGATTCGGTAGTATATGCAGCCTGCTTTTATGGCGGTTTGATTTACAGTACCGATGACGGTCTGACCTGGGAAAATCTCTACCCGGACACATTGGCGGAGCAGGACTTTCTCGACAGCACCTTCAGCTATTTCAACAACAGGTTCTTCTCCGTCCATATAGATGGCAATTATGAGGACACGGTTGTAGTCTGGGCGGGATCGGCCGCGGGTATGAACCAGTTTCAGTTCATAGACATTCCCGGAAAACTGGCCTCCAATAATATTATTGATTTTGCTGTTCAGGATGATTACCTCTGGGTTGCCACTGATCTGGGGCTCAGCCGCTCCGAGAATAATGGCGTAAGCTACGGCTCCTATTTCGAGTCCGACGGCCTTACCGCGGATTACACCAGCGCTTCGGCCGCACGCGGAGATTTCGTGATCTGCGCCGGATACGATCCTGATTTTAGCGAAAGTCAGGGCTTTGCGTATTCTGCGGATTTTGGAGAAACCTGGATACAGAGCCTGCCTGTTGAAGCTGTGGGCGCAGGTAAAAAAGTCGAGGATATTTTAATCACTCTGGACGATAATGGCAGCAGGTCAATCTGGGCCGCCTGTACCGAGGGCGGATTGATCCGTTCGCAGGATGATAGTCAGACCTGGGAGAAGATCACCCTGAATGCGGCCGAAACCTCTCCGGATTCATCGTTTAACCAGATTCTTTCACTGGCGAGTTTTTATTCACTATCGGACCAGGAGCCCTGCACCGGTGATGATACATTATATGTCCTCGCCGGGAGCGCGGGAGGCCTGTGGAAATTGGAGATTCCATGCCCCTTCGATGGTGCTGTTATGAATGCCGAGTTATTCAGGTTTGATGGCATCGAGAACGCGGGATTGGCGGTTGAGGCTGTGGGCGCTAACTTCTGGGAGGAAGAAGAAGGTGATGTGGTTGATACAATTTACGAATGGGCTATGGCTACGCGGCCGTATGACGGCCAGGGCGGCCTCGCCGTCCTGCTCTCACAGGATTTCGGTCAGACCTGGACAACAACATTTGTTGGTGAGACGGTCAATGATCTGATCTATACCGATTTTACCATCTGGCTGGCAAGCCGCAACGGGCTGCAAAGATATAATCGTTTGAATGCGACCTGGATTCCTGTTGAAGTAAGTGACGCGCAAGAGGAGACTATCATCGACACAACCATGACATCTCTTCTGTTCAATGATATCGATTCCCTTTTCTGGGTCGGTTCAGTCGAAGGCCTGGCATCCAGCGGCAGTGCTCTGCCCGGCCTCTGGAGTATCGACACGGTAAATCTGGATCAGACAAAATTCGATCATAATATTCGTGCCACCTCGGGAGATGAAGAGGGACTTTCGGGAAATTTTGCGGTTTCTGTTGAAGTCCAGTACTATGATGGTCAAAGATATGTCTGGGTAGCAGGGAACTCCACCGGCCTTTTGGGAGAAAGCAACGGCATTAATGTCTCAACCGACAATGGTCGAACCTGGAAGATTGCCTTGACCGGTATCAATACATGGAACTTCGCTTTTGACGGCGCCGATGTCTATGCGGCCACCTCCATCGGTCTTCTGCGCACCTCCGATTTCGGTGAGACCTGGGACACGCTGGAGCTGGTTGATGCTGCCACAGGCGAGAGGATATATGAGGGCACGGAGTTCTTTGGAGTCGGTCTTGCCGACGGCGTGATCTGGGCAGCCTCCAACGATGGCATGGCAAAAAGCACGGACGGAGGAGAAAGCTGGGCGGTTTACAGGACCTTTGAGGATATTCCCGAGGACGCCGGTCCTACAGCATATGCCTCTCCGGTACCATCATCCCCCTTCGTCTCTCCCGGCGGACGTGTAAAATTTCATTACAGGTTCGATCAGAGCGGAAGCGTGACAATAAAGGTATATGACTTCGCCATGGACCTTGTGGCCACTCCCCTTGACGGTGAACAAAGAGAAGGCGGAGTTCAGCATGACGGGGATTCATGGGATATGCGAAATGGTAATGGTGATATAGTCGCTACCGGACCGTATTACTTTAAGGTCGAAAATTCCTCGGGAGAAGAGGCCTGGGGCAAAATAATGGTAATACCGTAGGCAGGAGTGTATGATGAAGAAAATAATTGCTATCTCAATATTATTATCGCTGGCCCTATCTTCTGGAGCGCTCGCTGATGACGGTAATGCCGGCGGACCGGCGGCCTTTCTCAAGCTCGGTTTTTCGGCTCGGGTGATGGGTATGGGGGGAACCTACCTGGCAATTTCCGATGATGCCACCGGCATGTTCTATAATCCGGCCGGGCTGGCGCAGCTTAAGTGGAATTCTGCCAGCGCCTCATACCGGCATATGGATTTCGACCGCAAATTCGGATATGTTGCCTTCGGAGTCCAGGCTCTGGAGGAGGCTACCATTGCGGGCGGCTGGATTCATGCTTCCGACGGCAATTTTGAGGGCCGCGATAACGAAGGCGCACTTACCGGGGAAGAATTATCATATTCCGATAACACTGTCGCCCTGTCTTTTGCCAAGAAATTCGGCGAAATTTTTATGGTCGGGGCAACCGGTAAATATTTTATAAGCAAAGTTGCCGATATAACCTCCAATACTGTGAGTTTCGATTTGGGTGCGATGGCCGTGCTGGATAAATTGAACTTTTTCCAGCCGGATGCGTTTTTTGATCTGGTACGTATCGGCGTTGTTGTTGAAAATATGGGCGGGACGCACCGCTTTAACACCGGTGACTACTGGTCCCGGTTCGGCGAGGTCGGCGTGGCCCAGGATGAGGATTTGCTGTTAGGATTCAAGGGCGGCGTCTCGGCCCTGGCATTCGACAGCACGACTCTGGTGAGTGTGGATGTGCGCAAGATAGAGGACCATGATATCAAGTTCTTTGCGGGCGGTGAATATGTTTTCAATAGACTGTTCGCCCTGAGGGCCGGCTATGCTGATAATCGTGTCGCCTTCGGAGGAGGGATATCGAAGACATTTGTTTACTATAGATTCAAACTGGATTATGCCTTTGCCGCACCTGTTGACGGCGAGGCCCCGGATCACCTGTTTACAATTGGATTTGAATTTAGATAAGAGGTTATCGTGAAGGTTTTGAAATATTCGATTTTAATTTTGCTAACCCTGACCGTCTTTCACACTACCTCCTCAGGACAGGTCAGAAAGGATGATATCTCAGGCTTTTCGACCCTGCTGGTATCACCCTCGGCCCGTCACGCGGCCATGGGTGAGAGTGTGGGTGCGAGCGGGAGGGATCTTTTTACGCTCTATTCCAATCCGGCGGGTATCCTCAATATCCCCTATCTTACTGTGGGGGCCGCTCACAATGAATGGATTGCCGATTTTCGAAGCGAGTATGTCGGACTGGTCTATCATCCCTCGAATTTCGCTATCGGTTTTTCTATAAATTATGGGACGGTGGATGATATCGAAAGACGCACCGGCCCCACTGATGAGCCGGAGGGTTATTTTGACCTGAATGATCTTGTCGCGGGTGTAACTATAGCACGAAATTTAAGCGAGAAACTTAAGTTAGGACTGACCTCGAAGATTGTTTACGAAAAGCTGGATGTTTATTCCTCAACCGGAGTGGCCTTTGATTTTGGAATGCAGTATATGCTTATGCCCGAGTTCATGCTGGGCGCCAGCTTCTCCAACCTGGGCTCCTCCATGAAGCTCGACGATGAAGAGTTCGACCTGCCCCGAATTTTGCGGGCCGGCGGATCATACCGGATCAAGGATTTTCTGATCTCGGGTGACGTGGTTTATCCGACTGATGATGATCCGCATCTTCATATTGGCGGAGAGTACAGTCTCAGTCAGATTTTCTTCCTGCGAAGCGGATTCCAGAGCGGATATGATGAAAAGGCTCTGGCCTTCGGGCTCGGTTTCGAACAAAAGGGTTTCAATATAGACTACGCATACGTCCCCTTTAAATCGGATTTGGGGGATACGCACAGGATTTCACTTACATATTCGCTGTTAAAGGAGGATTAGTGGCTAAGAAGAGAATTGCCTGGCTGCCCGGCGACGGGGTCGGTGTTGATGTTATGGAGGCTGCCAGGATTGTGCTGGACAAGGTCGGTCTGGATGCCGAATATATCCACGGCGATATCGGCTGGGAATTCTGGTGCAAGGAGGGGGATCCGCTTCCCCAACGCACCATAGATTTATTGAAAGACACCGATTGCGCGCTGTTCGGCGCGATCACCTCCAAGCCCAAGGAAGAGGCCGAGAAGGAGCTGGTTCCCGAATTGCAGGGTAAGGGGCTGGTTTATTCCTCACCTATAGTGCGCCTGCGCCAGGAATTCGACCTGCGCACCAACCTGCGTCCCTGCAAGGCATATCCGGGTAATCCTCTGAATTATAAAGACGGTATTGATCTGGTGGTATTCCGTGAAAACACCGAGGACTTGTATTCAGGAGTCGAGTTCTTTCCATTCCCTGAAGATGTTTTTGAGGTGATTGAAAAGAAGAATAAGAAAATTTCGAGATTTAAAAAGTACGGGCTCGAAAATGTTGCGGTTTCGCTGAGAATTATTTCGGAGCATGCCGCCAGAAATATTATCACTGATGCTTTCGAGTACGCAAAAAAATTCGGATATAAAACCGTTACGATTGTCGAGAAGCCCAATGTAATCCGTGAGACCTCCGGTCTGATGGTCCGTACCGCGCGCAAGGTGGCCCAGAATTATCCGAATATTGAACTGTGGGAAACCAATATCGATGCCATGTGCATGTGGCTCATAAAGAACCCCTTCGATTACGGCGTGCTGGTGACATCAAATATGTTCGGAGACATAGTTTCCGACCTCTGCGCCCAGCTTGTGGGTGGCCTCGGCTTCGCCGCCTCGGGCAATATCGGTGATGATTACGCCGTCTTCGAGCCAACGCATGGTTCCGCGCCCAAGTATGCCGGGCAGTACAAAGTCAATCCGATGGCTATGTTGATTTCATGCAAGCTGATGCTGGATTGGCTGGGCGAGGTCGATAAAGGCGCGGCGATCGATGTGGCGATTGCCGCGGTAATTAAAAAGGGCGAATTCCGTACTTATGACATGGGTGGCACCAACACCTCCCTGGAAGTAGCGCAGGCGGTCGCCGATCATATTGTGTAAATTATAGATTATCAAAAAAAACGCCCGTCCGGTGCGGGCGTTTTTCATTTATAGACTGCGCGGGCATCTTAAAATTTTATTCGGCCTTCCAGGATTCTGGCTATGGGATGGAGCGGTTCGATATGGGAGCAGATCACCTTAATTGCCGCCGTCATCGGTACCGCCAGAATAATCCCGATAATGCCCCACATCCATCCCCACAGGATGGTTGAGACAATCACGGTAGTAAGATTTAAATTGGCCTGATCGCCGAAGACCTTGGGACTGATAATATAGGACTCGATGAATTGCACGACCAGGAAGAACAAGGATACCCACAAAAACCATATCGCCGAGTCATACTGAATGACTGCCACAATCATGGGCGGTATTCCGCCGGCATAGGCACCTATTATCGGTATGAGGGTTATCACAGCCGCCAGCGGCCCCCAGATGTAGGCATAATCGATACGCATCAACAACAGTCCCGCTGTGTAAACTATGGCAAGCCCCACGGTAATTATGAATTTGAGCGCAAAATATGATGATATCTGCCGGTTGATCTCGGTCATTATCTGTCCCGTTATAACCTGGTTCTCCTCGCCGAAGGCAAGCGTGAGATTACGCTTAAATACATCTGCTTCCATAATCAGGAAGAATGCAATGATGCTGATGAGAATGACGTTACCGAAGAACGCGAAGACCGAGCCCAATCCTCGAAAAACAATTTCACCGACCCGCTGGTAATCAAGATTCTGCAGGGTATTTTCCACCAGACGCCGGCCCTCGCCCTGCGGGATCAGATCAGGGAAAATGTTATTTACTGTTTCCCTGAATTTAGAGAAATTTTCTATCAGGAAGGACTCTAATTCTGCCTTCAAGGTCGGAATCGTTTTTATAAATTCCATACCCTGGTAATAAATCACCAGGGACATGCCCGCAAACAGGACCAGCGTAATTATAGTCACGATAAACAGCGCTGCCAGATGCGGAATTTTCAGCTTTTTCAGAAATTTAACCGCCGGATAGAAGACATAAGCTAAACTGATTCCTATAATAACCGGCACTATTACCGGAGCGGCGAAATAGCAGAATGCCAGCCCCAGAATCACCGCTATAAAGGGCATGGCGATATCTATCAATGTCGCCGAACTGCTTTTATTTTGCTCGTTCATATTTCTTCAGCAGCTCCTTGAACCTGTTTTCGTCTAGGATATCTATATTCAACTTTTGCGCTTTGTCATACTTCGAGCCGGGATCAGCTCCCACAACTACATAATCGGTATTTTTTGAAACGGATGAAGTCACTTTTGCCCCCAGCTTTTCAAGGGCCTCCCTGGCCTGCCTCCGGGAATAATTCTCAAGCGACCCGGTCAGCACAAAAGTCTGCCCCTCGAGCGGGGCATAGTCCGTTTTTTTCTCGACCGTCGGAAATTTCATGCCGCCCTCTTTGAGCTTCTCTATCATCCTGCGATTCTGCTCGTTCTTGAAAAAGCTGACAATTGAATCCGCTATGGTTGGGCCGACCTCATTTATTTCCGACAGCTCATCGTAATCGGCCCGCATCAAATTTTCCATCGATCCAAAATGATCGGCCAGAACATCCGCCAGATGTTCTCCCACATTGCGGATTCCAAGAGCATTAATAAGCCGCGCCAATTCCGGCTTGCGGCTGGCCTCGATAGCATCGATAATATTCCGGGCGCTTTTATCTGCCATTCGCTCCAGCTTGAGCAGGTCATCCTTTTCGAGAAAATATAAGTCGGCGGGATTGCCAATCATATCTTTTTCTACCATCTGCTCGATCAGCTTATTGCCCAGTCCGTCAATATCTACGCCTGACTTGGAGGCAAAATGAATTATGCGCTCCTTAACCTGGGCCGGGCAGGAGATATTGGTACAGCGGTAGTATGCCTCACCTTCAAGACGAGTAATGGGTTGTTTGCATACTGGACATTTATCCGGCATTTTGAACTTTTTCTCATCCCCGCTGCGGCTGGATTTTACCACTTTCACAACTTCCGGGATGACATCTCCGGCGCGCCTGATCACAACCGTATCTCCGATGCGGATATCTTTCTTTCGAAGCTCATCCTCGTTGTGCAGGGATGCCCTGCGGACCTCGACCCCGCTCACCCTGACCGGTTTCAATGCGGCGACTGGCGTAATAATACCTGTTCTTCCGACCTGCACAAAGATATCTTTGACTTCGGTAGTCTCCTCGGCCGGGGGAAATTTCCAGGCGATGGCCCAGCGCGGGGAACGTGACAGCTCGCCCATTTTGGCTTGCTGGCGGAAGGAATTGATTTTAATTACAGCGCCATCCATATCGTACTGGACATCGCTGCGTTTATCCAGTAGGGCGTAATACTTCTTTTTTATGTTCTCGGGGTCATCGCTGATCTCGGATTCAACCGAAATAATAAATCCGGCCCGCTCGATATAGTCCAGCGCATCGCCGAGCTTATCGAATGATTTTCCTTCAACCAAACCGATGCCATAGGCAAAAAAACGCAGCGGCCTCGAGGCGGTGATCTTCGGGTCGAGCTGTCGCAGCGATCCGGCGGCGGCATTGCGGGGGTTGGCAAACAAATCCAATCCCTCTTCCTCACGTTTTTTATTCATCTCTTCGAAGTCATCTTTGTGCATTATGACCTCGCCCCGGACTTCCAGAAGTTCCGGCGGTTTTTTTGTACGCAGCTTGAGCGGGATTGTGCGCACAGTCTTAAGATTCTCTGTGATTTCCTCCCCGGTTACGCCGTTGCCGCGAGTGGAACCGGTTTCCAGTATGCCGTTCTTATAGACAAGCTCAACCGCCAGGCCGTCGAATTTGGGCTCCACATGATATTCAATTTTGTCGGAAACGCCGGTCAGCTCCTCGTTACAGCGCCTCACGAAGTCTTCAAACTCCTTTTCGGTGTTGCATTTATTGAGGCTCAACATCGGGACCGAATGCCTGACCGACCTGAATTTTTCGGCCGGTTGCGCGCCCACACGCTGGGTAGGAGAATCGGGGCGCTTCAATTCCGGATGTTTTTCCTCGAGCTCTGCCAGCCGGTCGAAAAGACGATCGTATTCGGCATCACTGATCTCGGGATCATCAAGCACATAATATCTATAATTATGGTAGTTGATTTCATCTACCAGTTTATCGATTTCTTTTTTCACCTTATCATCCGGCATGCGGTAAAAGTACCTCCGGCAGTCATGCTTGTCAATTTTTAATTGTGATCTTTAGTTATATATACTCGCGTTCGGCAAACGAAGTTCGAGCCGGTTCCAGGTGTGTCAGGTAGATTGAACAATTTCGGCCCTCCGTTTTTATGACACCTTCAATTTTAAAAAAACGATAACGCTCCAGATGTTCGGAATATTTTTTTGCGGTGTCGTAAAAGACCACGACCTCGAATGTGTCGCACAGGTCTTCCATGGTAAGAAAGAACATCTTGCTGTTGTTCGAGGTGTTGATTCTCTTTATATCCACAAGCCATCCGAAGGTGCTGATCTTTTGATTTTCGAGGTTTTTCAGGCGCGGCGTGATCGCATCTTTTTTTGTCAGTCCGAAGGTCTCCAGCGGGTGTTTCAGGACCGACATTTCCAGAATATGCTGTTCGTAGGCCCACTTTTCGAAATCGTTGTAATCTGGAAGCTCCGGCAGACGGTCCGGCTTTTGAATCTTCTCACGCTGGTTGAAAAGAGGAGGGAGGTCGTCGGATTTAGCCTTTAGAATCGGTTTGTACAAGAAAGAAAGCTCCCATAAAAGAGCCGGGCGAACTTTGCCGGTAAAATCGAAAGCTCCGCATTTGATCAGATACTTGACCTCACCCTGGGGAATTTTTATACGCCACAGGAAATCCTCCAGTGATTTGAATTCACCCTCCTGCTTGCGGCTTTCCTCAATCTGTGTGATTACCTCCTCGCCAATGCTCTTTACAAAAATCAGTCCCAATCGAATGCTCTCACCATCAGTTGTGCACTCGGCCCTGCTGCGGTTTACACAGGGAGGTTTGATGCTTGCACCGAAACGCCGCGCCTCCTCGAGATAGACCGAGGGATGATAATAGCCCGCCTGATTATTGAGGACATAATTCATATATGTAATCGGATAATGCGCTTTCAAGTAGGCCGCCTGATAGCTTATCAGCGCATAACTGGCAGCATGCGCCTTGCAGAAGCCGTATGATGCGAAATGCGCCATGGACTCAAATATCTTGTGTGCCGTTTCTGCTTTGACACCCTTGCTTCTTGCACCGGCAATAAATTTTTCCCTGATCCTCGCCATCTGCTCGTTCGAGCGGACTTTGGTCATGGCTTTGCGCAAGCGGTCGGCATCGGAGGCGGAGAATCCACCCACTGCCTCGGCGATTTTCAGCACCTGTTCCTGGTAGATAATTGTCCCGCAGCTTTCCTTCAAAATCGGCTCCAGCAGGGGATGGTCATAATCGACTTTTTTGCCGTTTCTGTATCTTTCCAGAAAAAGCTTTTTTGCGCCGGATTCGGTTGCTCCGGGACGGATCAATGACAGCGCCAGCGTGATGTCATTCAGCTTCCGGGGATGGATGTCGCGCAGCATGGCGCGCATGCCCGGGCTTTCGATCTGGAAGTTACCCAGTGTGCGTCCCTCCTGAAGCAGCTTGTATGTCCTGTTATCATCCGGCTTGACAATTTTGTCTGCATCCGGAAATCCCAGATGATTGGCGGTTTCGCGGATTACCGTCAACGATCGCTGACCTAAAAGATCGATTTTGATCAGGCCGGTCTGATCGATTGAATACATGTCCAGCTGGGTGACCACAGGCCCCTTGGTCGATTTTTCCAGCGCCACTTTGGCCTTCAATTCGCCGTCGGAGATGCAGATTCCGCCGGGATGGATTCCCAGATGGCGCGGGAAGTCGATCAGTCTTCCGGCATATTTAAAGATTGATGTGTACGGCTCGGAATTTATGGGAATCCCGGTCAGGCTTGGAAAATCCTGCTTGCTGTACTTGCCCTTGGAGAAAAAGGCCATCGGCAGTCGGTTGGCGAGTTTGGTGATATCGGCTTCCGGCACACCCAGCGCCTTGCCGACCTCACGCACCGCCATGCGGGACTGCATCCTGATGGTCGAGCAGATCATGGCCACGCGTTCGGCGCCATGCTTCTGATAGACATATTCCAGCACCCTGTCGCGGTTTTTCCAGCAGAGGTCTATATCGATATCGGGCGGATCGGTACGTCCTTCATTGAGAAAACGCTGGAAGTAGAGGTCATTTTCGATCGGGTCGACATGCGTGATTCCGAGTGCATAGCTGACCAGAGACCCGGCAGCCGAGCCCCGTCCCACGCAGGGTATATGTTCGCGCTTGCAGAAGCCAACAATGTCGGCCACCGCCAGAAAGTATGTCGTGAATCCGGCCTGTTCGATTGCGCCCAGCTCGAAATCGAGCTGGCTGAGGAAACGCCCGTTCAGGTTGCCGCCGCGCTTCTTCAGACCCTCAAGGCAGAGCTCGCGAAGATATTCGGCCGGTTTTTTGCCACCCGGAATTTCGACCTCGGGAAAGATATCTTCATGTGGTTCCAGCCTGACATTAATCCGTTCGACTATCTCCTCGATATTGACAAGGCTCTGCGGCAGATGCCGAAAGAGGTTTTGAGTTTCACACGGATCCCTGAAATAGCTTTCGGGATGGGCATACTCCCGCGGCTTCAATCCCCCTATGGTCTTGCCGTAGCGGACCGCGATCAGGACTTTATGCAATTCGAAATCCTCGGACGACAGAAATACTACCGGGTTGGCGGCGGCTATTTTGATGTCGAATTTGCGTGAAAGCTTCAGCGCTTCGTCGATATCGGCACGAGCCGAGCCATCCTTAAACATCGCTATTTTTAAATAGAGCTTGTTGTGAAATATCTCTTTCAACTGCGCGGTCTTCTGCGAGGGCGGGGCCAGTATGATCAGGTTCTCGGCCTGCTCGGCCATCATCTCCGGCCGCAGGCTTTCACCTCCCAGCCTTCGCTTCGTAATCAGACGGCAGAGGTTGGCATAGCCCCCGGCATTTTCAGGGAAACAGAGCAGCTCCCCGCAGGTGGTCGAAAGCGCCGCTCCGGGGAGCGGTTTGATCCCCGCCTCGTTGCAATGGGTATAGAACTCGACCAGGCCGTAGATGGCATCATGGTCGCTCAAAGCCAGCGCTTTTAAGCCGTACCGCCGAGCCTGCCTGACCAGTTCGAGGGGCGGGATTGTGCCATAGAGAAGCGAGAAGTTACTGTGACAGTGAAGGGGTGCGAAGCTCATAACCGGTCCTCAGCTTTTTGTAGTTGTCCTTCAGGGTCAGGGTCTTCCCGAAATAGAGCGAGTGGTAGCCGAAGGATGAGCGCAGTTTGTCGATCGCTTTGATCAGGCTGTCATTTTTCTGCAATGGTTCGGCGAAAAGCTCCTCCTGTGTGGCGGCGTTTTTGAGTCCCGAAAGAGTTACCCCGATCAGGTTAATCGCCAGCCGCCGTGTATGTATGCGCTTCATCAACTTCTGCGCATAGGGGAGGAGGTTCTCCTCGGTATTATGAAAGAATGGTATGGTGCGGTTTATAACGACAGGACTTTCGCCGGTGTAGCGCAGCTTGATTCCGACCCTGTTGCATTTTTTGCCGACAGCGCGCAGCTTGATACAGGCGCGCTCCAGGAGATAATACAATGTGGCGGAGATAAATTCCATGTCGGTCTCATCCCCGAAAAATCCGGTCTCGCGCGAAATCCGCTTGATCGGCCGAACCGGCTCCAGCAGACGCGGGTCGCGGTTCAAAAGAAATTCCGCCATCTTGAAGCCGCGCTGCCCGAAAAGTTTTTCCAGATAGCTCTGTGGAATCTGTTTTAATTCTCCGATGGTTTTGATGCCCATGTCGTTCAGAATCCGTCGCGATTTGTAACCAATACCGGGGACATTGGAAATCGACAGCTTCTCCAGGAAATCCCACTCTTTACCGGCTGGCACAACTGTCAGGCCATCCGGCTTTTCATATTCCGAGGCGGTCTTGGCCAGGAAACGATTTTGCGCCACTCCAGCCGAGGTCGAAAGGGAAAGCTCTCCGCTGATCTGATCTTTCAGTTTTTGCACCCGTTTTTCGGCCTCAATGTAATCTTTTGCGCATCCGGTCAGATCGACCACCGCCTCATCCTGCGAAATCATCTCCACCAGTGGCGAAAACCGCTTAAGGATTTCACAGAAGCGGTCGGAATAATTTTTGTAATTATCGTAATCTCCCTTCAGAAAAATCCCATGCGGTACCAGCCGGTAGGCCTCCGAGAGCGTCATGGCGGTATAAACACCCTCGGCCCGCGCCTCATAACTTGGACAGGCCACCACCCCGCGCTCATGCGGATAGCCGCCCACCATCACCGGCTTACCCCTCAATTTCGGATTCGTGGCCTGCTCGACCGAGGCGAAAAAAGCGTCAACATCGATGTACAAAATAATTTTCTCCATCAAAATCTCCGAATCAGCCCCACCACTTTGCCCTGAATTCTGATATTTTCGACATAGATCGGGTCGAGCTCTGAGTTGGCCGGCTGCAGCCTGATCCGCCCTTTTTCACGGAAAATCCTCTTCAAAGTCGCGCTGCCATCATCCAGGAGAGCGACCGCGACCTCGCCATTCATACATGTCTCCTGTTTGCGAATCACCACCAGGTCGCCATCAAAAATGCCGTCCTCGATCATGCTGTCACCATTAACCCTGAGCGCAAAAAGCTCCTCGCCCGGTTTTGATTGGCCGTATTCGACAAAGCTGGATTTGTCCTCGATCGCCTCGATTGGCTGACCGGCGGCGATTTGCCCCAGTATCGGCACTCGATTTTCGGGGGCAGCTTCAAATTCCGGCATAATGTTGATAGCTCTTTTTTTACCTCGAATGCGTTTAATCACGCCCTTTCGTTCCAGAGCCAGCAGATGCTCCTGCACCGTAGCCGGGGATTTGATTCCGATGCCGGCGGATATCTCCCGGATTGTGGGTGCAAAGCCCTTATTGGATATAAACTTACGCAAAAATCTGAGAATTTCCCGCTGTTTTTTATAAAGTACAGTGCTCATAATCAAAAAACCCATAAAATACCCGAACAAAAATAATCTAATAAACCTCCGGGCGGCGTCAATCATTTTCGAGAATTATTTGCAAAAAAAAGCGGGGTGAAGCACCCCGCCTGTACAAGAAAAGTGAATTCTTATTCGCCCTGCATTTCTTGCTTGAGCGTATCCATCATCTGCTCGCCTTCTTCCTGCAGGGTATCAATAGCCTCTTCCATTTGTTGTTCGGCTTCCTCCATCTGCTGACCCGCTTCTTCTGCCGCCTCCTCGGTTGTCTCTTCCATAATCTCGGCGGGTTCTTCTTCCTGGCCGCCACAACCTATCAGTGCAAAACTACTCAGAAACAGCATGATAAGAACGAATGTTAGGAACTTTTTCATCAGTGCCTCCTCCTGGGATTAATTAATACCTCTTGATACTTTTGCCTTATAAAAAGTTAAAGTAATATTAAGTCAACAAAAACATAAAGCAACAACCTTTTTTATGTTGATTTTGGAAATCTGCGGGACTATCATAATTCATTGTTAAAAATACAGATGAAACAATTGAAATAAATCTTTGTAGAATTATCAGAATAAAGAGAAGGCTTGAGTATGGAGGAAATTTTAAACGTGCCAGTTGTGGCCGGCATGCCCTCGACCGATTTGTCAGTCTGGTATCTGATCGCCCATTCATCGACATTTGCACTGATAATATTGATAATCTTGTTGTTCATGTCGTTTGTTTCATTGGCAATTCTGATCAATAAGTTCAGGCAGTATAAGCAGGTCGACTATGAAAACGGCCGTTTTCTGGCGGCTTTTCGTAAGCGCAAACGTCTGGTTGATGCCTACGGCAAATGTTCCACTTATAAGAAGGCCCCTTTGGCAAAATTATTGGAGGCCGGCTTTGCAGACCTGCAGGAAATTATCGGCAAGAAGAAGGGAGAGGGAAATATTTCCGCCGCCCAGGTCCAGCTTGGAGATCATGACCTGGATGCGATCAGCAAAACGCTGGAAAAAACAGCCAATGAGGAACTTGGGAATCTGGAAAAAACAGTTGTGTTTCTTGGAACGACCGGTACCGTGGCGCCGTTTTTCGGACTTCTGGGTACCTGCTGGGGAGTCATGAGGTCGTTTCTAAATGTCGGCGCCACCGGATCGGCATCGCTGGCGGCAGTTGCCCCGGGTATCGCCGAGGCCCTGATAGCTACGATTATCGGCCTGGCCGTGGCGATTCCTGCTGTGATCAGCCATAACTGGTGCAATAACAAATTAAAGTTCATCGAGGATAGTCTGAACAACTTCTCGCTCGAATTTCTATCCGCGGTTGAGAAGGAGAATTCGTTTTGAACCGCAGGCGCACATACAAGGTCATGAGCGACATCAACGTCACGAATCTGGTTGACGTCGTTCTGGTGCTCTTGATCGTATTCATGATCTCCGCCCCGCTTCTGCAAAGCGGCATTGATGTTGAGTTACCCCAGACCAGCTACGTTGATCAGGAAATCAGTGAAGGCATTGTGGTTACGGTAAAATCTGTACAGGATACGGCGGCGATATATCTCGGTACCAGCCAGGGCAAGGAGGTATTTGTAAATCCCCGGGACTTCTCGCAGGAGCTGGAGGAACTATTGCAGTCAACTGGAAGGGGCACACCGGTTTACCTTAGAGCAGACAGAAGAATAGAATGGCAGCTTATGGTCGATATCATATCTTCAATCAAGGAGCAGGGTGTGGCAGATCTGGGAATTGTAACAGCGCCATATGAGGAAGAATTACGTAGACAGGCACAATGAAGAAAACGGATTATCTTATCTCATTTATGATACATATCACCGTGCTGGCGCTAATCATAATGTTATCAGCAGGTGGTGGACGGGCCAGTATACCTGAACTGGGGCCCGTTACAACTGTATCCATGACCGATGAAATACCGAGAGGTATGTCCCGGCCCGAAATGCCCAGTCTGCAGGCGCCGGCAGCCGCTGCGGATAATGCTCCCGTTGAAACCGAACCGGTCAAGCTCAAGAGCCAGACCGAAAAAGTTGAGGTCAAAAAGCCGGAGCCCGAGCCGCAGCAGGAAGAGCTGCAGGAGATCGAGGAGCCTCCCAAACAGCCGGAAGAGCAATTAGCCGATGTCGGAAACAATGAGCAGGGTACTGCTGACACCGCTCCATCCGGCGAAAGCATGGATATTTCCGCGGCCGGCAGTCCTGATGGCAGCGGGATTCCCAGCGGGCCGCTGGGAGACTATTATCTCGCTTATGATTTCAATACCGTAAGGTGGCGCATCAAACAGAACTGGCAGAATCCGATTAAATCCAATACACCTATATCCTGCAAGATATATTTCCAGATAACCAAGGACGGCAGTGTCAGGGGTGTGACAGTGAGGGAATCCTCCGGAAATGATCTCTTCGACAGGTATGCCAAGCTGGCGGTGCAATCGACCGGCAGGCTTCCAGCGCTTCCCCAGTCATTTCCCGACAACGAGGTACTTGGAGTAAACTTGACATTCACGCAGAGGCCATAATCGATGAGAACAATATTACTGACTTTTTTGACTATTCTTGTATTGAGCTTCAATTTTGCAGAGGCCCAGAATTCCAGATTTGAAATAGATCTTGAGATCGAGGGAACCTACAAACCCATTCAGCTTGCGGTAAATCAGGTAAAAATCCGCGGCGACATATCGCCTGAGGATTCGCTCCTGGCCCAGCGGATTTTCAGCGTCATTAATGACGATATCGATTTTCACATGCTGATCGATACCGTCATGATGGATCCCTTCATGCTCCAGATTTACGAGGTGGATGAGCCCGACCTGATGATCTGGAAGGACAAGGGCGCGGAGCATGTCTTGAATATTACCGCCGAAATTTCCGGCGACAGGATTCGTCTGGATTATTCACTATATAGTCTTGTCTTATTGAATCAGACCGCATCCGACGCCTATCGCCTGGAACGCAAGCACTGGCGCCATCTGGCGCATACGATTTCCGATGTAGTGGTAGAGCGGTTAACCGGCTACAAGGGCATATTTCGAACCAACCTGGCATTCGTGACGGCCAAAACCGGCAACAAGGAAATATATATCTCCGATTATGACGGCCACAATGTACAGCCTGTTACCGCCAATGGAGCAATCAATCTTTCGCCGGTCTGGGATGCGGATAACGAGGCGATTTTATATACCTCCTACAAAAACGGCAAGCCGGATATCTGGGAGGTGAACCTGAAGAACTCGGAACATACGCTGCTGGCATCCTACAAAGGAATCAACTCCGCTCCAGCAGTCTCCCCCAACAACAGGGAGATGCTTCTGACTCTTTCCAAGGACGGGAATGCCGAAATTTATCTTTGCAGGCGGGACGGCAAGATCAAACGCAGGCTCACAAACTCTTCTGCGATAGAGACTTCGCCAACCTTCACCCCCAGTGGAAACGAGATTGCTTTTACCTCCGATCGAGCCGGCGGACCGCAGATATATATGATGGACAACGAGGGATTGAACGTCAGGCGGATAACCTATGTCGGGAGACAGAATGAATCGCCCGATATTTCCCCGGACGGTTCCAAGATTGCCTATGTTACCAGAAGCGAAAGGGGCAGTTTCGATATCTGCGTGGCGGAGATTGACGGCTCCGCATTTAAAATTATAACCGATACCGGATTTAATGAGAATCCACGCTGGGCGCCCGATGGACTGCACCTGATCTATTCTACCCAGTGGGGGGATCGAACAGTAATCTTTATATCGGATTTCATGGGAAACAAGAGGAGGTTAATCACAAATCAGCCCGGCAGCTCGAACCCGTCGTGGTCCAGCTATTCAGATTAATGAGCAATCTATATTATTATTGTTGACCTGAGGAAATTGATTTTTAATATTACCGAAAATTAATCTCTGAGAAGGAACAAGGAGGAATTAAATGAAACAAGCTATCCTGGCAGTGATGCTGATCTTCACCTTCGCCCTTTTGATGGGCGGTTCGTGCGGGCCCAAGGAAGAGCCTATTCCAGAAGAACCTACTGTATCACCTGAAGACACAATGACCACTCCCGAGCCCGAACCGGAAGTCGAGACCCCGCCGGAGCCTGAAGCTCTTGAGAGCGGCGACTTTCAGAAAGTTTATTTTGATTTTGACAAGTCTAACATTCGTCCCGATGCGGCCCGCGCGCTTGAGTACAACGCCGAGCTTCTGAAGCAAAATCCCGGCGTCGATATTATAATCGAGGGGCATTGCGACGAGCGCGGCACGGTTGAGTACAACCTTGCCCTGGGCGAGAGGCGTGCCAATTCCGCCAAGGACTATCTGGTCAGTCTTGGCGTTGATGGCAACCGCATGGAAACGATCTCCTACGGCAAGGAACGTCCGGTTGCTCTCGGCCATAACGAGGAAGCCTGGCAGCTGAACCGCCGCTGCGAATTCGTTGTGCAAGAATAGGGTAATCATGCGTAAATTTTATCTGGCCCTGATAGTCCTGGCTGCCGGATTATTTCTTTTGAGCGGATGCGCCTCGCGCCGTCAAATGAATAAGATGGAAGCCCAGCTGGATTATCTGGAAAAATCGAATGCAAATATCGAACAGAAGGTTAACGAGCTCGACAGCCTGATCAAGGTTCAGGAGGAATCCCAGCGTCAATTCCTGGCCCAGCTCAGGTCATCCATTGCGACCTTTGAACAGCGCCTGGAACAACTGGATTACAAGCTGGTCGATCTGAACGACCGGATAGACAGGCTGGCCGACCGTCCCGCTCTGATAACACAGACAACGCCGCAGCAGGATACATCGGCTGCATCGGATACGACTGCGGAAGCTTCGACGACAGTTGATCCCAGGGTGGTTTACAATGCCGCTTACAAGAGCCTCGTGGCCGGAAATAATGAAATCGCCATCCTGGGCTTCGAGGAATATCTGAAGAGTTTTCCCAATACGGAATTGACCGATGATGCCCAGTACTGGCTGGGGGAAAGCTACTATAATATGGATCCGCCCAATTATGAGAAGGCTCGGGTGGAATTCCAGAAGCTGGTCGATAATTATCCCCAGAGCGACCGAATGGCCAGCGCCAAGTTCAAGCTGGCGCGCAGTCTGGAGGAGATGGGTGAGCAGGCTGAGGCGATCACTATTTATCGTGAGGTGGTGAGAGATTATCCTCAGACCGCGGAGGCCAACCGCTCCCGGGTACAGCTGGAAGGCCTCGGGGAGGCTGTGGAGTAAGTTATGTGTCATATCCATCTGGCGATCAGCGAAACCAAAAGAGTTCCGGAAGCCAGAGCGTTTTATGACACAATGGAAGAGACGCTGAATGTCGTTATACGCACCAGCGGTAAATTCTATTCATATATCCAGGGTGACAGGTATTCCATCGATCTCGACCGCCGCGGCAATGTGCTCGGGATGGAGATCTTCGCTCCCCGCAATGAATGGACTGTAGTGCCTGATCTTGTGCCCCCGGACAAAAGCGAATTGCGCAAGATTCGTATTCTGGAGCATCGCAAGGAAATCGAACCGATCGGCTTTTTTACGAATGAACAGGGCGGATTCTGCCGCATGCGCTTCACCGAAGAGAATGTCAGCTACTATTTCATGGTGGCTCAGGACCTGGTCTTTGAGGTTAATGTTATGGATGAGCTCTCTGCGGTCTGGGCATTGAATCTGGTCCAGGATTTCGGCTTCAAAAAAGAAATGAAATATCGTAAAGGCATGAATGTAGCCTGAAATATATCGTCATGATAACGGAAGGAGAATGACACGGTCATCCTCCTTTTTATATGCTTATAACAGTGTATTCCACCCGACGGGCCTGTTGAAAAACCCCATTATTGAGTCGGTCATCCTGAGTCCCGATTTATCGGGACATCGATACCCACATGTAATGTGGGTCAAAATGATTATCCTGCTATGTTAATTTCTAAATTGGACGTTTTGTCTAAACCGAATGTCAAATGTCTTTGAGATTTGACAATTTTTGTTTTTAAAGATTGTCAAGCCCCTCCAAAACCATTTGGCTTTTCCGAGGCTTGACCTTTGCCAATGTCCCAAGAGTTTTCACTAAAACGGCAGATCGTCATCCTCGACCGTATTATCAAAGGGCGCCTCCTCATCCTTGGGCGGCGGGGGTGGGGTGTAATCACCGGTGGATTCACCGCGTGCGCCAAGGAACTGCATATGTCTTCCCACAATTTCGGTAATGTATTTCTTCACGCCGTTTTTATCCTCATAACTGCGGGTTTGAATCCGTCCCTCGATATAGACCGGCCTTCCTTTGCTCAAATATTCCTTGGCAATTTCTGCCTGCCTGCCCCATAAGACAATATTGTGCCATTCCGTGGATTCCTGCATCTCGCCGTTTTGATCCCGCCACTTCTCTGTGGTTGCGATCGAAAACGTTGTCACCGGCTTGCCCGAGGGAGTGTGGCGCATCTCGGGATCTCTTCCCAGGTTGCCGATAAGGATCGCTTTGTTTACAGAAGCCATATTCTCTCCTTTTCTTGATTTGCGCCAATATAAAGGTATGAAAAAATCATGTCAATCATGTCTTTATTAAAATCTGCTGTTGGTGTCATATTTATTTGACAGGCGGGGTAAAAACAAATAATATCAGCCTGATGTACGGAAAATTATACCTGGTTGCGACCCCGATCGGTAATCTGGGGGACATAACTTTTCGAGCCGTGGAAACATTAAAAACCGTGGACCTTATCGCCTGCGAAGATAAAAGGGTCTCTGGTAAGCTCCTGGATCATTATGGAATTAAAGGCAAGCTTATGACCTATAACGATCCCAATAAATTCAAATCTGCCCCGCTGATTATCGAGCGGCTCAGGGGAGGCGAGGATGCGGCCCTGATAACTGATGCCGGTTCTCCGGGAATTTCGGATCCGGGATTTCACCTGGTCCGAAGCGCCATCGACGAGGGCATAGAAGTTCAAGCCGTTCCGGGGCCCTCGGCATTAATATATGCCCTGACTGTGTCCGGGCTGCCGCTGCATAATTTTGTTTTTGAAGGATTTTTGCCCCCCAAAGGATCGAAGCGCAACAAAAGGATGGATATTCTTGTAGAAGAGAAGCGCACAATTGTTTTATACGAGTCTCCCCACAGGCTTCTGAGTACGTTGAAAAGCCTGTATGAAAAGCTGGGCAATCGCAGGGCAGTGATCGCGCGGGAGCTGACTAAAATGCATGAGGAAATATTGCGCTCTGATCTTGAAAAACTGGTTGCCAAATATGAAACCGAAAAGCCCCGAGGGGAATTTGTCTTGATAGTGGAGGGGAAAAATTAGCACACATTCAAACAGATTCAACTTCCTGCCGGTTGATTACTTTGTTCTGCTTTACAACGTGGTAGTGGGATTATCGGTGCTGATTTTTCGGCAGAATGTCCCCAACTGGGAATTGCATTTTATCTTTAATGCCTCTGTTGCTGTCTTCGTTCTGCATATCAGCCGTATGCCTGTAAATCCGGAAGGGATTTTGCAGAAAACAGTGCGCCGCTGGTATTTTCTGGTCCTGCTGCTGTTTATCTACCAGCAGACCGGGGGGCTGGTATTTTTGTACATCCCGGAGTGGCTGGATAATCAGCTTGCTCAGTTAGAATTCAACATCTTCGGACTGCACCCGACCATTTATCTGGAAAAATTCAATATCCCGATACTGAACGAATATTTTATGCTGGGTTATTTTGCATATTTCTTCCTGATTCTTTCTTACGCGATCATCCTGATGCGCAAGAGATTGCATTTTGAGCTGGATATGTTCGTTACTACTGCGGCGTTTACATTTTTAATCTGTTTCTATATGTTCTATTTTTTCCCGATTGCGGGACCGCGCTTCCTGTTTCGGGAGGTCTATGAGGGCCCGTTACACGGGTATCTTTTCGTACACCTGGTAGATTATGTAATAAAGAACGGCGCGGCCGAGGGCGGTTCGATGCCCTCGACCCACACAGCCATTGCCATAGTCATACTGGTGCACTCATGGCGCTACACGCGCAAAGTTGCCTACGTCTTCACTCCGATTGTCTTCGCTCTGGTGATCGGTACGTTCTGGGGGCGCTTCCACTTTATTTCCGACACTATTGTCGGCTTTGTTATGGCGGTAATTTGTATAATAATCTCGGATTGGATAATTGGTAATAAGAAACTGGGCTGGCACAAGCTTCCCTATTATCAGCCCGGAATCATGGAAAAACCGGTGGTGGCAAACAGAAAATGCATCCGGAACTTTTCAAAATCGGACCCATCGTAGTACGTGCCTACGGGGTGATGCTGTTTATATCTTTTATAGTCGGGCTGTTTTATGTCCGCTATAAAGCCAGGCAAAAAAAAATCAGCCCGGACTTCGTAACCAACCTCTCTTTCCTGGTAATATTTGCGGGAATAATCGGGGCGCGCCTGTTCTATGTCTTCTATCATTGGTCAGAATTCTCGGGCAATCTGCTGGATATTATAAATCCCTTCGGAGGCGGTGGAACTATCGGTATCGCCGGATTAAATCTCTACGGCGGCTTGATCTTTGCGATCGGGGCCGGAGTTATTTATATCAGGATCAAGAAATGGCCTTTCTGGGATACGATGGATATCTTTGCCCCGCCCATAGCCCTGGGCACTTTTTTCACAAGGATCGGATGTTTCCTGAATGGCTGCTGTTTTGGAAAACAGTGCGACCTGCCCTGGTGTGTGCATTTCCCGGAGAATTCAATACCATATGCCATATTTCAAGATCAGGCCATTCACCCCACCCAGTTATACATGTCCTTTTATGGTTTGGCGCTCTTCCTGGTGCTACATTATCTAGACAGGAAAGATCATTTCAGCGGAATGCTGTTTGCAGTATTCCTGATTGTGGAAGCCTTTTTCAGGTTTGTAATAGAATTTGTCAGGTATTACGAGGAGGCCATGATACCCGATCTTTTCGGCATGGAGCTGACCTACAATCACCTGGTGGCTGTGATTCTGTTTTTTCTGGGATGGTTTTTGCTCTTTCATCTCAAGGGCCGCTCGAAGCAGGCTCAAAGCTGATTATTTGTACTCCCACCTGATAGTGTCGCCATCCGAAACAAAAGCCTTATCACAGGCGACCCGGCCCGGTTTACCATTGATAGAATATGTCCAGTAATGCCCTCCTGCATTCTCTATACCATCGATTGACTCGATGAAAATTCCCTTATCGGCTTCAATGTAGTCAACCAGATGCTTGTCAATCAAGATATCGAAAACAGTCCTGCCGTCCCGGCCTTCGAGAATTACAGTATGTACTTCGCCATCTTCCTGATTTTTCCCGGTGCAGGAAAGAACTACGATTAAGGCGAATATTATGAGAACAGTGGCTTTTAGTTTCATTTTGTTAAACCTTCCTTTCTCCATATTTTTCGCATGGCTTTGTCTGATATCGCCAGGCCATATTCCCTTTTGATCCTCATTGCTCCCCAGGATCGATGTCGCTTTTTCAATTCGATCACCCTTTGTTTTTCCTTCTCCGGAATACGGGATTTTCGCGGTTTCGATAATGAACGTTGGTCCACCAACCAGTCATCCGAACCGTTGTCCTTCCGCCGGAGCCATTTCTTCACGGTTTTCGGCGTAGTATTGAACATCCGCGCAGCCGGCTTGATGCCGTATCTTTCCGCATACTGGACCATGAAGTGGCGCAGCGAACGCGAATCGCTCTGCAGGCGGATTTGGGTGAAATATTTTATCGGGCTCATAGAGTTATAGCCTTAGCTAACAGGGATACTATATAAGTTCCGTACCGTTTTATAATATAAATATACTTGCAAAAAAATTCCAGTAATTTATATTAGCCTCTTTGAAATGAGATAAAGGAAAATTCATGGATAAGAAGAGACGGCAGGCTTATGAACTGCATTCCCAGGTGGCCGGAAGGTTCTGTGTCAGGATCGGCCTGACCCCCAACCTGATAACATTCACCAGCCTGATAATGTCGGTTGTCGCCGCTATTGTGCTCTGGAAAGGCTGGTTTATCTGGGGCATCGTATTCATAATTCTGACCTCGATTACTGATATGCTCGACGGCGCCACCGCGCGTGCAGGCAATATGGGAACGACCTTTGGCGGAATCCTCGACCATGTGCTGGACCGTTACGCGGAATTCTTTATCCTTTCCGGGATATTGCTTTCAGGAAAGGTCCATCCGGTCTGGCCGATCTTCGCTATCTTTGGAATGATTATGGCCTCCTACTCGCGCAAGGCAGCCGAGTCGATCGGCAAGATTCCCTCAGCCGAGGTGGGCTGGGTAGGAAGGCTGGAGAAATTCATCGTTATCATGATCGGCCTGGCGCTGGTATGGTTTTTCCCGGAGTTCGACCCGGCCGGACTGAACCTGCTCGAGATAGCTCTGATTTTCGTCGGAGTCGTTTCACATATAACTGCAATACAAAGACTTTTTTACGCCAAGAAGGAATTGGACAGGAGGGCACAAAATGGCTAACATCTTCTCTATCGGTAATCCTGTATTCGACATAATAAAGACTCCGCATGTGCAGACTGACGGCCGGGTGCTGTCCGGCTGCTCCACCAATTTCTGTCTGGCTATGGCCAGGATGGATGTGCGCACGACCCTGGTTGGAAACGTGGGCCCGGATTTTCGTTCAGCCTTTGAATCCGAGATGAAAAAGAATGGCATCGATTATATAATTTACAGCGTTGAGGAGAGCGGGGGATTTTCTCTTGAATATTATGGAGACAAAGGGGAGAGGAACCTGAATCTGCTGGGTGAGGCCGGCAGGATCAAGATGTTTCCCGAGAAGCTCGCCGAGGCCGACTGGATCGTGATTGCGCCTATACTGGGCGAGGTTGACCTCGAATATATCCAGCATATCAAGGAACACACCTCGGCCCGCATATTTCTTGACCCGCAGGGTATCCTGAGGTATTCGGAGGACGGCAGGATCGAGCATCGCAAGATGGAGGATACCGAGAAAATTATTTCCATGTGCGAGATTGTTAAACCCAATGAACTGGAGTGCAAGATCCTGACCGGGTATGATCCGCGCGAGGACTATGAGACACCGGCCAAAATGCTGAGATCATGGGGCCCGGAAACGGTAATAATAACAATCGCCGAGAAGGGGTCTGTAGTTTATGACGGTGAGGAGTTCTTCCACATACCGGCATTTGAGACGCGGGAGATTGACGCAACGGGAGCGGGAGATACCTATGCGGCCGGCTTTATGTACGGCCTGATTCGCGGTTACGCCCTGCCCGATTGCGGAATCCTGGGTACTGCGGTGGCAAGCGTGATGATAGAACATACCGGCCCGGACTTCCCGCTGACCAAGGCGGTCGCGCTGGAGAGGATGCAGAAAATAGCAAATTCTATTGTAGCATAAATTAAAAAGGAGATAATATGCCAAAAGTCAGAGTGGCAATTGTCGGTGTCGGCAATTGCGCATCATCTTTTGTCCAGGGAGTGCATTATTACAGGAATGCGAAGGATACCGATCAGATTCCCGGGCTGATGCATGTCAATCTTGGCGGCTATCATATTTCCGATATCGAATTTTCCGCCGCCATCGATATCGACAAGAACAAGGTCGGCAAAGACCTTGCCGAGGCTATCTATACCAAACCGAATAATACCTATAAGTTCGCAGATGTTCCTAAGACAGGCATCAAGGTTAAACGCGGTATGACGCATGACGGCCTGGGGAAATATCTGTCCGAGATCATTGAAAAAGCTCCCGGCGATACAGTGGACATCATCAAGCTATTAAAAGAAACCAGGACCGATGTTGTGGTCAATTATCTTCCGGTGGGCTCGGAGATGGCTACCAAATGGTATGTCGAGCAGGTGCTCGAAGCCGGATGCGGATTTGTGAACTGCATACCGGTATTCATAGCCAGGGAGCCCTACTGGCAGGATCGCTTCGAAAAAAGAGGTCTTCCGGTTATCGGGGATGATATCAAGTCCCAGGTGGGAGCAACCATAACCCATCGGATACTGACCCGTCTATTCATGGATCGCGGAGTCAAGCTGGATCGCACCAGCCAGTTGAATGTTGGAGGAAACACTGATTTTCTGAATATGCTCGAACGTTCGCGGCTGGAATCCAAAAAGATTTCCAAGACCTCGGCTGTGACCTCACAGCTTCCTTATGATATGGGCGCGGATAATTGCCATATCGGACCATCCGATTATGTGGCCTGGTTAACCGACCGCAAATGGGCCTATATCCGTCTGGAGGGTACGACTTTTGGCGATGTTCCTCTCAATATCGAAATGAAGCTGGAGGTCTGGGATTCGCCCAACTCCGCCGGTGTGGTGATCGATGCTGTGCGCTGCTGTAAACTGGCCCTCGATAATGGGCTTTCGGGAGCGCTGATCGAACCATCATCATATTTCAAGAAATCTCCGCCGGTGCAGTTTACCGATTCCGAGGCCCATCGCATGACCGAGGAATTCATCAAGAAGTATGCGATCAAGAAAGGCTCCAAAACGGCCCCGGAGACCTCTACGGCCAGGAAAACGAAAAAAGGCGCTTCCAAAAAGAGCGCCGGCAGGAAGAAGAAATAAATTATCATCTTTATAAAAGAAGGTGGCCTCCGCCGCCTTCTTTTTTTATATATTATGGTTATGGGAAAAGGCATTTTTATTACTCTCGAAGGCATAGATTTTTCGGGAAAATCAACGCAGGCCAGATATCTTGTAAATTTTCTGAAGAGAAATAATGTTCAGCATCTCTTCCTGAGAGAGCCGGGCGGAACCGTGCTTTCTGAAAGAATACGCCGGATTTTGTTGAGCAAAGGGGAGATAGACATCTGCGCCAAATCCGAGCTATGGCTGTATCTGGCGGCGCGTTCACAGATTGTGGAGGAGAAAATTGCCCCCGCCCTCAAGCAAGGCAAAATTGTGGTCTGCGACCGCTTCTATGATTCCACCACCGCCTATCAGTCTTATGGACGCGGCCTCGATCTTGATTTTGTTCTGAAAGCCAACCTGTTTGCTGCTGATAACCTGAAGCCCGACCTTACTCTTCTTTTTGACCTGCCGGAGAAAAAAGCCTTTGAAAGGAAGCAAAGGCTGAACCGTACAAAGGATCGGCTGGAGAATGAAAAGCTGGCTTTCTTCCGCAAGATACGCAAGGGCTATCTGCATCTGGCCGAGAACAATAAAAGACGGATTAAGGTTATAAATGCCGATGGGCCAAAGGAAAAGGTCCGGGATGAGATGCTGGAAATTACAGTATCTTTCCTGAAGCGGCACAGAATCAGGATCAGGATGTAGTGCAGAAATATCGGACAACCGCAATTTTCATAGTATTAAATATCGCAGCAATCATTGCCGGTATATATCTGGTTATAACCGATCCTCTTTTTGAAGGGATGATGGCCTATGCCGCGGCATTCCGCATTATTAATGAAAATTATGCGGATCCGATAAATCCCGAGGATCTCTTTCAGGGATCGATTGAGAATATTGAAAGTGGCCTCGACCCATTCACCGGATATGTTCCGCCCAGAAGCTATCAATATTATGAAGAGGAAAGCCAGGGTGAATTCTCCGGCATAGGAGTTGAAATAACGGTTCGTGACGGCCTGCTTACGGTGGTCTCGCCCATTCCGGGCTCTCCTGCGGACCGGGCCGGGCTGCAGGCCGGTGACCAGGTCACCATGATCGGAGATATCGACGCCTCCACGCTCGATCCCGATGAGGCTGTGGATCTAATCCGCGGCCAGCCGGGCACGAGCGTTGAACTCCGCATCAGAAGGCCGGGCTTGAAGGAGCAATTTAATGTCAAAATCGAACGCGCCTCGGTGCAGATTAGTTCAGTTGAATATGCCGGCATGGTCAATTCGACCGGGTATATACGTCTCACTAATTTTGCCCTGAACAGTTTGAATGAAATGGTGACCGCTCTGGAATCGCTGAAGATGATGGGTATGGACGGGCTGGTTCTTGACCTCAGGGGAAATCCGGGAGGATTTCTGGAAATTGCCGTGGCAATCACAGGATTGTTCCTGCCGGATGAGGCCCTGATCGTGTCGACCGGGGGACGCTCTTTTACCGAGGAATTCCAATTGAGGAATTTCTTTGAGGGCGACTACCAGGATATTCCCATAGTAGTGCTGGTTAATAATGGATCCGCTTCCGCCTCAGAAATCCTCTCCGGGGCCCTGCAGGATCATGACCGGGCGGTTATCATGGGCGATACCACGTTCGGCAAAGGGCTGGTGCAGAATATCTCCCCTCTCCCGCAGGATGGCGCGCTCAGGCTGACGGTTTCGAAGTATTACCTGCCCTCGGGGCGAATAATTCAGAAGTTCTCCGATATGGCATGGTCCGAAAATCTCGTAAAGACCGAGCCCCGGGCGGAGACAGTTTACCGTACCACAGGCGGAAGAAAGGTCTATGGGGGCGGCGGTGTGGTGCCGGACATTATTTATGATGACGAAGAGCCGACACTTCTCGAATCGGTGCTGCTGGTGGGAGGATACTATTTTGATTTCGGGATTGAGTACCTGCGGAAACATGGAAATCAGTTAAGTCTGCCCCTGGAACCGGAAGTTCTGGACAGCTTCAAGGTATACCTCGACAGCAGGGGGCTGCATGTCTCCGGCCCGATCGAGCAGGCTTTTGATGATTTCATGCAGGAGGCGAAGAAGATAAATCCGGGATTTTCTGATAAATCCGCGGTATCATCCATAAGGTCGAAGATAAGTATGATTGAAAACGAGTCCTGGGAAGAAAACAAGAACACAATTATGGAAAACCTTAGCATAACACTCAGTAATCTGGCCTATGGTGAGACAGAAATCTACGAGAAATACTATCTTCGTTATGATCCGGTTGTCCGCGCGGCTATAAGCCTTTTGGAGAATCGCGCGGAATACAGGCAAATTCTGGAGCCGGAAGGCTGATTTTGTCTCATGGAGTGAAGAAAGATCACACCTTGTTTACCAAATGCGCAGATTTGATGTAGTTTATGCTTTTTTGTTACCTGTCTTCTTTTTATATTAGCGTAAAATCACACGGGATTCGAATTTTGTTATGAATTACTCGCTTTTCATAGATTTCGACTACACAATCACCACCGATGACGTGGGCAATAGATTTTATACTTATTTCTCTCAGGGCAAGAATGAGCCTCTGGTAAAACGCTGGCTGAACCGGGAAATAACCACGCATGAATGCCTGACAAAGGAGGCCGGCCTATGCCGCGGCACACGGGAAGAGTTTATCGAATATATCGAGCGGTTCGAAATCGATACCGGTTTTCCCGAGCTTGTCAGGCTCTGTGCCGAAGCAAATATACCCCTGTATGTTTTGAGCGATGGGCTGGATTTTTATATCCGGCATATCCTCGGAAAATACGGCATCAATGAAATCAACATATATTCAAATATAGCGGTCTTTAATAACGGCTTTCTGGAAATCGAACTGCCGCACTGGACCGAGGAATGCGCCTCCTGCGGGAACTGCAAAGGGGAGAGAATACGTCAGCTCAGGCGCAAAGATGACAGGGTAATCTATGTCGGCGATGGCCTGTCGGATTTATGCGGAGCCAGGGAGGCCGATCTGATATTTGCCAAGGATGATCTGGCAAAATTCCTGGAGCAGGAGGACAGGGAATATATCGAATATGAGAATCTGTTTGAAGTCAGGGATAAGTTAATAGGGATCTTAAATTCTGCCCGCAATAAGGGAGCAGCCTCGAGAGGGTAATACTATGAAAGCGATAATAATGGCAGGGGGGTTCGGAACACGACTGCGTCCATTAACGCTTGGGGTACCCAAGCCGATGGTTCCGGTGGCCAACAAACCGATGATGGAGCATGTGGTAAACCTGCTCAAGAAATACGGCTTTGATGAAATTTTATCGCTTCTCTATTTCCAGCCGGAGGCAATCACGGATTATTTTGGAGATGGCTCGGATTTCGGGGTCAAGATGCGTTACAAGCTGGCCGAGGACGATTTCGGTACTGCCGGATCGGTGCGTAATGCCTATGAGGATTTCTTTGAAGATGAAAGGATTTTGATCATATCAGGGGATGTGCTGACGGATTTCGACCTCTCTTCAGTCATTTCCTTCCATGAGGATCGTAAAGCTGATGCTACCATGGTATTGACCCAGATGGAGAATCCGCTCTCTTACGGGGTGGTCATAACAGATCATGATGGCAAGATCACTCGTTTTCTCGAAAAGCCGACCTGGGGCGAGGTCTTCTCAGACCAGATAAATACCGGAATCTATGTGCTTGAACCACAGGTGACGAGGCAGATTCCCAATAAAGAATTTTACGATTTCTCTAAAGACTTATTTCCTAAAATGCTGAGTGAAAAACAAGCCCTCTACGGCTGCAATATTCAGGGTTACTGGCGCGATATCGGCAATGTGGGTGAATATACCAGCGCTCATCAAGATATACTCAGGGGCGAGGTTATTATCGATCTGGGTTATAATATGCTCAAGCATGACGGTTCGATACTCTGGATCGGCAAGAACCAGAATGTCGATGATTCGGTGAAATACGAGGGCGTGGTTATACTGGGGGACAAGGTCAGTATTGAGCCGGACTGCAAAATCATGAATTCTACAATAGGTGACAACTGCATCATAGGAGCCAAATCCAGGATTTCGAATTCAATCATATGGAATGACTCGGTCATCAGCGAGCAGACCGAAATCACCCAGGCGCTTTTAATGAACGAGACCCGTGTCGGGGCCCGTGCAAAAATCTATGAAAATGCGATAATTTCCGAGGGTGTCACTCTTGGCGATGAGGTTTCGATTTCTCCCAATGTAAAAATCTGGCCCAAAAAGGAAGTGGAAAACGGCGCGGTTCTGTCAACCAGTCTTGTGTGGGGAGAAAAATGGAATCGCGAGCTTTTCACCGACGCCAAAGTTACCGGTCTGGGCAACCTCGAGATTACCCCGGAATTCGCCGCCAAACTGGGAGCGGCCTACGGCGCCATGCTGGGGGCCGGGAGCTCGGTGGTTTATTCGCGGGATGTCTCGCTTTCTTCCAGGATGATTCAGCGCGCTTTTGGAGCCGGATTGATATCGGCCGGGATCAATGTCAGGGATCTCCAGACTCTCCCGATTCCGGTGGTCAGGTTCGAGCTTTACACCGGCAGACACGCAGGAGGGGTACATATCCGCCACACGCCTTACCGCAAGGAATTGCAGGATATTATCTTCTTTTCCGAGGATGGCCAGGATATCGCCACCTCGAAAGCGAAATCACTGGAAAGACTGTTCGTGCGCGAGGATTTCAGGCGCGCCAGGATCGACGAGGTCGGGACCATAGAATATCCTGTGCGCATACTCGAATCCTACAGGGAACAATTCCTCAAATACATTGATGTCGAGGCTATACGGAAAGCGAACTTCAAAATCGTGGTTGACTATGCCCATGGCGGCGCGGTGGATATATTTCCGGCCATTTTTGGGGAGCTGGGCTGCGAGGTCATTTCTCTCAATGCCTACATCGATCCATCCAAGGTCTCCATCTCCCGCGAGGAGAAGAACTTCGCCATGAAGACCCTGTCGGTGATCGTCAAATCACTGGGGGCCAACCTGGGGATTATGCTGGACAATAATGCCGAAAAGATCAGGATTGTGGACGAAGAAGGGACGGAAATAGCGGAACAATTGCTTCTATTGCTCGTGACCGATCTCTTTCTTTCAGTCACTCGGGCCAGAAAGATCGCTGTGCCGGTGCTGGCCTCCATGGGCGTGGAGGAGATCGCCGCAGAATATGGGGTGGAGGTTATCCGGGTGAGAAACGATCACCAGGCTATGATGCATGCAAAAACCGGTTTGGATGTTGATTTTGTGGGAGGCACCCGGGGCGGGTTTATATTTCCGGGCTTCCAGCTGGGTGCGGATGCGATGTTTTCCACGGCCAAGATACTGGAGCTTCTGGCCCGTACGGATCAGAGGTTCGGAGGGCTTCGCGAGAAGTTCTCTGATCTCATCTACCTGAGTGAGGATGTGCCCTGTAACTGGCGCAAGAAGGGCCAGGTAATGCGGAATTTGATTACTCACACTGCCGATGAGGATCGTCAACTTGTCGACGGTATCAGGGTTTTGCGGGATGGGGGCTGGGTGCTGATTGCGCCGGACAGGGAGAAAGATCTCTTTCATATCTACTCCGAATCGCGAGACAAGGACATGGCCCATAAATATATCAATGAATTCCGCCAAAAGATTGACGCCATGCAGAAATAGTCTCACGCAGGTAAATCGCATCAAGGATAAATGTCTGAGTAATAATTGGGGTGTTGCTTTAGTCCTCGGCTTTTCTTATCTGATGGAACTTTCCGGAAACGGGGTTTTATCATAAATAGTCAATGCCCTATTCGCAATCTGTTGACTTTAATTAACTTGACAAAGAACAGATGTGAGTATATCATTGCTGATTAATAATTAAGAAAAGTGCCGTTACATGAAGTTTAATATCTCCCTCAAGATCATAATCTTATGGTTTCTCATGGCCGTCTCATCTTTTGCCCAGGTCGATGAAACCGAGTTTGAGGGCCAACAGGATGCCCGCATTCGTGAGCAGGCGGCCGAATATTCACGATCCCGGGATATCGGCGCTCAGGACAGAATTATTGACCCGGAGCGATATATAGTCGGTCCCGGCGACGAGCTGACCATCTTTTTCTACGGCGGCTATACCCGGGAAAACCGCATCATTATTACCCCCGAAGGCTCAGCGCTGATTCCAGAATTCGGCGAGATTAATCTGGGCCAGGTTACGTTAAAAGAAGCAAAACAAAAAATACTCGATGCGCTGGGAAGGCGCTACCGCAATGTTGAAATCTCGGTTACGCTTTCGAAACTGAGAAAGCTCAAGGTCTCTGTCGATGGCGAAGTAAATCTGCCGGGGATCTATACGGTTACCTCTATGGATAGAATATCCGAGGCCATACAGCTTGCGGGAGGCCTCACTGAGGACGGTTCCGAGCGAAATATCCGGGTTATAAGAAACGGTCAGGTTATGCTGGCGGATCTATTGAGCTTTGCACGCGGAGGCGATAATGATGCCAATCCCTACCTGCTTGAGGGCGACAAGGTTTTTGTGCCTCCCAGAAGGACCAAGGTTGGATTGGTTGAGATCTACGGCGCGGTGCAGTTACCCGGTGAGTATGAGTATGTCAGCGGAGAGACAATCAATGATCTGATTATGCTTGCGGGCGGAATAACGCTTGATGCGAATCTCAATTCTGCCAGCCTGGTACGATTTGACGAGGCCGGAGACTCGAGTATAACATTAAATATTCCTCTGGAGGCGATACTGGAGGACCCCGGGAATCCCGGCAATATGTTGTTAATGCCTGACGATCGTATTTTCATCCGCTCGATCCCGGACTACCATCGCAAGGCTCAGGTAACAATCGAAGGTGAGGTGCTTTACCCGGGGGTGTATGCTGTCAAAGAGGATACCACCACCCTTACCGAGGTCATAGCCTGGGCGGGAGGATTCACTGAGGAGGCTTCACTGGCTGAGGCCAGGATGTTTCGTTCCGGATACGAGGCCATCCGCGATACCGAACTCGATCGCCAGATAAAGCTGTCGGTAGATCAGCTATCAGAGATTGAACGTGAATATCTTCTGCTCAAGAGCGATCCCCAGCAGGGAAGAGTGTCCATCGATTTCGTTGAGTTATTCAGTAATGGCGCGCGCGGGCTGGATGTCAGGCTGAAAGATAAAGACAGTATAATAATTCCCAAAACATCTTTAAGCGTCCGTATTATGGGACGTGTCCTCAAGCCGGGGCTGTTGACTTACAAGTCCGGGGCGGATGTAAAATATTACCTGAACCAGGCCGGGGGATTGACAAAAAGCGCTGACAAGGGAAAAATCAGAATCATCAAAGGTGCCTCAGGGGCAATACTCAAACCCTCCTCCAGGGTTCAGATCGAAGTTGGGGATGAGATTCTGGTACCGGAGAAAAAGGATGTCAATTGGTGGGAGGTAACCAAGGATGTGGGGCTGTTCCTTGCAAATCTCGCCACGCTTTATATAGTAATTGATCAAATTCTTGAATAATCATTATGCCGGAAAAAAAGAACAGTCTTCTCATTGTCTTAAGATCGCTGGTAGAGCACCGCGGGCTGATACTGATAAATGTTTTTGTCGTAACCGTCGCGGCGGTTATAATAAGCCTGTTGCTTCCTAAATGGTACAAGGCCACGGCAGTAATACTCCCTCCGGAAAAGAGCGAGTCCTTAAGCGAAATTGCGGCCTCGATGGGCCTCCAGAGCCTGGCGTTAAGCGGCACCGGTTTTGCCCTGCCGGTCATGGCTTCCCCTTCCGATCTTCTGGCCTCCATAGCCGAGAGCCGTACCGTGGCCGAAGGCGTGGTGGAGGATATGGATCTGGTCAATGTCTACGGGGTCGAAAAGAAACGCAGCGCAATCGGAATACTGCAGAAGCAGATGGACGTGAATGTGCGCGCAGACGGTATCATAGATATTTCTTATGAGGAAAAGGATCCGGAACTGGCGGCGAATGTGGCGAATTCAATCACCAGACAGCTGGATAATATTAACCGCCTTACCAAGGTGCAGAAAGCCACTGAACTGAAAAGATTTATTATGGAAGAGCTGGAAAAAAATGAGGTTAATCTGCGTAAGGCGGAACTTGCTCTGCAGGAATTCCAGCGCACCCATAAGGCTATCTCCCTCGATGAACAGACGGCCGCTTCCATAAATGCCGCCGCCGAGCTTTACAGCCAGCTTACCCTGGACCAGATTAATCTGAAAGTAATGGAAAAATCTCATTCCCCCGACCATCCGGATGTGATCAACCTGCGATACAAAATCTCGGAAATTAAAAAAAGGCTGAAGGAGATTCAGGAGGGCAGCTCTGCGCCGGAGGATACATCTACAGCATTTCTTGCGATACCGTTTTCGGAAATTCCGGAAATCACCCTGAAATATATGCAGCTGGTCCGCAATCTAAAGCGTGAGGAGGCACTGCATGAGGTCCTGAACACCCAGCTCGAGCAGGCCAAAATCATGCAGGCCAAAGATACCCCGACAATCTCTGTTCTGGATTGGGCGGTTCCTCCCGCGCATAAATTCAAACCCAAACGCGTCTATATAGTTATTACCGCAATGATTTTGAGTTTTGTATTCTCGATGGTTTATGCCGTGGCGCATGACAGGTGGCGGGATTATAAGCTATCAAATCCCGAACGCTATAAAGATATATCGGTCATATTCAGTACCCTGAAAAAAGACCTTTTTGGATTCAAAAAACGCAAATCCTGATATCCAGTCGCATGACCCAAAATTGTGAGGAGGAAAATGGAAGTCCCGCTCTTAGATTTGACCCGCCAGTATAAGGGAATAAAATCCGAGATAGATCAGGCCGTTCATAAGGTTCTGGAGCACACCAGATTCATAATGGGGCCGGAGGTAGAGCAATTCGAGGAACAGGCGGCCCGCTATTGCGGCAGTAAATATGCCATCGGCGTGGCCTCGGGCACCGACGCTCTGCTGATCGCACTGCGCGCCTGCGGAGTCAAAGCAGGGGATGAGGTGATTACCTCGACCTTTTCGTTTTTTGCTTCGGCGGGAGTAATCTCGAGGCTGGGAGCCACACCTGTCTTTGTCGATATTGACCCGGATACATATAATCTCAAGCCCGAAGAGGTCAAAAAAGCTGTCAGCGATAAAACCCGCGTAATCATGCCTGTGCATATTTTCGGCCAGTGCGCTGATATGGATCAGATACTGCAGATCGCCAGAGAAAACAATATTATGGTGGTGGAGGATGCGGCCCAGGCAATCGGGGCTAAATACAAGGAGGAGAAGGCCGGCACCATGGGTGATTTCGGCTGTTTCTCGTTCTTTCCATCCAAAAATTTAGGAGCTGCCGGCGATGCTGGTATGATCGTTTCGGATTATATGGATAAGCAGACGTTTATGAAAAGCCTCCGCGACCATGGCGCCCATCCAAAATACTATCATTCCTACATCGGCTATAACTCCAGGCTGGATACATTGCAGGCGGCGATCCTGTCGGTCAAACTGAAATATCTGGATCAGTGGACTGAGGCACGCAGGAAAAACGCAGCTTTTTATAACGATACACTGAAAGACCTGCCGCTCAAGCTGCCCGTAGAGCTCGAGCACAATTATCATATCTACAATCAATATACAATCGCTACTGACAGGCGGGACGAACTGCTGAAGCACCTTCAGGATCATGATATCGGGTGCGCAATATATTATCCGTTGCCTCTGCATGCCCAGGAGTGCTATAAATATCTGGGCTACACAGACGACGATTATGAGGTCGCGCCCGGGGCTTCCAGGGAAGTGCTGTCGATTCCCATATATCCTGATCTTAGGGATGATGAAAGGAATTACGTGGTCGAGGTAATCACCGCGTTTTTCAAATAGAAGCAACCTATCCGAAAGCAATCTACTTTGTTTTTTAAAGATAGCGTCCATACACTGGTCGTCCGCGTTTTCGGTTATCTCTTCGCCCTCGGAGTGCAGGTCATCATAGCACGTTTTCTGGGCCCGGGGGCCAAGGGTGAACTGCAGATAGCCATGTTTCTCTTCGCGGTGATCACACTGCTACTGGGGCTCGGGTTCGAGCGGGCTATCATATATTTTCTGGGAAAGGGCAGATATGATCTAAAAAGAATCTGGTATAATGCCTGCGGATTCCTTTTGGTCTCCTCAGTCTTTACTGTCATCTTCTGGCTCCCGCTGACATACCTGGCCATGCCGCTTTTCGGCCAGGTGCGTTTTGAGCTTCTGGCGCTTGTTTTCATCATGGCTCCCCTGGATCGGCTGATGTCCTTCCAGCTGGGCGTTTTTAACGGCCGCGGGGAAATTCGCAGGGGTAACAGATTCTCGCTCCAGAATAGCATCACTTATGCTGTCCTGGTTGCGCTTATGGTAATCTGGATTATGCCCCGAAGCGACAGCGTCCTGCTGGCGTACTCCTGCGCCTTTTTCGTAACCATCATCACAGTGCTGGTTTACTGGAAGAGAAACCTCGGCCTGACTTTGGGCCTGTCCTTCGACCGCGAGATTCAGAAGAGCATGCTGGCCTTCGGCACCAAGGGGCAGATCGGAAATATTACCAATATGATTGCGACCCGCCTGGACCTTTTGATTATGAATTACTATCTGGGCAAGGCCTCGGCGGGCGTATATTCGGTGGCCATAAATTTCGGCGATCTTCTGCTGTTTTTACCATTCATATTATCGTATGTTATTTTTCCATATGCTTCCCGCCGAACTCAGGATCAGGGATGGATATTGATTCAGAAAATAGCCAGAATTTCACTCTTGATTTCATTTGCCACGGCTCTTGTGATCGCCCTTCTCGCCCCGGTGGCAGTACCGCTTCTGTTTTCGGATGAATTTATCGGCGCAGTGGAACCGCTCTGGATTCTCCTGGGCGGAATCATCTTCCTGGCATCATTCAGAATCATAGCTTCGGGTGTCTCCGGGATTGGATTTCCGGCGGTCTATTCGATTTGCACCCTGGTTGCGGTGGGTGTCTCATTGACACTGAATCTCCTGCTGGTGCCCAGATACCAGGCGACAGGCGCGGCGTTATCAAATTCCATCGCCTATTTTCTTACATTTTTGAGCTTATTGATTATAATAAGATTTAAATTTCGACAGAGACTGCTGCTGTTCTTCATGATCAGGAGGCAGGACTTGAGAGAGATTTCAGCAAACATAAGATCATTCCTTGGCAGGAAAGCAAGTCAATGAGAGTGGCCCTTGTCGCATCAGCCAGAAGCTGGCATACATACAGGTGGTACAAGTCGTTGCGGACAAAATGTGATATCAGGGTGTTTACTTTTAACCGGGGCACCGATTCGTATGGCAAAGACCAGATAGTCTTTGAATCCCGCCTGCCTCAAAAACTGAGGTATATCCTGGGGTCGAAAAAAGTGAAGAGGTCAGTTTGTTCTTTTCAACCGGATATTCTCCATGCTCATTACGCCACAGGGCATGGCTATCTCGGTTACAAAATGGGATTACATCCCTTTGTGGTATCAGTCTGGGGCTCGGACATTTTTGAGTTCCCGCATAAAAACAGGTATTCAAGAAATCTGGTCAAAAATGTACTCGAGAGCGCCGATGCAATCTGCGCTACCAGCCAGAAACTGCATGACGGTACTCTTTCACTTTATCCTGAATTCGAAGCGAAGATAAAGGTTATTCCTTTTGGCATTGATATGAATCTTTTTCGCCCGGAGAACTCGAAAAAAGCAGAGGGTAAAATAACAATCGGCACGGCCAAGATTCTCAGGGAGATTTATCAGATTGATATGTTGATGAAAGTTTTTGACAGGATAGCGGACGACTACCCCAATCTGAGTTTAAGGATAGCAGGAGACGGCCCCCAGGAAGGTGAGCTGTTTGAATTGATGAAAAGCCTCAGGCATGGTGATCAGATCGAATTTGTTGGCAGGATTGAAAATGATCGCATGCCTGAATTTTTGAACCAGCTGGATATATTTGTGCTGCCCTCAAAATTCGAGAGTTTTGGTGTTTCAGCTTTGGAAGCCTCGGCCTGCCAGCTGCCGGTTGTGGCTTTTGATGTGGGGGGGCTTTCCGAAATTTTACATGACGGGAAAAGCGCATTTCTGGTTTCGGGCGGCGATATAAAGGGATTCGAGGACGCCATTCGTGCCCTTGTTGAGGACGAAAAAAAACGGTTGGAGATGGGGCTTGCCGGCAGGGAGATTGTGTTTAACAAATATGATGTGGAAAAGACAACTCGAATACAGCTCGAATTATACAAATCGCTTACTTGAAAAGCAGGGTGGAATTCTATAAAAATATTGTGGATACGCTCTTTATTTTTTACATTTCCTGATTCTCAGATTACCGGAAGGAGCATATGAAAATAGAATCCGTACCGTTCTTCAGAATGAAATTCACCCGGTCCGAGATCGATGCTGTTACCCGGACGATCAAAAGCGGATGGCTTACCACCGGTAATATCTCTCATCAGCTGGAGGACAAGTTCTGCCGCTATGTTGAGGCCAGATACGGCGCGGCAGTTGGATCGTGCACTGCGGGCCTTCACCTGGCGCTCAAAGTGCTCGGGCTCTCCAGGGGGGATGAGGTGATTACCACTCCATATACATTCGTCGCCTCGACCGAGGCTATCCTGCATTGCGGCGCCCGGCCTGTTTTTGCAGATATCGATCCGGTCACGCTGAATATCGATCCGAACAGGATAGAAGAGAAAATAACGCCCAGAACCAGGGCTGTCGTACCGGTTCACATTGCCGGGTTGCCCTGCCGTATGGAGATAATTACAAGGCTGGCCAGAAAGCACAAGCTCCTTATCGTAAATGATTCAGCCCATGCCATTGGCGCTGAATTCAAGGGCAAAAAAATCGGCGCTTACGGTGACCTTTCCAGCTTCTCTTTTTATGCCACCAAAAATCTAACCACCGCTGAAGGAGGCATAGTAACCACAAATAGCAGGAAGCTGGCGGATGAAATACGCGTGCTTTCCCTGCATGGGATGGACAAGAAGGCCTGGAAACGCTATCTGGATCAGGGAAGCTGGTATTATGAGGTGGTCTCGCTGGGATATAAGTACAATCTTGCTGATATGAATGCCGCCCTGGGCCTGGCCATGCTGGACCGTCTTGATATACTCCAGCAGAAGAGAGAGAGGATTGCCTCATGGTATGATCAGGCATTGGTTAAATTCGATGAAATTGAACTTCCGGCGCGCGAGAGGGACTCAAAGCATGCCTGGCATCTTTATATAATAAAGCTCAATCTGGATAAGCTCAAGATCGGCAGAGACCAGTTCATCAGGGAATTGACCGAAAGCGGGGTGGGAACCAGCGTGCATTTCATACCGCTCTTCCTGCAGCCGTTCTATAAAGGCAAATATGGGCTGTCGCAGAAGAAGTTTCCAATTGCCATGAGCGCTTTTGAGCGGGTGATCTCGCTGCCGTTTTATCCGGATTTGCGCAAAGCCGAGGTAAAATTCGTGGCCGATGCCATTTCCAAAATCATTTCAAAACATCGCAAGATATGAAGAGGATATTAGATTTTATCCTGGCCCTGATCTTACTTCTTCTCAGCCTCCCGCTGTGGTTAATAGTCATACCGTTGATCCTGATCTTTTCCGGCAGTCCGCCCTTTTTTTCACACGAGCGCGTGGGTTTGAATGGCAAATCCATCAAAATCATAAAGTTTCGCTCGATGCGCCGATCCCGGGCGGAGGAACCGCGTATAACTGTTGAGGGAGATAGGAGGGTGACAAAAATCGGCAACATACTCAGAAAGACCAAGGTTGACGAAATACCTCAGCTCCTAAACATATTGAAAGGCGATATGTCGTTTGTGGGCCCGCGCCCCGAGGTTCCGGAATATGTGGCCGGGTATGACGATCAGCAGAGGGAGATACTGAATTATAGGCCCGGGTTGGTCGATCCTGCGACTTTGAAATACAGAAATGAGGAATCGATACTGGCTGATTTCGATAATCCCCAGGAGGCTTATGTCGGGAAGATACTTCCCGACAAGATTCGTCTATCCCTCGATTATCAGCATAACCGCAACATATTCACTGACTTCATGGTAATAATGAGAACCTTCGGAGCGCTTTTTCAAAAGCGATAAAATCACTTGCCATTTTAAAGAAAAACTTGTTTCCTTAGCATTATGCGAAAAATATTGTCCGGAAAATTTGTACTTTTGCTGCTTGATATTCTGGCGCTGCAGCTGGCCTTTTTCGTGATCTTTATTTCCCGTTACAAATTGGGCTTTCTGCCGCCCCTGGAAGAGCCTGCTCTGGAGCTTGGTATTCTCGATTACCTTCTGCCCAGCTTCCTTTTGACAATCTGCTGGCTGGCAATTTTCGCCATTTTCAGATTTTACCGCCCCGAGCCGATCAAGGGTTTATTCGATGAAATAACCAGGGTGATCACCGCTGTCTCTGTCGGCGTCATGGTCTTCGCGTTCTTGCTGTACAGCACCGATTTTCCACTGGAGGAGACACGATTGGTAGTCTTCATCTATTGGGGAGTTCTGCTGTTACTGCTGGTTTCGGTGCGCCTATTGCATTTCAGGTATATTCAGCCCAAAAGCGAGATCGGCCGCAAGGAATACCTGGCCAATCTGGCCAACCAGAAGCGTCTCTTGCTGGTCATGCTTGATCTTCTCTTCATTATAGTCTCCTACTGGGGGGCGTTCCAGCTTCGCTTCGGCGGGAATCTGGGGCAGACTGAACTGAATGTCTTTACCAATACCTTGTTCATGGTCGTGATTGTGCGCTTCACACTTTTTGCCTACTTCAAGGTATATTCCGGCTCATATAAATATGCCTCCATTGACGATCTGCTTCAGATTATTAAAGCTGTGGGTATCGGCTCGATGGCGCTGGTTATCCCGATCTTTTTCATACCTATCATGGGCTTCCCGCGCTCGGTTCTTTTGATCGATTCGCTGATTCTGATAATCCTGACCGGCGGTCTCAGGCTGGCAATAAGATTCGGCCGGGAATTGATGCCCCATTTCCTCCGTCAGGGCAGGCGTGTGCTGATAATCGGCGCGGGCGATGCGGGGGAAATGATTATCCGGGAGATGAAGCGTTCCCGGGCATTGAACTCGAATCCGGTGGCGATTATAGATGACGATATTCAGAAAAAAGGCACCTATATCCACGGCGTACCGGTGGTGGGGGATCAGACCGACATCGGCAAGGTGGTTGACAAATATAATATCGAAGAAATCATCATAGCCATACCCTCGGCCACCAATCGCCAGATGCGCAGGATTATCCGCAATTGCCGCAAGCTGAAGGTAAGTTTCAAGACTGTTCCGCCGCTCAAGGATATCATTAATGATACTGTCTCGATCCATCAGGTACGTGACATTCGTGTGACCGATTTGATGGGACGGGAACCACTGAACCTCAATATTGATCTGATCAGCAGATTCATAAATGGTAAACGTATTCTGGTGACAGGCTCTGCCGGTTCGATCGGCTCAGAAATCTGCCGCCAGATCATGAACTTCGACCCGGCCGAGGTGATAATGGTGGATCGGGCCGAGAATAATCTGTACAATCTCCAGCAGGAGCTCAGGAGTCACACTGAAATCAACAAGGTCTTTATTATAGCCGATATAAACAACCTTTCCAAGATGCGCACGCTCTTTGAAGAATATAATCCGGAAATTGTATATCATGCCGCCGCCTTCAAGCATGTCCCCCTGATGGAGGAATTTCCCGAGGAGGCGGTGATGAACAACATCTTCGGTACAAAAATAGTCCTCGATCTTGCGCTGGAATTCAAGGTTTCGCACTTCATCCTTATATCTACCGATAAGGCGGTTGCCCCCACCTCGGTTATGGGCGCCTCCAAGAAAGTGACCGAGCTTCTGGCCGGAATCGCCGGGCTCAGCCCGGTTACCAAAGTCATCAGCGTACGGTTCGGAAATGTTCTCGATACGGATGGCTCTGTGGTGCCGCTTTTCCGCAAGCAGATAGAGAAGGGCGGACCGGTTACGGTGACCGATCCCCGGGTAAGCCGCTATTTCATGACTATCAGCGAGGCAACGCTGCTGGTTCTGGAAGCCTCAGCTATGGGGGAGGGGGGCCAGCTGTTTGTGCTCAAGATGGGCGAGCCAATCAGAATTCTGGACCTGGCCAAGGATATGATCACGCTGGCGGGTTTGGTGCCCAATGAAGATATTGAAATTGAGTTTGTCGGTTTAAGGCCCGGGGAAAAACTGCATGAAGAATTGTTTATAGAAGAGGACAGGCTGGTCTCGAAGAATCATAAAAAGATGCTCATCGCCGAGCCCGACGTCTGCGACAGAGAAAGCCTCGAGAACGCTCTCATCGATCTTCATCATCTCTGCAAGAAAACAGATAGAGGCGGAATTATTGCAAAATTGCAGGAGATAGTTCCCAATTATACACCGCTGGATAGTACAATCAAGAATAAAGAGGTAAAGGGTTAGATGCTGGATCTGAAATTTATTTCTGAAAATGCTGAGTTGGTCAGAAAGGCCATAAAAGATAAACATGAAAATGCGAATATTGACAAGATTCTTGAACTCGATAATCAGCGCAAAGATTTGATTCAAGATGTTGAAAGTAAAAAGGCCCAGAGAAACAAGGCCACATCTGAAATCGCAAAGTTGAAGAAGTCCGGGCAGGATGCTTCCTCACTGATCGGCGAGATGAAAAAACTGGGAGAAGAGATTGCCGGGCTTGACGACCGCCGCCGTGACGTCGAAAACGAACTCAAGGAACTGCTGCTGACTATCCCCAATATTCCCGATTCGGATACTCCTGTCGGCGATTCTGAAGATGATAATGTGGAAATAAGAAGCTGGGGGAGGCAACCGAAATTCAATTTTACTCCGGCCCCTCATTGGGAGTTAGGCGAAAAGCTGGGACTGTTTGACCTTCCTGCGGGAGCCAAGATTTCAGGCAGCGGATTTATTCTCTACACCGGCAGGGGAGCCCGTCTGCAAAGAGCGCTGATAAATTTCATGCTCGATCTGCACACAAATGAACATAATTACAAAGAAGTCTCTCCGCCCTTTATGGTAACCCGCCAGACTATGACCGGCACCGGGCAATTACCCAAGCTGGAAGAGGATATGTATGAACTCGAGAATAGTGAGATGTTCTTGATACCGACTGCGGAGGTGCCTGTCACCAATATTCATGCGGATGAGATTCTGAGCGAAGATGATTTACCCATATATTATGTTGCTTATACGCCCTGTTTTCGCCGAGAGGCGGGAGCACATGGCAAGGATACCCGCGGCCTGATCAGAGTACATCAATTCGACAAGGTCGAGCTTGTCAAAGTGGTCAAACAGGAAAACTCCAGGGATGAGCTGGAGACGCTTCTGAGCCAGGCCGAGAAAGTGTTGCGGCTTTTGAATCTTCCTTACCGGGTGAGAATTCTATGCACTGCCGATTTGTCATTCGCGGCAGCCAAATGTTATGATATAGAAGTTTATTCAGCGGGTGTTGATAAATTTCTGGAGGTCTCCTCCTGTTCGATCTACAATGATTTCCAGGCCCGCCGCATGAACCTCAGGTATCGTCCCGGAGACGGCAAGAAACCGCTCTTCTGTCATACCCTGAACGGCTCCGGACTGGCCTTGCCGCGGACAGTAATTGCAATCCTGGAAAATTACCAGACCGAGAGGGGCACGGTGGTTGTTCCGGAGGTGTTGCGTCCGTATATGGGAGGCATAGAAGAAATTGACTGATGTCTGCTAAATTCAATATAGGCGAAAGATCCGGTTATGCAGGCGTGCCCCTGGTCTTCAGGCTGTTCCTGTTTTTCGGATTTATAGTCATTGCGCTGGTATTTGTTTACTATACACAGAATGTCGTCGGGCAACTGAAATCCAATTCCCTGCGCATGGTTAACCTGAGCATCAAGCTCCTGCAGGTCGAGCTTTCCCAGGAAACTTCGGGCGAGGCGACCGGTGTAATATTTGACGAAATTATCGCTCCCACAGAGATCCCCATAATTATAACTGATAGAAACAACGAACCTCTCTTTTTTAGAAATATCCAGGGTCTGGACACGAATGCGGTCACTGATGAAAACCGTGAAAAGCTCATGGAACGGATTGAATTGATGAACGAAAAATACGGCCGCTTTCCGATTAAGCATATAGACCAGGCAACGGGGACGGAGACCATAATAAATTACTTCTACTATGGTGACCCTCAGCTTATCCGGCAGCTTCAAGCCATGCCTTTCATAGAAATCGGGATAGTGGCGGCCTTCCTGCTGCTGGGCTATATCGGATACCGTAATATCAAACGATCCGAACAGCATTTTATCTGGGTCGGTATGGCCAAGGAAACCGCTCATCAGCTGGGTACGCCGATATCATCTTTGATGGGCTGGCTGGAAATCTTGAATATCTGGTATGATGAGGAGAAGAAGGCCGGTGTGGACGAGGAGGAGTTGAGCCAGATCGAGGATGTCTCCCAGCAGATGACACGCGATATTGAACGGCTGCAGAAGATTGCCAATCGCTTCTCACAAATCGGCTCGCGTCCGGCGCTTAAGTCTGCGGATCTGAATAAGGTCATTGAAGATGTGGTCGAGTATTTTCGCGAACGTCTGCCATACCAGGGCAAAGGTATTACGATTAGTTTTATGCCCGGTCAGATCGAAAGTGTCAGGATCAATTCTGAATTGATTGGCTGGGTAATTGAAAATCTGGTAAAAAATTCTCTCGAGGCATGCGATCCGATGGCCGGCAGAATCATGATTGCAACCAGCATGTCCCAGGATAAAAAAACGGTCATTGCGGAATTCGGTGATAACGGCAAGGGCATACCTGCGGGCGGCCATAACAAGATCTTTCATCCCGGTTTTACCTCCAAAAAGCGGGGATGGGGTCTGGGGCTGAGCCTGGCCAAACGGATTATCGAGGAGTATCATGACGGCCATATAGGAGTTAAGTCCTCCGTGCCGAATCGTGAGACGATAATTCAATTTTCGCTTCCCGTGGAAAAGAATGGAATCAAAGAGGATCAAAAGGCCTGAAGGGTTGTTTAATCATAAGTTGGAAATCTCAAACGGATAATTAGAAAGGTGTTTCATGCCGCAAAAGGAAGAAGCCAAAAAGATATTATGGGTTGATGACGAAATAGAACATCTCAAAAGCCATATATTGTTTCTGGAAAAGAGGGGTTTTGATGTAACTGCCGTATCCTCCGGCTTTGATGCCATCGAAGAGGTGAAGAAAACTCCTTTTGACCTGATCTTCCTGGATGAGATGATGCCCGGTATGGACGGCCTTGCCACGATGGAAGAGATAAAAGCCATTAATCCTAATCTGCCGGTGGTTATGGTAACCAAAAACGAGGAAGAGGATTTGATGGTGCAGGCAATCGGCAAGCAGATCACCGATTACCTTACCAAGCCGGTTAATCCCTCCCAGGTGCTCATGGTCGCCAAGCGTGTGCTGGAGAGCAAGAAAATCCAGCAGAACCACTTCACACGGAATTATGTAGAGCAGTCCAATAAACTCAGGATGAAGCTCTATGGGCCCATGGAGCCCGAGGACTGGATCGACATGCACCGCAAACTTTCGCAGTGGGATGTGGAGATGGACCGCAATCCGGATGTGGGTTTCAAGGAGTCGCAGGCGGATTTCAGGAAAGAGTGCAATATTGAATTCTGTAAATATTTCGAGAAAGCATATCCCGCATGGCTGAAGTCCAAAAACCATCCTGTGCTTTCTCCCGACGTGGTCGGCGAGTATGTGCTTCCCCATCTGCGTAGAAAGCAAAAAGTATATTTTATCGTAATAGACTGCATGCGTTATGACCAGTGGCTGACCATAGAACCGATAATTGCAGACTATTTTCAGGTTGAGAAAGATTATTATTTCTCAATCCTCCCCACCGCTACGCCTTTTGCGCGTAATGCCATATTTTCCGGGGAATATCCCGATAAAGTTGCCGAAATATTGCCGGAGATGTGGAAAGATGCGGCCAGGACAGAATCATCACTCAATGCTAACGAAAAGGAGCTCCTGGAACGTCAACTCAAGCAGAAAGTTATCGACCTCAAGGGAGAATTGAGATATGCAAAAGTTCTGGAGCAAAGAGAAGCTGAGAACCTTGCCAGGCGAATATCCACGTACCAGAATGTGGGCCTTATGGCTATGGTCTTCAATTTTCTGGACCTCATGATTCACGGCCGTTCGGAATCGGAAATCCTGCTCGAGATTGCCCCGGACGAGTCGGCCTTCAGGTCGTTGATGCGCTCCTGGTTTATGCATTCGTCGCTCTTTACCATTCTCAAATATCTTTCCACAGTCGACTGCAAAGTCGTAATTACAACCGACCATGGCTCGATTCTTGCAAATAAAGAGACCACGGTCAAGGGACGCAAGGAAGCCTCCACCAATCTGCGCTATAAGTACGGGGATAATCTCAACTGCAATCCGCGCGAGGTCATGCTTGTGAAAAATCCGGAGGATATCCGCCTGCCTCGTTTTGGTGTTTCCACCACCTACATTTTTGCCAAGGAAGATTACTACCTGGTATACCCAACCCAGTACCATCACTATGTCTCCAAATATGCCAACACATTCCAGCATGGCGGCATATCTCTGGAAGAACTGATTCTGCCAGTCATAACCCTCACCCCCAGGGCCTGATGTATGGAGCCGATTTCATTTTTGTCGGATTCGGAGCAAAAAACTCAGGAGCTTGCAGAGGATTTCGCCCGGGAGCTGCAGAAAGGCTCTCTGGTTGCGCTGACGGGCCAGTTGGGCGCAGGCAAGACAGTCTTTGCGCGGGGGCTGTGCCGGGGGTTGGGATTCGAGGGAATCGTCAGTTCACCCTCCTATACGCTGGTCAATATTTATAAGGGCAGATTCAGGATAAACCATGTTGATCTGTACCGAATCGAAAATACCGATGAAATCGCCGACCTCGACCCGGATGAACTTTTTTATCCCGAGGGAGTTACAATAATCGAATGGGCGGAAAAAATTAAGCAGATGCTTCCCGCCCGGAAATGGATTATATATCTGGAATTAGCCGGCAAAAATAAAAGGCGGATCGAGATATTTGATTCGGTCTGGCCGGATAAAATAGGTTGATTGCCAATCCCTGAAGTATTAATTTTAGACCCATGTTGATTTTATGCCTGGACAGCTCAGAGCGAATTCTCAAGACCGCGCTTTTCCAAAACGATCAGAGTCTCAAGCAGTTGCTATCAGACAGCATGGGAAATCATTCTGAAAAGATCATATCACAGATAGATAGACTCTTCGCAGATACCGATAGAAAACTCGCTGATGTGGATCTTCTGGCGATTAATACCGGGCCGGGATCATTTACAGGTTTGAGAATCGGCGCTGCCGCCATGGCGGGGTTATCGGTCTCAAAAAATATTCCCCTGCTGGGATTTAATGCATTCGAGATAATGTTTCAGGATGTAAAAGAATCGGACGGAGCGTATCTTTTTGTGATTCCCTGCAGGGGAGATGAATTTTATTATATGTATATTGAAGTATCGGAAGGTGTTGAGATTAAACGGTCTGGGCCGCATATTGCGGTCCCGGATAAAATTGAGATTCCGTCGAAAATCTCTGATATAAATGTACTTGGCCCGGGTTATGAGAGGTTTTTGGGTATGTGTCCTGAAAATATGCAGAAGCGGTTTTCAACCGATCTGAGGTATGGGGATGCGCCGGCCTTGCATTCGCTTGCGGGCCTTGCGCTTAACCAGTACAAAAAAGGGCCGGAGACCGTCTCCGGCATACCGGAGATATACTACATGGCGCCGTCACAGGCAGAGGTTAATTATGCCCGAAGAAGAGGTCACAGTTGATCCTATGACCCTCAATGATCTTATGCGGGTCATTGAAATAGAGAGAATGTGTTTCCCTGATCCCTGGCCGTTTTCAGCCTTCCTGTCCGATCTGGAAAACGAAAATACTATTACGCTGGTGGCGAAAATCGGCAAAAAGGTGGTGGGATTCACGATCTGCCATGTCGTGGCAGGCGAAATGCATTTGATGAATATCGCTGTCGATCCCGATTTTCGGAGGAAAAAGGTTGGACATAAGCTGATAGAACATTTATTTTATTACGGTGAACAGCATGGATGTAGGATTATGTACCTGGATGTGCGCAAGTCAAATTCCGGGGCAATCTCCTTTTATAATAAATACGGCTTCGAGATTTTGTATGAGAGAAAAGGCTATTACAGGAAGCCGCCGGAGGATGCGCTGGTCATGGTACTGGATTTAAGCGAAAGGTCTAAACGTGGAGTGGTTTAAGAAGGCACGGGAAGGCATAATATCGCAAAAGAAGAAGGATATTCCTGAGGGACTGTGGACCAAATGTCCCCGTTGCAGCGACATAATTTATGTTCGACAGCTCGAGGAAAACCTGTCAACCTGTCCGAATTGCGACTACCATTTTCGCATAAAGAGTTCTGATTATCTGAAGCTCATACTCGATGAGGGGGAACTGGAAGAAAGGGATCAGGGCCTCATTTCAGGGGATCCTCTGCAGTTCAAAGATTCTAAGAAATATCCGGACCGGATCAAGAGCGCAAGAAAAAACACCGGCCTTAATGATGCGGTTGTTTGCGGGATTGGAAAGATTGACGGCCGAACTGTCTCGATTGCGGTTATGGACTTCGCTTTCATCGGCGGCAGTATGGGTTCTGTGGTGGGGGAGAAGATTGCCCGCACTATCGAGAGGGCCATACAGATGCAGATTCCGCTCCTGATAGTATCCTGCACGGGCGGCGCCCGCATGCAGGAGGGAATCCTGTCCTTGATGCAGATGGCCAAGACCTCGGCCCTTCTGGCTCAGCTTGATGATTTGCGCCTGCCTTATATATCTGTTCTCACCAATCCGACTACCGCCGGTGTGATGGCGAGTTATGCTTCTCTGGGCGATGTGATTATTGCCGAGCCGGGAGCGCTCCTGGGTTTTGCCGGTCAGCGCGTTATCAAACAGACAATCCGCCAGGATCTTCCCGAAGGTTTCCAGAGCTCCGAGTTTTTCCAGGAGCATGGCTTCCTGGATAAAATAGTGCATCGCCGTGATCTCAAGAAAACAATCTCATTATTTTTGGATTATTTCTCCAATGACTTACAAGGAAGCGCTTGATTTTCTATATAGCCTTGAGCTGTTTGGTGTCAAACTCGGTCTGAACAACATCACCAGATTCCTGAACCGGCTCGGAAATCCCCAGAAATCATTCAAGGGGATTCATGTCGCCGGTACTAACGGCAAGGGCTCGGTGGCCTCCATGTTTGAATCGGTCCTGCACGAAGCGGGCTATAAGGTAGGGAAGTTCACCTCTCCTCATCTCTATAACTTCAGGGAGAGGTTTCACATAGATAAACAAAAAGTTGACGAGACTTTTGTGGCCGAGTTTATTGAAGAGCACCAGGAATATATCAGGGATTCCCGCACGACCTTTTTCGAAACCTGCACCGCCCTGGCCTTCGAGCTCTTCCGCCGCAACAAAGTCGAGTACGCCGTGGTGGAGGTCGGTTTGGGCGGGCGTCTGGACGCGACCTCGCTGATAGAACCGGAACTGACCGTGATAACCAAAATCGCCAAAGATCATACTAAAACACTGGGAGATTCGATTGCCAAAATAGCCTTCGAAAAATGCGGTATAATCAAGCAGGGTGTTCCGCTTGTAACCTCGGTGGCTGATCCCGAGGCATTGCAGGTGATCCGGGAAGTATCTGAAAGTAAAAAAGCCCCGCTGTACTGCCTTCTGCCCGCGAGCATGGTCGAGGTCATGAGCCTGACTGTTGAAAAGATGAGGTTCAATTTCAGCGAAAACTCAGTTCCCCCGAAAAATTATGTCGGCAATCTGGTGGGGACACATCAGGCCGAAAATTACGGACTGGCGCTGCTGGGTTTGAAAGTCCTTTCGCAACGAGGACTCCGGATTCCTGAAGATGCGTATCAGAGCGGTATCGCAAACGTTTTCTGGCCTGCCCGCCTGCAGTTTGTGCCGGGAAAGCCGAACCTGCTATTAGACTGTGCTCATAATCCCGATGGAGTGCGTGCGCTGGTCAAGAATGTAGAGGCAATCTATCCCGGCCGGAAGTTCGTACTTATATTAGGTATGCTGCGCCGTCCGGATTTTCCAGAGATTTTCGAGGAAATCAAGAAGATTTCCAATAAGGTTATCCTGACAATCCCGGACCATGAGCGCGCCCCGGAGCCTGAAGTGCTGGCGCGGGAGGCGATAGAGTCAAGACTGAATTTCAAATTGATACCAAATGTTATAGATGCATACAAATTTGCCCGGGAACTGGTGAGTGACAATGAGATCCTGCTTGTCACAGGGTCACATTTTACCCTGGGCGAGATCATGAAATTCGAAAATATCCCGACCTAAATAAATGAATGGTCAAAGATGGTTGAAAATATGGATGAAGATTACGAAAAAATGAGAAATACCGATAAGGTCTTGAAGCTCGAAGAGGAAATCTCGAAAAATATCGATGAGCTTACGTCGGCCAACAGAAGGCTGCGCAAGAAGATCTTCGATTTATATACGATCTTCGAGATATCCCGGCATCTGAATTCGGTTCTCGACACCGACAGTCTCCTGGATGGAATCTTACTGACAATTATCGGGCAGATGGGGGTGTCGGGATGTGCCATATTTACTGTTGATAAAGACGGCAAAGCTTTGACTATTGCCAAAAGCAGGGGGCTCACGCTCAGTAAGGTCAAGACAAGCCATATACCACTTGACAGCAGGCTTTTCCAGGCAACCGATGAAAAGCGCAGTACAGCATATAATATAATCGAGCTCGAGAAAAAATTCCCCGAATGTAAAAAAGAAATAGAGCTTCTGAAATCAATAGACTGCTCCCTGGTTATTCCCATGACCCTGAAGAACAAGATCCGCGGGCTCCTGGTTGTTACCGAGAGAATGGCGCACACGCCCTTCTTTGAGGACGATAAAGATTTCCTGGCGATCCTGGCGAACCAGCTTTCGGTTGCGATTGAAAATGCGCGCCTGTTTGAAAGCGAAAAAGAGGCTTATTACCAGCTTGCTAAGGCTCAGAGGCAGCTAGTGGAGACCGAAAAGCTGGCGGCGCTGGGTCAGCTTTCTGCGCGTGTGGCGCATGAAGTCAATAATCCCCTGGGAATTATGAAGAATTATCTTGAGATTATCTCGCAGAACGCCGGGAGTTTCGGGAAGCTGGATAATTATGTCGGCATACTGCGAGAGGAAGTCAACCGAATCGCCGCCATAGTCAGGCAGCTTCTCGATTTTTATCATCCGCGTTCGGTTGAAAAAAGCGAGGTTAATCTCTCCAATGTAATCGATGAGCTGATCGTTCTGGTGTCGGTTCAAATGGAATCGAATCAAATTGAGCTGAAGAAAAATTATCCGCCGGACATGCCCTGTGTCTGGGCCTCATCCGAGCAGCTCAAACAGGTCTTTCTCAATCTCATAATGAATTCGAGGGATTTTATGCCCGATGGAGGCGAAATAATAATCACCGGCCGGGAGGAAAACGGCAGTGTCGTACTTGATTTTGCCGACAGCGGGACGGGAATAGAGGAAAAAGAGCTTTCCAAAGTCTTTGATCCGTTTTATACCACGAAGAAAGACGGGACCGGGACAGGTTTAGGGCTGTCTGTATGTTATGGAATCGTTCAAAATCATGGCGGCAGTATTTCGGTCAAAAACAGGCCTGAAGGGGGCGCCCAGTTTACAGTGAGTTTACCGGTTTACCATGCCCGATAATAACGAGAGACCAAATATACTGGTAGTCGACGATGAACGTCGAATGGCCGAGAGCCTGCAGACTCTCCTGATTGGCCTTGACTATGATGTCGATGTCGCCTTTGACGGCAATCAGGCGGCGGAAAAGATCAAAGAGGGCGGTTACGACCTGATAGTCTCTGATATCAAGCTGCCCCATAAATCCGGCCTGGAGCTTTTGAAACTGGCACGGGAAATAAATCCCGATGCGGTTGTGATACTGATGACCGCATACGCCTCGCTCGAGTCCGCGGTCGGTGCCATCGGCCAGGGAGCTTATGACTACCTGTTGAAGCCGGTCGAGTTCACGCACCTGAAGATCGCCGTCAGCCGCGGTCTGGACAAGCATTTCTCAAACAAGGCCCGTATAGAGCTTCTAAACGAACTCAAAGAGAAGAATGAGCAGCTAAGCAGAAGGTTGGCCGAGCTGAACGCGCTGTATAAAGCCGGTCATTCACTTTCCACGACCATCGAGATCAAGGAGCTGCTTACTCAAATTATGGAACTGGCCACTCGCGTAATCGGGGCCAATACCGGTTCGGTAATGCTTCTGGACGGCGACCGCAACGTGCTCCGGATTCACGCCTCTATCGGAGTAAAAAATGAAATTGTGTCTAAGACTGAGCTGGCCGTAGGATCGTCAATAGCCGGCTCTGTCGCTCAAACCGGCCGGCCGGTAATGATTGAAAATATCGAGACTGATCCAGATTTCAAGCGCCAAGCGAAGGAGCATTACGAATCAAAGTCCCTGCTCTCGGTGCCGCTGCAGGTGAAAGGTTCTGTGATAGGCGTGATTAACCTGACCGATAAGGTTGGCGGCGAGAAATTCACGGAGGAGGACCTTAAGCTTCTGACCGCCCTTGCTTCACAGGCGGCAATTGCAATTGACGATGCTCAGCATTTTGAGGAAGCCAGCCGCAAGCTGCGTGAATTTGTGGCCCTTTACGAGATCGCTTCCGAACTGCCGAATCTGGAGGACTTCCCCCAGATGGCGCGTCTGGTGCATTTCCATATACGCAATATCATGCCGGTTGAGATGACCCTCTGGCTTTCCTACGATGTTAAACAGAAACTACTTACATTTAATTTCTGGGATGGCTGGGGACGTGAGAATTATGAAAAAGTGGAAAATGCCGAAATTCCCCTGGAGGGTAAACAGATTGAAAGTCCCGAAGGCAGAGCATCCGTAATTCTCGAATTTCTAAATAAGCATCTTGCGATCGATGGCCAGATCAAATCCTTCAGGGCTGTTCCGATCTATACCAAGGGACATTTTTATGGACTGTTCTGCATGGGTTCTTTGAAGGAAGACGCCTTCATAACGGATCATGAATACCTCGCATCAATTATCACCTCGCAGGCGGCTTCGCTTTATGAACGTCAGAGGGCGATGCTCAATGCTACCCGGCTCATGACCATGGGTAACATGATGTCGGAGATTTCTCATGATCTGCGCAAGCCGCTGACCAATATCAAGGGCGGTCTGCAGATTATGAAGGAGCGCTGGCCGGAAATAGCCGATAATGATAGCTTCTTCGAAATGGCCCAGCAGGAGCTTTCCCGGCTCTCCGAACTGGTCCGCGAGCTGGTGGATTTCTCCAACCCCACCCGCTATCAAACTGAAAAGAAAAGGATTGATGAGGTCCTGGATCGGGTGATCAGGCTGGTTCAGCATGACCTGAAACGCAACAATATTGAACTGCATACGGACTTCGAGGAGAATTTGCCATCGGTTGCTATAAATTATAATCAGATAATTGAAGTTTTCCTGAATATGTTTATGAATGCTATCGATGCCATGGAGGAGGGCGGTAAGCTGACCTTGAAAGCGCGCCGCAGTCCTGAGCTCGAGGATGGCAAATCGTATGTCCAGATCCAGATTATAGACACAGGCAAGGGTATACCTCCCGAAGATCACGAGAAAGTCTTTGAACGCTATTATACTACCAAGAAAAGCGGCACCGGCCTTGGATTGTCTGTGGTCGACCGTATCATTAAGGCTCACAACGGAAAGATCGAGCTGAAATCCAAAGCGAGGAAGGGCACCACTTTCATAATAAGTTTGCCTGTCTCATAAGCGGCTGTATCACATGAAATTATACTTTCCTGTTGACTTTTGGTGCGGGATTATTGATTTTGCAAATGCTTGCAAAAAATAGGCAGTTAGTTGCTTAATGAAGCGAGGCATGCAGCCGATATCATAAAGAAGGCGGAATATCGCGATAATGAAGAAAAACAAAGTAAAATTACTTATAGTTGATGATGATCCCAAGGTCGGATGGATTTTGACCGAAGGACTGGAGGGGCAGTATGATATATTGCTTGCCAGGGACGGGATCGAGGGGATACAGGTAGCCTCCAAGGAGAATCCCGAGTTAATTCTCCTTGATATAAAGATGCCCGGTATGGATGGGATAGAGGTTCTCCGCAAACTCAAGAAAGCGGAGGTGCCCTCCGAGATTATCATGCTTTCGGGGCATGGAGAAACCAAGTACATAGTGGAATCGATCCAACTTGGTGCGGCCGAATTTATCAATAAACCGTTTGATGTTAAAGAGGTCGAGATTCACCTCCAATCCGTCCTGGAAAAGAGCCACCTGCGCAATAAAATCCGCGAATATGAGAAAGAGCTGAAGTCCAGAAATCAATATGAGAGCTTTATAGGCGATTCTCCTCAAATGGTCGAGGTCAGAAATATTATCGAGCAGGTCGCCGATAGTGAGCTGACAGTTTTAATTCGGGGAGAATCGGGTACCGGCAAAGAGATTGTGGCGCGCATGCTGCATAACCTCTCGGCCCGATCGGGGCTTTCATTTACAAAGGTCAACTGCGCCGCAATTCCTCGTGAACTTCTGGAAGCTGAGTTGTTTGGCTACGAGAAGGGCGCTTTTACAGGCGCCCATAAGACCAAACCGGGACGCTTCGAGGTCGCCAACAAGGGCACTATCTTTCTGGATGAAATTGGCGATATGCATCTGGAGCTGCAGTCCAAGCTGCTGCAGGTACTGGAGCAGCAGGAATTTGTGAGGGTGGGGGGAATTCAGAATATCAAAGTGGATGTCAGAATCATATGCGCCACAAACAGGAACCTGGAAGAAGCCATTGCCCGGCAGCGCTTCAGGGACGATTTGTTTTACAGGCTGAATGAAATAACGATATTGCTGCCCCCGCTGCGGGACCGCCTGGATGATATCCCGCTTCTGGTCGATCATTTTCTCAAGAAATATAATGCGCTCTATAAAAAGGAATTCCCGATAATTTCGGGTGAAACCATCGAGAAACTGTCCAGATTCCACTGGCCCGGCAATGTCAGGCAATTGGAAAACGTTATGAAGCAAATAGTGGTCCGTGAGGACGAGGATATTGCTGAATCTCTCCTGAAGGCCGGTTCGGCCATGCCCGCAAACACCGGCGGACTGGCGCATAGCGGCTCCGGCACGCAGCAACAGGCCGTGACCGGTAACCCGCATCCAGCGGAAAGCGAGACTGGCGAAAAAGATTACTCACTCAAGAAACGGGTTTCGCGGGCCATTGAGCGTGAGGAAAAGGCCCTGATAGCGGAAGTACTCAATAAAGTCAACTGGAACAGGCGCAAGGCTTCCGAGATTTTGGGAGTTTCATACAGATCATTGCTCTATAAAATAAAGGAATATAAGATTAATGAGATGAACTCGTGAAGCGGGAATGTTTTCCTGATGACGGGAATAAATAAAACTTGTATTTTTGTCTGTGAATATTTATAATCCCCGTATCGAGTGATCCCTGATCATCCGCCCTTAGAAAGTATGGAAGATATCAACAAAGACTTTGTTCATTACTATCCTGCGTTAGAGCACTTCGGTTTTCGTGCCCGGCAGGAGCTAAAGCGGGCTGAGCGGTACGCCTGTTTTCTGTCGCTGATCGACTTGAATCTCGACTCCCTCCTGAGTACTCTCAAGCAGAGAGAGAAATTCAGGAACGGCGATTTTGAGGCGGTTCAGATGAAGGTCAGGGAATTTGTCTGCAAGAACCTGCGCGAGACAGACATTGTTTCCGGAATCGAGGGCAACCGCATGATGATTCTCCTGTCAGAGACCCCTTTTGAAGGTGCGCATGCATTCTCCCGCAGGTTGTCCCGCAGCATAAATGAATTTGTCTCGAGCACATTTGATTTTTCCTATAAATTCGATATCGGCATGGAGATTTCGTCTTTCCCGCACGATGAGAAGTCATCGCTGAAACTGGCCGAGACAATAGACAAGATAATCAGCGATTGAGCTGAAATTCCTCTTTACAGTTGTACCAGGTACTGCAGCTTCATGAAATATTGACGATTGTACTGCTTCAAATCAATACCGTTTTTGCCATCATAATCATGAACGTCATGGGTTGATCCCAGATAGAAGACTGTGAAGGAATTTAACCTGTAGGTCAACAAAGGATCGAATTCCCAGGTTTTATTGAAATCATTGTATTGCGTGATGAACCTCAAAGAAAACTCGCGGGTGACCTGGTAATCCAAACGTGTTCGTGTCGCATAGCCCTCGAATATATTCCCGCCCGTATCGGCCGAATCAGATTTGATGTATTCAATCTGCGGATTTATGGTCAGCCTTCTGGTCGGCTTTATGAAGGCATAGGTGCGGAAGGATGTTTCCTGACCCATGACCGGCAACGGGTCGACATTTCGCGCAATCCGGCGGCCTAATGCCAAAGAAGTTCCAAAATAGAAATGTCCCGAAAACCTGGTTTCCAGGTTGAGACCGAAGCTCTTGATTCCCGGAAATTCAATCCCACGAAATTTTTCCCAGCTTCCCAGATAGTTCACCTCAAAATAAGTCTGGCCGGGGAGCTGCATGCCCACTGCGCCGACAAACCATTCATCCTTGCGCTCTTTTGCAAAGTTCCACTTTCGTGCAATTGTGACCGAGGGAAATATATTGGCTATGATTCTGGATTTTGGATAGATGTCGAGTCCTGTATTGAATTCCACCAGCCTGTAATTATTAGAGGTCTCAAATCCATTATCCGCCCTGAAAGTCGGACTTGCCTCACGGAAGTCCAGATCGAACGACCAGACCCGTGCGCTGCGCTCGAAACTGGCATAGACGCCGTGTCCCCAATACGACTCACCGTCAAAGGCGGCCGTCCTGCTGCCGTTATCGAAGGTCACCTGATTGATCCCTGCGGTTATTGATGTGTCGTCAGGTTCCTCGGTATGGGTCGCCAGGAACTGAATTTCGAGCTGATAATTTCGGTTTAGCTTCAAGAGCACATCCGTGCTCAGGAGCGAGCCGGAACCGCCGGTATTATAGCGGCGGTCTGTCACCGTGGCGCCCAGGTGCGATTCTTCCCCGAAAGTTTGACGGGCTCGGAATATATTGGAGACGCTTTCGCCGTTGGATAGAAAGGCGCTGGCTTCTTCAAATGGAATGATAATCGGTGAATGATCATCGTAGGCCACAAGATATGCCAGATTGGTCCTGTTCATCCGTCCAATCATCTTCCCGGCAAAAACAGGATCATTTATCGAACGTGTATAAACCGGCGTGAACCAGGTCTGGAATAAATCGCTGCCTTCCTGGAAAAACGGCCGGCGCTCGGGATAGAAGAGGGCAAATGTCGTATTTACGTCTATCTGGGTGGCATCCGATTCAATCTGGCTGAAGTCAGGATTATATGTCGCCTCGGCGGTCAGGCTGGAGGTTATGGAATATTTTGCCCCCAGCGACATCTCGCCATCGATATCATTATTTATAAAATCAGACCGGGGATTTTCAATATCATCAAGAGCTCCGCTCTGGCTGGCAACAATCGAGGGCAGAAGCTCGATACCGTGCCCCGGCTTGACCCCCTGGATTCCCTTGACTGTTCCCCACTGGCAGGGCCAGCAGGATTCATCACGATTGTATGCCGCCCAGGAGCTCTGTCTGCGCAGCTCGCGGGGATGGTTTCTCCAGAAATCAACTTTCCACGTTTGCGCCTCACGGGTCGGGAACCTGAGCGATGAGAAAGGTATGGCGAATTCCACCTGATAGCCGGAATCCGTGATTATTCCTTCTGATTCATAGATCACATCAAAACTGCCGTCTTCGGCCCCGCCCCTGGACCAGAGAGCATCCTGCTGAATACCGTAGGCATTTGCTCCCAGCTCATAAGCCCAGGCGGCATCCCCGTAGGTGTCTATGGAAATAATAACGTTATCATCCCAGCCGACATTATCCCTCTCGCCGTAGGTTGCCCGGATAGCAGAAGGGTCATCCTCGCACACAAAAGCGACATACAGGTTGTCATCATCATAGGCAACAAATACCGCGGTTTCGACCGGGGGCCTGGTCTGATCTCCGGGGAAATGTTCATGGAATCTGTCGATATAGGCTGCGGTTTTCCATCCCGGATCATCAAGTTCCCCATCTACCATAATTTCTCCGGAAGTTCTCGGGATCACTATCTCCGGGGAATAGACGGGCACCCAATCATTTGAAAATGCCGGAGACGTGGCGATCATCACTAGCAGCACTGTCAATAATAATGGGCTTTTATCCAGTATCAGGCGATTCATATTTCAGGCATACGGAAAAACTACATATCTGTTTCAGGAAATATTATTGCTGCTTTCATATGAGACATTTGTTAATGTCAGACTAAATCGGTACACTATTTTGTCGGGCTGTTCTCCGGTAGAAATCTTGAAGAAGAATCGAATATCCGCATGATATGTTTGTATGCATTTCATCAAAAGACTTGCAAAAATGTCCTCGAAGACATATACTTTTGCATTCATTGAGGTGGTATGATAGAAGCAAAAAATCTTACAAAGATATTCAAGGACAAAAAACGAGGTGAAGTCAGGGCCGTCGACGATGTCTCATTTACCTGCAAAAAGGGAGAGGTATTCGGACTTCTGGGACCCAATGGCGCGGGTAAGACCACGACTTTGCGTTTGCTCTCCACAGCGATCAGGCCCACCTCCGGTACCGCTCTAATCGAGGGCGCGGACATAGTCAAAGAGCCTCAGAAAGTGAGACATGTAACCGGATTTCTATCCGGTAACACGGGCCTCTATGGCAGGCTGACCGCCCGGGAGATGGTTGAATACTTTGGAAAACTTTACGGGATGAATAAGGGGCAGATTGTGCAGCGCACAAATCAGATATTTGACATGCTCGACATGAATGAATTTGCCGATTCCCGCAATGAGAAGCTCTCGACCGGAATGAAGCAGAAGGTCTCGATTGCTCGTTCTGTTTTGCATGATCCTCCGGTTATGATCTTTGATGAGCCTACCAGCGGACTGGATGTTATGAGTTCGCGTACAATAGTGCAGTTCATCAGGCAGTGCCGGGATGACAATAAGTGCCTGATCTTTTCCACGCATATCATGAGTGAGGCTATGCGGCTGTGTGATCGCATTGCCATCATTCACAAGGGCAAAATCTATTTTGAGGGTACCGTGGATGAGGCGCTCGAGCAGACCGCCTATGATAATCTCGAGGATGCCTTCATTGAAATAGTCGGAGTATAAGATGAAGTTCAGGAATATCCGCACCATATACGGCAAGGAGATGAAGGACACTCTGCGTGACCGGCGCACACTTATCTTTATGCTCATTGTGCCGATCGTGGCCATACCCCTGCTGATAATGTTTACCTCCTCGCTGATGGTTGGCGCGGTAACCAAGGCCCAGGAGGAGAGGGCGACAGTTGTTTTCGAGGGATTCGATAATCTTCCCGCCGATCTTCAGGACACATTTAAGGCTGCGCCGCTGCTCACGGTGAAGACCGAAAATGATTATGCCGACACTATCGACCTGATCGACCAGCTTAAGGCGGGCGGATTTGATGCACTGGTCTCTGTGCCGGATTATTTCGGCAGCGCGATTGAAAGCGAATCCCCCACCAGCATCGATATCTTCTACGATCAGGCTGAGCTGAAATCCGAATTTGCTGTTGATAAGATCAGGGATATACTCGAGCCGTACGAGGATAAGATTGTGGCGGCCCGTCTGCAGGAGCGCCAGATGTCTGTCGAGATTATCAGCCCCTTCGAGGTCAACCGCCAGAACGTCGCCTCGGCACAGAAAGTGGCCGGCAGGGAACTGGGCGGCATCCTGCCCTATCTGATCATTATCATGTGCTTCATGGGCGCCATGTACCCGGCCATCGATCTCGCGGCAGGGGAGAAGGAGAGGGGGACGCTGGAGACCCTTCTGGTATCGCCCGCTTCCAGGGGCGAATTTGTGATCGGCAAATACCTGGTAGTGCTTACCACCGGTATTGTGGCGGCCCTGCTTTCCATGGTCAGCCTGACATTTTCGCTGAATTACATGGTCAATAACCTCCTTGGGGACATCGCCTCTGAATTGCTGAGGCTGCAGTTCAACCTCGAAACGGTGACACTGATTATTCTGATCATATTGCCGCTGGCGGGTATCTTCGCCAGCGTCTTGTTGTCGGTCTCTATCTTTGCACGGTCATTTAAAGAGGCCCAGAGCTATATAACCGCCCTAAATATGCTGGTAATCCTGCCGGCTTTTGTCTCATTGCTTCCGGGAATTGAAATCGACTACAAGATGGCCCTGATCCCGGTTATCAATGTTTCTCTTATAATCAAGAATGCAATTTCCGGCAGCGTGGAATGGAATTATGTCGGGGTGGCCTTCATCTCTACCCTGGTGCTGGCCCTGCTTGCGCTGCTGTTCTGTAAGAAATGGTTCGAGCGCGAATCAGTCATCTTCCGCATGTAATAGATTTATAATTTCAATTGTTGCCACCCTGATTTATTTTATTATTATATGTAAGCGCTTACGTATTATTGAACCTTTTAAAATCAGATTCGTATAAGTGAATTGATTTTGAAACAATGCCGGCAAAAGAGAATCTAACAAGGGAGGATGAAGATGAGGAAAGCATTCGGGGGACTTATTTTGTTACTGGTCACGAGTATGATTATGCCGCTATACGGTCAGCTGCAGAGGGCCGAGCCGCGGGATGAGACAATCGACTCAAAGACTCAGGCCGAGATTATCGATTCTGTAACCCGGGTAATCAACGAAGTCTATGTGTTTCCGGATGTGGCCGAAGAGATGGCGGTGCATGTGAAGGGGATGTATCAGAAAGGTGAATATAAAGATATTACCAGCCTGAGCGCCTTTTCGGATAGGCTCACCAAGGACCTGCGTGATATCTGCCATGACCGGCACCTGGGCGTACGTTATACGCCCGATATTACTATGGATGATATCCGCACCGAAGAAGACACTGTAACGGATGAGGAAAGACAGGAACATTTCGAAGAGCTGTCGAGGGACAACTTCGGTTTCAAGGAGATCAGGATACTTCCAGGAAACATTGGCTACTTGAAATTCAATGGATTTGTTGATGCATATTTCGGCGGGGCTACCGCTATTGCCGCCATGAATTTCCTGGCCCACGTGGACGCCCTGATTATCGATTTGAGGGAAAACGGGGGCGGTTCTCCCTCGATGATACAGCTTATATCGAGTTATTTTTTTAACGACCCGGTACATCTGAACAGCTTCTATATTCGCAAAGAGGATACTACAAAGCAGTTCTGGACCGCTTCCCATGTCGAGGGGCCGCGTATGGCCAATACTCCAATTTACATTCTCACGAGCGGATATACTTTCTCTGCCGCTGAGGAATTTACCTATAATCTCAAGAATCTCGAACGCGCCACGATTGTGGGCGAAACCACCGGCGGCGGGGCGCATCCCGTTCAGGGCGAAATATTTCCCAATCTCAAAGTAAGTTTGCGTGTGCCCTTCGGACGCGCCATAAATCCAATTACCGGAACGAATTGGGAAGGGACAGGGGTTGAACCTCATATCTCGTGTGCGGCCGACCATGCCCTGGAAGTGGCTCGGGTGGATGCTATGGAGAAGCTGGTCGCCAAAGCTGAAAGTGAGGAAGAAAAGGGTATGCTTCGATGGGATCTGGATATGCTCAAGGCACAGCTCGAGCCGGTCGAGGTTCCGGAAGAGCTAATGAATAAATATGTCGGAGATTACGGCCCCAGAAAGATCTGGATGGAGGGGGATGAGCTCTATTACCAGAGGGACGACCGTCCCAAACAGAAGCTGATCGCTCTATCAGAGGATATTTTCATGATCGAGGGAGTCGATTATTTCAAGATGAAATTCGAAGAGGATGAATCAGGCGAGGTTATCGGCATCCTGGGGATATATAAACAGGGCTTTATTGATCGATCTCCAAAAGACAAATAGCACAGGAATTTGAATAATTTTTCCTCCCCATTTCAATTCCCATCCGGCGTACATTCTTTGGATGTGCGCCTTTCTTTTTGGAGGAATTTCATCCGCGGTTTCTTAGAAGAACGGCAGATGATCCAGGTTCATGTTATCAAACAGGGCTTTGATCGCAAGCAAGATTGATATGAGGGACGTTAAATGCATGTTTCCTCCCTTGCAAGGGACATTTTAAAATCCGATAGATTTCAAAATCAGCTTGAATCCGAAGATGCTGTTTTTATAGACGTAATGACTCCACAAATGTTCAATTTTACCCGAATTTTCTTTTGAACCCAATAAGACTAAATTTGTTAAGATTTATTGAACTCTAAATTGAATTTGGAAGGGAAATATGAAATTTGCAAAGACATTGGGCGAACTCAAGGAATCCGGATACAGGTCTCGTTCCACCAAGGATGAATTAAGAGAAAACCTGATAGATTTGATAAAATCCGGCAAAAAACGCTTTCCGGGTATTATAGGATACGATCGAACTGTTTTGCCCCAGTTGGAAAACGCCATACTCTCACGACATGATATATTGCTTCTGGGCCTGAGGGGGCAGGCCAAAACACGAATTTTACGTCAACTGGGGTCACTTTTGGATGAGTATCTTCCGGTAATAAAGGGCAGCCAGTTGAACGAAGATCCATTTAAACCGATCTCGGACAAACATAAGAGACTGGCGGCTGAAGCGGGGGACGAGCTGGAAATCGACTGGATACATCGCGAACAGCGCTATAACGAAAAGCTGGCAACGCCGGATGTAACTGTGGCCGACCTGATTGGCGATCTCGACCCTATTAAAGCGGTTCGGGAGAAGCTGGATATATCCAACGAAGAGGTGATCCACTGGGGTATCGTACCGCGCACCAACCGGGGGATATTTGCCATAAATGAGCTTCCCGACCTGCAGCCCAGGATTCAGGTGGCCCTCTTGAATATTCTCGAGGAAAATGACCTGCAGATCAGGGGCTTTCCGGTCCGGATACCGCTGGATATGATGCTGGCCTTCACAGCCAACCCGGAGGACTATACCAATCGAGGAAACATAATTACTCCTCTCAAGGATAGAATTGCCTCCCAGGTCAACACCCATTATCCCCGTGACCTGGATGAGGCCAAACAGATTACCGAACAGGAAGCCTGGAAAGAGCGCGGGGTGGAGATCAAAATCCCCGACCTGATAAAAGATATCGTGGAGGAGATAGCGTTCCGCGCCCGTGAGAGCGAGTATGTAGATCAGACTTCGGGCGTATCGGCCCGTTTGACAATCTCTGCCTATGAGAATCTGCTCTCTAACGTTGAGAGGCGCGTTGTGATGAATAACGATAAGCATGCGCATCCCCGTATTGCCGACCTGTATGCGGTCCTGCCCTCGATTATGGGCAAGATTGAGCTGGTCTATGAGGGCGAGCAGGAGGGGCCCTCGATGGTGGCTGTGAACCTTGTGGGTGAGGCAATCAAACAGACCTTCCTGCGCATTTTCCCGGAGCCGCGAAAAGAGCGCAAGCGCACTCCCGATGGCGATTATGAGGAAATCATCCCCGAAGACAGCGTTTACGAGCCGGTAATCGATTTCTTCTCGGCCGGAAAACAAATTGAGATATCGGATGAAATGCCTTATTCGAAATACAAAAAAGCTCTTTCGGACATTGTAGGACTGAGGGAGATTGTCTTGAAGTATTGCGATCTCGGGGAGGAAGATGAGATATTTACGTATATGGAATTTGTGCTGGAGGGGCTGCATCAGATGAACCGGATTGCCAAGGAATCGCCCGACAATAAGTTCATCTATACCGATATGATACAGCGAATACTCAGGAGCTGATTATGCGTTTTATATATTCCGAATGGGATGACGCGGCTATACAGAAACTCCAGAATCTCAAGGACCTGATGTCGATCTTCAACTACCTTCTGCTCCAGGTCAACGGTGATGCCGAGATGGCTCTCAAGCTGATGCGCAAGCTTCAGGCAATGGGGGTGCTCCCCGAGGATTTTGATCTCGATGGTTTCGAGAAGAATCTGGAAAAGAGCAATATCGTCTCCTGGCAGGGGGATAACATATCATTAACCCGAAAGGGCGAGAAGTCGCTCAGGCAGGATGCTTTCGACAGTATATTTGAACATCTCCGAAAATCCGGAGCCGGCGGCCATATAATCCCTCACGGCGGGGGCAGCTCGGAAGAGGCCCTGCCGGAAAAGAGAGAATACAGGTTTGGCGACGAATTCAATCACATAGATTTCCAGAATTCACTGATGAATACAATCAGGCGCACCGGCTCCCTGGGTCTGAATATGGCCGAAAAAGATCTGGAGGTTTATGATACCGAGCAGCTGACTAACTGCGCCACTGTTATGTTGATCGATATATCCCATTCCATGGTGCTGTATGGTGAGGATAGGATTACCCCGGCCAAGCAGGTGGCGCTGGCCTTCTCTGAATTGATACTCACGAAATATCCCAAGGACAGTCTCAATATTGTTCTTTTTGGAGATTTTGCCAGAGAGGTCAAGGTCAAGGACATTCCCTATATCGGTGTGGGACCATATCATACAAATACCAAAGCCGGCCTCGAGATGGCGCGCAACATTCTGCTCAAAAAGAAAAATGTGAATAAGCAGATATTCATGATCACAGATGGCAAGCCATCCATGATAACCCGCCGGAACGGCTCGGTTTACAAAAATCCTATGGGACTCGACCCGGTAATTGTGAACCGGACGCTGGATGAAGCCATAATTTGCCGCAAAAAACGCATACCAATTACCACCTTTATGATAACCGACGATCCCTACCTGCAGAAATTTGTGGCCAAGCTGACCGAATTGAATCGCGGCCGAGCTTATTTTGCCTCGTCTCAGAACCTCGGAGATTATGTCTTCTGGGATTTTGTAAGCCGAAGACGCAAAAAGAGATAGACGCAAGACTATAAAATTTAGCGGGAGCGATATTAAAAATAATCGCTCCCGCTTTTTATTTCGGCGCTCTCATCAAATTCACAAATATTCCGATCATCATAAATAATGCGGTCATCCTTAATATGTCAATAAAACCGGGCCATCAGCAGATGGTTGCATGATTAATGTTGACAAATTAGCCGTCCGGGGCTATTTTATAAATGACCCCAAGTTTTGGGACTGCACACAGATAAGTTTAGAACATAAACATTCGCGGGATAATATGAGAAAGTTCGCCCCCTTGTTTCTTATATTTCTGCTCTTTGCTTATGTGGCCGAATCCGCATATGCTCAGTCGGCGCCGGCGTCGGAACCCGACAGCATGTTTATGCCCACACTGATATATTATGACTTTGACAACGGTGAACTGCCCCCCGGCTGGGTGATTCTGGATGGGTTTCAGGACGGTTATACCTGGCAGTTTATGGATATGTACAGCCTTGGGGGTTACCCGCCCTTCGAGGATAGCTGCCTGATAGTCAATTCCAGCACATCGCCCAACGCCTATATGGACGAGGCTGTGGTGACCGCATTTTACCATGCCCCTTCAGATATTAATATTCATCTGCGTTTCTCAAACTACTTCTCGTACGATAATGACACGCCGGATGAGGTTGCTGACGTCGATGTCCGTAACGGCGCGGGCGGGCAATGGCATAACGTCCTGCGCATGAACAACCTGAGCCATGGGCCGGAAACCCGCGATATCGATATCACCCCATACATAGGCAGCGGAGACTCGATACAGGTGCGTTTTCATTATTACCTGGCCCGCAACGACAGGTGGTGGATGATCGACAATTTCAGGCTGTATTATGACTGCGACGATCCCGATCAGGACAATATCTGCAGCCAGTTTGATAACTGCCCCAATGATTATAATCCCAATCAGATCGATTATGACGATGATGGTATCGGCTATGTCTGCGATACCTGCGTGGACACGGATGGAGATGGCTACGGCAATCCGGGCTTTGCAGTCAATCTCTGCGAAACAGACAACTGCCCCTATCTTTACAATCCGGATCAGGAGGATTACGACGGTGACGGTATCGGGGATGAATGTGACCAGTGTACCGATACCGACGGCGATGGCTTCGGGAACCCCGGATTTCCCAATAACACCTGTCCCACGGATAACTGTCCCAATCATTTCAATCCCTATCAGTACGACGCCGATGGTGATGGAAGGGGAGATCAATGTGATTATTGTACCGATACCGACGGCGACAGCTTCGGCGACCCCGGCTATCCCGCCAGCACATGCATGATCGACAACTGCCCTGACGATTATAATCCCTATCAATGGGACATGGATACCGATAATATAGGGGATTCCTGCGACGCCTGCACAGATATAGATGGTGATGGTTTCGGCGACCCCGGTTTTCCCGCCAATACCTGTGTGACGGATAATTGTCCAACTATTCCTAACCCTGATCAACTTGATGACGATTTGGATGGGATTGGTAATGAATGCGACGACTGCAATGACAGCGATGGCGATGGATACGGCGATCCCGGCTATCCGAATAATGTCTGCGCGACCGATAATTGCCCTGAGATTGCCAACCCGGATCAGGCTGACGCCGATAGCGATGGCCTGGGAGATGTCTGTGATGACTGTACGGATTCCGACGGTGACGGGTACGGTGATCCCGGATATGAAAACCAGAGCTGCGATATAGATAACTGCCCGGATACCGCAAATCCCGACCAGGCGGATTATGATCAGGACGGTATCGGCGACATCTGCGATGAATGTACCGATACCGATAACGATGGCTACGGCAATCCCGGATTTGCCGGAAATATCTGCGAAGAAGATAACTGCCCGGAGATCTATAACCCGGATCAGTTGGATGCAGATGGTGACGGCTTGGGTGATCTCTGTGATGAATGCACGGACACTGATAATGACGGTTATGGTGACCCGGGCTACGCTGCAAACACCTGCCAGACCGACAACTGCCCGGATATATCGAATCCGGATCAGGCGGATGCAGATGGCGACGGTACCGGAGACCGATGCGATATCTGCCCGGCTCATCCCGAAGACGATTGCTGCAATCCGATCGGCGAAAATGATCCGCCAGTGATCGACGCACCTCCGCCAATTGTCCTGGAACCCGGAGGCGATTTTGTCTTTAAAGCAATTGCTTCCGATCCCGATTGCGACGGCAGCGAGCTTGAGATCAGTTTCAGCAACTTTCCATCATGGTGCCTTGTCTCCGGGGATTCAATCAGCGGGACCGCAGAATGTGATTATGCGGACACATCATTCATCGTGAAAGTCTCGGACGGGGAGCTTGCTGATTCCGCACTGGTTTTGATCGAAATCGATCATTCCAATCAGCCGCCGACCATCATCGATACCCTGACCCTGGTTTATGTCAGAAACGGGTGGACCTTTACTTATTATCCTGCGATTCAGGATCCGGATGATTCGGTGCATACAATATTCTATGAGGATTATCCCTACTGGTGTACGATAATCAATGACACATTGACCGGTACAGCGCCCCAAGAAAGTTCGACCGAATCCATAGATGTGCATGTTCATGATTACTGCAATTCAGACAGTTATGGCTTTGCTGTCACGGTTTACTTTTGCGGCGATACCAATGCTGACGATAATGTAAATGTAAGTGATGCCGTAGCCATCATCAACTTCGTCTTTGCAGGCGGACTGCCCCCGCAGCCACTGGAATCTGGGGATACCAACTGCGATTCCCAGATCAATGTCTCCGACGCTATCTATATTATCAATTTCGTATTCGTCGGCGGTCCCAGACCGTGCCATGACTGCCCATAAAAAAACCTGCCGCAGCAGGTCAATTAGAAATTTTCTGAATTCCTCAGGCTATCTTCGAAAGGTCAATCCCACCACTACTGAGAAGGTCGAATAATCATAAAGCCTGTCAGTGGAGGTGTTGTTAATGATGTCGAGCTGTATGCTCGGTTCCAGATAGGCTCCCGATCTGGAGGGCATCGGCCAGCTCAACCCGATATAATAGCGGCTGTAATCATCCTCACGTGTTACTATCCGATCAGGAAGCTCCAACGTTCTTAAAAGTCTCTTGTTCCAGTAGCCGCCGCCGGCAGTGATGATCATCTTCGGAATGTGATAGCTTTTCAGATTGAGTGCAACCGAATTCCCATCCCAGACCGAGGCCCAGGGGGATAGAAAGCCGGTCGAGTAGCTGTATACGACCGGATCATCAAAGTCCACAAAGGACAGGTATGTATAGGTTAAGTTCATACCCAGCTTACTGCCCAGCGGGCGGGAATACCTTGGCGATATATAAAATGATTTGAGGTCGCCATCGGTTTCCTCGAGAACCTGCGGCCAGGACATTATCGAGACTTCATCGACAGAAATAAAATCAGCAAAAGAATAGCCGCTCTCGATATCGAGGCTGTTGGAACCGAGGAATGTGACATTAGCACCGAACATAAAACCATAGATTTCCTTGTCGGCGCCTTCCGAGTTGTCGAATTCGGTCTGTTCATATGTTATTCCTGCTCGAACCTGCGCCCTTCTTGCCAGCCTGTAGGAAATTGAGCCCATGCCGTTATATACGTTGGTGTTATAAACACTGAAAGATTCCCGATAAGAACGATTATCATAGCCCGCGTTGAAATATAACGCCAGAGGCGATGACTGGCTGGTTGGAATCCAGGTAATTTCCGCGCCGCCCATGATATTTCCCAAGCCCACGAGATTGGAGTAATAATTGTATTCGCTCTTCAAATTGAGCTCGAGCTGCGCAAAAGGGTAATACTTCAGTGCGGCACTTGTGGTGGAATAAGAGTCATATAACTCAGATGAGTCACTGATGAGATTATTTGTAACGCTTCCGCTGAGTTTGACCTCATAGCCAAAATCAGCGTATGCCGGAAATACAAAAAAGACTGTAATAAAGATTCCAATTAATAGGTATCGCATAAGCTGCATTAAACTGTCAGTGACATACACCGCCGGCGCATCCCGATACGGCCCCCAGGCCGATGCCGTTTCCCGGCCCGAAATCTGAGCCGGCCTCAAAACCGCCGCGGCAGCATGATTGTGCACGGGTTAAAAATTTCAACTGGCCGAATAATTCAGAGTTGGATAACAAGCTGCTCAGATCAAATTCCCCAAGACCCTCAATAGGCTTAAATTCTGTGGAGGCCAGGGCATTCGCAGTTTTATTCCGGTCTGAATATTTATCATCCTCGGCGCTGTCAGGTATGCTGTTATTGTCCTCGTCAGGAGTGTTATCATTGAATCCATCCCCATCAAGATCGACGAAAAGCTCTTCCGATTCCGCACCGTCATCGGCGCGAAGGGGCGAACTTCCGAAACTGCAAAAGGCAAATATCATAAATGCTGCGGAAATCAATATAGCGGCGAATCTCATATCTACCTCCCGGGAAGACAACAGCCTGCAAGTTTGTGCTATACAAAAATCATCATCAATTATACGACTCTAATATAGAAATTCGATTGAACTTTATCAAGTAAATAAACTATCTGATCCGTATAAAAATCAAAGAGGCATAAAACCTCTTCCTGTCGCAAGAATGGACTTAGCAATTACAACAATAGTTGTCCGGTATTGATATTTAGGAGACTGGCTGAAAAAAATATTGCCAAAATGTAAATATTACTTAAATTATAATAATTACTGACCGAATGCCTGTGAATGTTAAATTACTGCTAATACATAGGAGGAAAAACTATGCACCCAGTCCCTAAAGGAATCATACCCGGGAGGTATGCCCTGGTCGCTCTCGTTGCGGCTTTTTTGTTTTTCACCGGGGTCACATTTGCGGCCGACCCGGCCCTGACAACCAGGTTGTATGATTATGGTCCTGGTATCTCAAGTCAGCCTGCAAAAGCCCTTGATTTCGGCGATAATAAAATAGCCCTGGGAGAAAGCGGGCGCGCCCTTTATGCCTGCCAGTTGAAAGTTTATGTTGTCGAGCCTGTATCGAGGTACAGGGATTATGGCGGACACAATTATGAATTCGGCTTTCTCGATTTTGCAATCGATACTGCCCTTAATCTGGATTATCAGGTTCCCTTCAACAAAACGGCCACCTGGGATCCTGCCCAAAACGGAATAGGCACTATCGACGGGTCTAATATCATGGTAATTGCCGTGATCTTCAATCATATGGAAGGATTTCCGCAATTTAGTTATATCTATCAGGGCGATACGGGTGATCCTTTCACGGCATATTTAGCTGACGCATGTGCCGCAGCCATTCCCGGACAGACTGGTTACAATGAGACCACCGGAGGATATACTCATACTGTGTTCCTGGAGGAATGTACCTGGGACGGGTGACCCGGCTGTCCATCAACGCGGGCCGCGTTGGATGCAATTTATGATGGCGGTTCATATAATTTCTATTATGCCGCTCTTTGCGCCGGTGAACCGAATGTTCAGCCCAGGCGCGATTCACTTAACAATCATACCGTTCCCACATGTTATTTCGATGCCGGCGACACCGTCCTTGTGGGAGGGTATTCTAATCTCACCCCATATATCAACTTTCTGGATTTAGCCGGGTCACGTCAGGTGCCCGAAATAGACCTCTCGGTGTCATTGACTTACAATGCCAAAGGTACGATTACTGTTGATGTCTCGGCAACTCTCAACACCTTCATCAACCTTGCCCCCGACAGACCATCAGTTCCGGCCGGGGTCACTCAGGGGAATCTGATGACAGAGTACACCTATACCTCGAGTACGACAGATCCGGAAGAGGATCAATTATGGTACCGATGGTCCTGGGGTGACGGAGATACCACCTTATGGCTGGGACCGTATGAATCAGGCGCGGAAGCCTCTGCTTCTCATAGCTGGTCTGAGGCAGGTGACTATTATATTAAAGTTCAGGCCAAAGATGAGAATGATGCGGAAAGCTTTTGGTCGGGCATTAAATTCACCCATTTCGAAGGTCTCCCGTACATCTGCGGAGACGCCAATTCCGATGAAACCGTCAATATCTCCGACGCGGTTTATATAATCAATTACGTATTCGTCGGCGGGACTACCCCCGATCCGTTAGAGGCGGGTGATGCCAACTGTGATGCGACTGTTAATGTCTCTGACGCTGTCTGGATCATCAATTATGTTTTTGTGGGCGGAAACGCACCTTGCGATTCCAATGGGGATACCGACCCCGATTGTTAATAGAAACAGAGTTTTCAAAAAACCGTCCGGATATTCCCGGGCGGTTTTTTCATTGGCACCAATAAGTCCTTGAAGTCCATATGGTATTGAATTAAATAAGCATTTACATTGACATTTTCATCCATATGTTTATATTTAAATGGACCTTATCAGAGAAGCAGTGGACTCATTGACTCACCGCTTGCTCATGTTGAATTGAGGAAATATTCAGCTTCATAAAATATTAAAATTTTATATTTGCTGCCATTGGAGCATATGTTATTTAAATACATTAGCATGATAGCAAGTCTCATTATTTTGCACTTTGAAGGGAAGATGGTATGAAACAGAAATCCAGTTTTCCAGGCCCCGGTATTGGAAAAGGAGCGCTCTTGCTGGTGCTCTTCATATTTTCCATCGGCGCCACTCAGGCCTTCGGGGCGGATAATCAAGTCTCGGTTGATTACGAATTTAATAGACCGTATGTTGTCCCGGTCAATATTGGCGGGGTCGATTATGATCGGGTTATCATGGAGAATGCCGATCTGTGCGGCAATCCCGGCCAGCCGCGTCTGCCCTCGCGGGGAGCACGGATTCTCCTTCCACCACAATCCGAGGTCAGCTCGATTGAAGTTATTCAGGGAGAGAGAATTAAAATAGGCGAGGGCTACAATATTGAGCCGACCGCGGTGCCCCATAAATTGAGCGCCCCGCATGAGGCCCGTCCGCCGGTACCCGATCAGGATATTTACGGATCCCGAAACTCATTTCCTGTCGCCCTGCATGAGCAGGTCTCGGTCCAGAACTTCCGGGGATACTCCGTCCTGATCCTGAAGTTAAATCCGGTGGAATACATTCCCCTGACCGGTGAACTTTATTATTATCCAGATCTGGAAATTCGCGTCAACACCATAAGCACCGGAAAGGCGCATGAGCTCTTCCGCGGACTGTTGAAAGATCGCGAAGAAGTAGAAAAAAGGATCGATAACCCATCTGAGACGGTTGCCTATAATTCTCTGCCGGCGCCGGATAAAAATCCGGCAGAGATGTATGATCTGCTGATTATTACATCTTACGGTATGGAATCTTCATTTCAGCCCTTAAAGGATTTTCATGACAGCACCGGCATAAGCACGATTATCAGAACCGATAAAAATGCGCCTATCTCGAATCCCGAGGCTTTGCGGAATTTTATCAGAAATGCATACAACACCATGGGCATTCAATATGTGCTGATAGCGGCCGACGACGATATTATTCCGGCCGCCGATCTTTATGTGCGATCATGGTCCGGATATGATGCCGAAATCGAATACAATATGCCTGCTGATGTATATTTTGGCTGCCTCGACGGGACTTATAATTATGACGAAGATACGCAGTGGGGTGAACCCACTGATGGTGAGGGCGGAGGCGATGTCGACCTGATGGCTGAAGTATACATCGGGCGCGCCTCAGTCGGAAACAGCGCGGAAGCCGGAAATTTTGTGAATAAGACAATTGCCTACATAACTCAGCCGGTCTCCACACCTTACCTTCAGAATGTCTGCCTGGTGGGGGAGAACCTCGGCTTCGGCGGAGAATCCGAGTGGGGCGGCAACTGCATGGATGAGCTCAAGGATTCGCTTTATAATGACGGCTACTTTACCATTGGTATCCCGACCATCCAATATGATGTCGATGAATTATATGACCGCGACTGGCCCGGCCAGGACTGGCCCAAAGTCGAGATGAAAAACAGGATCAATGCCGGCAAGCATTTTATAAATCACCTGGGGCACGGCAGCCAGGGTTACGGCTTGAAAATGTATAATTCCGATGTCTCCTCTCTGACCAATACAGATTACTGCTTCATCTATTCGCAAACCTGCCTGGCAGGTCATTTCGATGATTACGAGTGCTTTGCCGAATACATGACCATAAAATATATGAATGCCGCTTTTGCCATCGTGATGAACGCCCGTTATGGATGGGGGGAGTACAACAGCACCGACGGCCCCTCGCACAGGTTCCATCGGGAGTTCGTGGATGCTATCTATGGCGAGGACCTGCGTGAATTCAGCAAGGCCAACCAGGATTCCAAGGAAGACAACCTGTATCGTATCAACCAGTCCTGCATGCGCTGGTGCTATTACGAGTTAAACCTCTTCGGCGATCCCACCATCGCCATGAAAGAAAACTGTGTCGATTCCGACGGTGACGGGTACAGCGATCCCGGCTTTGCCAATGAAAACTGTCCGCTGGAAGACAACTGCCCGAATGTATTCAATCCCGACCAGATCGACAGCGACGGCGACGGGTATGGAGACAGTTGTGACCTCTGTGCCGATTTCGATGATAATATAGATTCCGATGGTGACGGCATGCCCGACCTTTGCGATGTTTGCCCCGGGTATGATGATTTCCTCGACACCGATGAGGATGGTATGCCGGATGACTGCGATAACTGCCCCGAGGTCGCTAATATGACCCAGGATGATACCGACGGCGATGGAGTCGGGGATTTATGCGATGTTTGCCCCGGATTTGATGATAATATTGATGACGACAATGACGGCGTGCCGGATGGCTGCGATATCTGCGCCGGATTTGATGATGCGGTTGACAGTGACGATGACGGTGTTCCGGATGGCTGCGATGCCTGTGCCGGGTATGATGATAATGTCGATTCTGACGGCGATGCGGTCGCGGATGGATGTGACAATTGTCCCGCTGATGAAAATCCCGGACAGGAGGATAATGATAACGATGGTGTCGGCAATATATGCGATAACTGTCCCATTCATACTAACACCGACCAGGCAGATTCTGATCAGGACGGTGTCGGTAATGTCTGTGACAACTGCCACCAGATTCCCAACAGCGACCAGGCCGACTCTGACGGGGATGGTTTTGGCGATCTCTGCGACAATTGCCCCAATACATGGAACCCCGGGCAGGAAGATGAGAATGAAGACGGCGTAGGCGATGTCTGTGAGTGGATCTGCGGCGACTGTAACGCTGACGGCAATGTCAATGTCTCGGATGCTGTTTTTATCATCAACTTCGTGTTTGTTGGCGGTTCTGAGCCCGAGCCGATGGAATCGGGCGAGGTCAACTGCGATGGCGGAGTCAATGTCTCGGACGCTGTTTATATCATAAACTATGTATTTGTTAGCGGAAGTGAGCCTTGTAGCTGTAAATAAAGCTGATTAACGGCACATGCCGCACCCCCGCCGGGCCCCGCGCGGGGGTTTTCTTTTGGTATCGTTTTTGACAATTTTCTATTTCTGACACCCGAGTACCGAGTCTAATTCACGGTGTCCCATCTGGAGCGCAGCGACAGGTGGGAACATCCCAATATCCTGTGTGCAATGTTCATCGTAGCGCCGGGTCTTGATCTGCCCGCGGCCGGACAAGACCCAGCACGACGGATAATTTATGGGTTTCATATTTACTACCTGTCATTTTTTTGGACCGATGCAAAGGAATCCGATAAAATGCCCCATGTCGGGCCAAATGTTTTTGGTAATCCTTTTTTCCCTGGTGTCTATTGCCGATACAGTGCCGCTGCCCTGGGAAAGCCGTCCCGATCCGATATACGCCTTTCCTCCTGTTGGCGTAAATACAATCTCTCTCGCATACAAGGGAGCAGAGGGATATCCATCAATCTGCCCGTGAAGAGAGATACCACCTATGTAATTGCCGGTCTCGGTGTCGAAAACAAAAACAATTCCCGGTATTTCATATTGCATGAAGTATCCGGGGTATGTAACGTACATTTCCTGTCCGTCCGGGGATATCTTCAACGATCCCGTAGTCGTTGAGAACGGCGTCTGGAATATCATTTCTCTTTCCTGGAGATCATAGCAGGTAATGTTGATGCCATCGTATTTGGAGAGGGTTACGCAATAAAGCCTTCTGCCATCAGGATGAATATCATAAGCGTAAATCGTGACCAGGCTGTCCCTGCTGTCATGAATAAACCACTGATCCGATATCTCCCGATTTTTGTAATCGTAAGCGGCAATAAAGGTCGAATCGAAACTCGCCGGATTGAGAACACCGTACAAGTATATGAGGTTCATATCTGATCGCAATACGGGCAGCCCTAATGATGGCGTAGAATCTGAATAAATTCTATCGAAGCCGGGCAGGGAGTAGAAATGTATACTATCATAGGCAAAACCGATATACAGATTCTCATCTGTTATAAAGAGTGGGCCATACCCGCCTTCAAGCCTATGAATCTCATCCAGAGTCTGGGCATCATATATGATTGTCAATCTATCGGTAAGATATGTATCATGATATGAAACGGAGAGATATTGACCGTCGGCAGATACTCCGATCGCTCCGGGATTGTATATCTCACCTGTAGTATACTGAACGCTGTCTACCAGTGAATCGGTCTCTGTGTCGATCTTGTACAGCCATTCACTTTCGAAATCTGTAGCATACAGCCAGCCCTTGTAAGGTTTGGGCTGGACCGGGCCGACCGGGCAGTCCTCGCAGCAGGAATAGATGGCAAATGTCAGGATTAATAAGCTCAGGGCCGCCAAAGCTGTCAGTATTGTTTTGAAGTTCTTTCGCAAACTACCTCCTTTCAAAACAAGACATAAGTGTCAATTTAGATGATAAGATGCCTCACGCCCATGTATTATGCTTCATGCTTCCTCCTTTTCCGAAGGCCATGTCCCGACCTGCCAGATTTGAGGTTAAACTGCGTAAGGTCAGATGTGTCAATGATGCTGTATCGATTTACATATCAACATATTCATACTTCTAAGACGCTGTCAAGCCAAAAACGTTGAAAATATCCCCTGTTTCATTTTTTCCAGTTCTAACTTGACCATTTTCCGTAATAATGTAGATTAGAATTGTATCATACATTCCCTGATGCTTATAGACCATTATTAAAACCCAGCCCGCAGCCTGCCGTGCCGAAATCAGCAGGTGAGAGTAACGGAGGTCATTATGTCCGCCAGGTTTATTTTATTCATGATATCTATAGCGCTATTATCCCTGCCGGTAATTGCCCTTGCCCAGCAAAGCACAACCGGCCCGGAACCGCCCTTGGGAATCTATATGGGCAGCACTGAGAAGAGCGGCTCGCAAGTGATAATCGAAGGCGTGCCAGCGTACCTGTGGCGTCACGGCTGCGGCCCGACAGCCGCAGGCATGGTTATCGGCTACTGGGATATGCATGGCCGCAGCCAGCTTGTCCCCGGAGATTCATATTCACAGACCTCGGAAGTAAATGCGATGATGGCAACAGATCATGGTTTTGCTTCCTGCGCAGTGACGTCATATGAGGATCATTACCGCAGTTACTCCTGTCCCCGGGATGATTCCGGGCCGATCCAGCCTGACAAATCGGAGACAGGCGGGGCGCATGAAAGCGACTGCCTGGGCGATTTCATGCACACCTCATGGAGCCTGGATGGCAACCGCTACGGCTGGAGCTACTTCGATATGGTCGATGATGCATTTATCAATTATGCTGATCATATTTACCCGGATTATCAGCCGGTGACCGCGGAGAAGTACTTCTGGGATTTCAGCTGGGAGGAGTACAAGGCGGAGATTGACTCAGCTCGGCCAATTGTCCTGCTGGTGGATACCGATGGGGATAGCTGGACTGATCATTTCGTCACCGCTATCGGCTATGACGACGCAAAAATGGAATATGCCTGCCTGAATACGTGGGATACCGAAGTACACTGGTTTGACTTTCAGGAAATCCAGCCGGGTGCGCCGTGGGGCATATATGGTTTCACCCTACTGCACTGGGAGGGATGTCTGGATTCTGATGGGGATGGTTTTGGCGATCCGGATATACCCGGCAATCCCTGTGACCCGGACAACTGCCCGAACGTGTTCAATCCCGATCAGTCCGATGTCGATGGCGACGGTCTTGGTGATGCCTGTGATCCGGATGCCGATGACGACGGCATCATGAATGAAAACGATAACTGTCCGCTCCATGTCAATCCGAACCAGGAGGATGCAGATTCCGATGGCTATGGCGATCTTTGCGACAACTGCCCCAACGATTACAATCCCGATCAATACGACGAGAATGGTGACGGTATGGGGGATGCCTGTGACGGTCAACTTCATATGCAATGTTACGATGTCCCCTATGGAATACTTGGAGCTCCATACTACTATGAATTCCATGCTGTTGGGGGTATTCCGCCTTATGATTGGACCAAGATCAGCGGGCAGTATCCCTACGGCCTGACATTCACCAATGAGACCGTAGCGATACTGCAGGGAACTCCTACCTGGGTAGCAGACTATACCTTCAGCCTGGTTGTAGCCGACTCGGATTCACCTGCGAACAAAGATACCATGATCATCGATATCGATATCATCGAGCCTCCGATCGGCTGCGGTGATGCCAATGGGGATTTTGCAGTTAACGTCAGCGATGCAGTTTATATAATTAATTATGTCTTTATCGGCGGAAATCCGCCCGAACCATCGGAAATCGGAGATGTCAATTGTGATTCGTTTGTGAATGTCAGCGATGCGGTCTGGATTGTGAATTACGTCTTTGTCGCTGGATACGCCCCGTGCGATACAGATGGCGACGGTGAGCCGGACTGCTGAACGTGATTGAAGTCAAATATTGACAAATTTATATAACAAGGTATATTTCAGTCAGAATGGTTTCTTTTTTCAGGCGTGTCGATGTACCCGCGAATGGAATAGCAATGCTTATTAAAGTGAATTCGGCTAAACGAAAAGTATCTCCTTTCGGACTTCTCTCCGCGCTCACAATGTTTTTGCTTCTGGTCTTTGCCAGTCCATCTCAGGCGCAGCTTAACGATGAAGAAATCGAGGTGATGCAGGCCAGGGCCGAAAGTGAGGGCTGGACTTTCGAGATGGCGAAAAATCCTGCCACGGAGTATTCTCTCGACCAGCTGTGCGGATTGGTTGAACCCGAGAACTGGCGTGAGAACGCCCGCTTTGATCCGTGCACGCCCACACGGAATCTTCCTGTCCGCTTCGACTGGCGCGACTCTGCCAATTTGCCCCCGGCCAGGAATCAGGGCGGATGCGGAAGCTGCTGGGCTTTCGGCACTGTCGGCCCTCTGGAGTGTAATATTGCGATAAAGGATGAGATAACAGTTGATCTCTCCGAGCAGTACTTGGTAAGCTGCAACAGCAACGGTTGGGGATGCCAGGGGGGATGGTTTGCGCATAGTTATCACCAGTTTGTACCCGACCCCTGCGACAGCGCGGGTGCGGTGTACGAATCGGAATTTCCCTATGTAGCCTATAATGCTCCCTGTAACTGCCCTTACGAGCACTCATATAAAATCGATTCCTGGTCATATATCGGCGGGAACTATTCAGTACCGTCTGTCGATGCCATGAAACAGGCAATCATCGATCACGGCCCGATTTCGGTTGCAGTTACGGTCAACTCGGAATTTCAGGCCTACAGCGGAGGCATATTTGATGTGCCCTGGCTCACCAGTATAAATCATGCCGTAGTCCTGGTTGGATGGGATGATAACCAGGGTGACAGCGGTGTGTGGTTCATGAGAAATTCCTGGGGTCCATGGTGGGGCGAGAACGGCTATATGCGGATTGCTTACGGCTGTTGTGATATCGGTTATGGTGCCTGTTACGTGGTTTACAATAAATCTTCCAGAGTCCTCTTCGAATATGAGACCGAGATCCCGCTCTGTATAAATCCTGTTGAGCAGGACAGCCTGCGGTTGAATGTCACCGGAATCCTGGGCGGGTCGGTAGTACCGGGCTCGGGTTTGTTTCACTATTCGATTGAAGGTAGCGCTTTTCAGGCGGTGCCCATGACCGAGTATTATAGCAACCACTACCGGGTCGATTTTCCCGATATCCCCGCCGGCCAGTTTATAGAGTATTATGTCAGCGTGATGGAGGAAAACCAGGGAAGGGTTTTTGATCCGGATACCATGGAAGCGCCTTTCAAATCTATCTCCGGTTATGAGGAATTAACGGTGTTCTCTGATAATTTCGAACAGGAACTTAGCTGGTCAGTTACCGGTGATGCCGCCGACGGCCATTGGAGCCGGGGAGTGCCGGTTAATTATGACAGGGGTGATCCGCCCACCGATTTTGACGGTTCCGGCAAATGCTATCTGACTGACAATGTGGCCGGGAATTCCGATGTTGATGATGGTACTGCCACACTGATCTCGCCTGCTTTTGACCTGTCGAACGGCAACGGTTATGTCAGCTATGCCCGCTGGTATTCCAATCATGCCGGAGATGATCCTTACAATGATGAGATGCATATTTATATCTCCGGCGATGACGGCGCTACATGGTCTCTGGTAGAAACTGCGGGCCCGCAGGAAGAAGCCTCGGGGGGCTGGTTCGAACGTGGTTTCTGGGCTGATGATTTTGTTGAGCTCTCTGATAAAATGAAAATCCGTTTTGATGCTTCCGATCTCAACGATGAGTCTGTGGTCGAGGCGGCTGTGGATGCTGTCAAAATAAGTGCTTTCGCGCTCGAGCCGCCTTATATTTGCGGTGATGCCAGCGGGGATGGGCTGGTCAATGTCAGCGACGCGGTCTTTATTATAAATTATATTTTCATTTCTGGATCAGCGGAGCCTGAGCCATTGGAATCGGCCGAGGTAAACTGCGACGGCAGTGTGAATGTGTCTGATGCAGTTCTTATAATAAATTACATCTTCACAGGGGGCACAGCTCCCTGCGACTGCTGAAGTAAATCCTGGAATCAAAATATACTGTCAAATCCTGCCCGGAAATCCGGGAGGGGCAACAGTGTTTATGTGAGAATGGACTATATCTAAAAACAATGCAAACCCACCCTGGCGAAGCTTACTGCAAATGTGGACTATTTGGAAAAAATCAGGATGCTGTCTCTCTGAGAGAGCAAAGCGAGCGCAAAATCTCATGTTAGCTTATGAGATTCTTCGCCCGGATAAATCGGTACTCAGGATGGCGGACTCCTGATTATCCTTTTTCAGTACTCCTGACGGGTTGGGTCATCCCGCCAATACTGTATGGAGTTGTATCCTGACCATCTTTCGTTCTATTTCATCAGCAACATCTTTTTCGTCTCAACATAGTCTCCGGCCTGGAAGCGGTAGAGATAGATACCTGTGGCAACTGCTGAACCATCCGAATTAGTGCCGTCCCATGTAATGGTATATGAACCTGCCGACTCCTCTCGATCGACCATTGTGCGGATTTTCTGCCCGAGCACGTTGTAAACATCAATGTTGACGTGACTGCGTTCTGGAATACTGTAATCGATTGTAGTGGTCGGATTGAACGGATTGGGATAGTTCTGGTTCAATTCGAACCGGTAGGGCAAGCTCGACTCACCCGGATCATCGGCAGACGTCACGATTTCGACCGGGACATCCATGGAGTCGTCTATCACCCCATCGGATCCTATGTCGATGTACACTTTGACCTCAGTCTGTCCGGGATTATCCCACTGCGGAGATATAATGTGGCTCCTGTTTTCGTCCAGCGGGATCAACTGGCTTCCGGCTATGTATCCGACTGTATGAGATGCATACCAGAGGTCGAAGCTGTACCAGGTTTGCGGTCCGCAGTTGTCTACAAACACCTCGCCCGTGGTTTCGGCCTTGATGCGGATGGAATCCCCGGGTCCCAGCGATAAGTCAGCGACACGCAAAAAGCGCTGGCAGGTATCCACGGGCTGCAGAGAGATCATAAAAATAATGTGCGCAATGTCATCATGATTCATGGCCCATAAGCCGTCCCGTACAAGGAGATCATCCCGCTCCGAGGAGGCTGCCGGTTCGCGGCCGAAGGCGTATTTAACCGAATCAAAATCGGCTGTCACAAGCGCCAACGGTGCCTGGTACCCGGTTAGTTCAATTCTGTATTCGTCGGATGGAAGCAGATAACCGACTGGCCCTCTCCTGCTGCCAGCGGGCGGTATCTGCGGCACTGTTCCGGGAATGGTATTGAATCCTGCGTCGAGTGAGAATCCCGCCGAATCTCCTGAATGTGCCCTGATTGTAACATTATCCGTGTTACGCAGGCCGACTGTCATCCAATCTGACCTGTCCGCCAAACGAGGAACCGGAACAGCGCTTCGCGCGCCGGCACCCAGCTCCATGATATCAAGGAAATCGAGGGCCGGATTGCGCAGGAAGAATCCCGCAGAGCCCTGATAACCCGGCATGGGCAAATAATCCCAGTGTTCTGCCGCGGTATCTATTTCGATCACACGGTTCGTATCCCCCGGAGCATTGCTGTCGTACACACGCAGTCGCCAGATATTAGGATTTGCACTGTCCTGGTCAACACGATACGGCATGACGGCGTGGGCCTCCAGCAAAGAATCGTGCTCAATGTACAGGTCGGCATCGAGACGTTCATCTGCCAGAAGCATATCTCGTATTTCCTTCAGCGTCTGTGCCGGTCTCTTCGTCGAGTTAGCTACAAGATGATCCCAGGCGGATTTGGCAAAAAGGCGTGTCCATACAAGGTTTATCACCAGGCGCCGGTCGTCATTGACCGCGAGCGTATAGAGATCAGAAAAGTTACCGGCTTCCGGGAAAGTCAGCTTGAACAGTGCTGAATCATCAAAAGCAGCCAGACTCGAAGCCGTGAGTCCCGCGCATGAACCTCCCCACTCATCAATTATCTCCGCCCATGAAAGCACTGTTGCGGGTTTATGGAGGAGCCTGCCGGGAATGCTGTAAAAGCAAGCATCTATACCAAATGCCTGCACCCACAAAGGCCAGTCTGGAAAAGACTTGGATTCGGCGCCCAACCACTCGAAGAAAAGCGGATATTCGTCCTCCGTGAAGGGGTCTATGCCCTCTGCATAATCAAACTGACTGTACCATTCAACCGGCCACATGGAAGCCGAATCATTGGGAATTGACCATCCGTCCAAATCGGATGCATAGGCATCATAGGTACTGTCGGCGTCAAAACGCGTGAGCAGGTAGGGTTTGATGCGGAACAGGTCGCTTTTGGCCCGGTGGTTCTCATCGTCTGAATTCTGAATCCTGATACAACATTTCGCCGCCAACGCGTCAGGAGGGGTTCGCCATGGAACGCTGTTGGAGTCAGCCGGATGACTCCAGGCGATGGGAAGCCAGACTATCTCTCCCTGTTGATAATCAAGCGTATAAAAGATATCAACCGAATTAGCATCTTCAGCGGTCCATTCGATGACAATCGTATCCCCTGCAAGACAGACCTGGCCGGCGACCGGGCAGATGATGTCGATTGGCTCCGGGGCGTCCGGATAAGGATTGAATTCATCGGCTCCGATATCCACCACTGCTGTACCGCTTTCATCTCCGTCCATTATGCGCTCTTCACCATCGATATCCGTCGCAACCGCGACCACCGGGTTGTTGCCGGCTTCGATCAGGGGTGAAGACGGCGCCAGATGGTAATCGAAAATAATATAGGAGTCACCGGTATTGACTGACTCGGTAATATCAGCGTCAATTAAGATTGAATCATCCTTCACCTCGGAAACCATAAACCAGATATTCCAACTGGTATCCACCTGGTAGATTGCGTATTGATGATCTAATTCTCCGAAATCGGCGGAGCCATCCACCACGATCGAAATATTTCTCTTTTCATCCCAGATGACAGTATCTACTGTACCATTCACTTCACAAAGAAACTCTGGATCAGTTTGCATGTTGGTGACATAATCTCCTCCCAATGCCTGGAGCTCTTCGATCGTCCACAAACCTCCATCGGGGGTATTGAAATAGAAGGTAATTTCATTGTCCCAGAAGACATTGTGATGGAAAGGGCAAAGCTCCTCGGGGCCCTTTTCAAAGCCTCGCTGGTTTTTTATAAGGATATTATTCGCAACCAGCATAGATCCAGGTTGATATATAAAGGAACTAATCGCTATGCCTTTGCGGCCATTTTGCCCGACTGTATTGTTTGTGATGGACGGAGTGCCGGCCTGCACGGAAATGCCGTCCAGGCGGTGCCCTATAACAGCATTGGAATGGAGGTTCACGTTGACCGTCTCAGCACCGGATTTGTAGAGCAAAATGCCCGAATTGTAGTTGCCGGCAATGATGGAATTGGAGACATTGAAGCAGTTCAAGCCAAAGTCCGCGGGGCAATAAATACCAGACCCGTTGTTGTTAGCTATGATACATCCGTTAATATCGACACTCATCACATGTGAGCATTCTGAAAGATACAGTTCCAGCCCATCCCCGACGGTGTGGATTACGCTGACGCTGTCGAGGCTGACCTCCAGCCCCTGGCTGTTCCGGGCGTCCACCACGATGCCGGAATTCCCGACTGCCCGAATTGTAGTATTCGAGACCTGCAGAATGTTGTTGCCTATCGGCCGAAATTCTATCCCTTCATCCTTGATAATCTGCAACCGGCAGCTATCCATGACGACATCGCCGATCGCTTCGACACCTTTTTCGGCATAACTGATATCGGTATTGGTGATCTCAACCGAACCGCCTGTATCTACATATATGTAGTTGCATCTCGGGATATAATCAGGTTGTGGCTGCAGATCAACATCACCTCCCACCTCGTCATTCTGCCAGGAAGTGATTATTGCATTCTCGATTTTCATATGTCCGTTGACATGGGCCCATACGTTTCTTGGCCAGTCGCCGTAATGATACGGTTTAATAACTGAACCGGGGCCGATTACAAGGGTAGAATCCTCGTGAATAAACATGTCGTCAACTACAATCGGCAGATCATCGCTGGATTTAATGTAAGAATGCGCGCCGGTAACTACATGGTAGAAGATGAGGGAGTTGACAGTGTTGTTCAAAGCCGCGTTATTTTTTAGAGTGTCGATGTGACCAAGAATATAAATCATCGATGAATTATCCGTAGCCTCGGTTATGTTCGATTCGAACCTGTTGTTGTCTATTACAAACCTGCCGTGCTGCATACTGACGAGATGCTGACCCACAACAGAATTATTATCAAAGAAGCAGTTGCGGACAATGCAGTTCCAGACCGGGCCCTGAGTGCTGGCGTAGAGAGGATCGTAAAAGCTCAGAACCCCGGAACAATCATGGAAATTTCTAAAAATGCAATTTTCTACGGAAACATGGCCGCCGTCGAAATTAACAGGTGGACCGGCGATATATGGTTCCCAGTAGTCGAACACACAGTATTCGAAATGTATCTGAGATTCATTTACTAAGCTATCAGGGGCGGGATTACCCGGGCGGTGTGTACGAATTTTGTACTTTCCCTTGAATATGATCGGGTCGGTGGGAGTCCCCACAAAATTAAGGTTTCCGTAGCTTCGGATTTCACCCTCACAGTACGTCTGGTCTTCATCGGGAGCAAAGATAATCTCGAAAGGATCAAGGATTTCTCCTCCGCTCTCGATGTTCAGGGATCCCCAGTCCGTGACATTACCGTCCTCATCGTGGATGTTTTCAATAAGCACATTGCACTGAATAATAAACGGCGGACCCGGATCCAGATTCATATATTCCCCGTACGCATTCTGGAAGTCCCGGTCCCAGGTCTGGCCTGTTCCCTCGAGTATTAGAGTTTTGACTTTGAAATCCTCGATCGTCTCGTCCCAGAGCATGTTGACAAAGACTTCAGCCCTCAAAGACTCTTTCAAGATAACGACCATAAGGAAAGCCACGGCAATAAATATGATGAACCTGCACGGTCTCATATTGTGCCTCCTGCTTTGTTATCTTCGGAGAAAAAGGATTTGCTGCTTATATTTTATACATAAACAACGTTGCTCTCTCTGTCAATCTTTTTTTGAGATTTATTTCATCAACAGCATCTTCTTGGTCTGGACATAGTCTCCGGCCTGGAAGCGGTAGAGATAGATACCTGTGGCAACTGCTGAACCATCCGAATTAGTGCCGTCCCATGTAATGGTATATGAACCTGCCGATTCTTCTTGATCGACCAGTGCCCGGATCTTCTGCCCGAGCATGTTGTAAACATCAATGTTGACATGGCTTTGCCTGGGGATGCTGTATTCGATTGTTGTGACCGGATTGAACGGGTTGGGATAATTCTGGCTCAACTCAAAGCTGTAGGGAAGCGGAGTATTCGGAGTGTCCTCCACGCCGACCAGAATGTCGCCATGCAGCATCGCCGAATCATCAGCCAGCATATCGAAGTCATAATCTATATAGATGGTGCATGAATCCGGATTCAACGTGGTCCAGTCCGGCGTCAGAATATGAGACTGATCGGCACCGATCGACACCTCGCGGCAGAAGAATTTCTTCTCCCCTTCACTTGAGACCTGCCTGAGCCACAACTGATACATACGGGCTTGCCCGGGATTGGATAAGTACCAGCCGGCAGTACCCATCGGCTCCAACTTGACTGATGCGTCGGTTTCGAGCTGCAGGTTGCCGACCATAATGGTTCTTTCGCTATCTTCGAGTGTGCGCGCCATACGAAGCTGCACGGCCTTACTGTCCCCGTCGTCAGGATTGTAAACAGCCAGATCACCATTTAATACAAGGCTGTCTGTCTGGCCCGAATCCGTTTCGAGGCGGGAATAGCCGATATAGAGTGAATCGTAGTAGAAGCCGATCCGCACAACACTGTCGGTCAAAGCGCTCAAAGTTATATCATAGGCCTGGTCGGGAAGCAGGAATCCCTGTGGGAAATTGTGTGAGCTATCCAGACACAAAAGCGGGGCCGCACCCTCGATTTCATTGAACAGGCCGGTCGCATTAAAACCGACGGAATCGCCGGCATTGTCATATACCGTCAGGTGGCCGCCTGAAGGATACAGGAGTTCGATTCCCGTCACGGAATCGGAGGGCAGAGCGGCATGTCGCCGAGCCAGGGCCTTCATCTCAGGCGTGTCCAGAGACCAGCGCACCGGGTAGTGAAGGAAAAAATACCAGGTGCCGCCCCAGGTGGGATAAGCGGAACATGACCAGACATTTGCGACCGTATCAGCTTCGATATAAAGCGTATTTGTCCCCGGCGAATTCGGGTCATAAATATAGACCTGCACTTTATTGGGATCGGGATCATCCAGCACCGCATAAGGCACTACCGCATGTGACGATGTCGCTGTCTGATTACCGATGGTCAGAAAAGCGTCGTTGCTGCGATCGCCCGACAGCAGCATCTGCCGGATCAATTTGACGGTGCTGTCAACATTAACCTCATAATGCTGCGCCTGCCACTGTTCCTGCTGCTTACCGTTCAAATGATTGTGCATTATGAGTATGAATTCACGCAGATCATCGGTCAAGGGTTTCTGAAACGAGCTATCGGTCAGCCCCAGATAGCCCCACTGGACATCCAATGCACTCTTGCTGCCGAAGGCCAGCAGGGCAGAGCTGCACATCCCGGCGCAGCTTCCTCCAAAAGCGCGGGCGATATCTGCCCAACGGTTGACCGCACGCATCAGGTACATCAATCCCATCGGAGTGTTATTGTAGCATTGACCCTGACCAAAGGTCTCCACGAATATCGGCCAGCTCGGGAAAACGCTCGGCTGCATTGTGCCGAAAGCATAGGCTGTGTCGAATGATGGATACACCTGCCCGGTGTATGGATCCTGGCCGGTAAGGTAGTCGTACTGCTGCCACCAGGACTGGGGCCAGATTATAGGGATCGAATTGATGAAAGACCAGCCATGAGCAGAAGGCTTGAAGAAATCATAAGTGCTGTCAGCCGCAAATCTTGTCAGGCGCGGCTGTTTGATATGGAATATCTCGCTTGTCTTGCTGTAACCCGGATTGGAGGCGTCCGATACCCTGATCAGACAGCGGGCAGACTGCACCGCCGGTACCTCCCAGAAATAGAGGGGTACCAGAGTGCTGAGGTCACGTGCCACCTCCAGCCATTCGACCGGTTCGCCTCCTAAAGGCAGATCGATGGTGTAGTCAACATTGACAGAAGCGATCCCTGTGGTAAACCAGGATAAAATCAAGGTGTCACCCGGCACCACCGTGGTGTCGGGCGGCGGCGAGACCACCAGGATCGTTATATTGGTAGTATCGGGATCGAACTCGTCCGCTCCGGCATCGACCAGCTCCGATCCGTTTTCATCCGAGTCTATAATCCTGGCATCGCCATCGATGTCATTTTGACTGGTTACATAATCATTATCGCCAAAATCAACAGCCGGGGAAAAAGGTGTGAGGTGATATTCGAACACGGTCAGGGTATCGGAAACGTTGGCCGCAGACCTGATATCGCCGGCGATACAGATTGTGTCAGTGGTGTTGTCGACCACATAAAACCAGGCGGTTGTATCCCGATGACTGGGAAGAATGGCGAGTCCATTGAGTTGACCGGGCTGGAGACTGTCGCCATTAACCCATACATGGGTCTGGACCGCAACCGAGTCATAACGAAAGGTTTTTATCACATCCCTGTAAGTGGGTTTGAAAGCTGGTGAAAATTCTTCATTAGTGAGCCCGACCCCGCCCAATGCCTGAAGTGAGTCGACTGTGTAGATTCGGAAATCATCCGAGTAAATATAGAGCTGGCTGTCGGCCACATTGTTTTGCCAGAAAACATTATGGGCAATCGCAGGCAAAATCCCGCCGTATCTGGTGTAACAGTAGAGGCCGTAATTATCGTTGTAGGCCAAAACATTGTTGGCCACGAGGCCGGGACGCCGCGGCTTGTAGGGATAATATAAACCGTAATTTTCGTTGTGGGCCGAAGTATTTCCGACCGCGTCAAGAAATCCCGTCTCGACACCAAGTCCGGTCCCTGCGTTTCCGACCGCGGCATTGGTTTCCAGCCGGACATGCATGGAATCGCAGCCGTTGTCCTCAATCCAGAAGCCGACGAATCCATTTCCGATCAGACGATTGTTCATGATGACAATTGAATCGGTCGGCGCTGCCAGAAATCCGGATATGCCCCCTCCGCCATTGCCGGAAATATTGGAATTCGTGATTCGAACATTCAGGTCGTCATCAAGAGGGCGCCCGGCACCGCCACCCAGATAAATTCCATCACCGACGCATGTCGTGATTGTGGAACTGTCGACAGCCAGGTACCCGGAGGCAGAGTCTAACGGGTTGATACTCATCACGAATTCGATGCCTTCCCCTCCATAGTTCTGCCATATCGTGCTGCCGGTGACCTGGAGGCTGCAGGGACTGGTGTAGTGCAGGCCGACTGCCGATCCCCAGCACTGCTCGATCACACTGTGATCGATAGTTACGCTGCCTTCTCCCTCTATCGGTCCGTATGTCCAGCGGAGTCTCGAATTGTTCTTGAAAGTCAGCCTGCTTCCAATCTCGGTATCGATCCCGTCCCAGGCATACAATTCACCTGGCTCGTAAGACGAGTTCCCGGACATATAAAGTCCATACACACCGTCGGCAAGGCCTGTAACCACCGCGCTGTCCACGACCATTTCTCCCCTGACATTGATGCCGTAATGCGGCCGCATCTGCAGCACGGAGCCCTTATCGACTATCAGAGTGGCATTTGTATCGACAATAATACTGCCCAGAAAAAACGCGCCTAAGTCCTTGCTGTTTTTGATGACACAGCTATCCTCTATATAGACACCGGCCGAGTTGAAAACGACATTATTCCGGCTGTTGGAAGAACCTGAATTGCCGACGAGCTCCTTGAGAGTCATATTGCCTTGAACTTCCAAAACTCCAGTAGAAGGGGTCTCGGTCGTGTAGAGACAATTGGTGAAATGATTATTATTGAGTTTCAGACTTCCGATGCTGTTCAGAATATTGGCTGATGAACCATAAGCGGGAGATGTCCCGTTAAACATACAGTTGGTTATAGAAACGTCCCAGAAACCATCATGCATACCTATGTAGTAAAGCCCTTGTTGATCATCGGTGGGTCCGAAGGTGCAGTTGTCGAGTTTAAGATGTCCACCATACATTTCAAGTGTTGGAGAATTTAATGGAGGGTAAACATAGAATTCGCAATATGAGAAATCAAAAGTGAACTCGCTGTAGGGAGGAAGCGGCCCTCCCTGAAAATCGCTATAGAAACGGCCCTCACAATTGAAAATGATCGGGTCACCGGGTTTACCCTTGGCGACAATATTTCCGTTGACCTTGAGATAAGCGCCATCGTAGATAATTATCTCAAACGGATCGCCCCCTCCCCACTGATTGTCGACCTCGAAATAGCCGAATTCCGCAACAGATCCGTCCGTATTGTATGTGTTCTCAATGGTCACCGGAAGTTCTATCACGAATGGCGGACCGGGTATCTGACCGGTGCAATCACCGTAATCATTGCGGTAACTGCGGTCGAGCTTGAAGCTCCCTCCGTATATGTCGATCGGTTCGACTTCGTAAATGAGCGGCTCACACGTAATCAACTTTCGATTAACGTACTGAGTGGCCTGGCCTGAATCGGCCCAGATGAATATGATGCTCAATGTCAGCAGGATTACTTTGACGAAACGCATGGCTGATGTCTCCCTTCCCGGTGTAGATCACACGCCAGCAATTGGTCATGCTTTGTGCGCGGCTTTCAGCAGCGGTGTAGTCTCTGGCGCCCGATCTATCGGATAATCAAATTGTCCATTGCTCAGCTGAGTCACCCCGCACAAGCTCAAAATATTTGAGTTGTAATCCGCTGTCAATCTTATTATCTCCGCAGGCTGATTATTTGATCTGCTGCCGGATTGTCCTGAATATGTCGCATTATGGTTGTCGCATTCTGCAACACTGTCGATCAGAGCGGTGTGACCTGCAATCATCATCTCTGCTCCGGCTTTTTCAACCGCGCACCGTGTCGCACCTGACGCGAAGTGGAAGGCGCACACTTCCCACCGTGCCCGACTGGAATGATGCCTGGAAAAAGTCCGACATTGACAAGTCCATACAGCATAAGATACTGGCTTCAGAATGATTCTTTCCTGGACGGGCGAAAAACTTTACTCGCGAGGCGGAGCGCAGTGCTTTTAAGATCAAACCTCTCACAAATCTGAAGGAGCTTTTATCCGCGTTCGTAATGTGTATTGTTTTGTTCTTCTGCAATCCATATCTGGCTTTCCTGAGTGTTGATAGATCGAAGAATGCAAGCTGCAAAAGAGAGGGAGGCCTGGACTTTTGAGGTGGCCAAAAATCCTGCCGCAGAATATTCCCTCCATCAGCTTTGCGGACTGGTTGAACCCGAGAACTGGCACGAGGACCCCCGCTGTCAATTTCTGCACAAAATCTCCTTGCTACTATTCAATAACAGCATATTATAAATCCGTACCACCGCTTAATATTAAAGCCCCTGAACGGGCGGATCGGAATATATACAAGGAGCTATTATGGGGGATGAAGGAAGATTTGACGATTCCAAGAAGAGATTTGAGGAAGGTAAAGAGTCAACATCTGACGAGAAGCCGGAGCACGAGAGCGCAGCTCCCAAAAAGTTGCAGATCGATCCGGTACGGTTCAGAATGTTCCAGCAGCAGATCAAAGATAAACAGAACTTCAGCATGGGAATCCTGGCCGGATTTATTGCGGGCTCTGTGGGCGCCGCACTGTGGGGGCTGATAAGCTATTTCAGCAGTTATCAGATCGGCTTCATGTCGATCGGTGTGGGCTTCCTTGTCGGGATAGCAATACGTAAATTCGGGGCAGGTATGGATGTCAAGTTCGGAATTGCGGGGGCGATACTTTCTTTGTATGGCTGTCTCGCGGGCAATATATTCATGGTAGCTCTGGCGGTCTCCAGGGAATATAATGTCCCGCTTTCCGAGATTATGTCGCAGATGAATTTCGAGACCATGTGGATATTCCTGAAGGCCGGTTTTGAACCTATGGATGTCCTTTTCTACGGGATCGCACTTTACTTCGGTTACAAGTATTCTTTTCGCCGGATAAAACAGGAGGAGCTCGAGAAACTCGTGATCCGATAAATGACCCGGGCACCAGCACAGGGCCTGATGATTAAGCGCAATCATTTTTCTCTGCTTTATGGAAACTTCTGGTCCGCAAAAACATTATTAATAATTGCAAACAGCGAGGCTCCACGGCCAAAATCGCTTGACTTTCGGCCATTTTTTCACTATCTATTGAAATTCTAATGTGGCCGGTCCACTGCCGGAAAACGTTGCCTTGTACTCGGTTATAGAAGAAAAATGTAAAAAATAAAGATAGAGAGGTTTTATGGTAGGAATCGTTGGATATGGTGCCAAAATACCCCGGCATCGCATTAAAGTTGAAGAGATTGCCAAAGTCTGGGGCGCCGACGCTGAATCATACAAGCGCGGTCTTCAACTAACAGAGAAATCAGTCCCCGCTCCCGATGTGGACTGCGTTACACTCTCGGTTGAGGCCACCAAGTATGCTCTCAGGCGCGCGGGAGTTACCGGGGATCAGATAGATGCGCTCTATATAGGTTCCGAATCGCATCCTTATGCGGTTAAGCCCTCGGGCACGATCTGTGCCGAGGCGATCGGCGCCACACCCCATTGTCATAATGCGGACTACGAGTTTGCCTGCAAAGCCGGCTCGGAGGCGATGTTCGTCTGCCTGGGTTTGGTAAAATCAGAGTTCTGCAATTATGCTGTTGGTATCGGCGCGGATACATCTCAGGGCGCTCCCGGTGATGCGCTCGAATATTCCGCCGCCGCCGGTGCGGCCTCATTTGTGATGGGAAGAGAAAATATACTGGCCGAATGTCTTTACACGCATTCATGGATGACCGATACTCCCGACTTCTGGCGCCGCGAGCATCAGCATTATCCTCAGCATGGTGGAAGGTTTACCGGTGAGCCGGCATATTTCCGGACCATTATGGGTTGCGCCAATGCGCTCCTTGAAAAGTCGGGTATGAAACCGGCCGATTTCAAGTATGCGGTTTTCCATCAGCCCAACGGCAAGTTCCCAATGAGGGTGGGCAAGATGCTGGGCTTCGAGCGCGAACAGCTCGAGACCGGATGGCTGGTCCCGACGCTTGGGAACACTTATTCCGGTGCATCTCCCATAGGACTGACCGCAATTCTTGATGTCGCCCAGCCCGGTGATAAGATTTTCATGGTCTCTTATGGTTCCGGTGCGGGTTCGGACGGCTTTGTGTTCAAAGTAACCGACCGCATAAAAGAGGTTCAGGATTTGGCTCCCAAAACCCGTCCTCAACTCGATGAAAACAAAATCTATGTCGACTATGGCACCTACGCCAAGTATCGCAAGAAAATTTTGAAAAACGATTAGGAGTGATATAAAATGAGAGATGTTGCAATAATAGGCGTCGGCATGACAAAATGGGGAGAGATATGGGAAAAATCTCTGCGCCAGATGTTTGTCGAAACCGCTTATGAAGCCATAGCCGATGCCGGTATAGAAAAACTTGATGGCATGTATGTGGGCAGTATGTCTCCCGGCCTGTTTGTGGGGCAGGAACATATCGGCGCTCTTCTGGCCGATTATCTTGGACAGAAAAATATGCCCGCCGGGCGTGTCGAGTCGGCCTGTGCCTCGGGCGGCCTTGCTGTCAAATGTGCTTTTCTGGACATTGCCTCAGGCAACTCCAATATAATTCTGGCCGGCGGTGTGGAGAAGATGACCGATGTTTCCGGCGACGGCGCAACCTATGCGCTGGCTACCGCGGCCGATCAGGAATACGAGGTTTTCCACGGCGCGACCTTCCCGGGACTTTATGCCATGATGGCCAGGCGGCATATGCACGAATTCGGCACAACCCGCCGTCAGCTCTCCCATGTGGCCGTAAAGAATCATGAAAACGGTTCCAAGAATCCCCTGGCACAGTATCCCTTCAAGGTTACTCTCGAGGGAGTGGAGAGCTCAACCATGATCGCCGATCCGCTGACCATTCTGGATTGCTCACCGATCACAGATGGCGCGGCAGCTGTTATCCTGGCCGATATGGAGACTGCAAAGAAAGTTGCCAGGAATAATCCCCTGGTAAAGATCATCGGCATAGGTCACGCCTCAGATTCCATCGCACTGCATGACCGTCCCTCGCTTTCCGGACTTGAAGCTACCCGCCTGGCCGGAGAGAGGGCTTACAAAATGTCCGGCAAGACTCCGGAGGATATTAATGTCGCCGAGTTCCATGATTGTTTCACCATAGCGGAAATCATCGTTCTCGAGGAACTGGGTTTCTGCCCAAAGGGTAAGGGTGGAGAGTTTACCGAAGCCTGTAACACCCATATCGGCGGCAAGATTCCAGTCAATACCTCGGGCGGCTTGAAGTCCAAGGGACATCCCGTGGGAGCTACCGGCGTAGCCCAGGTGATCGAAATCACCAAGCAGCTTCGCGGTGAATGCGGCGATCGTCAGGTCGAAGGCGCAAAGGTCGGGCTGACCCAGAACATGGGCGGTACCGGAGCTTCATCAATCGTTCACATCATGGAGGTGCTATAATGTTTCCGGCAAGAATATGGCGTGAATTTCCACAGAGATACCGCCTCGAAGCGGTAAAGAATAAAGATACCGGCGAAGTCTATTTCCCTCCGCGCTATGTCAGTAAGGATGGAAAGAAATTCAACGGTGAAAAATACATCCTCCCCGACGAGGGCAAGATCTTCACATACACCGTGATCGATGTTCCTCCCAGCCAGTTCAAGGATGAGGCTCCCTATGTTGTCTGTATTGTCGAATTGACTGACGGAACAAAGGTGACCTGCCAGATCACCGACTATCAGAAAGAATGGCTGGCAATCGGCAAAAAGGTTAGACTCGAATTCCGCCGTGTCCAGACCGATGCGCATCATGGCGTAATCTCATACGGGTACAAAGCAGTCCCGGCGGAGTAGCTATGTATCGTAAAATAGAATCGAAGACCGACACATCCTCGGAGGACTTCAAGAAAAACCGTGAGGAGAATATCAAGCTCCGGGATACCTACCTGGAGAAGCTGGAGGAGATAAAAAGGGGCGGGCCTGAATATATGGTCAAGCGCCATCACGAACGCGGCAAGCTGACCGCCCGTGAACGTCTCGATATATTATTCGACAAGAATACGCCCTTTCTGGAACTGTCTCCTCTGGCCGCCTATGATATGTACGACAACGAAGCTCCCGGCGCCGGTATGGTCACCGGGATCGGGGTCGTTAATGGCCGCGAAGTTCTGGTAGTCGCCAATGACGCTACAGTCAAGGGCGGAACATACTTTCCGGAGACGATCAAGAAGCATGTTCGCGCTCAGCAGGTGGCGATTGAAAATCGTCTGCCGTGTGTGTATCTGGTTGACTCGGGTGGAATCTTCCTTCCGCATCAGAGCGGAACATTCCCAGACCAGGATCATTTCGGAAGAATCTTCTATAATCAGTCCGTTATGTCCGCCATGAGCATCCCGCAGATTTCTGTGGTCATGGGTTCGTGTACTGCGGGCGGGGCATATGTCCCGGCGCTTTGCGACGAGACCGTGATTGTCCGCAAACAGGGGACTATTTTCATAGGCGGGCCGCCATTGGTCAAAGCGGCCACGGGTGAAACCGTATCCGACGAGGATTTGGGCGGAGCTGATGTGCACTGCAGAATTTCCGGTGTGGCCGATCATTATGCCCAGAACGATAAACATGCCCTGGAAATAACCAGGAGCATAGTCGAATCGCTGGACAGGCCCGCCAAGTTCAAACTCGATCGCATCGAGCCCGAAGATCCATACTATGATCCCGAAGAGCTTTACGGAATAGTCCCGACCAACCTCAGGAAGCCTTACGACATCCGGGAAGTTATCGCACGTATAGTCGACGGCTCACGTTTCCAGGAATTTAAAGAGCTGTACGGCATGACCCTGGTCACCGGCTTTGCGCGTATTATGGGATATCCTGTTGGGATTATCGGCAACAATGGTGTGCTCTTCTCGGAAAGCTCAGTCAAGGGTGCGCATTTTATCGAACTTTGCACAGAACGCCAAATACCGATAATATTCCTGCAGAACATCTCCGGCTTCATAGTCGGCAAGCAATATGAGCATGGCGGCATCGCCAAAGACGGCGCCAAGATGGTTCATGCTGTGGCCAATGCCAAGGTGCCGAAGTTCACCGTTGTGGTCGGCGGATCGTATGGCGCGGGCAACTACGCCATGTGCGGACGCGGCTACTTCCCGCGTTTGATGTGGATGTGGCCGAATGCCAAAATCTGCGTTATGGGCGGAGAGCAGGCTGCCGATGTGCTCTGGACGGTTAAGAAACGTGCACTCCAGAAAAAAGGGGTCGAAATTACCGAGGAAATGGAAACTGAATTCAAGAAACCGACTCTTGAAAAATACGAAGCGGAATCGACGCCCTATTATTCAGGAGCTCGTCTCTGGGATGACGGCATGATTGACCCTGTTGAGACACGCAATATGCTGGCTCTGGGTATCGCCATGTCCCTCAATGCCGATGTTCCCAAGACCAAATATGGTGTCTTCCGAATGTAAACCCGAAAGGAAAGTATTTTCCAATGTCTGAATACAGCACAATCAAGTTCAAGCGTGAGGACAGGATCGCGCGAATTACATTCTGCCGTCCGGAAATTCACAATGCCTTCAACTCTGATATGATCCGCGAGCTCATCGATACTTTCAATAAAATGAAAGATGACAAGGATGTCCGTGTCATAGTAATGACCGGCGAAGGCAAATCCTATTGCGCCGGAGCTGACCTGAACTGGATGCGTGCGGTGAAAGATTATTCCTACGAGCAGAACTTAAAAGAATCGCTGGAGCTGGCAGCTTTATTCAGACTGATATATGAATTCCCGCGTCCCGTCATCGGGCGGATCAATGGCGCTGCTATCGGAGGCGGTACCGGCTTTGTGGCGGTTACCGACATAGCGATTGCCGCCGATACTGCTATCTTTTCATTCTCCGAAGTCAAGATCGGTGTTGTCCCGGCCTGTATCTCACCCTATGTGGTGAAGCGGGTTGGCGAGGGACGCGCCCGTGAATTTTTCCTGACCGGTGAACGGCTGACAGCGCAAAGAGCGCTGGACAGCGGACTGGTAAACCAGGCGGTGCCTGCCGAGGAGCTCGATACGGCGGTGGATAAGATGATTAAGCAGATATTGACCTCCGGCCCGGATGCTATCGGAGTCTGCAAGAGCCTTCTGCATAATATCGCCAACCAGAATATGGACGAGGCCGAGAAATATACAGCCGAGGTAATTGCCAACCTGCGCAAGTCGCCCGAGGGCCAGGAGGGGATGGATGCTTTTCTGAATAAGCGCAAACCGAATTGGGTGGAGTAGAAAATATCAATGTTCAATAAAATTCTTGTTGCTAACAGAGGAGAAATCGCCTGCCGGATTCTTCAGGCCGCCAGCGAAATGAATATCCCCACGCTGGCTGTCTACTCCGAAGCTGATGAGAAAGCCCTGCATGTGCTCAAGGCCGATGAAGCCGCACTCCTGGGGCCGGCTCCGGCGCTCGAAAGCTACCTCAACATCGACCGCATAATTGAAGTCGCGAAAGAGCATGGATGTGACGCCATCCATCCCGGCTACGGCTTCCTAGCTGAGAATCATAATTTCGCCAAGAGATGCGAGGATGAAGGTATCACCTTTATCGGTTCCAATGCCGAATCGATACGAGCCATGGGAAATAAAGTCGAGGCGCGCCAGATGATGGTAAATTCGGGTGTTCCGGTTATTCCCGGCATGGAAGCTCCTGCGGCAGATGCCGCAAAATTCAAGGAGCATGCCGAAGCGGTTGGATATCCGGTACTTCTCAAGGCTGCCGCAGGGGGCGGGGGGAAGGGCATGCGGGTTGTGCATGATCCGGACAGTATCGAGGATGCTCTGAACGGAGCGATGCGCGAGGCTAAGTCTGCATTCGGCGATGATTCGGTTTACCTGGAAAAATATATCGAGGAGCCGAGGCACATCGAATTCCAGGTCTTCGGCGATAAGCATGGTAATTATGCCCATCTGTTCGAGCGAGAATGCTCGATCCAGAGGCGTCACCAGAAAATCATCGAAGAAACACCATCGGTTGCCGTAGATGATGGCCTGCGCAAGAAGATGGGCGAGGCGGCGGTCATGGTTGCAAGAGCCTGCAATTATACCAATGCCGGCACGGTCGAATTCCTTCTCGATAAGAATAAGAATTTTTATTTCCTTGAGATGAACACGCGAATCCAGGTTGAACATCCCATTACCGAAATGGTGGTTGGGGTAGATCTGGTCAAGGAGCAGATTCGTGTCGCCTCGGGAAAGAAGCTTTCTATCAGACAGGATCAATTGCGACAACACGGGCATGCTATCGAATGCCGAATTTATGCCGAGGATGCGCTCAATAATTTTCTGCCGTCTTCGGGAAAATTGCTCTTTTACCGTGAGCCATCCGGACCATTTATTCGTGTCGATACCGGAGTCTATTCCGGGGTTGATGTTTCGGTTTATTACGATCCGATCCTCTCGAAGTTAATTGTATGGGGTGAGAATAGGGCTGATGCTCTCGAGAGAATGAAGAAAGCTCTTGACAATTATATCCTTTTAGGCGTAACGACTTCCATACCTTATCTTAAAGCGATACTTGAACATGAAAAATTCATATCGGGTGAGACCTACACCGATTTCATTCCCACATACATGGCCGAATGGAAGCCACCTCAGGTGGCCGAGGATTCGCTTAAGGCCGCACTGATTTCAGTTGTTTTAAACGAGATGAACCAGAAAGCTGCGCCGGTGGAGGGCGGAGAGCAGGAGATGCCGTCGCCATGGAAAACCATTGGCAAATGGGAAATTGGGATGGGAGGTTAAAGTGGATTCTGAACTGATTCTGATCGGCAAACAATATTCTGTCTCCGTCGAAAAGACCAAAGATGGGTACAAATTCAAAATTGACGATGAGCAGGCCGATTTCATGCCCATAGATTTCGAAACCAACTGTTTCAAGCTGAACATTAACGGAACGGTCAAAACCGTATATGTGGCAACGGATAAGAAAAAAGGTCAGTCATATGCGCATATCGACGGCATGGTTCTGCCGATCCAGGCTGTGACCGAGGAGCTTGAGGAAGGGATGTCCTCGGCCGAGGAGATTATTGACGGCAAACAGCTTATTCATGCCCCCATGCCCGGCAAGATCGTGAAGATCGCTGTGGAAGAAGGTCAGGAAGTCAAAGAAAAGCAGCTTCTCTGCGTGGTCGAGGCCATGAAGATGGAGAACGAAATCCGGGCCAAATTCGAGGGCGTGGTGAAAGAGGTAAATAATAAGGACGGGGACTTAGTAGGCACTGAAGAAACCATTTTAATTGTCGAAAAGATAGAATAGGATATTGATCCTCCGGTAACGGGAGGTCTATACTGTATTTGTCATTCTGAGTCCCGATCCATCGGGGCGAAGAATCTCTGTGGAGCCGGCAGGTACTGCGCCGCTTTGCTCCTCAGAATGGCACTGGTAAGAATGCAAAGGATTTCAGATGGCAATGAAAATTGAAATAGTAGAGCGCTCCGGCAACGCGGTAGTTGTCGAATGCGGAAGTTGCAGGGGTACTGGCGAAAGCAGGCATAAACGTTTCTGCAAGGCCTGCAACGGCACCGGTCATGTAACATTGATGTGTGAATCCGAGGAGATTCCGATCGTCTCCTGCAGCAGCTGCCACGGAACAGGGGAAAGCCAGGAATTGGTTTACTGCCGCGCCTGTCAGGGTGTGGGCGTCGTTCCCGCTTACGGCAAATACAAAATCCGCAAAGTCGAACGCGTGGATTAATCCAGCCAATTAGAAACTGATATCAGTTAATTCATGGGTGCCCCATCCGCGTCAGCGGTGGGGTATGAATCGATATGTGCCATCGGGTTCCCCAACCCGGCGATTGGCACGCCCAAATCCGTGAATAGCCGAATCTGGGACTCGCATTAGTCGTGCTGGATTACAGCCAATTACCTTCCCAAGCAAGTCAGAGCAAGCTGCCCCTAATCTCGTCATTCCGAGGAGATCATAATCCTGGATTATGATCGACGTGGGAATCTCAGTTATCATTATTAATTAAGGCTTTGAGATTGCCACGTCCGGCCAGGGCCGAACTCGCAATGACGCGTGCGGTAGGCACCGCAAAACCTGCTTCAAAACCCGCAAATCCACCCTAAAATCAACTTTAGCTTTTCTGCGAATTCTATTGCCGAAAAGGGGTTATTTTATTATAATTGAGAATTGTTTCACGATCTCTGCCTCTCCGAACTGAAGGAGGCATAACCTGATAAAAATGAGTCACGCTTATTATAAGAATATTCACTCACGGAGGATTTAATGGATTATCCTGAAGCTTATATTGTGGCTGGTTGCCGTTCCGCTATCGGTGTTCTGCACAGTCACTTATCAGCATTTACAGCGCCACAGTTGGGCGCATTTGCGATTAAAGAAGTCGTAAAAAGGGCAAATATCGATCCCGCCACAATTGATGAGGTCATCATGGGCCAGGTGGTACAGGGCGGCTCAGGCCAGGCTCCCGGCCGTCAGGCCGCAATTCACGGCGGCATACCGCCCGAAGTGCCGGCGATCACAATAAACAAGGTTTGCGGCTCGGGCCTGAAGGCTGTCATGATGGCCGCCTCGCAGATCAAGGCCGGGGACGGTCACTGCTTTGTCTGCGGCGGCATGGAGAGTATGTCCAATGCTCCCAACGTTCTCCCGGCTGCTGCCAAACGCGGTTTTAAATTCGGCGACCAGAAACTGCTTGATATCATGGTTTATGACGGCCTCTGGGACTCGTTCAACAACCACCATATGGGCAACTCGGCCGAATACACTGCTGACAAGGCGGGAATTACCCGTGAGGAGCAGGATGAATTCGCTTATAATTCCCATCAAAAAGCTCTGAAGGCATGGGCCGACGGCAAATTTGATGAGGAAGTTTTCCCGATCGAGATTCCCCAGAGAAAAGGCGATCCGGTTGTTTTCAATAAGGATGAAGGGCCCAGGGACACCCCGCTTGAAAAATTTGCCAAACTGAGACCGGCATTCGTGAAGGATGGCACAGTCACAGCAGGTAATGCTCCGGGGCTGAATGACGGTTCCGCGGCAGTGGTCGTCTGTTCCAAAGAATACATAGACAAACACGGCTTAAAACCGATTGCCAAGATCACCGCCTATGATTCTGCCAGTCTCGATCCCAAGGATCTCTTCTTCACACCTATATATGCGGTGAGAAAAGTCATGAAGAAGCTGGATCAGAAGGATATCAACTACTTCGACCTGATCGAAGCCAACGAGGCCTTCAGCGCGCAGGCATTAGCCGACGGCAAAGAGCTTGGATGGGACTGGGATCGTGTCAATGTTCATGGCGGCGCGGTCGCACTGGGGCACCCGATTGGAGCGTCGGGCGCTCGTGTACTGGTAACACTCATGCATGCGTTAAAGGATCGCGGCAAAAAGACCGGTATTGCCACCCTTTGCCTGGGCGGAGGAAGCGCGGTCGCACTTTCAATTGAGATGGTATAACGATTTCCGGTAATGAAACAAAAGTAAGGGAGGATTAGATTGGAAATTAGCAATGTAGCAGTTTTCGGCGGCGGGACGATGGGTAACGGTATCGCTCATGTATTCGCACAGAATGGATATAAAGTAACGCTAATAGATATCAAGCAGGAGTTTCTCGACAAGGCCATATCGACGATCGAGAAGAACATGCAGCGCCAGGTCAAAAAAGAGGTTATAACCGAGGATCAGATGAAAGAGTCGTTGACCCGGATAACTACCTCCACGAATGAAAAGGATGCCGAGGGCTCTCAGCTCGTGATCGAAGCGATTATCGAGGAACTCGACCCCAAGCTGAAACTGTTTAAAAAAATAGATAGCATAGCGGCCCCCGAGGTAATAATCGCCTCGAACACATCCTCTCTGCCAATCACAAAGCTCGCCAGCGCAACCGGGAGAGCGGACCGTGTTATCGGCATGCATTTTATGAATCCGGTTCCGATGATGAAGCTGGTTGAGGTGATTCGCGGTGTGGCGACTTCGGATGATACCTACCGGACGGTCGAGGAATTAGCCAAGAAGCTGGGCAAGACTCCGGTCGAGGTTAATGATTACCCCGGCTTCGTGGCCAACAGGATTCTGCTGCCGATGATTAACGAGGCTGTCTGGGCGTTATTTGAGGGTGTTGCCACCGAGGAAGCTATTGATACGGTCATGAAGCTGGGCATGGCTCATCCGATGGGCCCCCTGACACTGGCCGACTTTATAGGCCTCGATGTCTGTCTCGCGATTCTCGAGGTTATGCATGAGGGATTTGGCGATCCCAAGTACGCCCCCTGCCCGTTATTGACAAAGATGGTTGAGGCCGGTTATCTGGGCCGTAAAACCGGACGTGGATTTTATGACTACTCCAAATAGAAGGAGTTCCTATGAATTTTGATTTATCTGAAGATCACATTATGATGCGCGATTTCGGACGTGAATTCGCCGCCAAGAGGCTGTTTGACATCGCCGAGGAGATGGATGCCAAGGAGTATATGCCCGACGAGGTTATCGAGGAAGCCAAGGAACTCGGATTCTTCGGCCTTCTGGCTCCCGAGGAATATGGCGGTGAGGGTATCGATACCTTGAGCTATGCTCTGATCATCGAAGAACTTTCCAAGGCCTGCGCCGGATTTGCGATCATGATCAGTGTACACAATTCGCTGGTCATGAAGGCGATCGAGTATTTCGGAACCGATGAACAGAAGAAAGAATATCTGCCGAAGCTCGCATCGGGCGAGATAATCGGCGCATATTCGCTTTCCGAGCCGGGTTCCGGTACCGACGCCGGAAGTTTGAAATGCCAGGCCATTGCCGAAGGTGATCATTACGTTTTTAACGGCACCAAGAGCTGGGTGACCTCCGCCCAGCGGGCCGGCATAATTATAGTCTTTGCACTTACTGACCCGGAGAAAGGTCCCAAGGGAATCTCGGCTATCATAGTCCCGGCCGGAACTGAGGGGATGTCGCTGGGTGCGCCGGAGAAGAAGATGGGGCTTAAGTGTTCGGATACACGCGAAGTTTCATTCATTGATGCCAAAGTACCGAAGGCCAACCTGATTGGCGAGGAGAATCATGGCTTTAAGGTGGCCTTGTCGCTTCTGGATAATGGGCGTATCGGTGTCGCGGCGCAGGCGCTGGGAATTGCCGAGTCGGCTTTCCGTGAAGCATTCAATTATTCCAAGGAGAGAAAGCAGTTCGGCCGGCCGATCTCCGAATTTCAGGCCATACAGTTCAAGCTGGCTGATATGGCGACCCAGATCGACGCCGCTAAATTGCTGGTTTACCGGGCCGCGGTTCTTAACGATGCCGAGGGTTTGCACAGCCGGGAGATCTCTATGGCCAAGCTGTTCGCAACCGAGATGTCCAATTATGTCGTTGATGAGGCCGTACAGATTCATGGCGGCTATGGTTATGTCAAGGAATACCCGGTCGAGCGCTATTTCCGTGATGCTCGTGTCACCGAAATTTATGAGGGTACTTCTGAGGCTCAGAGAATTGTGATTTCCCGCAATCTACTGAAAGGCTAACTATGGATTTTGACATTAAATATAAAGACTTCAGGAAAGAGATCAGAGACTATGTCGAGGAGAAGATTGCCCCGCATGCCGCTGAGGTTGACAGGGAGCAGTTTTACTCCAGAGAGATTCATCAGGCGGTTAATGACAAAGGCTGGTGGGGATCGACTGTCCCGAAAGAATATGGAGGTCTGGGACTCTCCACGGTTGAATATGCTATAATTGTGGAGGAGATATCACGTGTCTGTGGTTCAACCGGATTGACCTTTGCCGCCCACAATTCGCTGGGGACATTCCCGATCTACGCTTTTGGCACCGAGGAGCAGCGCAAGAAATATCTTCCCGATGGCGCCAAAGGCAGCCTGATAGCATTCGGGCTGACTGAACCGGAGGCCGGGTCGGATGCCGGCGGTACCAAGAGCCGTGCAGAGAAATCGAACGGCAGCTATATCCTTAATGGTACCAAGTGCTGGATCACCTCTGCAGAGACCTGTGATTATGCCATTCTAACCGCGCGTACCAGCGATGAGGGCGGCGTCAAGGGTATATCCTCATTTATTCTCGAAAAAGGCATGGAGGGATTCTCAGTCGGAAAGAAAGAAAATAAGTGCGGATGTCGCGGCTCTAACACAGCCTACATGCACTTCGACGATCTTAAAGTCCCCGAATCACAGAGACTGGGTGAAGAAGGCATGGGCTTCAAGCAGTTCATGATCACTCTTGACGGTGGCAGAATATCGATCGGCGCTATGGCTCTGGGTCTGGCTCAGGCTGCACTTGAGCTGGCGCTGGAATACTCCGAGAGCCATATCGAGAACGGTAAGCCGATCAACCGCAATCAGGGAATCCAGTTCAAGCTGGCCGACATGGGAACCCAGGTTGAGGCCGCCCGTCTCCTGATCTACAAAACAGCCTGGATGAAGGATAATAAAATTCCATATACAAAATATTCAGCAATGTGTAAGCTGTATGCTTCCGAGGTCGCCAATTTCTGTACAGCGACGGCGATACAGATCCTTGGTCTTGATGGTATTTCGGAGGATTATCCCGCCTCCCGTTATTTCCGCGACATGAAATTGTGCGAAATAGGCGAGGGTACCTCGGAAATCCAGCGGATAGTGATTGCCCGGGAGCTTTTGAAAGATCTGCAAAAATAAGGAGACTGCCTATGGATAAAGTAGAAAAAATCTGGATGAATGGTAAGCTGGTCAACTGGGATGACGCCAAAATTCATGTGCTCTCCCACGGCCTCCATTACGGCTCGGTCGTTTTCGAGGGCGCGCGCTGCTACAAGACCGACAAGGGGGCGGCGATCTTCCGCCTTCAGGAACATACCGACAGGCTCTTCAACTCGGCCAAAATCTGCCGCATGGAGATACCGTTCACCAAAGAGCAGATCAACGATGCTATTATAGAGCTGATCAAGATCAACAAGCTCGAGGAATGCTATATTCGTCCCATAGTCTACCGCGGCTATCATTCGCTTGGAGTATTTCCCGGGGATTGCCCGATCGACGCCGCCATTGCGGTCTGGAAATGGGGAAAATATCTTGGCCCGGAGGCCCTGGAGAAAGGCGTTAACGTCTGTGTGTCCTCCTGGAACCGTCCCGCTCCCAACACTCTGCCGGCGATGGCAAAATCCGGCGCCAACTATCTAGGCGGACAGCTTATCAAGATGGAAGCTATTGCGCACGGCTATGTCGAGGGAATCGGCCTTGATGTCGAGGGTTTTGTCTCCGAAGGTTCGGGCGAGAATATCTTTATTGTCAGGAACGGCACTTTGATTACGCCGCCCTTCTGCGCCTCGATTCTGGCAGGTATCACTCGCCGCACGGTTATTCGCCTGGCCGAGGAGATGGCTATTCCGGTCAAAGAGGAGAATATTCCTCGTGAAGCTCTGTATCTCGCTGATGAAGTGTTTTTCACGGGATCGGCAGCGGAAATCACCCCTATTTCCTCGATTGACGGTGTCAAGATCGGAACTGGCGAACGCGGCCCGATTACCGAGAAGCTCCAGAACGCTTTCTTTGACGTCGTTGTCGCGGGTAATGATCCTTACGGCTGGCTGACCTTTGTGTACAAAGAAGCCGGAGTGACGGCATAGGATATGAAGATAGCATTGGGAGCGGATCATAAGGGTTATCCGCTCAAGGAGAAGATCAAGCGCTTCCTGACCGAACGGCATGATGAGGTTTTGGACTTCGGCACCGACGCCGAGGAATCCTGCGACTTTCCGGATTTCGGTTTGAAAGTGGCTCATGCTGTCGCTGATGGTATTGTTGACTATGGCATAAATATCTGCTGGACCGGCAACGGCATGATTATGGCCGCAAATAAGGTCAAGGGCATTCGTGCGGGATTATGCCTCAACGCTGAAATGGCTAAGTTGACACGTTTGCATAATGATGCCAATGTATTGTCTTTGGCCTCGAAGTATGTGCCGGAGGAAGATGCGCTTGAAATAGTGGAGACATTCCTAACAACCGATTTCGAAGGCGGTCGTCACATCCAGCGCCTGGAGAAGATCGCAGCGGAAGAATAAATATAAAGTATCGTAGGTCAAAACTCTGTGAGTTTTGACATTGCGTCAAATGTCGAAGACATTTGATCACGTTGAATTAAAACGGCAGGCTATAAACGGCCTGCCGTTTTTTTGTAATATTTGTACCCCACCTGAAAGGTGGGTTTAAGTGATGGTACAGACCGGAGACATAGGTTACAAAATAGGCCGGGATGATGGGTAACACTCTATATTATGGCATGCGAAGAAGGTAGCATGCTTTGGAGGGAGGTCTATATCATGGACGAACGAGAGAGATTTCTATTGGACTATTTGAATGAGGTTGATTCTATGGCGGGATTGTGCCGAGAGTACGGCATTAGCTGTAAGACGGCTTACAAATTAAATAAAATTTGGTAGTCAAGAGGAAACAATATCTCAGACATTCTCGAAGACAGCCGAAGTTTTTTGCTGGAAAATTTCGAGGAGCTTTGCCAGCTCCCTGCGCTTTTTGGTGAGCGCGAAGCCCGATGACAACTTTTGATTGTCTTTGTACCAGATTATTTTGAGGATCGGTATGTGCATGGCCCAGCGGCCGGCGTGCCACTGGCCGATCTTGAACGAGCGCATCTGATTAAAGGGGATATAAAGCGGCCGGCGCGTCAGGTAGCGATGAAAATATATGCCCATTTCATCAAACCAGAACTTGCCGTTTCCCCGGGCAAATATCTTGTCTTTCTTATACCGCTTCCACCAGAGCTCGTCCATTTCCGTGCCCAGGTAAGCACCCTCATATTTTTCACCCGAATTCCACATAAATCGCTCTATATATATTTTCGAAAGAAAATGCGCTTATCTGAAACAAAAATTCAATACTTCTCGGGAAGATTTGTAAGGCTCAGGGGGATAATGAAAAACGGGAACGAAGCTCGTTATTCTCCCGAAGCGGGCTCGACTTCTATCTCATAATGCTTGTAGCTCAGCTCACTTTCATAGAAATGGAACAGATATTTTCCGGGCTCGTCAATTCTATAGAACATGCTCCTGTCGATTCGCGAAGTGTAATTGGTGCAGGACGTACCTCTTTGGTATACCATAGGTGTAATAAAAATCTCGCCTCCTACTTCCTCGATGTCGTAACGAGCAAATGTATAGCAGGGAAAACCGGCGTCGAGTATAATGCGGAACTGCATATCCTCTCCGGCAACCATCTGGCTGGGGAGAATAATTGAAAATGCCGCTGCTTTTTTCAAAATCAGATCATCTTCATTAGTATTGATAATTCTGGTCTCATTGCACGTTATAACCAGCGATGCGGCCAGGCCAGCAAGTAAAAGTAATACTATCATTTTCTTCATATGCTTACTCCGTCCTGATTGAGGATAGAATTCATACTCATCCTCACCTGTTCTACCTGCAATTTAAGAAAATGTTTAAAGAATAGACAGGATTTTTCTGAAAAGAAAGGATGCAGAAATGACCCCGCAATAGTGCTACTTGTTATTAATAAACGACTTATCTGACTGCTGAGATTTCCGTATGGCGACCATATAGCTGCCGCGGAATGGTATCGGCTCTGAGAAATGATAGTCCCTGAAGCGCTTCCTAATTTCATCCAGCGTCCATTTGCGCACATAGAACATATGTTTGCGGCCTTTTTCCCAGATGGAGGATATAAGGAAGACCCCGTTTTCCTTCAGGCATCTTTTTACATTCTCCATGGCAAAATCGAGCTTATCGTCATTGACTATATGTTCCAGCACCTCGATCATTATGATCAGGTCGTAATCACCTTCATGCTTTTCTGAAGTGATATCTTTCTTTATAAAACTGTAGTCCGGAAAGCGCTCTCTGAGTTTTTCGAAATGATGGTTGGTGATATCTACACCGGTATAATCCTTCACTCCCTGCCTCTCAAGAATATCGGTGTAAAATCCCGTGCCGCAGCCGATGTCGAGCACACTGGCTTTCTCAAAATTGACGCCGAGTCCATTACAGACATCGCAGAAGATCTTTTCATCGCGGGCATATTCCTCCACATTCTCTCTGTCCGATTTGCCCTCATCTCCAACCCCTCGCAATGAGTCTCCATATTTGGCGAGGCGATCTTCCCAGTAACGGGCGGCGTCATAATCATTGCCGCTGCCGTACTTGCGGGGACCGATGAATTTCTTATATATGACCCGTTTTATAAATCCAATCGGATTTTTGACAAATCTTGATAGTACATCTGACATAGAGATTATATCGCTGCTAAGATTTCAATTCGCCGCAGACTTTCTGTACCGCATCGAGAATCTCGCCTTTTTTCACTACCTCTGACAGCTTATTTATGTCTTCGTAGAGGGGACGGTCCTCATCCAGGAAGTCCGAGTATTTTCTTATAACCTCGAACGCCGCATTTGTCGCGGGGGAAAGTTTCAATGGCCTGCGGAAGTCCGCAGCCTGCGCCGCGCACAAAAATTCAATTGCCAGAACGCCGTTGGCATTCTCGATAATATCGCGGCACTTGATGGCGGAGGTCATACCCATCGAAACGAAATCCTCCTGATCGGCAGCAGCCGGAATCGAACCTGTGGCTCCGGGGTGTGAAAGTATGCGATTCTCGTTCACAAGCGCTCCGGCGGTATACTGCGCCAGCATCATGCCCGAGAACATGCCCGCGCCCCTGGTCAGAAAGGCCGGCAGACCGGAAGACAGATGCGGATTCGTCAGACGGTTGATCCTTCTTTCGGAAAGCACAGAGATTGTAGTGACAGTCATACCCATGAATTCTGTGGCAAATGCTATCGGCGAACCCTGGAAATTTGCGCCGGATATGACAGTATCGTCTTCAGGGAAGAAGATCGGATTATCGGATACACCGTTCAGTTCGGTCTCGATCAGGTGCCGCACGAATCCCATTGTATCCTTTCCGGTACCGACCGCCTGGGGAGTACTCCTGAGAGAATAGGCATCCTGGACTTTCTTGCCTTTTTGGGCCAGCATTTCGCTTTCCTCAGTCAATCTTCGGATATTTTCCGCGCAGGTAATCGCTCCTTTATGGCCCCGTACCCGGTGCAGACGGTCATCATAACCGGACATATTGGCGTTCAGGACCTCCAGAACCATAGCAGCGGCAATTTCCGACTGTTTCAGCCAGCGGTCGGCGTCATGCCACTCCAGGCAGGACATACCTGTAATTACGTTGGAACCGTTAATCGTTGCCAGGCCGTCACGAGCCTGGTAGGTAATGATTTCGATTCCGGCACGTTTCATAGCCTCGGCCCCGGGCAGACGACCTCCCTTATAAAATGCTTCACCCTCGCCCATCGGCACCAGCGCCATCTGCCCCATAGGGGAGAGGTCGCCTGATGCTCCGACTGATCCCTTCTGGCACATCACAGGAGTCACGCCTTTATTAAGCATTTCCGCAAGCGTTTCCACCACCTTCAGCCTGAGCGCCGAATGACCGTTACAGTGGACATTGATCCGGCTCAAAATCGCGGCGCGGGTATCCTCGATCGAGGCCGGTTCGCCGATTCCGGCGGCATGACTGTATATCAGATATTTCTGAAATTTTTCGACCTGCTCGGGTGTAAGCACGACCTCTGATAACTCTCCGATACCTGTATTTACCCCATACATGATAGCATTTTCGCGCAGCTTCTTCTCGACCAGCTCACGGCAGACTTCGATCCTCCTGACCGCCTCGGGAGAAAGTTCTATTTTTTCGAGTTTACGGGCGACATCCACGACGCTTTCTATTGTCAAATTATCACCGTTTACTATAACGGGCATTGGTACCTCCACAAAATCATCTATAATTAAAGACAGTAATTTAGATGCTAATGCCTGAAAGTCAAGCGCAATCAGCAAATGGATAAATCAATCATTTATGGGGTTTTTGCCGCGCGCTTACGGGCGCTGGTTCATGATTAAATTATAGATGTATGCGTTTTTTCAGCAGTCGCAGGGAGCGGCTCCCTCAACAAAGACATAATTAATGATCCAGACCGCATCGCTTACATTAACGTTGCCGTCACAATTGACCTCACCCGCGTTCCAGGGGACGGGTGCGGAGCCTCCCACGAACACGTAGTTGATGATCCAGACCGCATCGGAGACATTGACCAGGGCGTCGTTATTTGCATCGCCGCAGACATAGCCTTCATCCAGCACCACGATCGTAATCCGGGTATCGTCAGTTTTTTGCGGATCGGACGAATCGGTCACACGTAACGTGAAGTTGAACTCCGAGGCATAGTTCGGATAACCGGCCAGATAAGATGAATCTTCGTTTTGCAACGTAACTCCATAGGGAAGCTGCCCGAAAATCAGCTCCCATGAATATGGCGGAGTGCCGCCGATGGCTTCCAGTTCCAGATAGTAGTATTCGGTCAGGCTTGCCGTGTCCAATGTTTTTGTGGTAGAACCCATGGCAAATTGGGTCTCGAGGACAGTGGACAAAATCCATCTGTCAGGGTCGAATTTAACCGAGTCGGCCGGCATGGGAATGTCCAGGAGATATGTTTGCGTGAGCGAGTTATTGAAGACTGTCAGGACAGTATCCTGTGAGTCATAGAAGACCTGTATCTGGACAGGCATGGAAAACAGCGGGAAATTATACGGATCCTCCGTTTGAATCTGAAAAATCTGCAGGCCCAGTTGATGGTTGCCTGTCACAGAATCATATAGGTTTATCCATCCATATTCATAATGGGGATTGCCGGGCTGGTAAATCCATTGATCGAAGAACCAGTCAAGGGATGAGCCATATACCGCTTCTGCATGAGCCTGAAAATCGGCGGTTGTAGCCCAGCCGTATCTCAACTCAGGATCGGATTGATAATTTTGAAGAATTTCAATAATAGCAGAATCACCCACAACCCCGCGCAGCATATGCAGTACGCGGGAACCCTTATTATAGGATGTTGCGCCATCAAAAATGTCATCATTATCCAAATCCTCAACATACACGGAACCGACATTCAAGCATGCCTGGGACTGGATATAATCGTGATAATAATCAATACCGTAAAGATATTCATAATAGAGAGCTTCGGCATAGGTTGCAAAGCCCTCATTGAGCCAGACATGATGAAAGTTTTTGCATGTAATCAGATTTCCCCACCAGTGATGCGCCATCTCATGGATGATAATCCATTCCACCGCAATTGGAGGCACCAGCACCGTCATGGTCTGGTTTTCCATACCCCACAAATCATAGAACGAATTGCCGTATTTTTCTTCAACAAAGGGATAAAGGCCGAAAATCTCAGAGAAAATATCGAGCCCTGGAATCGTATATGTAAGGTAGTTATTCACCCCCTGGGAATAACCGTCATAAGCGTAGACCACCACCGGCATGGTATCGCCGGGAGCGTACTCCCATTGCTGTTCATAAAGCTGCTGATAGGCCGTTACAAAATGTATGACATAAGTCGTAATCGGATACCGGGTCTTCCAGTGAGTTGTAGCGGTGCCATCGCCGTTATCGGTGATTGACTGCAGAAGGCCGTTGGCCGAGGTCGTCATGCCGTTCGGATGTGTCACCAGAAGATCAACGCTGTCGGCCTTGTCAAACGGAAAATCCTTGCAGGGAAACCAGTTTCTGGATCCAAACGGCTCGCATTCAGTCTGACAAATCTGGCTGGTATATTGCGCTGCATAACTCAAACCGCCGCCCACCCCGGAATGCGGCGTACCGCTGAAAATCGGGTAACCATAATATTGCACGGTGATTTGAAAAGTCTCGCCACTGTCAATCGGTTCGGGAAGATACACCGTAAAGAGTTCGCCGTTGTGCAGATTCGATGCAGGAGCGCCGTTAACGCTGACATTGTCTTTGATATAGTTATCTTTAAATGTCAGGTCGATCAAAGATAAGCCGTCTTGAAGAGCAGTACCGGTAATGGTTACTTCCGAATGAATGTCCTTTACTGCAAAATCCAGGACGATATCTATACGGTAATGATTGATATCGTATTTCAACATGTTTGATGTGGGGGCCGAAAGCCCGAATGCGCGCATCATAGATAAATCAGCCTGCCGTGCGGAATCGGCATTTTTGATTATCGAGGGGGGCAGCTGTTTTTTTGCCTCCAGCAACTCAAGCAGAACGCTGTCTTTCGTCCTGTAGGTTGAAGCCTCGTTATCCCCGAGCCTGTCGGCAGAGCTAAAGCTGTTCAGGCACAGCCAGAACCATAAGAGGCTGATTAGAATCAGAATTCTTGTGGTCAAGACTTCCTCCGCCCGAAGCTTGCTTTTACGAGCCGCGAAACGATATTACACCTCGCAGGGAGGCAGGCCGCCCATAAATATATAGTTGATTAAATACACTGCATCCGACATATTGACCGCACTATCACAGTTAGGGTCCCCCATTATCCATGGATCAGGCGGATCGCCGCCGACAAAAACATAATTGATTATATAGACCGCATCAGAGATATTGGTCACCCCGTCTCCATTACAGTCGCCTCTGAGTTGAGGCTCTGATGAATCTATTATAACCAGATACGGATTGCCCTGGTAATCGCTGGCGTGTCCCTCTGAATTGATCGCCTTGACATGCCAGAATACCGCGCCCTCCGGAAGGGGATTCTGGGGAATATATGTTGTATCGGCAATGCCTGTTATGGTTGAAATAATATTATTAAAATCCTGGTCGGACGCACTCTGGAATGTATAGCTGCCTCCGTCGCCGGCGGTGGAGCTCCATGAAAACAGCGGCTCTGTATTGGAGGTTGTGGTTCCATTTACAGGAAGCAGGAGCTGCGGGATGTTGGGCACTTCTCCTTCCAGAACAACAATGCTTAAGGTGATTGTATCGGCATTCTGCGGCGTATCACTGTCGGTCACCTCGAGGGTAAAGAGGAAGGCCGAGGCCCAGGTGGGTGTGCCTTCCAGATACGCTGTCGATTCATTATGGAATGTCAACCCATACGGAAATTGGCCGGTCACTCGGCGCCAGCTGTAGGGGGGGACGCCGGCGACTGCGGTGTATTCGGCATAATAGGGCTGCCCTATGTAGGCGGTATCGACTTCCTTTTCCGCCAGGATGCTCAGGCTGAAATCCGGATCGTATTCCACAGTACGCAGTATTTTCTCGTCCCTGTCAACCCACATGGAATCGATCGGATTGGGCACATCTATCTCCCAGACCTGCCCGCGCTGGCTGTTGAACACGGTGAAAGCTGTGTCCCAGCCGCCGGCGAACACTCTCATATCCACAGGCATCTGAAAAACCGGGCCTTCCTGTTCCTGGCGCAGAAGCAGAAAGGCGTCATAGCCGCCGTTTACGGAATCCGGCTCATCCATATACGAATAAGAATAATTCGGATTGCCGGGTACATATATCCACTGGTTGAAGAACCAGGAAAGATCGGAACCGTAGACCTCTTCACAGGCCATCTCCAGGTCTTCCGTGACAGCGCCACCCCAGGCCAGGAGCGGATGATTGAAGTAATTGTCCATCGCTTCAAAGAAGAGCGAATCGCCCAGTACCATGTGCAGCATGTAGACTACCCATGAACCCTTATCGTACACGGTCGCATTATCAAACATGTTGTCATTGACTATGTCCTCGACATAGGGAGTCCCGGCGTCCAGATGTTTTTGGCTCTCCAGCCAGCTTTTGTAATATGAATAGCCGTAATGGTACTTGAAATAGAGGGGCTCAGCATATGAGGCAAAGCCTTCGTTGAGCCACATATGATGAAAATTTTCGCAGGTTATTTTATCTCCCGCCCATTGATGGGCGAGCTCGTGCGCGATCACATATTCCGAGTTGAAGTAGGCGGAGATCGAGGTCAATGTCTGGTGCTCCATAGCCCCGCCCCAGCCGTAATGGTTATGTCCGTACTTCTCATCCACAAATGGATAGAGCGTGAAATAGTAGGATAGCGCCTCCAGGGATGGCTTGGTGTAGGTTCTCATGTAGTAGGTCGAATAATATCCGCTGCTGGAGGGCACACCCGGATAGGAGTAATTATAGATGGGCATGCTCTGGCCGGTTTCATATTCCCAGGAGTCGGTGTACAGGGTGTAATCCGTGCAGCCGATCTGGACAAGATAGGTGGCGATGGGATAATCTTCATGCCAGTGAGTAGTGTATGTCCCGTCGCCGTTGCTGACCGAACTGCGCATAACTCCATTCGATACCAGGGTATAGCTGGAAGGATGGGTTATGACGACATCGATTGAATCCGGTTTATCGTAGGGGTGGTCCTTACACGGCCACCACAGCCTTGCTCCCCACGGTTCGCAGTTTGTGTAGGCTATCTGCACTCCCCAGTCAGAGTAGAATTTGAGGCCGTCGGTGCCGTCAAAACCGGGATAGCCTCCATATTCCACCCTGATCGTAAACTGATCTCCGTTATTAAAAACCTGTCCCAGATATACGGTCAGCAGATCGCCGCTGTGATTATAATTGCTTATGGGATTACCGTTAAGGTAGACATTATAAACGCTAAGATTACCGCTATTATTCGTGAAATTGAAATCGACCGCGTCAACGCCGTCATAAACAGCTTTAATCAGCGACTCGCAGAAACCGCTGATGGTCATCGATGAGAAATTCAGCTCAAGATTGATTTCGTAGTAAAGCATATCGACTTTCAGCTGGTTTGACGTGGGGTTCGGATACAGCGCCAGGCGTGAATATTTGTAGTCGTTCAGGGCTTTTGCCGTCTTCTGCTTGCAGGCGTGTCTGTCCTCCCTGCTGTCCAGCATCTCCTGCCATTCATCCTCGGTTGGCTTCGGGAGAGTGCCTTTATAAGTTTGAAGTATGTCGCCGTAAAGGCCGGTATTAAGAGTAATTAAGATGAAAAGAAGAACAGGCAAGAAGGACTTTTTTGATCTCAGGTACATGACTCCTCCAGAGGTATTTAAAAATCCCGTGCGGGATTATATGTTTTCATTAAATCCAGAACTTGTTTCTTTGCGGGCTGGAATCTGTTTTTTTCCAATCTTATTAAATCCACATCAGCTCTGTTCTTGATACTGTCGGCGAATGGATGCGGCTTGTACATGATTGTAGCCGCCACCGCCTGATTCGAATCCAGCACTCTCGTTATCAATTCCCTGAATTGTTGGGAGAAGAGCTCCATCTTTCCGATTTCATCAATAATAACGCAGGCGCTTTTCATTATGTTTAATTTTTCTTGTGCAATAAGTGAATCAAACTGCGCCAGATCAACGCCATAGGAGCCCACACGATATTTTGAAGAGAGACCTTTGCGCGCCAGAATTCCGGATTTGCCATCGAGAAATTCTATCCGAAATCCCTGGCGTTTCCCATCTTCACGTATTTCTTCCGTATAAAAACCGGAGACATCAAGAGCCAGCTCTGCAGCAATTTGCCTGATCAAGGTAGTTTTTCCGCAGCCCGGCGGGCCTGTAATCAAAATATTGTTGGACATCCATCTTTTCCGAATGCCGGTGACAGGTATAAAGAATAGCGTTTTTCCGATATCATATATATCCGCTATAAATTTACCTTAAATATCTATTTTGTCAAGAATTGAAAGTTGGCCCGGCCCATTCAGGATTACAGAAATTCAAATCTACGGCCGATAATAAGATAGAGTGCTTTTCATCAAAAAAACGCAATTCAAAAAGGAGATCGAAAGCGTCTCCGAAAGGCAGAGGGTCCAATCAGTTGAACGAAATCCAGGGTTTACTGATCAGGATTGCAGAATGAGCGATTACGTGAATGAAAGTGTAAAGGTTGTGATCCCCAATCGCATGGAAAGCGTAAAGTGGCTTTATCCGGTATGCGAAGGTCTCCTGAAGGAACTGCCTTTATCCGATAAAAAGCGCCACATGATTCTGGTGGCTCTTTCGGAAGGTTTTACTAACGCGTTTCAACATGGAAACCAGAAAGATCCTGACACCGAAATCAAGCTAACCTTTTATCCCGGTGAAAAATCGGTCAAGATTTTGATAGAGGATAATGGGATTTTGCCGATGAATAAGAATATAAACCATGTGTCGGATAAAGCGGATCCAGAGGGAATCTGCGGGAGGGGGCTGCTCCTGATGCGCGAGCTTGTAGATGAAGCATATTATGAGCGCAATTCGAAGGGAGCGAACATCCTGACATTGATCAACAACTTCGAAAATAAGGAAAAGAGGATTCAATCCTTTTAGGAGAATTTAGATATGGAGATTAAAGTTAAGACAGCTCAGGTTTTTCAAGTATTCAATCTAAAGGGACGTTTGGATCTTACAAGTTCTTCTGAATTGAAGACCATAGTGAGGGAGCACCTGAATCAGGGTAAGGTCAATATCCTTCTCAATCTCGCGCAGGTGGATTTTATCAACAGCTCCGGACTGGGTACGCTAATTTCGACCCTGAAAGAGGTTCGCGGCGCAAATGGCAAGGTCGCGCTCTGCAGCCTGTCGCCGTATGTTCAGGAAATATTCGAGATTACCCAGCTTTCTCATATATTCGATATTTATCCCGGGGAAACTGAAGCCCTGGCCGCCTTCGGTCACCACAAGGCGGCGGCAGCCAACTGAGGTAGCATTTATGGAGAAGCTCGACTCCTGTCATGATCCGAATGATGAGATGCGTTTCCAGGCCACGGATGTGCTCAAAAATAGCACCGCTTCATGTCCTGAAATTATAGCCCGGACTCTTTCCAACGGCAGTGATGATGAAATCTGCAATCTGCTGGGAACTATAGCCTGTTCAGGAAACCCGCGCTATGTTCAAGAGGTAATGAAGCTGGCTGAGCACCAGAGCGCGGCGGTGCGTGAGCAGGCGGCCTGCACACTCGGTAAAATCGGAGATCGGAATATCCTAAATACGCTTTTCAAATTGGCCGAGGACAGGTCAGGCAATGTTCGTGGCGCGGCCATAAAATCTATCGGCTGGGTGGGCGACGATCGCGATGTCGGAAAACTCATACAGTGGCTTGACGATGATTGCGTCGATGTATGCGAGGCATGTCTGGGGGCGCTGGTATTGATTGGCGGCCAGAAAGTTGTCGATCATTTTTGCAAAGACCTCGGCGGTTCTGAAATCAAGCGTCAGAAAATGGCCGCCGCAGCTCTGGGATGGATAGGCGAACGGGAGGTGGTGGAGCCATTGATTACAGCTTTGAATCACCCTGAATGGGAGGTCAGGCTTTCAGCGGTGGAATCCCTGGGACGGATCGCCGACCGGCGTGCCCTGGAACCGATCAGGGCAATCCTCAACGACGATCATCCCCGGGTGCGGAAAGCCGCCATCGATGCCATGGTCAGCCTGGAAGGATCCAGTGCCCTGAGCTCTATCGCCATGTTCCTGAATGATCAGGATTTGGGTGTAAGGCTTCATGCGATAGATGTGGCCGGCACAATTGGGGATCAGTCGGTTACCGATAAAATCCTGAATCTGCTTACGGATGAAAATGACACTATTCGAATTGCGGCTGCCAAGGCGCTCTCCGGCCTTAAGGACGAAAGGTCTTTGGCGGTCTTGAGAAATATTCTGAACGATACTAACCCGGATGTTGCCGAGGCAGCGTCCAAAGCGCTTGCCGCTTTAGAAGGGAGAGTCTGATGCCGCGGATACTGGTTGTTGATGATGAGCTTTTGATTCGCGACCTGCTGTATGATTTCTTTACCTCACGGAATTATGATATCATTCTGGCGGAATCCGCCTCGAAAGCTCTGGAGATAATGGGGGTGGAAGAGGTCGATCTTGTTTTGACCGATCTGAAAATGCCCGACATGGATGGGCTGGAGATGCTCAGGAGAGCTAATACCCGGGAAAATGGACCCCCGGTTATAATAATGACCGGATTTCCATCTCTCGAATCAGCCATCGAGGCCCTGCGGCTGAGGGTGGCAGATTACATTGTTAAACCATTCAATATTAATCGCCTCTTTGAATGTATCGAGGCAGTATTGGAAGAAAAAGCCCCAGTTTCGTAATAGGAGTATTTATGTCAACCGAAAAAGTTCTCGTTGTTGATGATGAGCTTTTTGTAAGAGAGCTATTGGAAGAGTATTTCAGTAAACTCAAATTTACGGTGGATGTAGCCGAATCGGGCGAGGCGGCGTTAGAGATGGTGGGGGGAAACCATTACAATGTGGCCTTGATCGATCTCAAGATGACCGGGCTGGACGGGCTCGAGACCCTGAAGCAGATCCGTGATCTCGATTCCAATGTCGTGGTCGTCCTGATGACCGGTTATCCCACCGTGGAATCGTCCATCGATGCGCTGAGGGCGGGCGCCTTCGATTATATAGTGAAGCCGTTCCGCCTGAATGAACTCAAGGACATCGTTACGGCGGCGATTAAGGAATATGATTTTCGCAGGGAGATCACGCTGCTCAAGGAAAAAGTCAGGATGCTCGAGGAATCCATAAGAGGCGATTCGGACAATCCCGATTTTAAGGAAGAGAATGGCGGATCTCAGCCAAGGCGTTCCAGGTTAGCAAGAAAAAAAGCAGCCACTTAGGATTCCACATCCAGGACAACAATTCCGATGGCCCGGGATTAATCCGGGCTCGATGATGGAGCGGCCGGCTTTGTCACGATTTATATCGGACTTTCTTCTCGAGTGAAGGAGGAAATTGGTGCAGGACCTCAAAATTCTGGCGGTGGATGATTCACCGAATATGCGCCGCATTATCGTGAATACTCTCAGGCGGGCCGGATTCCCCGACGTGATGGAAGCCACCGACGGCAGGGATGCATTGGAGAAGATGAAAGTTGAAGATTTCGATTTCATCATTACCGACTGGAACATGCCGGAGATGGACGGGCTGACATTCGTGAACAATGTGCGCTCCACGGGAGCGTTCGAGTCCCTGCCGATTTTGATGGTGACCAGCGGATCGGTCAAGGCCGATATCGAACGGGCCATGAAGGCGGGTGTCAACGGCTTCATTGTCAAACCCTTCACGCCCCAAACCCTTGTAGACAAAATTAAGCAGGTCATGCAGACCCAGTAGCGACGGAGGATATAATGCAGGAAATAAAAGATTTAGCAGGTAAGATCCAGACAGAATTGCAGAGTTTAACGAGCTCCGTTAGTGATGTTGTCCAGAACTTCACCAGAATGCAGGAACCTGATGCCAGATCAAAAAAGCAGGATGGCGCAAAACAACCGCAAATTGAGGAAATTACCGAAAAGAGCGCCGCACCGATCCAGCAGACCATGGAACGGGTGGAGAATTTGATGAAGATTACTGATGATATCGTGCAGGAAATTGGAACACTGCGTAAAGCATTGCCGGCAACATATTTCAAGAATAGATCGAAGATTCGCGATACGGTCAATGCGATCGAAGAAAAAGCCTTGCAGAATCTGGAGGAAGCCTTTGCTGCTTTTGATGCCCTGCAGTTGCAGGACAGCATGTCCCAGCGGATTCTGGATGCCGCTGCCCGGATGGAAGAGATTAAAAAACGGCTCCATCAGCTTCTCGAGCTTTTCGAAGGAAAAGAGGATGTTGAAGAGACAGGCTCATATTTGTGAGGCAGATTTATAAACCGGATGCCGCAGGCCTGATTTGAGGAAATGTGGTCGAACGCGGTTCCGGGGACATCACACATCAAAAAAGTCTATATCCACGCCGGCGGGTTCAGTATCGGGGAATTCTTTTCAGCCTGATCACGCCGGCGTTTCTAATTGTGCAATAAATAATCAGCTTTTTTAAATTGTTTTTATTGCGATCTCCGAATACTTGCATATATTTTTTTCATATGGATGAAAAGAATGTTAAGAGAGGGCCTGATCCGGACATTTCGAAACTTTCTGATTTGAACCAGTCGTTCTTGAGTTTTAACGGGCTGATAGAAAAACTGAATACCAGCTATCAAAACCTCGAGGAACGATTCGGATCATTAAATAAGCAGCTCGAGGAAACAAATTACAAGCTGCGGCAGGCGCTTATTGAAAACCAGAAAGCCCAGAATTTCCTGGAGAAATTAACTGAATCGGTTCCCTCGGGGATAGTGGTGTACGACCTCGAGGGCAACATTACCATGATGAACAGGGCTGCCTGCAAGCTTTTGAAGATCGATCAGCAGACAGCTATGCTTCATGGCCTGGAGTTCGTGTGTGACAGCAATCCGGAGTATTCCGCTGTCAGAACAATGCAGACGCAATCGCCGGCTGTTTCCGAGGAAAAACGGATTATTTTGAAGACAGGCGAAAATCTGACCGTCTCGTTTTCGACTGCCCTTCTCTATGACGAGTACGACCATATTTCAGGCGCTCTTGAGCTTTATCACGATATCTCCAAAATCCGCCGGCTCGAAGATGAGATCACCCGTGTCAAGACCCTGGCCGCCCTGGGCGAGATGGCGGCCACCGTGGCCCATGAAGTCCGCAATCCCCTGGGCGGTATCCTGGGGTTTGCCGCTCTTCTGCGCAAGGATTTCGCCGACGATGATCCCCGTGTAAAGACAGTTGATAAGATAATCAAGGGTGTCGAAAACCTGGATAAATCGGTTTCATCACTCCTGAACTACGCCCAGGAGGTCCATCCGGCAATAAGCGCCGTGAAGATCAAGCCCTTCATCGAGGAGATTGTCACTAATTTCCGCATGACTCTGGCGCAAAATGAGGAGCTCTCGAATATCGATGTGATCGTTTCACCCGAATCGCTGGAATGGCAGTTCGATCCCCAGCATATCAGCCAGTGTTTGACCAATCTGCTGCTGAATGCTCATCAAGCGCAGGACGGACATTCGGAGATAAAACTTTCGGTCGTAGCCGACGACAAATTGAGCATAATGATTTCCGACCCGGGTGCGGGCATCAGTGAGGAAAACAAGAAAAAGCTGTTCACACCGTTCTTTACCACCAGAAATTCTGGAACCGGGCTGGGACTTGCCACAGTTAAGAAACTTGTGCTTTTGCATAAAGGTGAAGTTAGAGTAGATTCCGAAATCGGGCGGGGGACAGATATTACCCTTGAAATACCTGCCAATTTACATTGAAATGTAATCGAGGTATCACAATGAGCAACATGATACTGGTTGTAGATGACGACAAGCTGGTAAACGAATTCGTCAACGAAACCCTTACCCGCGCGGGCTTTAAGGTACACTCTGCTCTCTCCGGAGCCGAGGCGTTGAAACTGATGCAGGAGAATGAATATGATCTCATTCTCACCGATGTGCGTATGCCCGAGATGGACGGTATTACGCTCCTGATGAAGATCAAGGCGGTTTCTCCCGATTCAGTCGTGGTCGTAATTACCGCCTACGGCACGATCGAGAATGCGGTGGATGCCATGCGTAAGGGCGCTTACGATTATATCCTCAAACCCTTCTCTCCTGATGAGATCGAAATCGTCGTCAGGAGGGGGCTCGAGCACCGTGCTCTGGCCATGGAGAACAAGGTTCTCAGGGCCCAGATCAGGGATAAATATAGTTTTGAAAATATCGTCGGGCAGAACAGAAAACTTCTGGATATATTCGACCTGATCCAGACCGCCGCCAACAGCAAGGCCACAATTCTCCTGACTGGCGAGTCGGGCACAGGCAAGGAGCTGGTAGCCAAAGCAATTCATTACAACAGCCCCCGCAAGGATATGCCCTTCATCCGAATAAACTGCGCCGCCCTGCCGGAAAATCTGATCGAATCGGAGCTTTTCGGCCATGAGAAGGGCGCTTTCACCGGCGCTATCAAGCAGACCAAGGGACGCTTTGAACTGGCCGACGGCGGCTCGCTTCTGCTGGATGAAGTCTCGGAGATGGATCTCGGTCTGCAGGCCAAGCTCCTGAGAGTGCTGCAGGAGTCCGAGTTCGAGCGGGTCGGGTCGGGTCTGCCGGTCAAGGTCGATGTTCGGTTGATCGCAACCTCCAACCGCAATTTGATGGACGAAGTCAGGAAGGGCAAGTTCCGCGAGGATTTGTATTATCGGCTCAATGTAATCAATATCGAAATTCCTCCCCTGCGGGAGCGCAAGGATGACCTGCCATTGCTGATTGAACATTTTATTCAGAAGTTTAACGAAGAGGATGAGCGCCATATTGAGGGCCTTTCAGAAAAGGCATTGAGATTATTGCAGTCTTATCCCTGGCCTGGCAATGTGCGCGAGCTGGAGAACCTCATCCATCGGGCGGTGGTGACCTCAAAGAACTCTGTTATCACTCACATGGATTTTCCCTCATATCTGGCTCTGGGGCCGAATGCCGAGATGTCGGACATGCTTTCCGAGCCGATCACGATCTCGGAAGGGGAGAAGATACTTATCCTGAAATCACTGGAACGTCACGCCGGAAACCGTACCAAAGCAGCCGAGGAACTGGGTATTACCACCCGTACTCTTCGCAATAAGCTGCATGAATACGGCATGACTGACAATTAATACTTATGCAGAGATTTATCGACCTTACAAGAGAAGAACGCCTTGAAGAACTGAATCGCGAGCTGCCCTGCCGCGATTTCGACTGGGACTGCCTCGCCACCGACGGGATAGTTCCATTCGGCGATTACCGCAAATGCCAGATGTACGATCCTGAGCGTGGCAAATGCCTGTTTGTGACAAGCCAGCTTGACTAATCAAGATATTTAAATGATCGCCTCGTGATGGGTAACACCGCTTTGGGCGTGAGAGGTGGAAAGACCCGCCCAAATGAAGTCTGAGCAGGCACCGGGAATCTTCAGCCGTCATCCATCCGATAAGATACTCACCCTCGTCAACACTGCTGCAGGAGCGTCCTCCTCAACCTGAAGCGCCCATCTTTCAGTATCCTGCTGCCATATCAGATCCAGGTAATCTAATCTTTTTTCTCTTCGCCGCCCTTCTCCTCGGGCTTGGGTCCCTCGGCGCCGGCTGTGGCCGCAGCAGGGGCGGGTTTCTCATGCCCCTCCGCTACCACACGGATTTTCTTTATATCCAGGTACCATCTCAGGCATAAACTTATCACTTCAGCCAGAAAATAAGCCACGACGATTGAGGCAAAGCCCCAGATTATCCCCTTGACCAGGGCGATAATCCCCTGTTTGAATCCGGAACCTGAATAGATATTTACGATGACAAACAGATCATCAAATGCGCCCAGTCCAAGTTGTGGAACGGCGCTGGCAAACCAGGCGAAAATCAGCCATCCTATCCCCTGAAAAAGGCAGTAGATGGCGAGTAATTCCCCCACTGCCCGTATCAGCACGGACATAACCGGAATCACCGTAAAATCTGATTCGAATTCCTCCACATTTAACACATCACTGGCCCGGATTACCAGTATCTGGAAGAGAAAATAAAGCAGGATCAGGAACACAAGCTGGTATAGAATTACGCCCAGGACCCCTGACGCATTTTGCCCGGAGACCTGATTCCAGAAATCCACCCAGCTTACTATGCCCGCCGCTACGATAGCTATCGCAATAATCCACATCAGGATGAATATTCCAAAGCGTACCGAACGCCCCTCCTCAAGTGCGGTTAGAGCAGGCTTTATAAAAAAGAAGTTGCCCATTTTACCTCCTTGTAAGAAGCTGCCTTTTAGTCTAAACTAATGAGATGTTTTCGGAATCTGTACGAATGTTATTGCATTTTGTCAAGTCTAATCTGGAAAGAGCGGCTTGCAACATTGTTAAAAGATGCTGATGAATGATAAACAAAATGGTACTGAATCCAGTCATCCTGAGCGAGACGAAGGATCTCAGGGTAGCACAATAGATTCTTCGGTCATTTCATTCCCTCAGAATGACTAAGGAAGTCATCTTGTGTCAAAAATAAATTAGTTTGACATGCAGAACTGCCGTATTTTGTGATTGCGAAGGTAATTTTTTTACTTAACTTATATGATTATGCCGAAAGAGCGAATTACAGCCCCGGATCGTGCCGCCGGAGAGGAAACCTTTGATGCCACCCTCAGGCCCCGGCACTTCAAAGATTTTGTTGGGCAGAAGAAGCTGGTGGACAATCTGAAGGTCTTCATCGAGGCCGCCTCCAACAGGGGCGAGGCCCTCGATCATGTGCTCCTTTACGGTCCTCCGGGACTTGGAAAAACAACTCTGGCCCACATCATGGCCAACGAGCTGGGAGTCAAGATCAAGACCACCTCGGGGCCGGTACTGGAACGTGCCGCCGACCTTGCCGGTCTTCTGACGAATATGAATCTGCGCGAGGTCATGTTTATAGATGAAATCCACCGCCTGAATCGTGTGGTGGAAGAATATCTTTATCCGGCCATGGAAGATTTTTCCCTGGAAATTATGCTCGATAAAGGGCCCTCGGCGCGTTCGGTTCAGCTTCCGATCAAGCATTTCACGCTTGTCGGCGCAACCACCCGTGCGGGTCTTCTGACTTCCCCATTGAGGTCGCGTTTCGGAGTCGTCGGCAGGCTGGATTATTATGATGTGGAAAGCCTGCAGAAAATCGTAAAGCGTTCCGCCCAAATCCTGGGCGTGAAGATAGACCAGGAGGGCTCATTCGAAATCGCCCGAAGATCGCGGGGCACGCCCCGTGTCGCCAACCGGCTCTTGAAGCGCGTGCGGGATTTTGCAGAGGTGGCCGGTAATGGCGGTATCGACAGGGCTGTCGCCTCCGATTCCCTGGCGCGCCTGGATGTCGATAATCTCGGTCTGGATGAGATGGATACACGTATCCTGGAGGTTATTATACACAAATTCAAAGGCGGCCCTGTGGGTATTAACACGCTTGCTGTTGCAGTAGGCGAGGAGCAGGATACCATAGAGGAAATCTATGAGCCGTTTTTGATTCAGGAGGGGCTTTTGAATCGCACGCCCCGCGGACGGGTGGTTACCTCCAATGGATACCAGCACTTGAATTTGAAAAAATCTGAAAGGGACCAGCGAGAGCTTTTTTAAAATATAGGCAAATTCGATCCGTATATCTCTTGAATCCGACAGAAAAATATTATGAAGATTCTGACTCACATATGCTGCGGCCCCTGCCTGGTCTATCCTTATGAGAAAATGATCAGGGAAGGCGAGCACTTAACCGGCTTCTGGTACAATCCCAATATTCACCCCTTTACCGAATATAAAGAGCGCTTGAAAAGCCTGAGAAAATTTCAGGATATGAAACAGATGGATATCGTCTATCAGGACAGCTATGATCTGGAACGATTCCTTCAGGCGGCTATGTCAGATCTGCAGGACCGCTGCATGCACTGCTATATTCTGAGGTTGACAGAGGCCGCCCGTTACGCCAAAGCCAATGGATTCGAATATTTTACCACTACCCTGCTGGTATCGCCTTATCAAAAGCTGGATTATATCAGAAAAGTGGGCAATGATCTGGAAGCCCAGACTGGAGTGAAATTCCTCGACCTCGATATTGTCTCCGGTTATCGTGAAGGGCGGCAGAAAGCGCGCGAAATGGGTTTGTATATGCAGAAATACTGCGGTTGTGTCTTCTCCGAAAAAGAAAGATATCAGAAGAAGGCGAAGAAAAAGAAAAAATCTATATCCCATACTCCCTCCAAATAAATTATGAAGCTCACAGATTTCGACTACCATCTTCCCCAACAGCAGATCGCCAATTATCCTGCAAAAAGACGCGACCATAGCAGGCTTCTGGTCTATGACAGAAAAACAGGTCAGATTTGGCATAAGAGATTTTATGACGTGGTGGAGTTTTTCGATCCAGATGACTTTCTGGTGGTGAACACTACGCGTGTATTGAAGGCTCGGTTGTTTGGGAGTAAGACCAAAACCGGGGGAAAATTTGAGCTGCTGCTTTTGCGGGAACTGGAACAGGGTGTATGGGAAAGCCTGGTCAAGCCGGGCAGAGGCATGAATGCCGGGGTCGAACTATCATTTGGAGAATTCCCTGTCGGGGCCGAGGTGGTGGATGTTCATGCTGACGGCTCCCGTACGCTGAGGTTTCACCCTCCGGAGAAAGTGTATGATTTGATGGAAGCTCAGGGCATAATCCCGCTTCCGCCCTACATTCAGCGCCAGCCGGAGGATTCCGATTACGAGCGCTATCAGACTGTTTACAACCGCTATTGGGGCTCGGTCGCGGCGCCCACAGCCGGACTGCATTTCACCCCCGAAATTCTCCAAAACTTGAAAAGAAAGGGAATTGAAATCGCTGAGATTATTCTCGATATAGGCTGGGGAACATTTCAGCCGATTCGTGTGGATGACCCCCGAAAACATCAGATTGAATTCGAGAGGTATCGCATCGAACCGGAAACTGCGTTGAAAATCAAGGAGTTAAGAGGACAGAACAAAAACCTTGTGGCGGTCGGCACAACCTCGGTACGGGCGCTCGAAAGCTGGTATAAGCAAACCGATGGGAGTCTTGAGCCGATTTCACGAGATACCGATCTTTTTATCTATCCTCCTTACCAGTTTAAACTTGTTGACAAATTGATCACCAATTTCCATCTTCCAAAATCAACTCTTCTGATGTTGGTCTCGGCCTTTGCCGGGCGTGAGAATATTTTGAGGATTTACAGTGAAGCTGTGGCGGAAGGTTATCGCTTCTTCAGCTACGGCGACAGCATGATGATATTATGAAATGCTGTGCGATAATCTATAGCGGATATTATCCCAAACTCGACCCGGGTGATCTGCCCCCGCATTTCAAACCGATCGAGGGCATGCCAGTCATCGCCCACACGATCAGGGTATTTCAGGAATGCGAGCAGATCGATGAGATTGTTCCTGTGGTTGCGCCTGAATTTATGCTCTATATGTCGGATAATATCGTGGATAGATATAAGTTCCATAAGGTGCAGAAAATTCGCGAATCGGGGGAAACCCGATATGGCACCATTTTGTCCGGTCTTGAAGGGCTGGGCAAAGATACGGATATTGTGATGATTCATGACGCCCTGAGGCCCTTCCTTGATGTCGATACGGTTTCAAAATTAATCACCGAGTGCCTTGAGCATGATGCTGTCGCGCTGGGCAGGCAGGCGCACCAGCCAGTAAAAAGGGCCGAGGGGGGATATATCCTCGCTTCCCTCGACAGAAAAAGAATCTACCTCATGCAAAGCCCTCAGGTATTCAAATACAACCTTATAATGGATGCCTACAGGTCAGCCGCTACAACCGCCCACGTTTTCGCCGATGATGCGGCGGTGGTTGAATACTACGGCAGCAAGGTGAGGGTTGTAGAGGGCAGCAGTAAGAACTTCAGGATAGAAAGCGATGCAGATTTTGAAGTAGCCAAATATTTTATCAAGAAAAACATGAACGCAAGAGGCTCCGATGTTTAAGACCGGGATAGGGATCGCCATGCGTCCGTTCGTTAAGGGTCGACAACTCATTCTCGGTGGAGCTAAAATAGACCATCCCATGGGGCTCGAGGGCAACTCCTATGCCGATGTGCTGTGCTATGCTATTATCGATGCCCTCCTGGGGGCCTCCAACCTGGGAGAGATGAATGAGCTCTTTCCCGAGGATGATATTAAATATAAAGATATTTCCGGACTGAGGCTCCTGGAACTGGTGAATCTAAAGCTGGCGCGAATATCATTTGCAATAGAAAACATTGATGTGATTCTGGCCTGTTCCGAGATCGATCTGGCCCCTTATAAAACATATATGCTTTTGAATCTCTCCCATGCCCTGAAAATCGACAGCAGCATGATTTCACTCAAGCAATCCGGTTCATTTTTTCATCTTGTACCTGAATTCAAAAAAGGCATTTCAGCTTTTGCAGTCTGCACAATTATAGACATGAGCGAACCCGAGGAAGAGGAAGAAGAATCTTCGTCGGAAGAGGAATACTATGAGTGAGATCTTCCCGGATTTTCAACATTGGAAAGATTGGGCAGATATCTTCATATCCCACGGCGGCTTGTGGGTATATTTTATGGTGGCGGGCGCCATGTTTATCGAATATGTATTTCCGATTTTTCCGGGTGATGTCGCCATATTTGCCGCGGGGTTTTTATCTGGAGCCGGGGATGTTTCTCTGATTATTGTTCTTGCCGCGGCCTATGCCGGCTCTGCGCTTGGATTGACAGTGGTTTTTCTGGTTGGTAGGCGCTATGGCAGGCGAATCCTTAAATCAGGAAAAATCTGGTTTCTTAACGATAAGCTCCTTAATCGAACGGAAATGTGGTACAAAAAGTATGGTAAAAGCATTCTGGTAGTCTCCAAATTTCTTCCCGGGATCAGGTTTGCGCTGGTATTCTTTGCCGGGATAGCCGAGATGCCCTTCAAGAAAGCGTTCATCCTGGTCTCGATATCATGTTTGATCTGGAACAGCATGGTCATTCTGATGGCCCATTACCTCCAGCAGAATCTCCAGAAAGTGTACAGGATTCTCTCAACCTATACAAATGTTGTGTTTATAATAGTAATTGTTATAATAATATTATGGATTGCCAGATATTATTTAAAAAGGAGACTTGTGGATGAAGGTCCTGGTTCTAATGGGGGGAATTTCTCTTGAGCGGGATGTCTCCCTGGCCTCGGGGGCGGCGATAACTTCGGCGCTGCAGGGCAACGGCCATGAGGTGATCGCCATCGACACTGCCGAAGGCAGCAGATATCTCAAAGAGTCCACCCGCCTGATTAGTGATGATATCAAGACCGCTCCTCCCGAGCTCGGACAGCTGGCCCGATATGACCGGGTGCAGAGCCTCAAAATAGCCAATCTGGAGGAGCTTTCTGATGTTGATGCTGTATTTCTGGCTTTTCATGGGGGGAGCGGTGAGGACGGTACAATTCAGGCCCTTCTCGATCTTGCCGGCAAGAAATATACCGGCTCGGGCATGCTCTCTTCGGCTTTATGCATGAACAAGGCCATCTCCAAAAAATTATTTGAGCGGGACGATATTCCCACCCCGGACTGGATGCTGATTAATAAAAAGGATTTTGATGATGAGCTGTATGAGCTCATACGACAGGAATTTTCCCCTCCAATTATAGTAAAACCCAATGATCAGGGCTCGACTGTGGGACTCTCGCTGGTAGAGGAGCTGGATGACTACCGCAAAGCAATCGAGCTCGCCTGTGAGGTTTCTGATAATGTCATGATCGAGGAATATATAGACGGCAGGGAGTTGACAGTTGCAATTCTCGGGGAGAGAGCATTGCCCGTGGTCGAAATCCTGCCAAAGAATAAATTATACGATTATGAATGCAAATATACCGAGGGTATGTGTGCATACGAGTACCCGGCCAAAATCCCGGATGAAACTACGATATTGATCCAGGATCTGGGCCTGAGAGCATTTAAAACACTCGAATGCAAGGGCTATGCCCGTGTTGATTTTCGCATGGATAAAGAGGGCCGGCTGTATTGCCTGGAGGTAAATACATTGCCGGGTATGACCAAGACCTCGCTGGTGCCCAAAGCCGCAAAAGCGGCGGGCATTTCATTTGATCAACTAATCGAGCAAATACTGCAACTGGCCATAGAAGATTGAGACAATTTCCGAAAATAATTCTGTTATTCCTGACAGTGGATTGGCCTCTTTTTATGCGCCGACATATGCTCTATGCCCTGTCGCATGTGGTCAAGGAACTAGATTGCAGTGTTGTCGCTGTTAATCGGCCCCTCTGCCGTTTCACAACTGTGGTCAAGAAGCCGGAGCGTATGCGGGAATTTTTTGAAAAGCCACTTATAGAAGAGCTTGATAATAATCTTTTTCTCTTCTCACCGCGCTATTTCATTAATGACCTGATTGCCGCACATTTTACAGTGCTTGAAAGCATGAATATCAAGGCCCTGAGGAAATCCTATCGATACCTCATGTGCGAGTTGGGAATTTCCGAGGACCGTCCAATCATCTGGTTCCATCATCCCCAGCAATATTATATAACCGACCTTTTTCCAGATTCATTAAATGTACTGGAATTATATGATAATCTTGTGGATTATGACGGACATAGTATCGAGGCGGTCGATCGCAAAGAAACAGGTCTTCGTGACAAAATTGACCTACTGCTGGCAACCTCCCCCAAGCTTCTCGAAAAATACGGCAGCCACTACAAACATGCCTGGCTCTCGGGCAACGGGCTGGACAAACAGACTTATGAACGCCTGAGCAAAGAAAATATTGAGCCCGGAGCGGAATTGATTAAAATCCCTTCTCCCCGTATAGGCTATACGGGAATAATATCAAAACGTCTTGACTGGGAATTGATCGAAGCAATAGTATCTCAAAAACCTGAATGGAATTTTCTGTTTGTGGGTCCTGTTCAAAAAAGTGCGCCGCTCGAAAAGATGAGTCAATATCACAATATTCATTTCACAGGCAAATACCGGCACAGCCTTATGCCCGAGGTGCTGAAATCATTTGATGTAGGTTTTATGCCATATAAGGATAACGATTTCTTCCGATATTCTAATCCATTGAAGTTCTATGAGTTCGCAGCCGCAGGTTTGTGCTCGGTGTCATCCGAGATGGAAGTTTTGAGCAGGTTTGACCCTCGTTTTGTCAAAATTGTACCCAACAATGCGGAAGACTGGATTCATGCCATAGAATTTATGCTCCAGAGAGATAAGGAAGAAGCAGAAACAATCGGCAAGCAGATTGCCCGGGAACATATCTGGGATAATATCTATAAAGAAGTAATTGAGAAGATAAATACCGAATTCTTTGCAGGCTGAGATTATGCCATGACGTCATTGAAAGAAAAAGAGGCCGCAATTTTCGACCTCGGGTCTACTCTCATAGAATATGAAAATATTCCCTGGCCGGATTTATTTAAATTGAGCCTGAAGAGAGCGCATAAATATTTGCAGGAAACCGATACGCAGCCGCCCGAATTCGATAAATTTTATGAGGTCTTCCTGTATAAAGTGGTCGAGGTCGAAAAAGAGAGCAATATCACCCACAAAGAAAAGGATATACTGAAATTGTTCGAGAGTTTTCTTTTACATCTCGGCATCTCGAACAATTCCGATTTCCTCGAGAAGTTTCTGGAGGTTTATTATCAACCTGTAAGGGAAAGTATATACCTTAAAACCGGTGCACTGGAGGTGCTGGAGTATTTCAAGAGCAATGGCCATAAAATCGGGCTGATCTCAAACACCGTCTTTCCTCCCGAATACCATCTTGAAGATATGAGAAAATTCGGAATCGATCGTTTCTTCGACCATGTTATTTTCTCATCAGCATTCCCGCGGCGCAAGCCGCATCCCTCCATATATATAGAAATGCTCAGAGAGCTTGACATTTCGGCCTCAAAGGCTTTCTTTATTGGAGATCGAGTTGAAATCGATGTGCTGGGCGCAAAAAACTGCGGAGTCTTCTCGATTCTGTTACGCAAAAAGGGCCGGGAGTATGATGATTTGTCCCTGCCCGATCTGGTGATCGATAACTTGTCTGAGCTTTTGAAATACTATTAAGGAAGGTAAGGAATATGGATTCCACTGAAACATTGCTCCAGGAGCTGGTTGATGCTCCCGGGGTTCCGGGGCATGAGCACGAGATCGCATCAATCATGAAAAATCATCTGGAAACGATTTCGGATGAAATAACTTATGACAGACTCGGCTCCCTCATCGCCGCCAAAAAAGGAACCGCCGATTCCCCCCGCATCATGGTCGCGGGCCATATGGATGAGGTCGGCTTCATGGTTAAGGAGATCGACAAGAAGGGCTTCATCAAGTTTCTGCCGCTGGGTGGATGGTGGGGGCATGTAGTCCTGGCCCAGAGAGTACAGATTCTCACCAAAAAAGGCCCGGTGCTCGGAGTTGTCGGCTCCACACCTCCACATCTTCTGAAAGAGGAGGAGCGCAAGAAAGTCCTTGAGTTGAAGGATATGTATATCGATGTAGGGGCGAAAGACGGCTATGATGTCAAAAAAAATCTGGGTGTCAGCGTGGGCGATGCCATCGTTCCATATTCGCCTTTTACTATCATGAACCATAAGAAGATGTATCTGGCCAAGGCCTTTGATAATCGAATCGGCTGCGGCATAGTGATCGAGCTTTTCAAGAAACTGCAGAGAGCCAAACATCCCAATACTGTGCTGGGTGTCGGTACTGTACAGGAAGAAGTCGGTCTGCGTGGTGCCGGAACTGCCGCATATATGGGCGATCCGGATGTCGGCATCGTGACCGATGTTACCGTCGCTCGCGATACCCCCGGTATGGAGGGCGAGCCGCCGGAGAAGATGGGTTCGGGGCCGCAGATTGTGGTTTATGACGGCAGCATGATACCGAATGTAAAACTTCGTGATCTGGTTATAGATACGGCCGAGAAGAACAAGATTCCCTATGGCCTCAGCTACCTGGAACGCGGCGGCACCGATGGTGGACGGATTCATATGACCAAATTCGGTGTGCCCTCGATATTTATCGGCCTGGCCACACGCTACATTCATGGCCACGCTTCCATGATCTACCGTGATGATTATCTGAACTGCGTCAAACTAATTACAGCAGTCGTGAAACGTTTGGATAAGAAAACGGTACAATCGTTAACACAGGTGTAACTCAAAACGAAAGGATTTGTGATGCGAATAAAGATCAACCTGTTTCTTTTTGCATTAGTTTTCGCCACATTTTTTGTCTTTTCCGGTCTTCTGGCTCAGGAGGAGAGTCCGATAATTCAGGAAGATGTTCCTGAGGTTGAGGGCGATACCATAACGACCGCATCGAACCTGAAATATATCGACGTTGAACTGGGTGAGGGCAAAAAAGCTGAAGAATGGGATTCGGTAAAAGTCCATTATACCGGATGGCTGACATCCGGCAAGAAATTTGACAGCTCACGGGATAGGGGCGAGCCTTTTACAGTCGTAGTCGGCGAGCATAGAGTAATTCCAGGATGGGAAGAGGGCCTGCAGGGCATGGCTCCCGGCGGCAAGCGCATGCTGATAATTCCGCCTGACCTGGGTTACGGCAACCGTGCTATGGGGCCGATTCCGGCCAATTCAACATTGATCTTCGAGGTCGAGGCCTTAGAGGTCAGCGAGGGCCCCAAGCCGCCCAAACCGCCGCTGTATGATGAAAAGGATGTGAAAGAGACCGATTCCGGTCTGAAATATGTTGTGCTGGAGAAGGGCAACGGCGAACAGCCCGAAAAAGGTCAGACAGTCCAGGTGCACTATACCGGATGGCTTCTGGATGGAGCCCTGTTTGACAGTTCCAAAAACCGCGGCCAGCCGCTGGAATTTGTGCTGGGTGCGGGCCGTGTAATCAAGGGCTGGGATGAGGGTGTGGCCATGATGAATGTCGGCGGCAAGCGCCTCCTGATTATCCCGCCCGAGCTCGGCTACGGTTCCCGCGGAGCAGGCAATGTTATCCCGCCCAACGCGACACTGCTCTTTGAAGTGGAGTTAGTTGGAATAAAGTAAGTAATTTAATCGAAATATTTCTCATATAAAGGGCCGGTTTTGCCGGCCTTTTGTATTTGCAGATCAATGTGCGCTGCCCAAAATTATTTTTTCGTGCGCGGACCTGTCCGGCCCCTGACGGAGTACGTCCTCGTTCTCCGCGTCCGCTGGGCGCACCGGGAGATGCTCTCAAAGTGAATTATCATTGGCAGAATCATTTTATTCCGGATTCTGCCCTACCGGGTGGCACGCCCAAATTTATTTGGGCGTGATTTTCATTGACGTCAGATTCCAATTAATTATCTTGAGATTGAACCACGTAGCCGGATGCTGAACATTGAATTCTATATTCTGTACTTCGGGGATCTTGCAAAGAGCATCGATAGTAATTTTTGTTTCTTGTTTTTTTATGCAGATTGAAACCCATGCTATAGGTCTGGGCCTTCTTTTTATAGATGAGGGTGAGACTTTTTCGGATAATTTGGGGATTATAGTATTCTCCCCCGGCGATCTGGATTCGGATGGCTATTCGGAAGTTTTTGCCTCGAACGCGCTGGGAGAAATCAAGGTATACTATGGGGGAAATCCTGCAGATACTCTTCCGGATAAGCAATATCTGGGTCATGCTGGAAGATATACCTGGCTATCAGATATAAATGGGGACGCTTATAATGATTTTTCAATGCTTCGGAATGAATCCGGGATCGAATATATTGATATATATTTGGGAGCTTCTGATTTTTATTCAAAAACGCAGGCAGATTTGAGTCTGTCAGGTGATCCGCTGGAGGGATTTGGGATTGGAGTATATTCATGTGATTATAATGGTAATGCCCGCAATGATGTAATAGTAAGTGCACCGAATACTTCTTCCTATGCAGGAGTATTTTATCTTTATGAAGGCGGCGATGATCTTGATGATTTTTGTGATGACACAATATGCATAATTAGAGACGGAATTGATATATTCACAATAGGTGCCTGTGTAGGAGATATTAATAATGATGGCTATGCTGATTATGCGACATCCCCAAGTGCTAATTCTTACCCCAGCTATGTATTAATATATTGGGGTAGTGAATCTCCCGATTCTGTTTCGGACTTGCGGCTTGATTCACCTTTTGAGGATTCGCCGGGAATCGGTCATTTTGCTGAGGGTATAATTCCATTGGGCGACATTAATAAAGATGAAATAGATGATTTTATCGTAACCTCTGAAGGTTTTCCGCCTTGTATATTTTATGGAGGTAATCCATTTAATCCAACGCCTAAAATACTGGAATATCCTGGAAAGGTGGCAAATGTCTGTGGTGACATAAATCACGATGGC
>DSEQ01000047.1 GCA_011056555.1 Candidatus Zixiibacteriota bacterium | reverse complement strand
GTACCAGAAGTTCCTGTGGGTCAAGATGGATGTCTTTCAGTCTGAGCACAAGGTTGTGGACTTTCAGGAATGAATTTACCATTCTGTCCCTGGGAATACCCAGAAGCCCGCCGATTTTTACCGCCATGTTCAACATGAAGTTGATCACCCGCGGCACTAACAGAATCGGGGCCAGCAGCCTCAGCTCGAAAAGCAGGCTGATGATAAACAGGCACACCCATAAAACCAGCAACGCTGCAAAAGCGAAAACAATATATATCACGATCTCTCCCGCCACCGGAGATAACTCTATTAGCCGGGGGTGAATCAGCCAGGTGAATAAGAATACCGCAGCGATTGTCGCGAATACGCCCAGCACCGAAACCCAGAGAAATAATTTTTTCTGGGTATTCACCAGCGATTCTTCAATAGAACCGTCCCAATCGATCCACTCGTCGCCCAGAACCCGGCGGGATTTTTTGCTGTTGCCTTCTTGAGCCGTCATATCTAACCTCTACCTATTATTTTTAGGTCCTCGACTTTAAATGTGGGAGCTCCGATCATACCGTCAATCGGCTCCCACTCTAAGTCGTTTCCGATCACGGAAATATTATTCAAAAAGTGAAACAGATTTCCAGAGATCGCTATGTTATCGACCGGATATGTCATTTCTCCATGCTCGATTACGATGCCCTTGGCCGGCACCGAAAAATCTGCTGTGGCATGGTTAATACCTGCATGGAGCCCCGATAACTCGGTTATCAGGATGCCTTTTTCTACGTCACCGATCATCTCATTTGTATCGATATCTGTTGGCTTTATAAAGAAATTGGTGGGAAAAATCAAGGGCTTACTGTGATAACTGCTGCGCGCGGCGTTACCCGTTGATTTCGTCTTTCCCTTTTTGGCCGTATAGGTATCATAAAGATAATTTTTCAAAAGACCGTTTTCGATCACCATAGTCCTGGTGGTCGGGATTCCCTCGCTGTCATATGGCCTTGTGCCCAGACCATCTGCCAGCGTGCCGTCATCTATTAATGTCAGGATATCCGAGGCCACTTGTTTGCCGATTTTTTCCCTGAAGGGCGATTTGCCCTTCTGCACCGAGTCCGCTTCGATCATCCCGAACAAGGCATGAACTATCGGAATGCCCGCCTCGGGCGGGAAGACCGCCTGCATATTACTGCCTCTCAGATCCCTGGCTCCCAGCATGCGCACCGCATAATCGGCAGCGGTACGGCCGATCTCCCCGGCATTGAAATCACTGTAACGGCCATAGGCTTTGGCAAAGCGTCCGGTTTGAACAGCCTCCCCATGATTGGCAAAGCAGTAAGCGAAGCCATAGCAGGTTGTACCGGATGAGCTGACATCTATTCCGGTAGAGCTAATTATACGGTACGACTCGGTTACGTCACCATATAATATCCATACGAAGCCCGCTACCCTGGAATCTGCCCCACGTCCGGCTTTTTCGATTTCAATGGCGGTTTTTATCTTTTCAGAAAGAGGAATTTGCGCCAGCTCGGGATCATAAATCTCGGATGCATCGCTGCTTTGATCCGCCAAATGTTCAGGAAGAGTGTTAAATGGGTCCGAAGTATGCAGTCCCGTCGCTCTCACAAGTTGACGGATATTCTCTGTTGCCAGCAACGGCTCCAGTCGGTTGGAGGAATAGAACCCGAGTTTGGAATCCAGAAGCACACGGATTCCATAGCCCTGATCGGATTTGACATTAACCGATTCGGGTTTGCCCTCGGCGATAGTTATCTCGGTCTCCGTCTTCTCCGAGATATAAGCCTCAGCCTTTTCCGCCCCGCAGTTTATTGCGGTTTCGATAAGATTTTGTGCAAAGCTCTCGTCGATCATTATCCCTGGCCTTCAAACGCCTGTCCTGCTCCACCCACCACCAGCTTTTTCACACGCAGCGTGGGCATGCCCACTCCAACCGGCACCTCCTGGCCCTTGCCGCATCTGCCGGATGAGGGGTCCATCACAAGATCATTGCCCACCATATCGATATCTTTCAGCGTCTCGATTCCTATGCCGGTGATGGTTGCGCCTTTCACCGGATAGGTCAGTTTTCCATCCTCGATCATATATCCCAGAATTATGCTGGTGATAAATCTTCCGGTTACGACATCGACCTGCCCGCCGAAACCGACATCGGCTGCATATAAGCCCCTTCTCGTGCCCCGAATAATCTCTTCCGGGTTATCCGGGCCGGCCTCAATAAATGTATTCCTCATCCTCGGCATGGGCGGATATCTGTATGATTGACGCCGCCCCGAGCCGGTCGGGCTCAAATTCATTTGCCGTGCGGTCATGCGCGAATGCAGGTAGTTTCTTAGAATGCCGTTCTCAATCAAGGTAGTCTCCTGGCTCTCGATTCCTTCATCATCAAAAGAAAAACTGCCCGGAAAACCGGGGATCAGCCCGGAATCTTTTATAGTGATTTTATCAGAGCTCACCTGCTTGTTCATCAATCCGGCAAAGGAGCTGCCTTTTTGCACCAGGTCAGCCTCCATACCGTGCCCGCAGGACTCATGAAACAACACCCCATTTCCACCCGGAGCGAATACTACCGGCATCTCACCCGAGGGACATTCCCGGGCATCGAGCATCAGCAGCGCCTGCTCGCAGGCCTCCTTGACCATCTTCTTTGGACTGGATTCTCCTTCGAATGCCTCCCAGCCGCGGTAAAACGACTTCCCGGCGCGTCCAAGCTGCCTTTCGTCACCGTCTCTGCCGGCATAGACATATATGAAAAATTCTATCAGGGCCAGGTTCTTGTGCAGGATTTCCTGTTCTTCGGATGATGCAAACATGATTTCACGGTTTAAATCAGAATAATGTATTGTGACCTGCTTGATCTTGTCCGAAAAATCCCAGGCGTATTGTTCCGCCTCCTTGAGCATAGCGATTTTCTCCGTTAACGGGACTGTCCGCGGATCTCTTTGGGGCTTATAGAATTCCGGGATCCCGCCCGGTTTCAGACTGACTGAGGGCGGTTCGCCTGCGAGCTTCAGGCCGGAGGCCAGCCGGCGCGCTGTTTCGATTAGCTTATTGGGATTGAAACTCTCACAGACAACATAATAATCGGCATTTTCCTTAATTGCCCGGATGCCCACGCCCGTTTGTTCATGGGCCGAGGTAGAGATTTTGCGATCATCCGAAAGCGAACTGTAAAAACGTCCCCTGTCCGCAAATATATCCGCGTACTCCGCACCGGCTGAGAGTAGAATATTCAGGCACTGATTAAGCGTGTGCTCATCAATCAAAAATTAACATCCTCCGTGATCTGAAGAGTATATATTAAAACAAAATAATAAGCAAGGGTTCAATAAAAATGTGAATCTCAATCCAATTTTATTTGTTTGACAACCTCCCGGATCATGACCGCCCTGCGGAATTCGCGTAACTCCTCGATATCCAGTAATTGCGTCTGTATTCTCGGATTTTGCTCGGCCTCGGGGGAGACCTGCCAGATAATCCCCCAGGGCGCCGCCACCAGCGAACGGCCGTTCTGCGGCTTCCCGAATATCGTTCCCAGGCCGCATGTCTTGACCACATAAGCGCGGGAGATTTCGGCCCCCCTGACAAAAATATCGCTGTCCCTCTGGGCTTTATCCTGCAGGGAGTCATTTTCGAGCAGGGGAGAGACTGTCGGGACAAAGATAATATCGGCATTCATCCTGCGCATTTTTTGGAAAACCTCCTCATGCAGCACATCGGCGCAGATCAGGATGCCCACGCGGACGCCCTCCACCTCAAAAACCATATTGCGCCTTCCCGGTGTAATTCCCCGCGCCTGCTCCTTTTCGGTGGGAAAGCATTTCCTGTAACTGGCAATCTTCTGGCCCTTCCGGAAGATAAAACAGGTGTTATACATCAATGAATTCGATTTTTCTATTATTGTGCCCCCCATAAAAGTGGTATCGAGCTCATCCGACCAGCGCGCCAACAGCTTCAGGTTATAGTCGAAGCGCGAGGCATACTCGGAATAATCTTTTGATTCAGGCGGAATCAGGAAGTACTCTGGCAGACAGACAAAATCCGGCTTGTTCTTAAAAATATGAATCTTTTCGGCAAGACTGATTTCAAGCCCGACACGCAACTGGCAAAGAACTACGTTGATAAACATATTTCTATAGGGACCCTCTCTTTATCTATTATACTGACGGGTGGGCCTGCTGTTTTGTTGCAATAGTTTAAATTTTGGTTCAGGCGGTTTTTGTGGTGCTACAGAGCAGCTTCCATACTCAGGTATATATCGCCTTGAGGGGAAAATACCGTGATTCGCAATTCAGAGGGCCCCAGAAGCTCTTCCTCCGGTAATGTCTCCCCTTCCTCCGGCAGACTGATACGCCAACCCCTGGAGTCTTTGAGATACGCTTCCAGCTCCAGCGTCTCCTTCTCGGCCATGTTAATTTCCAGGGCGCCCGGAATGATCTTGTTTCCGGTCCAGATTTCAGAATTTGGATATTCAATCCACTCATCGCGCTCGTCAAAATACAGTTCTGTGCTGAAGCTCCATAAATTGGGGCGATCCTTAATCTCCCGCCCTTCCAGTTTCTGAGCTTCGATATAATTGTCCATATCGAGCGTAAACTTTCCCGGCTGATCACCGATATTTGTCAGGTGCAGGTTGACCAGTTTCGATCCCTCAATCGGCTCCCCGGAACGCCTGACCCTCTCAGTAACCGTGAGTTTTGTTATTACAATGTTGGCCGAACCCAGGCTGACAATCCACTTATAGATGAAAAATGCCAGGATGGCGACCAGAATAAGAAAGAGGAAATTGGTCAGGCAGCCCGACATGCGCGTATTTGATTTTCTCATACTAAAAATATCCCGTTAAGACATTGCCAATAACAGGGAGTTCTCTTTGGTCTCCTCGCTGTCGGATCTGGAAGCCATACAGACAGGGATAATTCCGCCCACCACCACAATCCCCGTGGGCGCTCCCACAAACAGGCTGAATGCCTTGTACATACCATAAGCTGTTTCAATGTTAGGAGCAACTAAAATATTGGCCTTTCCGCCGACATCTCCCTTGACCCCCTTGCTCCTTGCGGCAGATTCAATCACTGCGCAGTCCATAGACAATGGTCCGTCAACCAGGCATCCCTTGATTTGCCCGCGATCGTTCATCTTGGCTATGGCCGCGGCCTCAAGGGTGTGCGGCATAACCGGATAGACCGCTTCGACCGCTGCCAGGAGCGCCACTTTGGGCTGCTCATCTTCAAGATGCCCGGCAAAGCTCACTGCATTTCCGATTATTGCGATCTTGCGCACAAGGTCCGGCGCCGGTATGACCACCGGATCAGTCACAATCAGCATGCGCTCGATATCTTCTACATAATGGCAGGATAGAGCCGAGACCACCGTTTTGCCCACCCTGAAGCCTGTATCTCTTGCGAAAAGCGCTTTGAGAGAGTCCTTTATTCCAACTGTGCCGCGCACGAGAATATCAAGTCGTTTATCTGCCAGAGCCTCTTTTATATGAGCGATTGAGTCTTCGATCGATGATGTGTTCCGCAGCTCGAAATCGTCGAGCTCAACTCCGGCGTCTCCGGCAGATTTCATTATTTTATTCTTATTACCGAGAAGAGTAACCTCGGCCAGGCCATCATCCTGATATTTCCTGAGCACCCTGAGCCAGCCGGAATCATCGGCATCCCAGATCATTACACGCTTTCTCCTGTTTGCTGATTTGACCCTGTTTTTTATCTGATCGAACCTGTTAAGCATTCCGGGCACCTCCGCTCTGCTGTAGATAATGCGCTACCAGGCATGCTATTGAAAGCGACGCCATTCTATTCTGGGTGCTGTCTGTGCGTGACACAAGCGACACCGGGACTTTGGCTCCCACTATCACCCCGGCAAAAATGGCTTTTATGAATAAGATCATAACTTTACTGGTAATATTACATTCTTCTATGGAGTCAACCACAAAAATATCGGCATCCCCCGCCACCGGATTATCGATGCCTCGGCTTTGCGCTATTTCCCTGCTGGTGGCGGCATCAAAAGTCAGCGGCCCGAAAAGTTCGCAGCCGGGGATCTTGCCTGTTTTGTAATGCTCCATGATGCGCTGGTTCAATATCGTGGAGGGAAAATTTTCATCCACGTAGTCGATCGCCCCTGAAAGAGCCACCTTGGGTTTGTCAAATCCAAGAGCGTTGAAAATCATGGTGCTGTTCTCGATGAGCTGAATTTTGGTATCGAAATCCGGTTTGACCACCATGCCCCCATCGGTGATGCCCAGCATCTTGTGATATCCGGGGATATCCAGGACTGCGGTGTGGGACAGGGTATTCTTGCCGCGCAAATTGAAATCTCTCGACAGCACTGTTTTCAAAAGCCCCGAGGTCGAGATAAATCCCTTCATGATAACGTCGGCATTCCCTTCATCAGCCATTTTCACCGCGTTATAAGCGGCCTCGATGGGGTTGGTGTAATCAATCAGCTCAACTTCCGAGAGATCGATATCATACTTATCAACAATTTCCTTGATGTTGTCCGAATTCCCGAACAGGGTGGAGGTGCAGATATTTTTTTTGACGGCCATCGATACGGCTTCCAGAACTGCCACGTCCGAGGCTGCCGCGACCGCCACATGCTTGGGCTTGTTCTTTTTGGAGAGCTCCTGTGCGGCTTCAATAATCCCTTCGCCGGAATGAATTTCCTTTCCCATCACTTATACTCCAGTGCTGCTTCTTTGCCGTCGATTACTCTCCAGGCGCCCGCGGCCAGCGCGGGCATTTCCAGTTCGCCGGGCTGTTCGTAAATCTCCGCATGCTGGCCTATATATTCCTCGATCCTGTCTAATAACATGCGCGACTTTGCCATGCCGCCGGTAAGAATAATGCCGTCAACCTTTCCTTTCAGAACCGCAGTCATGGCCCCGATCTCCTTGGCAATCTGAAATGCCATGGCGTTGAATATCAGGATTGCGATTTCGTCTTTATCGGAAATCATCTGCTCCACTTCGCGAAGATCGGATGTTCCCAGGTATGCGATCAGTCCGCTTTTCTTCGAATATATATCCTCGATCTCCTTCTGGGTGTATTCGCCTGAGTAGCACATCTTGACCACTCCGCCGATGGGAAGCGCGCCGGCACGGTCAGGGGAAAACGGGCCCATTCCCAGAAGGGCGTCATTGACATCAATAATCTTTCCGCCTCGCAGAGCACACACCGATATACCGCCTCCCATATGGCAGACTACGAAATTCAACTCTTCCAGCGGCTTGCCGATTTTGGCCGCTGCATCACGGGCATTGGCCTTGATATTTAAGGCGTGCGAACGGCATTTGCGTTCAATCTGCGGTACCCCTGATATCCGTGATTCGGGTATGAATTCATCGGTGGTAATCGGATCGGTGATATAGGCCTTGACCTTGTATTTCTTTGCCAGCTTGTCGGCAATTATGGCGCCCAGATTTGAAGCATGATTGGCGTATTTGCATGAACGCAGATCCTTCAGCATCGCCTTGTTGACTTCGTAGGTTCCTCCCACCAGAGGTTTGGTGGGGGCGCCGCGCCCGGCAATACCGGCTATCCTGTAATCGTCCATGCCGTGATTATTAAAGGCTTTTTCGATCGCATCCAATCTCAATTCATATTGCTCGGTGACTTTGTCGAATTTCTGGAGCTCCTCGGCGGGATGCTGAATATTGGCGTCATACAACGGCCCCGTGCGATTGTAAATAGCTATTTTGGTCGAGGTGGAGCCGGGATTTACCACAAGAACAACATCTTCCATATCATTCTCCTATCGGAACAGGCTCAAAGCTGTATTCCCGTCCCTTTTTAAACGCTTCCAGGTTGGCCTCAATAAACTTCTTCGGCACGCGCTTTTTGATCACCTCCAGCCAGGTTTCCTCGGGTATGTCCATTGAGGTCGAAAGCACACCCAGCAGGATTGTATTGACCAGCCTGACGTTACCGAGATCAGCCGCTATTTTATCAGCATCAAGTATTTTGGCGTTGGGGGATGACCTCCCGGATTTTTCCGGCAGGATCGCTGGGGTATTCATAGTCGCCTATGGTCGTAATAGGCGGCACCATGCGGGTCATCGAACTTATGACAGTTCCACCCGACTTCAGCCATTCCAGTGCGCGCAGGCCCTCGGATATTTCGAATGCTATCAGATAATCTGCAGTACCCTCCTGGATCAGGGGGGAGTAAACTGTTTCTGCTATCCGCACATGCGAGGTTACTATCCCGCCCCGCTGGGACATGCCATGCACCTCGCTCTTTTTGACATCCAGTCCGTGTTTCATGGCGGTCTCGGATAATACCTCGGAGGCCAGCAGCACTCCCTGACCGCCCACGCCGACTATCAGTATGTTCACCGCTTCTTTCATGTCCGCGCTCCTTCCACCACCGGGCTGTCGACCCTTACGATGCAGTCCTTGGGACAGACCTGTGCGCAAATTGTACATCCGGTACATTGATTCGGATCGATTATCGCTTTATTATGGCCCTTCTCCGTCTTCTCCTCAGAGGCAAAAATGGCCGGACAGCCGATCCTGAAACACAGCTTGCAGCCATTGCATTCATCCAGGAGTACCACATAGGGCTTCTCCTTGATCTTGTTGGGCATGAGCGCGCAGGGGCGGCTGGTAATCACCACCGAAGGACCCTCATATTGCAAAGCCGCCTTGAGCACTTTCTTGGAGGCATCCAGGTCATAGGCATCAACAGTATGAATATCTCTCACACCCAGGGTCTTGCACAGCTCGACAAAGTCAACCCGGAATGTCTCTTCACCCATTAAAGTAACGCCTGTTCCCGGATGGTGTTGTCCACCGGTCATGGCGGTGATCCTGTTATCAAGGATGAGTATCACCACATTGGCTTTATTGTAAACTGCATCCAGCACTCCGGTGATGCCGGAATGGAGGAAAGTCGAATCGCCGATTGCAGCCACCACGCCTTTCTTCTCGGTTCCGGCCTTGGCCATACCGATGGCATTGCCGATCGAAGCTCCCATGCATATGCAGGAGTCCATCACCTCCAGAGGCTTAAGAGCCGCCAGTGTGTAACAGCCGATATCTCCCGTTACCGGCACTTTCATCTTCTTCAGCGCTGTAAATATACCTCTATGGGGGCATCCCGGACAGAGTACCGGCGGACGGGGGAAAAGCTGCTCGGCTGGATATGACTTCTCCACTCCTTCCGATAGTATTCCCGCATGTACAAAGCCATTCATCACCTCCCCCGGTGAGAGCTCACCGTAATTGGTGAAGTGCTCCTTGCCCTCGCACTGGATTCCCATGGCCTTGATCTGTTCTTCCAGGAACGGCTCCAGCTCTTCTATTATGAAAAGACGGTCGACCGATTTTGCGAATTCGCGGATTTTCTTTTCCGGCAGGGGATAGCTGAGACCAAGCTTGAGATATGATGCGTCCGGCATTACCTCTTTGGCATAAACATAGGAAATGCCGCTGGAAATGATACCGATTTCCTTGCCGCCGTTTTCCCATCGGTTCAAAGGGGTTTCTTCAGCAAATTCTTTCAGCTTCTCCAATCGCTCCAGGACAACCTTTCTGCGTAAACGAGCATGCCCCGGGACCATGACATACTTGGGGATATCCCGTTCAAAGCCCTCCGGCTCATGCTCCTTGCGGTCGCCCATCTGCACCACACCTTTTGAGTGCGATATGCGGGTTACCATACGGAAGAGCACCGGGGTGTCGAATTGCTCGGAAATATCGTAAGCCTCGATCAATAAGTCCTTGGACTCCTGGGAGTCCGACGGTTCCAGCATTGGTATAATCGCAAATTTTGCATAGAATCTATTATCCTGCTCATTTTGAGAGGAATGCATACTGGGATCATCCGCCGAAACCACAACAAAACCGCCTTTTACACCGGTGTAGGAGTAGGTCATGAATGGATCGGCGGCAACATTGAGTCCCACATGCTTCATGCAGACAAGCGACCTGGCGCCTGCCATGGAGCCGCCGATAGCAACTTCGAACGCGACCTTTTCATTCGGGGACCATTCGGCGTAGATGTCATCCTTGACCAGCATGGCTATTGTCTCGAGGATTTCTGTCGAGGGAGTGCCGGGGTAGGCGCTGGCGATCCTGACACCGGCCTCCCAGGCCCCTCTGGCAACGGCCTCGTTTCCCGAAAGCAGCATTTTCATGGTTGACCTCTATCTTTTTACTAAATATTACTTTCCTGTCAAGCAAGGCATTATAATAAAAATACGAGACAAGGTCAACGTCCAGGAGAATTTTTTCACAAGGCATAGAGGCAAAACATAACCCGCCCCCGGAAAGCCCGGGGGCGGGTTGATTTATATACCCTTAGAAGCTCACTTTATACTGGCATTCTAACAGTCGGGAACACCGTCTCCATTAGTATCACAGGGATCGTTTCCGCCCACGAAGACATAATTGATTATATTTACAGCATCACTGACGTTGACGCTGCCGTCACAGTTGGTATCAGCCGCATCAAGCGGATCGGGAGCAGTTCCGCCCACGAATACGTAGTTGATGATTATCACAGCATCGCTGACATTAACTGTCCCGCTGTTGTCGGCATCACCGCAAATATATTCCGGCTCGTTTATAACGGTCAGGTCGGCTGGAATTACCGCCTCAAAAGCTTCCGGATCGTTGGTGTTCAGGTGAATCTCGGCCTGGTATGTTCCGGCTTCAAGATCCGCCTCGGTAGTGAACTGGCATGGAATAGTATCAGCCTCACCCGGAAGCATGCTGCCCGAATACGAATCCAGCGACAGCCATTCATACGGCTTCGAGAATTGGATTGCCAGATTATCATGCAGGTAGGCGCTGTGGTAGAAGACCTCCAGGCCGTCAGTGCCGCTCTGGTTCTCAATGCCGACTGCCACGTTAACGGCATCAAAACCGTCGGCAATAGTATGGTACTGGATCTTGATATTGCCCTTGAAATCGAGTATGATTTCGGCCGTGACAACATCGCCGGGATCTGCACGGTACTCCGGATAGTCAACAAACTGGATCACCAGTTGCTGGCCATCAGACTCATAGTAAGCATGGGCATCCAAATTATCCGCATCCGTGGGATCCAGGTCATTCCACATCCAGGCAATTATATTATTGGGTGCATACGAGTTTGGAATCGGATCCTCGGACCTGTCATTCATGCTGGTCTCGCTGAATCCAATGATACCATTGGAACCAAGATAGAACTGGGTATAGGTAGTGCCGTAATACGGGAAGTCGAAGCCGATTTCAAGCGGCCCCACGTAGCTGTCATCATCGAGCTGCGAGATAACGTCTGTACCTGTTGCAGATATGTCCACCCAGTCGAACACCGGTCCGCCGGTTTCATCGGAATCCATCCAATAGTAGCCATAGTCATCCGGGCCGCCGTAGTTGAAGGTGACATCATAGCCCTTCAGGCCGTTGTCGTCGCCTTTGGCAATGTCCTGGTCGTAATATTCGGGACCGTAATCACGGCTGGCAGGCTCGCCCGGAGTGCCGGTCGCCAGCTTGGCGAAGGCCGAGGATGTATTGAGCATATACTGAATGCTCATATTGTAATAGAGGCTGCCCTCACCAGAGTTATTGATGACCAGCTCGCCCTCAGCGGTATCTCCGGCCATCAATGTCTCCGACATCATGGCGGGATTGAAGCCTAACGTGGGCGGCAGGTCAATCATAATGTCATCGACAAACCAGTCATCGCTGCCGGCACCGCCGCCATATGTGTACATCATGATCTGGAGCCCGCTGTGTAATGCATCTGTAGGAAGTTCCATGTTGACATATCCGAACTCGCTCATGACCGTATCGCCGCCGCTGTAAACATTCAACGTTGACCAGACACCGACATTGTTTTTGTACTGGATCCACAGGTTGTCGCCCGCCTCGGGCGCATCTCCACCGCCTCCGCGCTGGTAATAGTATGAGATCCGCGCGCCGGTCTGTCCTTGAAGGTTCAGCATTTGAGTAATAATTGTGTCACACTCGCCATCCAGGTTTACCGAATAGGGAGGACTTGGCGGAAGCATACAGTCGCTGCTGATATTAGCGCCGGCATTCGAGAACCATTGCTGCATGTTCATGGTCGTGGTCGGGAATTCGTCCATCCATGGAATCAGGGCCGGGGTCCCGGCCGAGTAAGTTATCATGAAGGCAGTATCTTTCGCCATAGGATTGCCCTGGGAGGTGACGATCACGGCGCTGGTGTCGTATTCATGTAACGGCGTTGCCTCCGGTATTGCCACTTTAACCGTGACCATGCCGGAGTCAAGCGAACCGATAGGATCGGTCTGAGTAATTTCCTCAGTCCCGGCTTCATTCCAGAAAGTGACCTCCCAGTTGCCCACATAACTCAGATCATAAGAATCAAAGAATGCGCCGCGATTACGGACCATCAGGGCATAAGCCGCCTGGTCGCCCGCAGGACCGTACTGGCTCTGGAGCTCGGGCTGTACCCTGACTTTATATTCGCTGCCGTTGTAGTAGCCCTTGAGCTCTATATCATCGATATTCCATCCGCAATACTGGACCGAACCATCGGTGGTCCCGATTCCAAACCTGATCTGGAAAAGAGGATTCTCATCAGCATACTGCGAAATGTCGTGGAACTGCTCGCCCCAGGACTGTTCATTCATGTCTGAGCTGCCGTTTTCAAAAAGGGTAACCCAGCTGGTACCGTCAAAAGCCTGCAGATAGGCATGATCATAGGCATCATCTTCAATGCCCAGCCAGCGGAAGTACCTCATCTGAACGCTGGTGTAATCCTCGCAGTCGATAACCGGCGAGTAAACCCAATATGTCATGCCCAGCCCGGAATTGTAGTCGCCGCCTGTGCCGGGTGTGAGATCATTGCCCAGTACCTTGTTATCGGTCGAGGGGCTGTGATCTTCTGATGGGTCAGGGCCGCCGCTGCCGTCAGAACCTGTTCCTCCAACGCAGGGTCCTATATTCCATTCACCACTGCCGCCCAGGCCCGTCCAACCCTGGTCATAACTGAAATCATCAGCATAAATTGTCACACGGTCGCCGACCGTGATATCTACTATTATCTGTTTTGTATATCCGCCGTCGGCGCTAAGATCCAATGTGAACTGCGTTGCGTAACCCTGCGGACAACTGGCATCGGCCTCCACCATAAACAGGTCGGCGCTGTTGTCAGCCGTCGCACCTGCATTTATGGTGCCGTAAATCGAGCTGTTATCGGTTATTCCCAGGAATGTGTCGTATTCGCTTAAAATCGCCGCGACATTATCGGCCGTGCCGGAGCCTGTATTCTCCAGGGTTATCGTCAATTCCGCGCTCTCACCGGGATCGAGTATGCCGTTGCCGTTGCCGGTGGCGTCATTTATGTCGAGAGTGACATATTGAAGAACCGGTGCATGCACGGTTACATTGAATGCGCTCATCCACGTTTCCCTGGCATCGCCTGTCACAGTTACATCAAACGACACCTTGTGACCATCCGGAGTATTGCCGTCAACATCGAAATTAAATGCGTCGGCAGCATAGCCGGTGCCGTCATTACCATAGATCGTGCCGTAGGCTTCAGTGTTGTCGGTAAGGGTTATGTATGAGTCGGTCGTCGAAAGTGCCGCACTCACATTCAGGGCGTCATCCGGGCCGACATTCTTTATCTGCATTCCCATCAGGATATTTTCGCCTATATCTACCAGGCCGTCGTTGTTGCCGGTGATATCATTGATATCATGAGTATCATAGATCACATAGGGGCCGTCCGGCGCGATAACCATTACGGTATCGGTTACAGGGATCCTGAACTGGTGCGAAATGACAACCTCGATCTCGCCCGGGATCGTAAACGGGTCGATATCGATATAAGCCGAACCGGTGGAATCGATGAATCCTGCGCCATGCAGAACGCCGCCGCGGGAGACGCCGACATATGATTCCGGTTCCGCCTCGATATAAATCTGTTCATCTGTTATAAGGATTGTTGCAGGAAGTGTATATGTATTCTGAGTCGGTATGCCCATGTATGTCATTAGCGCGGGATCGCCCATCAGATGATAGATCTCCCAGTAATATTGCGTGCGGGAACTGCCCGCTTCGGTCACGGCGGTGTTGCCGGCATACATGATTGCCGAGTTGGTTACGTAATGCTTCGACATCGGCTCACCATGATCATGGAAGATTCCGTCGTATGCTCCCAGGTTAGCGGCATGGTAAGTTGGGTTGACGTTGATCGGCTCATTGCCAACGCCCCACCAGAAATCTTCATCCCAGTAGGTTGAGTTGCTGCCGCCGATATATCCGATACCGCCGCCGTTTTCCTTCTGCAGCCAGGCTTCGCCAAAGCATGGCGTGGAATAGTCATCTCCGAAGGTGTTTGACAGGCAGCAGTTTCCGATTCCCAGGCCGTACTCGTGAATGTTGGTCAAACCTGCCACATCGCTGGTTGTGAATGACGGGTCAGCATGTCCGGTGTGACTGCAATGCGCGGTGTAGTTGTACAATCCGATACCATCCTGAACTGTCTGAATGATGGCGGCCCCGGCTCCCGAAGAATCAGAGGCAGGGTAGAGCCAGACATTGGGATAGATACCATGCGCAGCATTGAAGTAATAAGTGGTACCATAATTGAGCTGGCCATTACCCCATGTCGGTGCATGGCTGGCATCCACCCCGGAGACCAGAGTGATATCTTGCAGATATGTCGGGTCAGGCATCAAATACTGCTCATACTCGAGTGTCTTGTCTATCTGGGGCTGAAGCTGCGTGGTATTCTGTGCCGAAAACCTTCCGTAATAAACTTCCGGGAAATAATCGCCGGGTGTGCTGTACTCGCAGAAATACAGATCGGTGATATGGCCCGAGGCCTGATGCGCCGGGATCTGCTGATCGTCACCGACCAACAGCACGAATGATGGCGCCGGATCGGTCGGAGGATTGGCCGAGTTGTAAAGATTCTCAAGATAAGTTGTAACCGCTGTGGTCGAAGAGCCGATTACGTCGGTATAGGCAACCTCAACCATAAAGCCTTTTTTGGTCTTCCATTCTATGAATGGCTGAAGCTGGGTCTCGAACATCCGGTCGGAAACAATCACGTATTTGATCGGATAGGTCACCAGATCATCCTTATCCGTTGTCGGAGCCTGATAATTATCCAGCTTGTCGTAAATCGGCGAGAAAAACGGTGAATAATACTTGAGGTTGATTTCCTCTGTCAAAGCCCAGTCCGGATTGATGAAGTTGACCCTGATTTCCATACTGGTATAGATGCGCAGGGTACCCTTTACCGGGTTATATTCCACAGGTGAAAGCGAGAGCCGTCCGATATTGACATTACGCATGGAACCCAGAACCTGAGCCTCCGCTATGGGAAGAATATAAGTCTGGTCCATCTGATACAAAGATTGATCAAATTCAAACGGCACCGATTCCGGATCATCCGACTTCGATAATGACGGCTGAACCGGTATCAGCGGATTTTCATAGCCCAGGTCGTGCAGGTTGAGTTCCTGAACCTCATAGTTCAAAACTTCAACCTGTAAATCGCTGCCGAAGGGGATTGAGAGCAGCTTGTTAGCCTTGGGGAGATTCGGTTCGCCCACTTCAAAAGAACGGGTGAAGCCGTTTATCACCATAAGCGTGAAGTCGCCCCCCTTGGTATTTACATCATAAAAATCAATTGCCCCAATATCCATCCTCAGATCTACGCCAAAGTCATCCTGTCCCGTGACTTCGACTGCTGAGTAAGTCTCTGCAAACGTGACCGTCTGGTGGTCAGCAGTTGCGGGTGTCGTCAAGCCTGCCATCAGAATCAGGAGCAGGCAGGTTCCAATTAAAAAACGCCTCAAAACTACCTCCGTATATTATTGATTTGCTTTTACTTGATATAATATAAATATGTATTTTCCACTTCGCAGTACAAAGCGGGAGACAATATCTTAACTCGCTTCCCTGAAGTAATCGGGTCTCACACACACCACATTCTTATTATAAGTATAAAATTGCAAAAACAAAGCAAAAAATGAAGATAAGCATAAGAACCGCAATGAATTAAGATATATTTACTCCTGTTTATAAACCAATTAATATTAAGGCGTTAAGGGAATACTTTAGTTATAGACGGGGATATGACAAGGAAGTCGAGATATAACCCGACTGGTTGTGCGCGGAGTATGTTCCCATGCTCCGCAAAAATCTTCCTGCGGACATCGGCTTCCGACAGGTACCGGCTGGTTTGAATCTGATTCGAAACGGGAGGAGAAAGACCGCAAACTTCAAAATCCGCTTGTCAAAATCCGACTTTGATATTAAGATTACTGCCTTAAATGATTATTGAGAGAGGAAATTTTGATGCCTAAGAATTTTGCCATTATCGGATGTGCCGGGTATGTGGCGCCGCGCCATCTGAAAGCGATAAAAGACACCGGAAATATTCTCGTTGCCGCTGTTGACCCGCATGACTCGGTCGGCGTTCTGGATCAGTACTTTGATAATGTCAGCTACTTCAATGAATTCGAGCGCTTCGACCGCCATATCGAGAAACTGCGTCATAAGGGCGAGGATAGCCGCGTTCATTATGTCAGCATCTGCTCGCCCAATTATCTTCATGATGCCCATATCCGCTTTGCATTGCGTGTAGGCGCCAATGCTATCTGTGAAAAACCGGTTGTGATCAAACCCTGGAATATTGACGCTCTGATGGATCTCGAAGAAGAAAGCGAACAGCGGGTATTTACTGTCCTGCAGTTGCGTCATCATAAATCGATCATAGAACTGCGCGAGAAGTTAAAAAATAATCCCCCCAAAGACAAAACCGATATCGAATTGACTTACATTACACCGCGCGGCCCCTGGTATCATTACTCATGGAAGGGCAGGATCGAGCAGTCGGGCGGACTGGCCACAAACATCGGTATTCACTTTTTTGATCTGCTGATCTGGCTATTTGGAAATGTCGAGTCAAAAGAGGTGCATGTTTCCACGTCCACAAAGATTGCAGGCTATCTTGAACTCGAAAAAGCCCGTGTGAGGTGGTATCTCTCTGTTGACAAGAATGATCTCCCGCGTCATGCAAGAGAGCAGGGGAAGGTTTCCTACCGTTCGCTTACCATGGATGGCGAGGAGATAGAATTCTCGGGCGGCTTTACCGATCTGCATACGGTAGTGTATCATGAAGCCCTGGCCGGTCGCGGTTACGGTCTCATGGATGCGCGCCCGTCGGTGGAGGTGGTGCATGCCATCCGCGAAGCCCGTCCCATCGGCCGCAATCCCAACTCGCACCCGTTTTTGAAATAGGTTCTAAGTTGCAATCTCAAGAACATTTGTACCCCACCTATCAGGTGGGCGAAGAGAATTCACCTGCTATGTCTCTTTTCAAGATCAGATATGGCAGGATGATCGAATAAACCCACATTTTCATGTGGGGTACCAGTGTCAAGTCCGACATCAAGGCCGCTCCTGGCGACCTTGAATGGTTGCCTTGACGACCTGTCAAAACTCACAGAGTTTTGACCTTCAAAAAAATAGGCGGGATCACAGGGATCCCGCCCTACAAAATCTATTTCAATCGCCGCTTAATTCCCGCTTAACGCATTTACATTATAAATCTCACCAAGATATCCGCCGTAATTGCGTTTGAGCTCCTTGCGGAGACGGATTCGGGCTCGATGCAGGTACCATCTGACCGTCGCCTCCGGCATATCCAGAATCTCCGAGACCTCATCAATCTGATGTCCCTCAAGATCACGAAGAATAAATGCCGCCTTCTGCTTATCGTTTAAAGTGTCCGCCGCCTTGAGGATGATCCCCCGCAGCTTTTTGCGGTTCAGGATCTCCTCCGGGTTGTCCTCTTCGTTCTCCAGCGACTCGGAGTAATTATCTATCAGCTCATGTTTATGGCGCTTGTGCTTGCGCATGAAATCGATCGAGGCATTGACGGTAATCCTGTACAGCCAGGTGGAAAACTTCTTGGTAATATCGAACTTGTTCAGATTCTTGGCCGTCTTCACAAAAACCATCTGGGCGATATCCTCGGCCTCGTCATAATCGCCGACCATCCGAAACGCCACCGCCGCCACCTGGCGCTTATAACGCTCGATCAGGTCATTGAAGGCAAGGTCTTCACCCTCGCGGATTTTCTTGATAATCTGAATGGTTTCGTATTCGAACTTTTCATTCGAATCGATAACATTCTTTTTACCCCTGGGACGACCGCGGCCCCTGGTTTCATCTTTATCTTTATCAGGTCCCGAATTATCCGGCCTGTTAATTTTCATTATACGACCTTTCTAGTCTCAATTCAGAGTTCCACTTAGTAGAACAATCGCCCCAGCAGACAGTTCCAGCATCCCCGTAATCAATGAAGGCCCCAAATGGTCTCGGTAACCCCGGAGATTGAGAAGATCATAGCTGGTATTCAAGATTCCCCATTGTTCCTTTCGGATTTGCAGATCTCGAAAATTACATATTTATCCGCAAATCCAGATTATTTCCATGGTTTTTACAAATAAAAATCCCAATGTTTCAGACTACGGGGATTTTTTGCGTAATATAGGGCATATCCAAGATAATACAGAATCTATCCTGTTTATCTAAAAAAAATATAAAAAAACGGAGAATTTGTCAATTAATATCTGCAAGCCAGTTCTGATTCAGGATGTAGTCCATGGGATTGACCCATTTACCCTTGGTCTTGACTGCATAGTGAAGGTGAGGTCCGGTGGATCGTCCGCTGTTGCCCATCTCGGCGATCTTGTCGCCGCGTTTAACGGTCTGCCCGCGATTTACGGTGGCCTTGAGAATATGCCCATAATATGTTTCGATACCATTGCCATGATCCAAGATCAGGGTGATACCAAGATGGCCCATCCTGCGGATCGACTTGACTCTGCCGTTGGCGCTGGCATAAATCGGTGTGCCCTCACGGTTGCAGATATCGATTCCGCTGTGCATACGTTTGATTCCGGTGAATGGATCGGGGCGAACCCCGAAGCCGCGGGTAATATATCCGGAAGATGGCATAATTGAGGGCGTGTGGTCAAGGTCCTTTTTCTTATTTATTAAGGCATTGTAGATCGTATCGTATTGCTCGATTTCGAAGGAGGAGAGGCGCACGAGTTCATCCAGCCTGTTCTCAGTATTGTAGGTGATCTGCCTGGCACTGCTAAGCTTTTCCTCGGAAGAGAAGACCGGCCCGCCGATACCCAGGGCCCTTTCCTGATCATCCACCATGGGCAGATTGAAAATCGTCCGCAGCTCCTTCTCCTTGTCCACCATCAAATAGTAGTCCTCTTTCAGATTCTCTATCTCGGAGGAGAAGTAGGAAACACGCGAGATCAGGAATTCGTTTTCCTCGATCAAATTTGCTATTGTTTGATGCTGGTATGATTTGGCGAAGAAGCCATAGGTGAAGAAAGCATTAACGGAAAATACAGCCAGGACAACAACGGCAGCAGCATAAAGCCACATTCCCGAAATCGAGAACTGCAGTGATTTCCCTCCGCTGGAGGGAACAATAATTATGGAATATTTTTTGCCGTTCATATTTTCACCTTGTATTGCCTCCATGCATCATTCCTGTCAATAAAATTTCGGTAATGATATGGCAACACAATTTCAATGTCAAGCACAAATTCGAATTCTCGGTCCATTCATTTGATCACAAAGAACTCATGCTTCAAAATCTTATTGACAACCGACACAAACTTCTCCGTGTTCAGTGTCTGCAGTGAATACAGATGCCAATAAGTCTTTTTCGGCATCTTGTAACTATCTTTCTTTTTCTTACCCACTCTAAGGACCCTTCCTGCCGAAATGCAGGAATAGCCCTCTTTCCAACACTTCGGCAATTCTGAATATATCTTTATTCGCAATTGACAATGAAGCATGGAGAATGCCGTCGGACTGTCCAGATACTGCACAGTTTGCGTTGGACTATTTCATTGGATTGCAGTCGATTAGGATCGTCGCGTGAAAGTCTTTTGTTAGTATATTTCAGAATCCGTCTTTTTTTATAGGAAAAAGCCCATAAAATTTGGAAAAAAACGTATTGTCGGCTGTTATATTAAAGGTAGAAAAACTATATCCTGCGGGATATTTCGGGTTGAGATGAATCTCCCAATGATAAGTTTTTTGCGCTTATAATAATGCTTGCGGTTTAGATCCGCCTGAATTTATCTCCGACAGATTAAACTGTCATGTATAAATTTATTCCCTTGCTAATGCCGGATTAAGATTTTAATTGTTTAACCGCTTGATAATAATTATTATAAGGCAAATTTTTCGGGAGTGAGATGCCGGGAAAGATAAAAAGAAAAGAACAGCATCCAACGGATGAAGAGTTGATTCAGAGCGCTTTAAGCGGTGAGCAGGACGCTTATCAGGCCCTCTTGAATCGTTACCAGAAAACTGTTTTCCACATTGTCGTGAAGATAATACGAAACAGCGATGATGCTCAGGACCTGGTTCAGGAGACCTTTATGCGCGCCTTCAATACGCTGTACAGCTATCGTTCCGAATACCGTTTCTCCACCTGGCTGTGCAAGATTGCGGCCAACTGTTCGATCGACTATCTGCGTAAGAAGAAGATCAAGGCCTATTCCATGGATAAGCCTTATCAGACTAAAAACGGCGCGGTCGAGGTTGAATTGGAGGACAAGGGGGCCAACCCGGAGGAGCATCTTCTTCGCAAACAGAAGCTCATTTCAATCGAGGAGGCGATCGAGGGCCTCCCGCCGAAGTACAAACAGGTGATAATCTACCGTCACCATGATGATAAATCGTATGAAGAGATTGCACGTATAATGGGGATTCCGATTGGAACTGTTAAGGCCCGGATTTTCCGCGCCCGTGAGCTCCTGAAAAAGAAACTGAAAATGGCCTGAAGCGGAAGAAACATCCTCTCTGCCGATACGTTTGCTTTAGTACAGGATTATATGATGATTGCCAGGAACTTCAAAAAGATACTCTTTCTGACACTTGTTTTGATGCTGGTGTCGGGCCCCTCTGTTTATGCCTATGAGGAGGAGGAGCTGGCGCCGGATTCACTGGGCATGGCCGATACACTTCGCAAAGCCGTGGAAATAGACATTTCCAGGGAGCGCATCGAGATAAACTATGATGACGGCAGCGATACACTTATTCTGCGGGCGGTGGAAAGAGACGGCCGCGGCAAAGTCTTTTCGGCAGGCAACGACATTATAACATTCGGCAAGAACGAATTGATCGATGTTGCGGATTCAGTAAGAGGGGAAGTGGTCGTACTTGGCGGCGACCTGGAGATCAGGGGATATGTCAAAGGCGACATATTCGTGATTTTCGGTGATATCAGGATACGCCCCGGGGCCAATGTGGAGGGTGAAATTGTATGCCTGGGCGAGGTTGTGCTCGATTCGGGCACAATGGTCTGGGGAAATATCTCCTCCATGGAATTTCAGCGTCCGGTCGATGAGACTGTTTATGATTTCAAGGGGCGCTATGAACGGATCAATCTTAATCTTGCCGACCTGCAATTTGTCGGGCCGCCCGCCATGATCGTGATGGTCATTTCTCTGGCAGCCATCCTCTTGATCGTGGCCAGCGTGACCGCAGTCATGCCCCGGCCCGTGGCACGCATTCGCATACAGCTTCAAGAGGGCTTCGTCAAATGCTTCCTGATCGGTGTGCTCCTGACTATTGCGCTGCTTCCGATCTGGGTCTTGATCCTGATCAGCATCATCGGCATCCCGGTGGCGCTCCTGGTCTATCCATTCGTCGTTATCGCCGCTTTCATAATTGGCGCAATCGGCTTCACCCAGTTTGCTGGATTTCAACTGGGACAGCATTCTACTCTGCGTTATCCCGGGTATATCCGTACCACGCTGGCCGGCGCAATTCTGCTCGGGAGCCCACTTATTTTTTCCGCATTCTTCGCTTTTATTAACATCTGGCCGCTGGCCTGGATCCTCCAGATCCTGTTCTGGTCCGAGCAGTTTATCATGTATACCGCCGGCCTGGGCGGTGTCTTCTTTTCGCGTTTCGGCACCCGTCCGAAAAAAGTCCGGCTTGAACCGAGGTTTGAGAAAAAAGAAAGCGCGGGAATTGAAGTCCTTGAGCCCGAAATCGACAGCTAAAAATATCCTCCCCCAATTTTCCGCAACATTTCCATAGTACCGCCGTAAATAAAATTAAATTTACAGACTATTTTCTCAACCGATGGAGGGAGATTATGCGGAAAGTTGCAGTGACAATATTAACCATTCTGGCCTTCAGCTCCGGCCTTCTGGCGGACGCCGATAACCAGGTCTACACCAGGACAATTGATTTTGAAGGCGAAAAATTTCTCAATGTCGAGATGGATTTCGGCATGGCGGAACTTAAACTCGCCCGGGGAACCGGGAACTATATCGCCAGGATCAACGGCGAGTATGATGCCGATCTGTTTGAGGTTACCGTCAAGTATCAAAAAGAGGGGGATGTGGGAACTCTTATAATGAAAATCGAGCAGAAGAAGAGATCGTTTACCTTCTCGAACAAAGGATCAGAGAATAGCTGGGAGGTGCTGTTGGGGGATATGGTCCCAATGGATCTTGCTGTTGACGCCGGCATGTGCGAGGCCGATTTCGATTTCAGCGGGCTGGAGATTACCGGGCTCGAAATGGATATCGGCATGGCTTCCGGTACCATAATATTTAACCAACCCAATAAAGGCCGTATAAAGGATTTCAGCATAGATGCCGGCAAGAGCTCGTTTGAGTGCTATGGCTTCGGCAACGCTAATTTCGAAAATCTTGAAATTGATGCCGGCATGGCCTCGTTCGATCTGGACTTTTCCGGAAAACTGGTCTTTGACGGCAATGTCACCCTCGATGCCGGAATGAGTTCGACCAATATCAAACTCAATCATAATATGGGAACGAAGATTCACTATTCAGAGGACTGGACCTCGAGCGTGGGAGTTCCGGATGATTTCGAGAAGGTGAAAGACGGTGTCTATCAGACCAGAGATTATGATTCCAAAAAGGGGCATCTTGACTTTGATATAGATATTAGTATGGGTTCTGTGGACTTTGAGTTAGCTGAAAGTCTATAGTAATCACTTTTTGCAACTTCCTTGCCTGAGTGCTGGAGTCCCGAAATCCGGGACTTCAGCATTTTTGTTTATGTTTTAATATTGAAATCGATTCTTATCCGCTTAAATTGGATTATTGTTCGTTAAAAGAGGGAGTCTTCTGCAATGGTTCGCAATATCGGGCCGAAAGAAAGCCGCAAACGCCTGGCATTCGGCATAGCCGCATTTGTAATCACGGTCCTGCTGCTGTTGACTATGATCGCTGTCGATTTGAGCCGCTGGTGGAGGTTATTTCTGTTCATACCGTTTATGATGGCCACAATCGGGTTCCTTCAATACAAAGAGAAAACCTGAGTGGCGCTGGCTTCGCAGGGTGCGAGAAATATGGATGATGGTCCGGAACCGATCGAGGATGAAAGTTTCAGGAAAATGCTGATGGAAAAGGCCAGGCAGATTCAACTGCAGTCATTTTTTGCCGCGATTGCCCTGACCGCATTGGCTATCGCTCTCCCTGATTGATCTTTCGCTTTAATCCGCATTTAGATAAACTCTGCAGGAAATCTGTATCGCCTTGGCGTTTTGGATATGAGTTGATCCAGCTAAAGGGATTCTGTTTTCTGTTGAGACCATATTCCCTGCGGCGGAATTATTGATTTTAAGGTCATGGAAGTGAGAGCTTTTCTGCCGATATTTTAATTGATTGCGTATATTAACAATAAGGGCTTTATTGGCCAATATTGAGAGTAAAATCATCTTTTAGCTTATTGACAGAATTTTAAAAGCGATTATCTTTAACATATATATCTTGGGAAGCGGAGTCAGTACATTTTTGTGCTCGAAAATACTGCACGTTATACATACAAACTTGGTACTAAGTAACTTAGGAAGTTTCAGATGAAAAAGCTTTACATTATCATTCCAGTTATAATACTATTCCTTTTGGGGGCGATTCAGGCTAAATCTACTGAGGTCTATTTCAAATTTCAAATCGACTCTAAAGAAATGCTGGAAAAGCTTTCCCGCATGATTTCCATCGATAATGTCGAGGGCCTGACGGTCTATGCCTATGCTAATCAAGAAGAACTGGCCGAATTTGAGCAATACGGCTATGGCTATGAAATCCTGCCGCATCCGGGAACCTTGATCGAGCCCGAGATGTCCTCAGATAAAGCCGATATTCTGGAATGGGATGTATATCCGACTTACTCCGGCTATGTCTCCATGATGAATCAATTTGCCCTGGATTACCCTTCGTTGTGCCAGGTGCATAATGTCGGTACTACGGTTGAGGGAAGGGCGCTGCTGTTTCTGGAGATATCCGACAATGTGGGGGTTGAGGAAGACGAGCCGGAGGTGATGTATTCCGCCACCATCCATGGAGACGAGACCGCCGGCTATGTGCTGATGCTCCGCCTGGCAGATTCTCTGCTGACTGCCTATGGTACAGATTCACTGATTACGCGGCTGGTGGACAGCTGCGAAATCTGGATTAATCCGCTCGCCAATCCGGATGGAACTTATGCCGGCGGAGATAACTCCGTCTATGGGGCTACGCGCTACAACGCCAATAGCTACGACCTGAACCGTAATTTTCCCGATCCTGAGGACGGCCCCTATCCCGGAGGCACTCGTCAGGTTGAAACCCAGGCCATGATGGATTTCGCGGAAGCCCACAGCTTCGTCATCGGCGCTAACTTCCACGGCGGCGCGGAAGTCGTAAATTATCCCTGGGATACATGGGCTGCACTTCATGCCGACAATCAATGGTATGTCGATATCTCAAGGCAGTTTGCAGATTCAGCGCAATACTACAGCCCCTCGGGCTATTTGACCGACCTGAACAATGGCATTACGAATGGCTATGCCTGGTATTCAATTTCCGGCGGGCGCCAGGATTACATGAATTATTTCCACGACAGCCGCGAAGTAACCATGGAAATATCCAGCACAAAGCTGCTCCCTGCCAGCCAGCTTCCGGCCTGGTGGGGATACCTGAGAGTATCATTATTGGACTGGCTCGAGCAGGCCCTGTATGGCATCCGCGGTGTTGTCACGGACGCCAATACCGGTCTGCCGGTGCACGCTATGGTCAGGGTAATCGGCCATGACAGCGATACGGACAGTTCCATGGTCTATACCGATCCGGAGGTCGGTGATTACCATCGTATGATTGAAGCCGGAACCTACGACCTGGAATTCTCCGCCCCCGGCTATTATATCGATACTATATATTCTATTACTGTAGTCAATCTGCAGACGAACCGTGTTGATGTTGCCATGACTCCTCTGCCGAATATCCCTCTCCTCGATTATGTCTCACATAGCGGAGGCACGCTTGACCCGGGTGATAATGTCGTGGCCAATATAACACTGATAAACTACGGGGCCGGCATAGCATACAACACCAGCGGTGTTCTTTCATCGGATGATCCCTATATCACAATCACCCAGTCAATCTCAAGCTATCCGACCATCGCGGCATTGGGCGGGACCGCGCAGTCGAACAGCCAGTATCAGTTCGATATCGATTCCTCCTGTCCAATCAATTACCTGGCGCCGTTCAGGATGGATGTTACTGCCGACGGCGGCTACACCGACAGCATATTCTTCGACCTGATGATCGGGCAGCAGATAGAGGACTTCGAAAGCGGCGGTTTCACCCAGTATCCCTGGGTTATGGGCGGCAGCGCCAGCTGGCAGGCCGTAACCACGAATGTATATGAAGGCGTCTATTCCGCAAAATCGGGGACCATCACACATAATCAAAACTCATCCATGGAGCTCTCGGCAGAAGTGCTCTCGGGGGGTGAGATCAGTTTCTACTACAGGGTTTCGTCCGAATCAGGATGGGATTATTTGAGGTTCTATATCGATGATGTCGAGCAGCAGAAATGGTCCGGGGAGGATCCCTGGGCACAGGTCAGTTTCAGCGTCGATCCCGGAATGCACACATTCAAATGGGCCTATACTAAGGACGGAAGTCAATCCACAGGTTCCGATTGCGCCTGGGTGGACATGATAGTGTTCCCGCCCATGAGCATCGTTCCCGAAATCGTAACTCTGTCATTACCCGACTGGACATTTGGACTATTATATTCAGAGCAGCTGGAAGCGACCGGCGGAACCGGCGCGCTGACCTGGAGCGATAAGTATGATGATCTCGAGGGAACCGGTCTGTCTCTGGCGAGCGGCGGCCTTCTTTCAGGACTGCCGTTTGTGACCGGCACCATAACCTTCACCGCAATGGTAACCGATGCCGCCAGTGAGACTGATGAAAAACAGTTTAGCTTTGAAATCAATCCCGTTGTTCAAATTCAGGAGGACACTCTTCCGGACTGGACCCAGGGCCGAACATATTCCCAGCAGCTCAGCGCCACGGGAGGAACCGGCAGTCTGGTCTGGAGTGATGTGAATTCTGATCTGGATGGTACCGGTCTGACACTCTCTGCCACAGGAATCATATCGGGTGTACCATCCGCAGCCGGCATAATACACTTTACCGCACGGGCCGCAGATGCCGTTGGCGCGGACGATACGCAGGACTTTGAATTCACCGTCAATCCGAGTCTGACAATCGTCCAGGATACATTGCCTGACGGCAAAGTCGGCGAAGCCTACAGCTACCAGCTTACCTGTACCGGCGGAACCGGTGACAAATTATGGAGCGATAAATACAGCAGTCTTGAGGGCAGCGGCCTGACCCTTTCAGAGGATGGTCTGCTGTCGGGTGTGCCGCTAAATGAGGGCCCGGAAGGATTCTGGGCCGAGGTGCAGGATGAGACCGGCAGTAAAACCTCCAAGCTTCTGGGCATGCAGATTAATCCGGGCTATATTTGCGGCGATGCAAATTCCGACCAGTCTGTCAATGTCAGCGATGCGGTCACTATCATTAATTATGTCTTTGTCGGAGGATCGCAGCCCGACCCACTGGCATCAGCAGATGCCAACTGTGATACTACTGTTAATGTCAGCGATGCGGTATGGATTATCAATTATGTTTTCGTGGGTGGCAGTGCTCCCTGCGATACTGATGGCAACGGAGAGCCGGACTGCTGATTAATAATCAGTAGAATACAAAAGATTAGCCCGCTGGATGAAAAGTCAGCGGGCTTTTATTTGGCAATATATCCCGGATTACTTATTCAGGTGCGTAGCAAGTTTTTTTTCATCCAATCAGAATAATAAAAAGCCGCAAGAAGAAATCCAGCGAAATTACTTTGTTTCGCGCTCAAGAGAATTGAAGAGATAATCATCCCCTCGCAGAATTCGGTTAACTACTGTCGCCAGCTTGGAAGGAGGTATGCTCTGCAAACGATATAGGGCCCATGAGCGTCTGGATTTCACCCCGCTCAAATTGGATCGCTTTGGTGTGTACATATAACCCTCTCAAGAAACAAGGTGTTTTGATTCAAATGCCAGAGTGCATCGTTTCTGTCAATTAAACGATGTTTAAGCCATTTTTTTATAAGGAAATAGTTAAAATCATGCAAAAAAATCAGATTAATCCGTTATTTAGGTCCCATCAGCCGGATTTCTTCTTATATTATGGAATGCCCAGCAGGAAAGAGTATCTGTATGCAGAGATTTCGCTCGATCCCGAGCTGATAAATACATTTTCCAACGAGAGGTCGGCCTATCATCAGACCCATTTCGAGGTGGAAAAAAAGGCTTTCGACCGAAGGTTTATTGGTAAGCTCAACTGGCACATAAAGAATTCGCTTTCGGAAAGGCAGAAACAGGTCATAAAGCTCATTATAGAGGGGCTAACGGAGAGGGAAATCGGCGCCAGACTTGGCATTACCCAGCAGGTGGTCAATATTTATAAGTGGCGCGCAATCAAGAAATTAAGGAAAAAAATAAGGGCCTGAGGTGTATGTCAAAAAGCTATTTATTGAGGACTCATACGTAACCTTAGCCGCCTCCCGGAAGGAGGTCGCCATGACTTCAGCGAGTTTTGACTACAGCCAGGCCAAGTTGATCGAAAAGAAGATTATCCACCCCTATGCCCTGCAATGTCTTAGCGGCTCAGAATTTGTGAGCATAAGCAATAAAATACTGGCCGGCGAGTTTGGTTTGATTTCTTTCAGGCGTAACGGGGAGAAAAGGCAGTTTTCGGCTTAAGTCAGTGAATTATACAGCCTGACTGCACAGATAACGGGGGCGAGCGGGGAACTGTATAAAATTTGTCAAATACCGCAGAGCCTTTTTGAATTGACAAAATCTGCCATTTCATTATCTTTATCAACGTAAGATGTTCCTGCTTCTATACTTGCAAAATTTATACATTCAGGAACAAAGGCTATGTTGCCGATATACTTAAGTATGCATTAACGGCCTTGGATGTTATTACTGGAGCCCTGTATCTGATGTCTCGCCCCGGAGAATCCGCATGAAAAGCAATATCTTTAAGATATTCATCTTTTCTGCCGCGATATTATTTGTCGCTGCCAGCCTGTCTGCAAAAAGCTCCCCGGTTGACAAGATCGAAACTGCCTATGCCGAGAATCGGATCAGTCTCGGAGAGAAGATTATCTACAAGGTCATGACCGTTCACGCCCCCGAAAGATTGCCCGAGGAATTCAGGCTCGAGCCGGATGTCAAGCTGAAATCAGCAACAGAAATTATGATCGAGGCCAGACTGAATTTGGAGCGACTGAGCGGGCCGGAGCAGGAAATCCTCAACAATTATCTCGGAAGGCCGAACATGGTCTTTTCAGCCCTAAGTCCCGACGGGTATTTCCGGATTCACTACAATATCGAGGGCGCTCATGCAGTCGATTCATCCGATGTCGATCCGTTCAACGGGATCCCCGATTATGTGGACTGCGTCGCCCATTACAGTGACAGTTCATACAGGTGCATGCATGGTAATTTAGCTTACCTATATCCGCCCTCAGACGGCAGCGAGGGCGGTGATTCACTTTACGATATCTATCTTATGGAGATGCCCTATTATGGCTATACTCAGCCCGAAAGCCCCGGGCCGGAGGCATGGGATGACTGGATCAGTTATATGGTGGTACACAGAAACTTTATAGATTTCCCTCCCAACGATGATCCGGAGGGGCTCGAGAAGGGCGCCGCAAAGGTCACCTGTGCGCATGAATACTTCCACGCGACTCAGATGGCTTACAATCTCTTGAGCGAGGTCTGGTATATGGAGGTCTCCTCCTGCTGGATGGAGGAAATCTGCTATCCCCAGGTCAATGACAATTACAACTATCTCTGGTGTTTCTTCGACTATCCACAACTGCCATTAAATGACAGCTCTTACTACCATGATTACGGAGCCTTTGTCTGGAACCGATTCCTGGATCATAACTTCGATACAACGCTGATTAAAAGCATCTGGGAAAACCTGATATATAATGATGATGTTTATACCGCCATTAACACAGCCTTGCTGGGCTATGGCTCTAATCTCTATGATGCCTTCGGGGAATTTGCCGCCTGGAACTGGTGCACCTCCATATATGATGATGGTAACCATTACGAACAGGGATGGGATTATCCTGAGACAGTCGATCTGATCGGGACTATTTCATTCTACCCGGTCAGCAATATGCATCCTCCTTCTGCCATGCGTCCGCACGGGTTGGGAGCGAACTATATTAAGTTTGCTGAATTTGGAGATGTAATCGGAGAATTCCTGATACACTTTGATGGCCAGGACGGCTATCACTGGAGTGCGAATGTTATTCTGGCAGAGCCGGACAACAACTACACGTTTATGGAAATCCCATTAAACGAAGCTTACGCCGGATCATTGATAGTATCCGAGATTGAAAACTATGACTATATAATATTGAATCCGGTTGTAAGATCCTGGTATGGGGAGGGTCTAGATTATGTCTATTCCGCCCAGCTGCTTCCCTGGCCGGATTACGCTGCGGATGTGAGGGACGCGGGGCCGTATGATATATATTCCATGGGCCCCAGGACAGTCAATTTCTGGGTCTACAACCGCGGCTCGAACCAGGACATCTATCACATGACTATCAGTGATGAAATGGGATGGGACTGCCAGCTTCATGACACCCTTTTCACAATTCCAGTTAAAGATTCTGTTATGGTCGCGGCTGACATTCTCTCCGGGCCCGATCTCCTGCCGGGAACAGTTAATAACATCATTCTCACTGCGACCTCTCATAAAGACAGCGTCGCCTTTGGTGTAGATTCCCTGCCCATGTATATTGTCAGATTCAATGGCGATTCCAATAATGACGGTACTATCAACGTCAGCGATGCGGTCTGGATCATCAATTTTACATTTGTCGGGGGAGAGCCTCCCCGGCCGGAATTATATCAGGGTGACGCAAATTGTGACGATAATATAAATGTGTCGGATGCTGTGTTTATAATCAATTTTGTATTTGTCGGCGGTCAGCCTCCGCCTTGCCTTGCATACTGAAATACCGGCGCTTGTAGCAGTATGCGGGCCATATCTTAAATGGCCTTTTTTGTTGACTAAAATATAGTGTTTGCTTTTAATGGCCCTAATTGAAGGGTTAATCAGGGTTTATTTATGGACACAAAAAGAATCGGAAAATACGAATTGCGTGAAAAGCGCGGCGAAGGCGGATTCGGCATACTTTACAGGGCCTTCGACACCATGATCGAACGTGAAATTGCTCTCAAGCTGCTGCACAGCCAGCTTGCCTCGGAAGAGAGATTTTCCGCCTGGTTCCATCGGGAAGCCAAGGCTATGGCCAAGCTCAATCATCCCAATATCGTAACCATCTACGACTTTGAAGTCATTGATGATATGCATTTCATCATCATGGAATACGTGGACGGCAGGAACGTGGATGAGATCATTTGCGATAAGGGGCCGTTTTCTGTACAGGACACAGCAATGATAGCACGACAACTTCTTTCGGCGCTCGGATATGCGCATCGCAACGGAATCATACACAGGGATATCAAACCTTCCAATATAATGGTTACCGAATCCGGCCTGGTGAAAATAACTGACTTCGGAATTGCGAAGATACTGGGGGCGCAAAAAATGACCCAGACCGGAACAGCAGCAGGGTCCCTGCCGTATATGTCCCCGGAGCAGATTCGGGGCCGGAAGGATATTGATTACCGTACCGACCTGTATTCCACCGGCATAACCCTGTACCAGATGCTTACCGGGGAACTTCCCTTTAAAGAGGATTCTGATTTTCTTCTGATGAAAGCCCATATGGAAAAAGCTCCGCCCCGGGCATCCGATATTCGTAGGGATGTGCCAGGGGGGATGGAAGAGATTGTCCTGCGGGCGCTCGAGAAAGAGCCGGAGAACCGTTTTGAGTCGGCCCAGGAGATGTCCCAGAAGATCGCGGATTTTCAGAGAGGTGCGAACCTGCCCGCCGATGACGAGGCGACTCTGGCGGCCGCGGCCTTTGACCGTGAATCAAATCTGAGTACGCAGATCCGTAACGAGGATTCAGACAAGACTGTATTTGAGCAGCCCCCCACAAAGAAAGGTCCCCGGCCGATATTGATCCTGGCTGCAGCGATTGCGGTGGTGGTGGTTCTTTTTATCGCCTATCAGTTTGCATTGAAACCGGGGGGGCAGAGGGCCATAACAGAAGAACAAAGCGGTCCGACAGAAAACGCACAGCAGGACACAGTCCTCTCCTCCGCCGATGGGAAGACCGGTGAGCCGGCCGTATCTGACCCTTCCTCAGATGAGCAAGGCCAGCAGGTTTCTCAGCAGGCGGCCGAATCTGCACCAAGGTATAACGGCAAACTGGAAATTTATTATGCCCCTTATGATTATAACAATGCCGCCGAAATCTATATTGACGGAACGAAGATTCCCTATGATGATGTACCTGTATATCTGGATACGTTGAAACCGGGCAGGCATGAGATTCTTCTGGTAAACAATGACGCGGATTGGAATAATGCCAGCTTCTTTGACACTGTCACAGTCACGGAGAAAATGCAGTCGCGGGAATATAATTTTTCTGCTCCTACGGGAAAGGTGCGTATCTCAGCCAGTTTTATCGGGGGTGAGTCCTCATGGGGTGAGATTTATATTGACGGGAAGAAGCAGGATGTGGGAACGCCGTTTGCCTTTGACCTGGCAGAGGGCCCTCACAAAATTGCAGTGGTTCGTGACGGTTATCAAACTGTGGGCGGATATAAGCTTATAAATATCGGTGCAGATGAAGATGTAGAAATCAATTTCAAATTAAGGAAAAATTGAGCGAAAACAGGACTATAAACGTAAAATATGTGGGAGTAACAAGTTTTTAACTTGATTTTTAAAATTGCCCTACCTATTATTCAGTAAATTTTACCAGGAGGGTAGTTAATGGTCAGGGAGAGAAAAATCTTCGCGGGGCTTTTTTTCGTTCTCATGCTTTCCTACCTGGCGTGCGCTTCGGCGCAACAGGAGGATACGCCCAAGCTGGCATCCAGCGATATCGAACAGACCATCACAGAAGCAAATAAGATGTACCGCAGGGCACAATTTGAAGATGCGGTGATAAAAACCTCCAGTCTTCTGGCACAGCAGGACCTTAATCCCGAGCAGGAAAAACGGGCGCTTCTGATTCTGGCCATGTCGGAGGCAAACCGCGGGCAGACCGAAGAGGCCCAGGCTTATCTGGAAAGGCTGGCCGATCTTGATCCCACAATCGAACTGACTCCGGATGAATATCCGCCCCAGATGATGAATATCTGGTATGCTGTCGAGAAGGGGATACCCGCCTCCAAACGCCCGGCCGTTACCGACAAGGAAACCATAGCGGTTATGTATTTCGATAACCATTCTATCTCTGAAGACCAGGAAAAACTTGATCCGTTGTGCAAGGGTTTGATGTCCATGATGATCCAGGATATCACCAAGTCTGAAGCGCTCCGTGTGGTGGAACGTGACCGTATCAATTTTCTTGTGGAGGAGCTCGAACTGCAGCAGTCCGACCTGACCGATAAGAGCACCGCGGTTCAGATGGGTAAGCTGGTCGGCGCCCAGACTATCCTTATGGGCGGCTTTATGAAGGTCGATAAAAATGACTTCAAAATATTTGGCCGTCTTGTCTCGGTGGAAACGGGCGAGGTCATCAAGGCTGAGGAGGTCGAGGGAGACCCCGACGACGTCTTTGAGTTACAGAAGGAATTAGTCTTTAAAATCCTTGATGTTATGCAGATAGATGTCGACAAGGATACTAAGGAGAAGATTAACGAGGGCCGGGATGCCAAATATGAGGCCCTTTACCATTATTCCCTGGGGCTGGCTCTGGAAGATAAGAAAGAATATACTGAGGCCTATGCAGAATATAAGAAGGCGCTCGATCTGGCGCCCGGATATGCTGAGGCCATGAAGAAAAAGGAACGTCTGGAACCATTAGCCTTGAAAGGATAAATGCCTATTGAAAATTAGGTTACTGTATCTCCTGACAGCTTTATCACTTATTTTGGTTTCCTGCTCAAGCGGAATATATAACCGCGGCAAGACGGAACTTGAGGCAGGAAACTATCAGGATGCAATTGCCTTTTTTAATGATGCAATTTCCGAGAATCCCGACAAAGCAGACCCCTGGAAATTCATGGGTATTGCTCATTATCGGGCCGGAAATTATGGAGAGGCTGTTGATGCTCTCAAACAGGCGGCAATTCTGGCACCTGAAGACGGCTCAGTGAATTTATTTCTGGGTCTGTCATATGAGCGGTTGGGAGAACTGGAGCAGGCCGCGGATATCTATCGAGCTTACCTCGATAAGCATCCGGATGAGGAGATCTCCGGCCGGATCAGGCATCGTGTCAGGTACCTGACCGACAAGGCGGTCCAGCAGGAAGTGAACCAGATAATCTCCCGGGAGAAATCGATCAAGACCGAGGAGATACCGGATAATACTCTGGCTGTCCTGGGTTTCAATCCAGGCAACCTTACGCCTCGCTATTCCCCCCTGGCTCGGGGCCTTTCCGAGTTGCTGGTTATAGACCTGAGCAAGGTTCCGGAGCTTAAAGTCGTGGAAAGGCTGAAGCTTCAGGCCATCATGGACGAGATCCAGCTCACCAGATCGGAATACTTCGACAAGGACCGGGTTCCCCGCGTGGGAAAGCTGATCGGAGCGTCCCGGATTGTCTCCGGACAGCTCTCTCAGCAAGAGGACGAGGTAGTAATTGAATCCGGCATTATCGGCGTTAAAGATGGTTTTGTAAATTATCCCGATGATGTCGAGGGAGACCTGCAGAGGTTCTTCGCGCTACAGAAAAATGTGGCCAGAAATATTTTAAGCACGCTTGGTTACGAGCTTTCTCCCGAAGAAGAGGAGGAGTTCCTGGCGCAGCCCACAAACTCTTTTCTGGCATTCCTGTCGTACAGCCTGGGGCTGGAATATATGGATCAGAATATGTATTCGCTGGCTCAGGCCCAGTTCGACAATGCTCTCAAAGAAGACCCCGGTTTTGAGCTTGCTGTGAAAGCTCGCGAACAGGTCGTCGGATTATCCGACTACACCGGTGAAGTCGAGCCGCCGGGGGAAATTGTGGAGGATTTCGCGCTGTATGCCAGCGCGGTGACCTCGGCGCAGACTGGACAGAGCCTCAGGGCTATTCAAACCATTCTCGGTTTTCAACCCGATATCGGAGAGGATGAAGGGGATAATCCCTACACCCTGCCGGTGGTGGGCAGCGGCAATGTTACTATTAACGGCTCATTTGACGAGTAGGTTATGATGGATAGTAGTAGAAAATATTTGACGATCATCTTTCTTCTGACCGCTCTTCTGTTTATCTACCAGCCTTTGGAGGGGCAAATCGTATTTGGACAGCCGCCGTCAGGAGAAATGAAATTTATATACCAGAGCTGGACTATCGCAGATTCTGCTGATAATGAAATTAGCCTGAATCAATGGGTGCTGCCGCTTTACGGTTTTGTGCCTGTCCGGGATAATGTGGAGATCATCTTCACCTCATCAACGGCCGGCTCTAACCGGGAATTTAATGATGGCAGCGACGCTTCACTTACGGGGCTGAATGATACCCGGCTGGCGGTTTATGGCTCATTCTTCGAAGATCGAGTGGTGCTGGGAGCGGGAATCAATCTTCCCACCGGCAAGAAATCTCTGGATAACGATGAAATTGGTGTGGTGAACCTGCTCACAGAATCATTTCTAAATTTTCCCATCAAGAATTACGGCGAGGGGTTCGGAGCTACACTGGAGGCCGGTTACGCACGCACCTTCGACGCTTTCTCATTCGGGGGAGGCGCTTCATACATGCTTAAGGCCGCCTATGAGCCCCTGGAAGGTATCGAGGATTACAAGCCGGGAAATATGTTCCGCATCGGCGCATTCGGAACCGCCCGGAGAGACCAGTTCTGGGGACGTCTGGCTCTTGTCTACAGTATCTATGGCGAGGATGAGCTCGACGGCACCGCGATCTTCAAGGACGGAGCTATTTTTGACATTACCGGGGAATTCAGGTTCAGTCAGGACAGGATAGCCGCGCTGCTTGGCCTCCGGCAGATTGTCAGGGGCAAGGATAAAAGACTTTCTTCGGGAGAACTGGTTACCGAGCCGGAGAGAAGTCATGGGGCCGAGACCCGGCTCTATGGCGAGGCTGTTTACGGCGCCAGCGAGCGGATCGCTCTGAAGGCCCTGCTGGATTACCAGTATGTTGCCGCAAATGGTTATGCAGACGATCATCCCCGCAGCTTCGGTTCATCCAACTACTTTGGAATAGGGGCCGGCCTGAGCAGCTCGTTCTACCAGATGTTTCACGGCCAGGCCGAATTCGAGTATTTCACCGGTTCCGCCGATGACGGTGATCTGGATCTGAACGGATGGCAATTTCTTATCGGAGTGGGAGCAAGTTTCTGATGAAAACTATAACGATCAAAAACTCGGTTTTATCGGGAGGGTTTCTCGCCCTCCTCAGTCTAATCGCGCTGAATATCTCCGGCTGCAGCAGGAGTTCCGGGCCTGAGTTTGCTGTGCCGGTAGAACTCGCGGCGGTTTTCGAGGGCCCCCAGTTGAGTTCCAATGTCGCACGGGTCGAACTCTGGGTAACGGCCGGCGATATCATTCTTATAAACACAGAAGTGCCATTCGAATCGGGAAGAGTCAATGTGACGGTGGACATTCCACCCGGGCAGAACATCAGTTTCTCTCTTGGCGCCTACGGCAGCCAGGAAAGACTACTCTATTTTGGTAATGCTGAGGCGAATGTCGGACTGGGTGAGGATGTTACTGTATTAATTCAGATGGTACCGCAGATATTGATGCTCAAGGTCAATCCCCTCTTTCAGAGCGTTTCACCCAATACCGATGATATAAAATATTTCGATATCTATGTCTATCGTGTGGAAAATCTATTTGGCGCCAGTTTCAGAATTGAATACAACAACAATGTAATTGTCCCGACCGAGGTTCAGGTCGGGGATTTTCTTGGTCCTGATGCGGTCAGCACGGTTCGCATGGATTCCAATTTCGTGGCAGTCGCCCTGACCCTTACCCAGGGGCAGCCCGCTGTCACCGGCTCCGGCTGGTTGGCGCGCATCTTCTTTGACCCGTTGTCCGAGGGTGTCAGCCCGCTCAATTTTAATCCAACGACGGCAATGCTGACTGACGCTGCCGGCGCTCCGGTCAATGGTTTCGCAAATCTGGTTTTGGAAAACGGTGATGTGGAGGTAACTGTTCTCCCCGAACCATAACAGGTGTGTATGAGATTTTGGCCGAATAAAATATTTCTGTCGATGGCCGCGACGGTTGCCGTGCTGGTCTTCGGGTTAGCCGCCGCGAATATTGCGGCCGCGGAATTATGGGTGGCCCCGGACGGCAGCGACGAAAGCGGCGACGGCTCATTCGATAATCCCTACGGCTCAATCGGCATTGCGGTCAGAAGTTCTGCTGCAGGGGATACCATTACATTGAAGCCGGGTATATATGAATGCAGTGATGAGGTTATTAGTCTGTACAATCGGGTCTATTTACGCAGTCAGTACGGCCCCGATTCAACGACTCTGTCGGGCGCCGACAAAAACGGCGTGTTCCTTCTGGATAAAAAATCCGCTGGCTGTGTGATAGACGGTTTCAATATTGTTTCGGCAAGGCCGGCGATTAGTGCCGGGGATACAAAATCGCTCACCGTCAAAAACAACCGCTTCGAAAAATGCATCAGTGAATCTTCGGGCGGAGCAATCTACATGATAGGCTCCCGGGCGGATATATTCAATAATGAGTTCATAAACGACTCTTCTGCGCTGTCAGGCGGAGCCATCGCTTTAGTCTCCAGTACCGCAGATATCTACGACAATCTATTTTCTGGAAACAGGGCCGCCAATAACGGTGGTGCAATTTATGCCGATGGCTGCAATGTAAATTGCTATAATAACATCTTCATAAACAATTCGGCCACAGATCCTTTTTATTCGCACGGCGGCGCCATATACATGTTCGGTAATCATGGCGAATCTCCGTACTGGGTGGTCCAGAACAATATCTTCAGGGGCAATCGGGCTCAGCTGGGAGGCGGAATAGCCGTTGCGGCGTTCAGCAGCTATATATATAACAATCTGTTTTACCGGAACGTGGCCCATAATTTCGGCGCGGGTATTTTCGTTGAATACAATTTTGACCCGTACATTTATAATAATATCTTCCAGAATAATAATCCCGATGGTATGGGATTAAATGACTCACCGATCACACACTACAACAGTAACAATTACTATAACAACACTCCCTATAACGGGTGTTCGGGCTGTCCGCCGGATTCCAATGATTATTATCTCGATCCGGATCTGGCAGATGTTTTTGGCGGGGATTATCGTTTGACTGATGCATCCGGGATGATCAACAGGGGCAAGACAGACCTCCCCAATCTGCTCAGCTTCGATTTTAAGGGCCAGGACAGGAGCATTGCCGGTGCGGCCGATATTGGTCCTGATGAATATGCTGACTGTACTATGTCGGGCGACCTGGTAGCCCTGTCTGATACTGCCGGGTGTGCCGGGTTAAGCATCAGCTTCACCGCGCTCAACCTCAAGGGGTATTATGATTCCCTGATATGGGATTTTGGAGACGGGGGAGAGGCCTACAACGTTCTCAATCCCTCGCATGTTTACGAAGACACGGGCACATTTACAGTGAGCCTCCACATGGTAACGCCCTGCACGACTGTGGTTATAAACAGGCAAAATTATATACATATAATGAGCCAGCCGGTGCCGGAGTTCCAGGCTGATGCTACTCGGGGATGTGTTCCTTTCACAGTGAATTTTGAAAACCTGACCCGTGGCAAGGGCGAGCAGTATCTCTGGAATTTCGGAGATGCAACAAGCTCAACCGATGTGAACCCAGCTCATACCTACGAGACTCCGGGCGTTTATACTGTAGAGCTGATGGCGACCAACTCGTGCGGGGAAGCTCGGGTGGTCAAGACCGGATATATAAATGCGTTGATGGGAGTAGCCGCGGATCTCAGCGCTGGACCGCGGCAGGGCTCGGCGCCGCTCTCCGTCGATTTCTTCGATCGATCGCTTTATAGTCCCATAACCTGGTTCTGGGATTTCGGGGATGGTTTCACCGCGCTGGAACAGAATCCCCGGCACAGGTATCTTACACCGGGCCGCTTTGATGTGTCGCTTATGTGCATGAATGAGTGCGCTGATGTTCCTGACACAACAACTGAAATTGATTATATCACGGTTTTCGGATTCACATCCGGGGTATATGACATCCAGTTCGACAAATTTAATTACCGCTATGATTTCTTTGTTGATTCTCTGTTCGGGCTTTTTGACCGGCCTGTTTCATTCAGCGCCTCCCTGCCGGTTGCGCCCTCCAGGGGCCGGGCAAGGGTCAGCTTCGGTGATTCCACAGCGAACTTATTCGACAGCACTTTCCTGTCGGTTTCGATGACCAAAGATTTGCCCCGGGGCAATTATGAAGTGCTGCTCATTACCACAGGTTCGGGTGGTATTCCAGCCGATACGCAGACTCTGCAATTCAGTTCTCAGGCGGATTCCATGATCGAAACAACACCCCTGGCCCTGGACTTCGGAGAAGTGCCGGAAGACAGCAGCAGGACATTGAATCTGACCGTCAAATCCAATGTTGTCTTTCCCGACACCTTCAGTCTTACCGTGTCGGATATCAGTGTCTCGCCTTCTGTGTATAATGTTGGTTTCCCCGGCAGCTTCGTTCTCGATGCGGTAAGCAGGAGCAGGCAGATACCGGTATCATTCACCCCTGACGCTCCGGGGCCGGTGGAGGGTGTCCTGACGATTATCTCAGATGATCCGGCTTATCCGCAATGGACTGTTGCCCTTACCGGTACGGGCATTACAGAGAGGACCCCGCCCGTCGTGGATTCAACCAGCCCCTACAGCAATGAAAAAGAGTATGCGGTTACAGATTCTGTCACTGTCTATTTTTCAGAGCCGCTTGATCAGGAGAGCCTGAAACCCGGAGCTGTGACAATAACATCATTGAAAACCGGAGCAACAATTCTGGGAGCGATAAAATATAATGCAGAAAAAAATCTTCTCAGCTTCCAGCCCGAAGACGGATTTGGAATAAGTGATTCGATCAGGATAGTCCTCGACGGCGGGATTGCAGATCTCGCCGGGAATACTCTTGACGGGGACGGGGATGGCACGGCCGAGGGATCTCCCCTGGACGATTTCATTTTAGATTTCACCACCGGCCTCGCCGTGTTTCCAGGTGACGCCAATAACGATGGTGTGGTAAATGAAATGGATGTGCTTCCGATCGGAGTTTATTGGGGTATCTCGGGAGAAACAAGGCGCGGCAATCCCGACCTGTGGACGCGGCAGGCGGCAAAGAGCTGGATACCGGCACGGGCCGCATACGCAGACTGTAATGGTGACGGTGTCGTTGATGGTAATGACCTGGCACAGGTTGAAAATTACTGGGGCATGTCTCATGAAATAGAGGGAGCGCCAATCGCATTTACCGTGGACGAGCTTAATGAAAAAGCCGGTAACTTTGAGCGCCTTAATGCATATCTGCAGCAGATGTCTCTGGGGGCCAGAGCTGAGAAAATTCATGGCATACTGGAAGCGTACCTGGCGGGACAATCGAATATCGAAAATTTCACGCTCGGGCGCAATTTCCCCAATCCGTTTAACCCGATTACAACTATTGATTTTTCAATTCCGCGTGAGTGCCATGTCACCCTGGAGGTATACAATGTCCTGGGGCAGACCGTGAAGATGCTGGTGGACGAAAACCTGCCGCAGGGATATCATTCCGTAACCTGGGATGCCACCGATCGTAATGGTAACCCGGTACCGACCGGAGTATACTTCTATCGAATCACAGCAGACGAATTTCATATGGTCCGCAAGATGTTGTTGATAAGGTAAGTGGTTTTAATTGAGTAAGACGTTACCGATTTCATATGCTGTCGACAATGGACTGAGGCGGAAAATATTTCCGCTTTTAGAATTTATACTTGACATTAAAGTTGTTTTTTAATTTATAAAGTAAGATGGCGAAGGAAAGAATACTCATTCTTATCCTCCGTGCTTTTGGCTTTTGAACTGAAATAAAAAATATAAATCATCCGACGTCAAATCTTTATCCCAAAGTTGGGGGGGATGTATGGAGGAGGAGCGTCTAAAAGACAAGATTCTAATTTGCGTTGACTGCGATGAGGAATTTGTCTTTACGGTTGCCGCTCAGGAATATTTTCTGGAGCAGGGAATTACCGAGGAACCCAAGCGATGTAAAAGCTGCTATATGCAGCTCAAGAAAGGGAAAAGGCTGCAGCAGAAGGAAAATCGCAAAAGGGGAAGTTACAACAGACACAATGGTAACTCCAACGGTAATTACCGACATTATTACAGCAGAGATTACAAGAAGTAAACGGGTCACAGGAAAATCCTGGTGACCCGTTGAGTACACATCATCAGACTGTCTATTTCATAAGCAGCATCTTCTTGCAGATGGTTCCCTGGATAGTCTTCAGTCTGTAGAAATACAGGCCTGAGGCCAGAGGCTGACCATCGGCGGAAGTACCGTCCCAGTTAATCTCGTAAGTCCCGGGAGCGTATATTCCCGAAGTCAGGGTTTTGATTCTCTGGCCGACGACGTTATATATCTCAAGGCTGACCGCTCCGGACTCCGCCAGCGAGAAACTTATCTTTGTCTCAGCATTGAAAGGGTTGGGGTAATTCTGGGCCAGGTCGAATTCTTCCGGAAGCACCTCATCCTCGATTTCGATCTCGTCTTCTGCATCGGAAGCAAATGAAACTGTGAAGTCCGCAGACATGCTGGGCCCGGAGTTAGAGATATTGGTTATGGCCACCAGCGTGTTATTATCAGCGTAGTCGTTTGAATTAGGGTTGGTCAGGGGCGAGAAATTGTGGTTTTCGCTTGAGCCGGGGAATGGATCGCCGGTATCTCCATAGGAAATGTTCTGCTCGAGCTGCCACAGGCTGTCAGCCTGTTCCAGCGCCACAAGGTAGTTCCCGCTGAAAGTATTATCTGGAGGGTACCACTCGTTATCATTGTCGGAGCTCCCGGATCCGTCGTCCTGCGTATCGTCGATATGATATATCAATAAACCTGCCCCGGGGAGGTAGCTGTCGTATCCGGTCTTTTGCCTGTTTTCGACCAGAAAATATTCGCTCCCCGGCAGGCCGTTGGTCCAGAGCCTGTAAATTACCGGATTGGTCTCCACTCGCGGAATATTTACACCCATCATTGTTGAAGTAACGTTTACGGCAGATGCAAAGCCAAGCTGGATTTTGCACCAGGCGTCGAAGTGCGCCGGCGAGCTTCCGTTGACTCCATTCCAGCTCCCCGATGCCATCACGGACCATTTGCCCAGACCGCGCGAGCTGTAATCGCGGTCGTAGAGATCCGGCAGCCCGAACACGTGCCCCAGTTCATGGACATAAACTCCGCAGGTCATGTCGCCTGCAAATGTGAAATACTCCGCCGTCATTGCATATGTAGAAACATATACATCATCTCTGTAACGTGGAGAAATGCCCCACTTATGCGACCAGATATCATCTGCCTCATAAGTATACTCCGCACCTCTTCCCGCATGCACAACTATCAGGCCCTCAACATAGCCATTACCATCATTATCATATAATGAATAGTCGACCAGCGGATCGGCCAGATCGACCGCCTCTTCCACCAGCCTCTGGGCGTTGTTGGGATAAACCCCCAGGCCAAAGTCCCCGCCCGAGGTATAGAAGCCGGCGTCTTCTGAAGATGTCAGCCAGCCCAATTCAGAGGGGAGGGTCACTGTGCCTATATGCAGGATCCCGTAAGAGTTCTCCAGGTAATAGTGCGTTACAGTACCCGGCCGATTGGCATAGACCAGCGTATCGAAATACTCCCCCGCTGTCCGGGCGCTGTCATCGGGGAACTGAATTAATATTGCCAGGATGTTTACTGTATCATTTGCGGCCAGAAGAGATGACATGCTGATGTTGCCGGGAGCATCAACGCCCTTGGAACGCCAGACCTCCGCAAGTGAATCAAAGTCTATGTGCGGCGCACCGAATGCCTTCAGGACCGCCATTTCCTCGATCCTGTCCGGATGCGGCGGCACGGCAAGCGCTCTCTGACAATATATAAACGCCAGCACAAACATTACGGCCAGCAGAATTGCACAAGCCCTCTTCATCTTTCTCCTCCGTTGTGAATTATTGGGAATCTTTTGCTGAAAAATGCTGCAAAGCCAGTGCCGTCATAGATATGCTGAGGCTGTTTTTTATGAGCCTGTATTAACATGTACGGCAATATGTTATAAGGCCGCTTCGGCCTGTTTCAAAGGGGTAATAGAACTGCTCGGCAAAAAGTATGGGGACTATCCCATACTCTGGGGTCTAAAGATAGATTCTTCCTGCCAAGAAACCTGCTGGCTTTCACGAACAGTTTTGCTGGCATGCCGCAGAGTCTTATTAAAAATTCAGCCCGCTGGAGATCGCCAACCCCATGCCTTTACCGCCGATCGGAATCAGCGAGCCGGTGGCCATATAGGCAAAGTCTATGAAGAACGGTTTTATATTCAAACCCAGACCGACAGCTGCCGAACTGCCTTCGGCGCCGCCGACCGAAAAACCGGCCCGCAGTGGAATCGATTTAAGAAATCCAGCCTCGCACCCGAGCGATATTTCGGGTGTGGTGGAGACCCGCCCCTGATCTTTGAAACCCTGTTTGTAGTCAAAACTCAGGAGCAGTGATTTATAGGTTGTGGACGCTCCCAGGGCCAGTTCCGGCGGCAGCGTTTCAGAGAAAGAACCGATTGATTCCTCGATCTCGTCAGATGTAATTACCGCGCCGTCATCGGAGTTATCGGCGGTCAGTTTTTCCCATGTGAATAAGTAAGTATTCAGTTTGTTGTTTTTGTTCCAGTTAATACGGGAAATTATATTGGTGATAGCCATGGAAATTATCCAGCTTTTGCCGTATGCGGCTGACAGACCCAGATCAATCCCAAAGCCCGCTCCACCTTCTGAGGTCTTGAGCTGGATTGCGCCTTCCGAATCTATACCGCTCAATGAGGTGGCGACATATGCATTTGCCTCTTCAACACTGGCATACCGGAGGCCGTAGATATATTTCAGGTTGATGCCCCAGTTGATCACACCCCAGCCCAGCCGCTTGAGTTCCCGGGCATAAGACAAATTGAAATCTACATGCGCGATGCCGGTTCCGCAGGCGTTGGAAAGATCCATCGTGTCGCCGATCGTATTGCCATTAAAAACAAGCTCCAGGATTTTCTTATCGATGCTGGCCTTACCGTCGGCCTCGGCAGTGATCCCGAACGCTATTTCACCTCTTGAAAATGAAAATGCTGAGATACCTGTTTCCGCGCTGCCTTCAAGACCGTTATCAGGAATCTTTGATAATATGTCGTTTTTGTCTGATTCAGTAAGGTATTCCCCGTTGTAGCTGTTGTAGTCAGATAGTGAAAATGAATTGTTGCTGATATCTGCACCGGCTGAAAATAATTCTATTGCCAGATTACTGCCGTCCGCGAGTGCCAGGTTGGCCGGGTTGACGCCGATAGCGTGATAGTCTCTGGCCAATGCCGTGAAACTTTTAGCCAGAGACAGGGACCTGGCGCTTTCGTAGTGGTTCGCGTCAAGTGCGGCGCTATGCATGAGGAAGAAGGCTGCCAGAATTATAAAAAATGTCTTCTTTTCCATCTTTATTACTCCTTCCCGCAACCTAATCCGATTTGTCGCCAAGGCGGGTGATGAGCTCTATGTATGCTTCAATCTCGAGATAATCGGTATTGACGATATTTACAATCTGTCCATCTGTTCCCGGAAGATTCAGCCTCTGGCCAATATAAAGCGTTTCATTTTCGATGATATCCAGGTCCTCTTCAGACAGATGGATTACAAAATCTGATTCGATTGCGTCGACTACCAGGCCGGAGGAATTAATTACACCGGAGCTAACCATGACCGGGCCGACAGTAAGTTGGGGGCTTGAATACAATGAAGAGGAATCGCCGCCCAGGAACAGCTCCACCTCGGCCCCGAAAGGCAGATGGTTCGTAACCGTGCCGTAAATATCGCCGGACAGGAGACGTTCCGATAGATCATCCATATGCCCCTGGTCAATCCCGGTTGAGTTTACATCGCCTTCGATTACAGTCTCGCCGATTGCAAATTTAAGCGGGGATTTGATCTCAACTTGACCCCAGACTCTGCTTCCGGCATAGACGGTGCCGGGAGTCACTCCATCCCCCGCAGTAGCGATACCTGAAATCAGTATCTCGACGGGCAGGGGGTTGATCAGCTCAGTGATATCGGAAATGACCAGATGTGTTACCCCGGCATTATCCGGTGAACCGGGTATAAGATCGGCAGCGGTATGGAGAAACTGGCCGCCGTCGCCATTTAATTCCATATCGACACTGATCGGAATACCCGCTTCGGAATAAATCTCGAGAAGAACGACAGCGTCGGTCAGGGTGACCCCATCAAATCCATCCGGCACATCCAGGCTCGCAAGCACCGGATCAATTTCTAATTCGGTGGGAGCGAAAATTCCGTCAGCCTGTGAGAATTGCACTCCAGTTAATTCTGTCTCCACCGTAAACTGATCGCTGGCGCTGACCGCGACGGTTGTTCCGCCGCTGCCATGGAGGTGCGCAGCCAGGCTGATATCCAGAATCATCGACTGTCCTTCAGTATCGGGTGCAACAACATATCCGGCAATATTTCGGCTGAAGCTGCTTTGTCCTGATCCCGGTACGCTTCCACTTATCCTGAGCGGCAGGCCGGAAAGCGTTACCTGCGGTATCTCAATGTTTACGTCCACCCCAAGCGGCGAGCTGTTCAGCACATTGATATCGATCTGCCCGGCCGATATCATCGCATTGGTCAACTGATGAATTTCATTCAGTTCGACCGAACTGCTGTAATTTTTTTCCTGCGGGGGAACCTGCGCTACGGCGGAAGAAACCGTAAGGCCGTCGGCAAAACGCAATTCAACCTGCAGGTATTTGTCGGAAGTGGAAAGGAGCGTTCCTCCGGGTGTATGTATTCTCGATTGCAGCCCTATGGAGTTGGAGATCAGCGCTCCATTGAGGCTTACAGTATCGACATCTGTTTCACCGATACCCAGGCCGCCCTCGATGAGATACTCCGCGATAGTATCGGAATTCGCTGTATTTACTATCCAGATTGTGAGTGAATCAAGCGCAAGATCGAAGTAGTTGGAGACCGACAAAATCAACTGGCCCTCCTCGATCGAGGCCGACTCAAATTCGGAAATCGGGTCAAAGTTCATATCAGCGTCAAAACCGACATCCGGCACTTCTCCTGCCGCCAGGGGAACATAGTCTGTCAGGTTTAAGACCAGGTTCCCGGTTTCGGGAGTGGTAATTGTTACCGCTCCTAGGCTGTGGCTGGAATTCTCGCTAACATCCTGAATGGATAAACCGGCCTCGACAATCAATGTATCCAAATTCTGCTTAAATGAAATCGAGATTTCGCCCAGGCTGTCATACGAGATGGCATCTTCGGCCATACGGTCAATCAGCTCGTAAATGTCATAATGCCGCGATATCAATGGTATCGAGAGCCTCGTATCCCAGGTAGGGGATTTGGGTGATTCAATCGAACATCCCACAGCCAGTATTATCATAACCGCGAAAAATGCAGATAACAGCATTATTCCCGTTGTTTTTCTATCTGCCCTCATCAAGCCTCCTTCAGAGTAAGTTCAGTGCGGTAACCGTTATAGAAATGAAGGAATATTTCCGGTTTATTACTTATGATATGTATCGGCTGAAGAGCTGGTAATCTGTTGGAATATGACGTAAAAATTGGTTCTGTTAAAAGGACTGATTAGCCCAGGCTCAAAAGGCCCGAAAGGAGGCAGGAAGCTCTATTAAAAGTCTATATCCGTAAAATCAAGATTATGGGAAAAATTGATCGTCAGGCCCGAGCCGGTGCCGTTGGCATCTATACGCCAGGCATGATCCTCGGGCGGGGGATCATAGCTCCTGGTCTGGTTTCTATCGACATAGAAGTCGATCTGATAGGGCCTGTCATTTTCTATGATCCTCGGCAGGTAGGCGGTGAAAACTGCATTGGGAATTCCATTAAAACGATAAAATCCAACAACCCGCTTGCTTTCGCGTTCGATAACTCTGATCTCCATCAAATCTCCTATATAATTAGTGAAATTCAGGAAATTGAGTATCATAGGTCCTCCGGTAGAAGAATACTGCGGAATGCTGATGTCTGTGAAGTTCGTACTGTGCGAAAAGCTGACGATCCCATTGGAGGGGATATTAACCCGCCAGGCATGATCAGCCGGAGGAGCGTCATAGACTCCATTCTGATTATAATCAGCATAGAGATCAAGATGATCGCTATTGAGGTCAAGAGCATCAGGAATCGACACGATTTGATTGGGAGACTCGATAACATCGATTGTCGCCTGAAGCTGCAGGACGTTACTGTCGGAAATGACTCTCAGGAACAGCTTCTCACCTACGTCAGGGATCATATTTTGAAGATTTAAAGTAAGATCGCCGAAGCTGACATTATCATCCGGGCCGGTGCTGCCGCTGTCGTCGCTGCATGAAAAAAACAAAAAGGAAGCTGAAAATATTATTGCTGGCAGGAAGTTTTTCATTCAATGCTCCAATTCTCAATTTCGGATAACCCCCCGGCTGAGTCTGCTCTCCGACTCCGGTCTTTAATAATATGACGATTTTTCGTTAGTATTGTTTAATAATATATGCAGGATAAAAAATAAAGGAACACATAAGTTCCGATTGTCCTTATATTTATTGAAATTCAGGATATGATTATATGGCAAAGATCAGAATCGGTACGTCCTCATTCTCGTCCAAAGATTGGATCGGGCCATTCTACCCGGAGGGTATGCAGCCCCGTGAATTTCTTAAGTTCTACGCCCAGCATTTTGACACTGTCGAGATTGATGCCACCTATTACCGCATACCGTCAAAATCTATGGTTGAGGGCTGGAATAACAGTACCCCGGAGGATTTTATAATATCGGCCAAATTCCCGCGTTCAATTGTCCATGTCGGGGAAAAAGCCTCCCCCGACGCCGATAAAATCCTGCATCCCGAACATACTTATGACGATCGCGACACCTTTTTGGATAATATCGCGGGCCTGGGAAAGCGGCTGGGCACACTGGTTCTGCAATTTCCCTACTTTTCAAAGAAACATTTCACAAATATTGGACCGTTCCTGGAAAAGCTGGACAGGTTCCTGAGCGATCTGCCGGATGGATTCAGCTATGGGGTCGAAATCAGAAATCGAAACTGGCTCAAAAAAGAGTATGCCGAATTGCTGCGCTCCTATAAGGTCGCCATGGTACTGGCCGATCAAGCCTGGATGCCGCACGGGGATGAGATTGAGAAGAAATTTGACCCGGTCACCTCCGACCATCTGTACATCAGGTTGATAGGGGACCGCAAGGAAATTGAAGCGATCACAAAGACCTGGGAAAAAGAGGTCTTAGACAGATCCGAAAGACTTGACAGGTGGGCGGATCTACTGGCCCGCGCGGCCAAACGTCAGATAAACTCACTAGTCTATATCAACAATCATTACGCCGGGCATGCACCCGAAACAGCCCGGAGACTAAGCCTGCGAATAGCTGATATGCTTCGTAATGGCTGAACTATTATCTCTGGCCTTAATATTAAAATCCTACATCTGTAAAATTTGTATTGTGATCGAAATGTAGGGAAAGCCCTTGCTCTGTTCCTGTGCCCTGTATGCGCCAGGCATGATCGGTGGGAGGAGCATTGTGGCTGCCGTTATCATTGAAGTCAGCATAGAAGTCGACCCTGTAATCCCGGCCCTCTTCAATTCTGCCGGGAATGGTGGCGGTGAATTTTACTGTTTCCGCCTTTTACTTTAATTCAACATGGCCTCGGCAGTTATAGTTTCTTTAACAAGAACTAAACTGGATACGTGGCTGTTTTACTAACGGAGTATTTATGCCCAGAATAATATCAGTAGGGAGGGCACTTCCCTCCCACAGGTTCAGACAGGACGTTATAAGAGACTACATAGCCGGCTATTTTAAGGACTCGGGTGTCGACGTAGATAGACTTCTGCCGGTATTCGAAAATTCCCGGATCGAGCAGCGCTATAGCGCCGTTCCGCTGGAATGGTTTGGGACATCGAGGTCATTTCAGGACAAGAATGATAAGTATATCGAAGCAAGCTGCGAGCTTGGAGTTCGGGCCTCCGAAGCTGCCTTTGAGAGAGCCGGGCTTGATGTCTCTCAAATCGGCAGTATAATTTTCATCTCCACGACAGGTCTGGCAACACCTTCGATAGATGCGCGCCTGATTAACCTTCTCGGTCTTAATAAAAACATAAAGCGTTTACCTGTCTGGGGGCTGGGATGTGCCGGGGGAGCGGCAGGATTGATTCATGCTTATGACTATCTCAAAGGTCATCCCGATCAGAATGTACTTATTGTTGCGGTCGAACTCTGCGGGCTCACCTTTCAACAGGATGATTTTTCAAAAAGCAACTTTGTGGCCACAGCCCTTTTTGGTGATGGCGCGGCGGCTGTTGTCATGAGCGGTGATGAAGTCGGGCGGGACGGCCCTCATGTGCTTGATGTGCAGAGCACTATCTGGCCGGACTCACTGGATATTATGGGGTGGGATATCGTCAGCCAGGGTATGCAGGTTGTATTCAGCCGCAGGATACCCGGCATAGTGCGAAAATATATGGCTGAAAACTTGCAGGAGATTCTGGAAAAAAATAACCTGACTTTACATGATCTCGATCATATTATAGCCCATCCCGGTGGAGCGAAGGTCATAGAAGCATATGAAGAAGCCCTCAATCTGACATATGGAAAAATGGATATATCCAGGGCGGTTCTAAGGGATTATGGTAATATGTCCTCGGTGACGGTCTTATTTGTATTGGACGAGTTTCTGCGTAACGGAAAGACGAATAAAAATGATCTGGGGATTATAACTGCTCTGGGCCCCGGTTTTTCATCCGAGACACTGTTGATTCAATTTTAGGATTGCTGTCGGGGAAGATTATTCCAGTTTGAACTTGCCGTTCTTCTTTTCGATTCTGGTGGGATATTTGCCCGAGAAACAGGCCACGCAAAAATCCTCATCCGGCAAAGAATTCATGGAAAGCATACCTTCAATAGAGAGATACCCAAGAGAAGTTGCTCCGAGGTATTTCCTGATTTGCTCGATGGATTTGGAGGAGCCGATCAGTTCCCTCTTGGTGGGCATATCGATTCCATAGAAACAGGGAGAGATGATAGGCGGGGCAGAGATGCGCACATGTACTTCCTTTGCGCCGGCCTGCTTCAGGAGCTTGACCAGTTTGCGCGAAGTGGTTCCGCGTACGATCGAGTCATCAACCATCACGACCCGGCGCCCCTCGATTACTCCCTTGACAGTATTGAATTTTATCTTAACATCCAGATCCCGGATTTTCTGCTCCGGATCGATAAAGGTCCGGCCTACATAATGATTCCTTATGAAACCGATCTCCATGCGAATACCTGAAGCCTCGGAGAAACCGAGGGCGGCGGTATTGGAGGAGTCCGGCACCGATATCACTATATCTGCCTCCACCGGATGTTCCCTCGCCAGTTGACGTCCCAGGCGGCGTCTGACCTTGTCAACATTCTCGCAGAAGATCTTCGAGTCGGGACGCGAGAAGTATATGAATTCGAATATACAGAACGCTTTTCGGATCTGCTCAAAAGGGTGAAACGACTTCAGGCCGCTTTCATCGATGCGTACGATTTCCCCCGGCAGTATATCCCGCACATATTTGGCGCCGATCAGGTCGAAAGCGCAGGTTTCAGAGGCGATAACGTAGGCATTTCTCATCCTGCCCAGCGCCAGGGGACGGAACCCGCGCGGGTCACGTGCGGCATAGACTGCTTCCTTGGTCAGAAAGGTCACGCAATAGGCGCCCTGAATTTGCCTTAGTGCACTGATGATCTTATCGGACATCTTTTTCTTTTTGGAGCGCGCGATCAGGTGCAGGAAGATCTCTGAATCCGAAGTGGTCTGAAAGATTGCGCCGCCCGATTCAAGTTTCTTCCTGAGCGTGTAGGCATTGGTAATATTGCCATTATGCCCGACTGCTATCTCATATCCCTTGAAACGTGATACCAGTGGCTGGGCATTTAGGAACTGCGATGATCCGGTTGTGGAGTAGCGGTTATGGCCGATCGCCATCCGGCCCTTCAGATTATAAAAAACGTCGCGCCGGGAGAAGACCTCGTTGATCAATCCCATATTTTTATAGACATGGATATGGCGGCCGTCGGAGGTGGCGATTCCGGCCGATTCCTGGCCCCGATGCTGCAGCGAATACAGCCCGAAATATGTCAGTTCGGCTGCCTTCTTATGATTGTAAATGGCGAAAACGCCGCATTTATTATGTAACTCTTCTGCTGGCATATGCTTGTTGAAAGCCCTTAAGTTATATTTTTCACAATCAAAGTCAAGAAGTTTTATTCTTCGAAACAACATATGATAACGGCTCTCACCTGCATTTTGTGTGAATTAATTTTCATATCCGGCCCGATTTCCGGTCGAAAATCTTGTATGCCCAAAAATGCGCAAAGCCCCAATTTTCTTGGCTTTTTGAGGAAAATGTATATATTACAATGAATTGAGTTTTGTGCATCCCGCGGCTACTCGCTTTTGAGGTATTTTTTGAATTTATTTCAATAGGGCATAAGCATTGCAGTATTCATTAATGCGTTATGAAGGAACGATCTATAAATAGCGGTGATCTGCGCTACTCCCTGCTCGCAGAGGCCTCCATCGATGCCGCCAAAGGCGTTGCCAGCGATCAGATTATCAAGAACGCGCTGGACAAGGCCATCGAGGCTATCGGCCTGGTTTCAGGGTCGGTACGGGTGGTCGATGACAAAGGCAAATTGCTGTTTATCCATATTGCAGGACGCAACGAATTTTCTGAGATGATGCGCCAGGTCGAAGAAAAGCTGCTGGCAACTTTGCGGGATGATTTCGCAGTCGGCAATGTCTTCCTGACCTTCGAGCAGGACGGAAATTACAGCCTGTTCTCCTATCCGCTCAAGGTTGAAAACAAGGTCTATGGAACAATTTCCGGCATTACCCCCGGCGAGCGCAGCCTTTCTGCCGAAGAAGATTTTATCAGGGCCATCAGCGCTGTGCTGGGTCTGATACTCTCACGTGGTACAACGGCCGAGAAGCCCTCACCCCAGGATATTGTAAAGGCGCGTTCGGAGGCGGTGGTCGAGACCGCCGTGACCATAAATCATGAGGTCAACAATCCACTGACCGCAGTACTTGGAAACATCCAGCTCCTGCTCTTGAATGCCGATGACTATCCGCCCGAAATGCGGGCCAAGCTCCGTGCCGTGGAGGAATCCGCGCTCAAGATCAAGGAGGTCACCCAGAACCTGATGCGTGTGATCGAGCCCTCGGTGGTGGAGTACACCACCGGCCTGAAGATGGTTGACCTGGCCAGATCCAAACTGAAAGAGATCAAGGAGACCGGGGAGAAAAAGCGCTCAGGAGAAGAAAAGAAAAACGAGGATTAACATACATCCAAATGTGTGTTAGGTTGAGAAGAAGCTCCCTTAAAAAGGCAAGGGAGCTTTCTTTATTGGGGATCTTTCCTTAAATCGACTATGAGCAATGTGCGCGGAGTACGTCCTCGTGCTCCGCGTAATACTAGTATTCATATCCGATTATCGTCAATTATCGTGATACCAGCTGAACATCGACTGAAAAGAAAAAATAATATTCTTGACGATCCTGTTTGTTTTTTGAAATATGCATTGTTCACTATCTTGATGGGATAGGGTCAATGCCCATTTAGACCTGAAATCTATGACCACACGACCGAAGGAGTTTTATCATGTTAAAGAGTCTTTATTTGCCCGCCCTCGCGGTAATCATCGCATTTGTCGGTTTAGCTATGACCGATTCAAATGCTGAGTACATCTGCGGTGATGCAAACAGTGATGGCTCGCTGAATGTCAGCGATGCAATTTACATCGCAAATTATGTCTTTATGGGCGGCCCGATGCCGGATCCCGGCTGCTGCGGCATTGCCTGCGGAGGAATGGTAACTGATTATGACGGCAATTTTTACCGGACAGTGCTGATTGGTGATCAGTGCTGGATGATGGACAACCTTAAGGTAACCCATTACCGCAATGGCGACACAATTCCGAATGTGACTGATGCCGGGGAATGGCATGATTTTGCCACAGGAGCCTTCTGCGAATTTAATAATGATCCGGTTAATGTTGACACTTATGGCCGATTGTACAACTGGTATGCTGTAACCGACGGCAGAAACATTGCGCCCGAGGGCTGGCATGTAGCGACGCTTGAGGAATGGCAGACGCTGGCGATGTATCTTGGCGGCGACGCAGTTGCCGGCGGGAAGTTGAAAGTGGCCGGGACGGCATTTTGGATGAGTCCTAACACGGGAGCAACCAATGAAAGCGGTTTTACTGCGCTGCCCGGCGGATACCGGGACGGGTATGGTGGTTTCGTCGCTACAGGTACTCAGGCCCGCTTTTGGACATCCACGACGTACGGTGGTGCCGACTTCGGTGAGTACCTCTACGTGGTTCACGATAATGCAGAGCTCTTGCAAACCTGGCTCTATGCGCGCTTCGGATTATCGATCCGCTGTGTCAAAGATTAGCCTGAGCGGTTTTACCTGTTTCGGAATCAAAGAAATGTCGTGCGCGGCGTACGTCCCGTGCGCCGCGCAAATCTTTTCTGGCCGCTGGATGCTCCACATCTTCAGATGCGGGAGAAATAATTACAGAAAAAATACGGGTAAAGCCGAGGTGCCCCACAGCGCAGCTGTGGGAAATTCTAAGAATTGAGTTGTACCTTAGAACTTATCCCACCCCTCACGGGCCGGAATCCGCCCAACGGGATGGGGCACCCATGACCAAATAAAAACGGCCGCTTGAGACGGCCGTTCTTATTTTATATCTTCTGATTATCTTAAAAGGTCGCGGTCAAAGATTCAAAGCTCTGGTGCATGGTCTCGGTGGTCGAGGCGATCTTCTCCTTGTCTTCGCTCTTGCAGGCCTCTGAGAGATCATTGACACACTTCAAAAGCTTCTCGGCCTTCTGGGTGAAGGCTTCCTGCTTGTCGGCCATTGTCTCATCGAGCTTGACAGTAGTTAAATATTCTGCCTTCTCGGTCAATTCCGGAATCGAGCTCTCGATCTCGGCATACTTTTCATTGGGAAGATACTCATGCCAGATCTGCACCAGGACATTATGGAAATCCTCGACTCCATCCGGGCGCATATAAAGCACACCGTTCATCTCCGCAAAAGCCGAGTGCATCTTGTCGAAAGCCAGCTTGAAAGCCTCGTCATCGTCGCCATTGGCAGCTTCCTCGAGTTCGGCCATCCTGTTCAGGAAAACTTCGCGTTTGGCTTCAAACTGTTCATTAATATTTTTTCCATAAGTACAGCCGGGATAATACTCTGCAATTTCCTTGCTTGCTTCCACCATGGCCGGGACCGCGGCGCGCGCCTCGGCATACTTGCCCTGCGGAATATACTCGTGGCAGGGAGGAGCCATAGCTTCATGGAAAGTCTCGATGCAGTTGGTCTTGAGGCCGTGCGTGCATCCGGCGCCCTCTTCGTGTTTCTCCTCAGTCGTAACAGCAGCGGTCTCTACTTCCGCCTTGTGATGCGGGCATTCTTTTTTGTCGGATGAGGCAACTTTGACTTCCGCCTTATGATATGGACATTCCTTCTTGTCGGATGATGCTGTCTGGATTTCGGCTTTCTCATTATCGGTCTGGCACTCCGGGCGCGGATCATTTTTCACACAGGCTTTCGAGTCATTTTTTTTGTCGATGCCTTCCTGCGCGCTGGCCACGGCAATAAACATTACCAAAATAGTAAGGCATAGGCCAAGGATAAATGTCGTCCTCCTCATTTTTGAGTTCTCCTTTCGGGTTTATTTAGATGACAGTCTGTTCTTCTCTGATTTCCTCTTTCTCCTCTGCAAATCTGGTGATCGAGAGAGGAGAGATGTCGATTGACGGCTCGCCCTTGACAATCAGTTCCGCCATAAGCTGTCCCACTCCGGGGGCATGCATAAAGCCATGCCCGGAGAAACCATTGGCGCACAAAAAGCCCTCGACTTCGGGGACCTTGCCCAGGATGGCGTGATGATCCGGGGTGGTCTCGTAGAGCCCGGCCCAGCTTGTGGCGATACCGGCTTCCTCCAGTATGGGGATGCGGTCGAGCGCACGCATAAGTATTTCGTCGGTGTATTCCGGATCGAGCGACTGGTCGAATCCGGGTGCTGTATTTTTATCGGCCCATCCCAGAAGCAGTCCGCCGGACTCCTTGTGGCAATACAGGCCGGATGCAATATCCACAACCATGGGAAAGTGTTCGGGAATCCATGAAAGGGGAGAGGTGGTCGAAATCTGGCGCTTATAGGGCAGGACAGGAATATCCACGCCAACCATCTCGCCAATCTCTTTGGCATGCGGTCCGGCGCAGTTGATCACCAGGGGAGTCGAGATATTGCCCTTGTCGGTGACTACTGAGGTCACCTTGTCGCCGTTCTTTTCGATTCCGGTGGCTTTGGTCTCCTCGTAAATTTCGACGCCCAGCCTGCGGGCCGCGGTAACATAACCCTGGGTGAAGACATGCGGGTCGCCGATGCCGTCTTTCTTGCAGAAGGTCCCGCCGATAACGTCATCGATCCTGACATTGGGAGCCAGATCTGAAATCTCATCCGGCTTCAGCCATTCCACCGGCGCGCCCAGATCCTGCTGCATTTTCATGAGACCTTGAAAAACCTGTTCGTCGTCATGATTCGTAACCAGGAAGCAATAGCCGACCTGATCGAAGATGCCCTCTTCACCGGTATCCTCGCTGAACCTCTCGAATAGGTCTTCGGACAGAAGCGAGATTTTGACGTTGATTTCCGATGAAAACTGGGCCCTGATTCCGCCGGCGCATTTACCGGTCGCTCCGGCGCCCAGAAACATCTCTTTTTCGAGGATTACGATGTCCTTCATGCCCATTTTGGCCAGATGGAAGGCGACCGAGGCTCCGATGATGCCTCCGCCGATTATCACACATTCAGCGCTATTCCGCACAGTTGCTACCTCTCTTTCCCAATATAACAGGGTAATAAAACAAAGCACTGCATAAAGTCAAGAAATTTCCTGTGGAAGGAAAGGTTGGCGGCGCGCCATTTATGGCGGCTTTATAATCACATTATGGACGGTGGGTGCCCCAATCTGTAGCGCTTATTGAAAAAATAAGCAATATAGAAATAAAAACCGATAAACGTCATTCCGAGGGAATCCCGCCGAAGGCGAGGACGACCGTGGGAATCTCCGCGGTTGCCTCAAGAATGGTCGCGGAGATTGCCACGTCGCTTCGCTCCTCGCAATGACGAATATCGATGCATTCAGGGTTTATCAACATGCCGTTTAGATTGGGCTAATCTTTTGTATAATGTATTCCAAGCTGAGGGGCTTGTTGAAAGAGTCAGCAGTCTATATTAAAACATCAGGTGTCATTCTGAGGGAGTCCCGCCGATGGCGAGGACGACCGTGGGAATCTCCGCGGTTGCCTCAAGAATGGTCCCGGAGATTGCCACGTCGCTTCGCTCCTCGCAATGACGAATGTCGATGCATTCAGGGTTTATTAACAACCATTGAAGCTTGGCGCCCTATGGTTTGTACAACAACGGAGGTGGCCTGCTCAAACTCCGTTTGGGCAGGTAATCGGAAATTCACCCCCAAAACCAGTCCCTGATCCGGCTACTGACGGATTTGGACTTGCCACCCGAAAGGCGATAAATTTGTTTATCTCACCATCACCATTGTGCGTGTGCCTTCGTAGCCGCCGGTCTTGAGCTTGCAGAAATAGATGCCGCTGGCGCAATCACGTCCCGAGGAGTTCTTGCCGTCCCAGAGTACAGTGTGGTCGCCGCGTCTCCGGTATCCATCAACCAGATTCGTGACTTTCTGCCCCAGAATATTATAGACATCCAATACCACATGCCCGTCATACGGGACCGCATACTCGATCACAGTCGATGAGTTGAACGGATTCGGGTAATTCTGCGAGAGCAGTCTGTGATCTTCAGGAATATGCACCGGAATATCAATCAAGTTGTGCTTGATGATGGTAATGCCGTAGGTGTCGGCCACATAAATGTAAGAGGAGTCAACAATACCATCAACCGCCATTCCTGGAGTATTAATATTTAATATATATCTGGGATTATCTCTCTCTGAGATGTTGAGTATTATGATTCCATTGACACCATCGAATAAGATAAGGTATTCCTCAAATTTCTTTATTCCGAGAATGGAAAGTCGAGGCTTATCAGATTCCCATTCCTCCGGCCATCTTTTTATTTTTATTGGATTACTTTTGTCTGCAATATCGAAAATGTCGATTCCAGCGTCGCCCAGAGCAATATATGCCCGATCATTGAATATTACTATATCGCTTATTACAAAGGCTCCATAGCACGTTGTAGAAAGCCTGGTTGGCTGCATATGATTTGAAATATCATATATCTCAAAGCATAAAACGTTATGACCATATAAGTAATCTTCATATATGCCCAGGTCTGCCCAGCCAATAGAATCTCCTGAGAACTCATATGATTTTGATAGAATGTTCTCATATAGCATGATATATATCAGTTTATTCGGAGCTCCTACTGCCAAAAGATTATCCTTCGAAGCGAGATTAATAAGTCTTTCGCCTGGTTCAAAATATTTGTCAATTAGTGTCGGTTTTGCTGGATTTTGGATGTCATAGTAATTAATACCATGAGAGTCATTTGCTATAAACAATCGCTTTTCGTTAATACATACATCGCGAAATGTGTAAAGGTCTTTGAAACCTATCATTATCTCCTCGCTGAAGATGGGATCATAAGGATTGTTAACATCTATAATCCACAACGAACTGTCCCCTGCTTTAGCATAAATATAGTCGTTTGTCTTGGCCAAAGCTGTTACATGGCCGGCTTGCGAGTAATTACTCAGCAAGTATGGATTTTCAGGATGTACTACGTTCCATATGTCCAGACGACGGTCCCATCGGCAAATAACAAGATTTGAATCCTCAAAAGCGCATCCCACAAACTGGTATCCGTCAGTGATTAGTGAGAGCGAATCTATGTTTTCAGGATCGGAAGCATCGGCCAGCCAAACTGAACCATAAAGAGGAATGGCAACCAATGCATTGTTTACATCCATGTCGCGAACCGCTCCTCCAAAGAAAAGCAGATTTGGGCTAATCCCAAGTAGACAGGCTGTATCTTTGCCGGAAATATCCAGAGTCAAAAAACTGCCAAATCCGGCTCCATAGAGAATGTTTTCCTCAATTTCGAGAAATTCTGGTAAGTAATCCAGTTCGATGCTTTTTATTGCAATCGGATTGGATGGTTCACTTATGTCAAGAATCGATAGACCAGAGTAAGTATTTGTTACATACATTCTATTGCCCTTAATGGCGGCCTCAAAGAATTGAAAATCATCCATTCCATTCTCTTCGAAGTACAATCGATGAGTTAAGACCGGATTATATGCGTCACTGATATCTACAGCATAAAGTCCGGTGAATGTTGAAAGGTATACAATATTCTCGTGGATTTTTGTGAATTCGACTTTTACTGCCGGGCCGTATTTGGGCTTTGGTGGTTGGAAAGACGAAATATATCTCAGGTTTTCGGGATCAGATATATCGACAATAGTTAGTCCGCCGTATAATTCAGCGATACATGCGACTTCAGAATTAATGTCAAGATTTATGGCATCTCCCGGTGTTGGGCAAGCAGACAGCTTTATGGGATTTGATTTATTAGCAATATCGTACGTTTCTAATCCATAGGAGGTTACTGCATAGACGATATTATCTTGGATTTTTACTTTATGAAAGTTGCTTTCGGTTTGTATAGTTGATATGATCTCTTGAGAAAAGGAAAAATTAAGATCGATCATTAATATCGTTAGAACAAGGTAAAATATCTTACACTTCATGATAAAACTAAGTGAGCGAGTTTGGTTAAGATAAAATGCATCATAATTGGTTTCTATTCATCCGGCAAATTCAGGTAACATATTACGGGAGGAGGACCACCATTACAAAAATTTTGAATTGTCAGCGCATCACTTAAATTTACCGATCCATCGCAATTGGCATCTCCCAGATGGAGATACGGTATTGGAGCCGGTCCACCCATGAAAACATAATAAGAACCATCCCATCCAAATTTTCAGTCTGCAATGCCCGGATGTCATGCCATTTTAAATATATCTCTATTATTGAAGCTGTCAACCATTTATCGTTCAGCGATCTGCACAAAAAAACAGGCGCCATTTAGCGCCTGCTGAGAATCAAATTCGGTGGTGAGGTTAAATTAAAAGCTGTTACTTGTTGATGCTCACCTTGAAAGTTGACTTGGTGGGGCTGATACTGACTTTGCCTTCGCGCGCCAGCCATCCCAGAGCCATATAAACATGGTCGGATTTGCTCTTGGTAGCGGTCGCCAGCTTGCGAGGAGTGCTTTCGCCCTTTTCAAGCTCATGCCAGATCTTGCCGGCAGTCTCGCCGATGTTATTGTAATCCATATTTCCTCCTCAGAAATCCTCTCTTTTAATAATACATTATTGTAGATCGACAAATATATGTTCTATATTAGTGATGGGTAAAATAATTACCTTTTGATCCTCGCTGTATATACCACAATCTCAGCTCAAAAATCAACAACAATTATTTGGCTTTTATGGCATTAATGTTCGATTTTTGCTTTAATCACCCTCAGGTTTTCATCGGGAGTAGTAACCGGAATAGAACAGTCCGGCCCCAGCATAAAAGGATGCTTCTGGGCGAAGGCCTTGTACTTCTCGACAACCGCCTCCAGCTCGGCATGAGTCCCTTTCTGCAAAAGCCCCTTGCGTTCCACGCCGCCCAGTATGACCTTGTCCTTCAATATCTCGGCCCCCTTTGCCGCGTCCGGATTGGTTTCGTCATTCATGTCCCAGTTGACTATCTTAATCGGATAATCCTTGAAAAGCGGGAGCATATTACAGCGGTCGCAGACATGCAAAACGTTGATCTTCGTATGCGGCATAACCTCATCCAGGAGCATAAAATCGTATTTGCGCCCGAATTTATCGTATTCATCCTCAGTAATCCTGCTGGTCGAGGCCCATTGAGTGGTGGCGAAGAAGATACCGTCCGCTCCCGCAGCAACCGCTGCTTTTGAAAAATCTATGAAGGTCTCGGTGATTCTCTCCAGCGCCCTCTGAAGCGGGTCGGGATCTCTGCGGATCTGATCCACCAGAAAAGGATCATCCTTGACCAGATCGCCCGCAATCGAAATCGGGTTGAATACCGTCATGACCACAGGCAGGTCGTCCCCGACCGATTTCCGTATGAGCCTGATAGCTTTTAGATGATCCGCAAGAACCTCAGCCTTGCTCGGATCGAGACGGTTGATCTTCTCCCAGTCCTTGCTTTTGTGTACCGCGTATTCCAGCCGTTTGGGTTTATCCTCGGGATTTCCGGTGTATTCATAAGCATTGCCCCAGTCCTCCATATGGTAAGAGGCGCGGGGATTGATCTTCATCAAGTCCCAGTCGAATTCCTCCTGGAACCTGACCATCGAAGTCTTGAGCTGTTCTGCTGTGGATTCGCTGTCGTAGAAATGCCGCCAGAAACTGACCGGCATGCGGTCAGGCTTCTCGCCGCTTAATAACGCTTCAATTCTTTCCCTGTGAGTCAAGGTTTTATCTCCAATCCGATTGGGTGAACAAGTCCCATTATTGACATATATTACAATCATCCCGGATTTGTTCCACATGTGGTAATCATTTAATTTGCAAAACGCAACAAAAAACTCGATCATCGATTCTTCAAAGATCGATTACATTAGCGGACAGATTCCTCTGCTGAAGTCTTTCATTTGATGTGCGTTGTTAATTAATGACATACCGATAATATTTTGAGTAGTACTTTAAGGTGTGATCGGGCCCACTCAGTGCGAATTTTGAACAACCGGCGGGGGAGTGTTGAATTTTGCAAGACCTGCCGATAATCATATAGAGAGGGCTTGGATGGAAAGGAAGTTGATGGAACGAGCCAAAATTCTGGTGGTCGATGATGAAGAGTCGATGCGTGATTTTATGTCTATCATGCTCTCCAAGGAGGGGTATGAGGTTCTTCAGGCCGACTCCGGCCCGGCCGCGCTGGGCCAGATAAAGAAGTCCCGCCCCGATGTCATAATTACAGATATCATGATGCCGGAGATGTCCGGGCTGGAGCTGATGACCAAAGCGCAGGAGATGCATGAGGATCTCTCCTTTATCGTCATGACCGCTTTCGCCTCCGTGGACTCCGCCATCGAGGCCATGAAAAAAGGCGCCTATGATTATATCACCAAACCATTTAAGGTCGATGAGATAAAGCTGACTATTAAGAAAGTTCTGGAAAAAGAACAGATCGCCAGAGAGAACAAGGAGCTCAAAAAAGAGCTCTCCCGCAACCATTCACTCGACAGCTTCATTGGAAACGATCCCAAGATCATCAAGATGAAGGAGATGATTCAAAGGCTGGCCAAAACCGACAGCAACGCCTTGATTCTGGGCGAAAGCGGAACCGGCAAGGACCTTGTCGCCAATGCCATACATTACCACTCTAACCGTGTCGGCAAACCGTTTTTAACCCTCAACTGCGCGGCGATTCCGGAGACACTCCTGGAAAGTGAGCTTTTCGGATACAAAAAGGGCGCTTTTACCGGTGCACTTAAGGACAAAGAGGGCGTGTTCAAGGCTGCCCATACCGGCACATTGTTTCTGGACGAAATCGGCAATACCTCGCCCGCCATTCAGATGAAGCTCCTGCGGGTGCTGGATGACCAGGTGATCATGCCGGTCGGATCGACCCAGACGATTAAAGTTGACGTTCGCCTTGTGGCCGCGACCAATGCCAATCTGGAGGAAGAGGTCATGGCCAAGCACTTCCGCGAGGATTTGTTCTATCGTCTGAATGTATTCACGGTCCAGATACCGCCCCTGCGCGAACGACGCGACGACATAGTTTTGCTGGTCGATCATTTTGTTAAGATGTATTGCCGCAAGATGGGTATAAAGGCAAAAGAGGTTAACCCGGATGCTCTGGATATTCTGCTGGGATATGAGTGGCCCGGGAATGTGCGCGAGCTCGAGAATACGATCGAACGTTCTCTGGTTGTTTCGACCTCTGACAAGATCACCGCCGATGATCTGCCGGATAAGGTCAGCGGCCGGGTCCTGACAGGGCATTCGGCTGTGCCCGAAGTCCAGGAGTCTGTCCAGACCGGAGACCAGGGCGAATCTCCGACTCTGGAATCAATCGAAAAAGCTTATATCTTCTGGGTCCTGAATCAGACCGGCTGGAACAAGACCAGGGCCGCCAAAATCCTCGGCATCGACGCTTCCACCCTCTACCGCAAGATCGACCGCTATGATCTGAAGCAGTAGATTCGCTTAATGGAAACCCGGCAGCCGTCCTCCGGCCAACAGATGAATATGGATGTGCGGTATGACCTGACCTCCGCCGCGGCCGTTATTTATTATCACCCGAAAGCCGTCCTCATCGATCCCCAGTTTTTTCGCCACTCTTTGAACAGCCTCGAACAGTTTGGGCATGATTTCCGGCGGGGTATCCATCAGTTTCTCATAATGTTCCTTGGGCATTACCAGCAGATGCGTTGAGGCGGCCGGATGCTTGTCGTGAATGACAAGCGTATCCTCATCCTCGTACTCGACCCTGGCATCCGCTTCCTTGTTGATGATTTTGCAGAATATACATGACATAAAAATTTATCCCCTTTGTCAAATTTATCTTAAAATAATCCGGATTGATAATTTTGCAAGGCATTATCTGAATTAATCGCAGCTCTTTATCGATGCCTTTATTTTATCTGATAAAACTATGCGATAGAGCCAAATAATGCTTGACAGTGCAGGGCGTAAGACATTTATTGTGAATTCTTTCACAACAGGGTTGCGTTTTGAGGCGCGAGTGACTATATTGCAAAATTTAAGAGCGAATATAAGATAACCAATTATAACCTATAATATGTGAGGAGGAAGTATGGCAAGTTTAAAGGAAAAATTTGCCTCCAAGATCCCTGTCTGGGGTGAGGACATAAAAAAGATCCTTAAGGAAAAAGGCGATGTAAAGATTTCCGACGTTTCTGTCCAGCAGGCCTACGGCGGTATGCGCGGTGTTAAGGGCATGATTTGCGACACCTCGCTGGTGGAGCCTGACAAAGGTTTGATTATCCGCGGTATCCCCATCCTGGAACTGACCGACAAGCTTCCGGAAGAAATTTTCTTCCTGCTTCTGTCCGGCGATATGCCGACAGACGATGATGTCAAGGATTTGCAGGACGAGTACAAGAAGCGCGGCGATGTGCCCAAATATGTCTGGGATGTCCTGAAAGCCATGCCCAAGACCTCGCATCCGATGGCCATGTTCGACACCGCCGTTCTGGTACTGGAAAACGAGTCGATTTTCAGAAAAAGGTATGCTGAGGGTATCCCCAAGGGGCAGTACTGGGATGCTGTTTATGAAGACGGCCTCAATCTTCTGGCCAAGCTGCCCGCCATCGGCGCCGGCGTTTACCGCATGAAGTATGACAAGGGCGGCCTGATCGATCCCGATCCCAAGCTCAGCTGGGGTGCCAACTTTGCCCACATGATGGGTATTGACGACGAGACCTTCTACAAGGCCATGGAACTCTATTTCACCCTGCATTGCGACCATGAGGGCGGAAATGTCTCGGCCTTCTCATGCCATACCATTGCATCAGCTCTCTCAGATCCTTACTATGCCGTTTCCGGCGGCCTGAACGGTCTGGCCGGCCCGCTGCATGGCCTGGCAAACCAGGAATGCCTGAAGTGGGTGCTGGAGATGATGGATAAGCTGGGCGGCGGTATTCCGACCAAGGATCAGATCAAGGATTATGCCTGGGAGACCCTGAATGCAGGTAAAGTTATTCCCGGATATGGTCATGCTGTTCTGCGTGTGACCGACCCGCGTTACACAGCCTTCCTGAACTTCGGCAAAGAGCATTTGCCGGATTCTGAAGTGCTGACGACCGTGGCCCGCATTTACGAGGTCGTTCCGGATGTATTGAAGGAGCACGGCAAGGCCAAGAATCCATGGCCGAATGTTGACGCCGGTTCCGGCGCGATACTGTACCATTATGGCATCACCGAGTTCGAGTACTACACAGTTCTGTTCTCGATTTCGCGTGCCATGGGTATGGTTGCGCAGCAGGTCTGGAACCGCGCTATGATGATCCCGATCACCCGTCCGAAATCGGTCGGCACCGACTGGATCAAAAAACAGGTCGGTATGTAAGCATCTAAGACCATACAACTGTTCGATATACACAGCGCCCTTGAGAAGAGGGCGCTTTTTTTGTGCCGAGTCTTTCGCATCTCAAATATGTATATTCATCTCAATTTTTTTCTTGACAATATGACTCAGGTTTATATATTTCCATTGATTGATTGCTACATATGTTTCTACAACTTATTATTACAATAATATAAAGCCGTAAGCCGTTTTATACCGGGAGGATCTATGTTTACTCTGGATCAAAAAAATCCGATCGGGACAGTCGGAGTGGTTGTTTTATGTTTCATTTTGCTGTTTTGTTCGAGCTTGCGCTCCAAACCAGTTTTTGAAACCCGGGTCGATTACCAGGTGGGCATTTCGCCCTCCTCGATCATCTCGGCTGATCTGGATGGTGACGCTGATCCCGATCTGGCCGTGGCAAATGCTTTGTCGGATGATATCTCAGTTCTGATCAACGATGGTGATGGTTGGTATCAGCCAGCTCAGAGCTATCCGGTTGGTGACTTGCCCCAATCCGTGTATGCAGCCGACCTCGACGGGGATACCGATATTGACCTGGTCTCTGCAAACACGGAATCCAGCAATGTTTCCGTTTTGATTAATAATGGGGATGGTACTTTTCAAACGGCGCTAAATTATCCGGCAGCCGCTGCCCCGTTCTCAGTGTTTGCCGCTGATCTGGACGGAGATGCTGATGCCGACCTGGCTGTGGCATGCTATGATGCAGATAGTGTCTCGGTTTTGAAGAACAACGGGGATGGCACTTTTCAGGCGGCCGTAGACTATGTAGCAGGAGATAGAGCTGAGACAATATTTGCCGCAGACCTGGATAACGATCTGGATCTTGATCTGGCGGTATCGTATTCTGTCGGCGATCCTACGGTAGATAGTATTTCGATATTGATGAATAATGGAGATGCCACATTTCAGCTTCCAGTGCGGTACCAGGCCGGGGATATAATTTATTCAGTCGTTGCCGCCGATTTTGACGGAGACAATTACCCTGATCTTGCGACAGCAAATTATGGCTCGGACGACGTTTCAATTCTCAAGAATAATGGGGATGGTTCATTTCAGGAGGCGGTCAGGTATGGCGCAGGCAATTTCCCCGCTGCATTATTTGCCGCCGATCTGGATGAAGATAATGTGCCAGACCTGGCGATAACAAATGCTCTGTCAAACGAAGTATCGATCTTGATCAATAATGGAGATGGTACCTTTCAGGCAGCTGTCGGTTTTGATGTCGGTAATGGGCCTAATGCACTGTTTGCCACTGATTTCGACAGCGATGGGGATTCCGATCTCGTAGTAGCGAATACGGGAGCGGGAAATATATCAATTCTAAAAAATAACGGAAATGCTGAATTTCCGGCGCCTCCAAGCTACGGGACCGGGGTTTCACCGGGTGCGATGTATGCTGCAGACCTTGATGGAGATCTGGATTTTGATCTCGCTGTTGCTAATGAAACTGACTGGAATGTGTCTATTTTGAAAAATAATGGTGATGGGACCTTCCAGACGGCGGTGAATTACGGCGCAGGATCTCAACCTCAGTCTCTGATAGCAGCCGATCTTGATGGAGATGGCTTTGCCGATATCGCAACGGCCAATTACTATTCGAATGATGTCTCGGTTCTAATTAGCAATGGCGATGCATCATATCAGGCAGATGTAAGCTATGCGGTGGGCGAATATCCCACGTCAGTATTTGCAGGAGACCTGGATGGCGATACCGATCTCGATCTGGTTGCTGCTAATCAGGGCACAGATAACATCTCCGTTCTCATGAATAACGGGGATGGGACTTTCCAGGCTGCCGTGAATTATAGCGCCAGCTTGGATCCATTTGCAGTTTATGTTGTCGATCTCGATGGAGACAGTGATCTCGACCTGGCGGTAACAAATTCCGGTTCGGACGACATCTCGATTTTTAAGAATAATGGGGATGGTTCGTTTCAGGCAGCAGTTAACTATGGCGCTGGCTATTTCCCGTTCGCATTATTTGCGGCCGACCTGGATGACGATAATGTTCCTGATCTGGCGGTAACAAATGTTCAGTCAGATGAAGTATCAATCTTAATCAATAATGGAGACGGTACTTTTCAGACACCGGTGAGTTATGATGTTGGCAGTGCGCCCCAAACATTATTTGCCGCCGATCTCGACGGTGATGGCGATTCCGATCTGGCGGTGGCCAACTCCAGTTCCTATAATGTATCAATCCTGGAAAACAATGGAGATGGTACTTTTAAGACGGCGGTTGATTATGGCGCCGGTGCATCCCCTGCCTCTATATTGGCCGCTGACCTGGATGATGATACCGATCTTGATCTGGCTGTAACAAATTCATTGTCCAACAGTGTCGCAATTCTAACGAATTTGACCGGTAATCAACTCTCCCGGTGCGGCGATGCCAATAGTAGTGGCCTGGTTAATGTCAGCGATGCGGTCTATATGGTCAACTATGTTTTTGTTGGCGGAAGCTCTCCCGATCCGCTTGCGTCCGGGGACGTAAATTGCGATGGCTCAATCAATATCTCCGACGCTGTCTGGATAGTCAACTATGTCTTCGTGGGCGGTAATGAACCCTGCGATATTAATGACGACGGCATCCCGGACTGCTGATGAACTGGAAATAAGAAATTCTATGAAGCGGCAGGAATCTTTCCTGCCGCTTTTCTCTATTTATGTGATTATACCTATCAATTTCTGACTGAATTGCAGGGAGCTGACCTGTACATTCAAAAGCCCGCTTTTTCAAATCAATCGGAACATATCGTCTTGAATGGCAATGTGTTAAGTAGAGGATGATTCTTAAGATCTTCTGATATGTTGAATAAAAAAAGGTGACAGAAATGTTCAAAGGGCAAAGGCTAAAATCAATATTTGTCCTGAGGAATCCCTGTACTCAAAAGTTCGGCCGAAAAAAAAGGACCGAATAGAATTCGGTCCTGTTAGTTTCATTGTCTTAAGCGGATTACCAGGAACGTCTGTTCCCGCCGTAACCTCCGCCGCCGTGGCCGCCGCGTCCGCGTCCGCCGCCGCCGCCGCCTCTGGAACCGCGGTCGGTGCGGGGACGAGCCTCGTTGACATTCAATGTCCTGCCATCAAGCTCTTTGTTGTTGAGCGCGTTCATGGCAGCCTCGGCCTCTTCTTTGGAAGCCATTTCAACAAACCCAAAGCCCTTTGAGCGACCACTGAACTTGTCCATGATAATGTTGACTTTGTCGACTGTGCCGTACTCTTCAAATGCACGCCGAAGTTCATCCTCTGTCGTATCGTGCGACAGATTTCCTACGTAGATATTCATTCTACTCTCCAAATTATGTTTACCAGATCCGGATTCGAAAATCTAAAACCCTGCTATTTGATAAACATTCCTTTAATAAGTTGCTGTTAAATTGTCACCAGATTAAGTTCATTCAAAGCTCAGCTTTGGGGATGCAAATCCTGGGAAAAAATAATGTGGGACAACCATTGTCATGAGCCCAATAAGAATAATTGGATTAAAAAAGTCAATCTTTATTTTGAACTTCCGCTATTTTAAATTTGATTTCACCTGTTCCCCAGTTTGATAAAACATTCGCCCAGCCCCTTGACCTTATCCCGGTGGGCCCAGTAGTCGAAGAAGCCTTCCGGCATGACGCGGTATTGGTAGTTGCTTGTCTCTCTGGTAATTACCACCAGGCTGTCATCGGCCTGACAGCAAATCCTGTAAGCCCCGATATCATCCTTTATATCGGCCGTATCCGGAAGCCCCACTGCCGCTTTTGAATCGGGCAGATGGATTATTACAGTATCCACAAATTTCTTGGGAAAGAGGAATTCGAAGGGCTGTTTGTATGTTTCCGGGTCGATGTAGGTCTTTTTCTTGCTCTCATAATCCAGAAATGTCAAATCCATGATCTGTTCACCGCCGATCCTGTGAAGTGCGCTGCGTACCTGGCCCCATAAACTCAGTTTCTGAACAGGCTGATCGATCCCACCTTTGGGAAAATTTAGGCTGTCCAGAAGAAACTTGTCTGAGAGTTTATACATGTGGTTTCTCAATATATTGGCCCTGCTTGTCTCAGAGTAAGAGGAAATGAAAGCATTGAAATGATCCCGCGGATTGCCGGTCAGCCGATATTCCATGCTGACAGCCACCGATCGATTTTTCTGCGGGCAGAGTTCCACTTTGCGGCTGATCACGTTCTCCTCGGCTTCTGATGAATCCGTACGCACCAGCCGGCCCATCTCCTCATCCACCACCAGGGCATACGTATTTTCATCGGCCCATGGCAGGTCCCCGATAGCGCAGTCGTTACGCGTGGGATCTATCCAGATCGTATCGCCGTCAGCCACAGCAAAGAGGATGGCATGATTGAATCGTGCCAAAGATGGAAAGTCGGGATCGGTTATTCCCGCAGTGCGGGTGGAAAGCAGGACATATTTGGCATCGATACCGGCATACCGGAGCATGGAGACATAAAGCGTGCTGAGATCCTTGCAATCGCCGTAACCGCGCTCGAAAGTATCCCTGGATTTATGCGGGAGCCATCCCCCGATGTCCACATGGATGGCCACATATCGGGCCAGCTCAGACATTTTTCTGTGCAGCTTGCGGCAGATTTCAAATTCGTTTTCAGATTCGGCAGCAATCCGGTCCATCAAGTCTTTCTGCTCATCACTGATATCGAGACATCCCTGAATCATCTTGTAATTGCCGTGAGACAGTGTGTTCCAGCTGCTGCCGTCAAATTTGTACTTGCCGAGCTTGTATTCCGGCGGTGCAAACTGGATGGCGATTCCGCCGAACTCGATTATACTGGCATAGTCCCCCTCTTCCAGCTCAGGCACATCATTCATCTCCCAGGTGTAAATCTTATCTCCGCCGGATTCTATGATTTCGGGCGGTGGAATATGTTCGCTGCTTTTATACTGGAAGACAAAGTCATCATCGGTGATCAGAGTGTATTTTGCATGCTTGACAGGGATATATGACTGCGGCCTCCAGTCCTGCCATTGAAAGAGAGTCTTCTGTTTGAGTTTATATGAGAATTCGACGGTGAAGGGATAACTGTCTCTCGAAAATCCGAAAATAGTATAACAGTAATCGGAATAAACCTCGTAGCTCCCGTATCCGCAGATAGTTTTGCCGTCATCCCTCTCGATTTCCTCTACCGGGTTTCCCTCCGAATCATATAACTTTCCGGAAAACTCCTTCAACTCCAGGAGCGAGGATTCCTCTATTATTTTGAGGGCATAAAAGGCGCCGTCACGATTCAGAACTTCGATTTTCTGGTAATGTTCTGTTTCTATTTCTTTATTGCCCTTAATCTTGCAGGTCACCTGCTTATCGTGGATCACTGCGGCATCATCCGAATCGGCCATGGCGCCAGAGGCGATAAGCATCAGCGCCAGCAGTGTGCTCGGGATGCGGCACAGCAGGTGTTTTGATGTTTTCATAATAGCTCCCCGTTCGTACTGATTATCTCCAACTGGACCGGCGCTATCCTGTCAAATGACTATTTTTTCACGACCTTGAGGTTCAATTCCGAAATCACGTGGATAGTCTGCCTCTCCTGTTTTCCCCCAAGAGCGTCGGTGTTGCTGTTCTTCCCCCAATCGTACGGCCCCGCCAGATGATCGTGCCCATATAGTAGTAAATTATAAGACCGGACACCCATAATGGCAATAATTTTTTTTGAGCGACTTGACGTTATGCCCGGCCTTTAATTGACAGGCCATCGGTCAATTTCTAACTTATTCGGAACCAACGCATTTCGAAATTGTTTTAGAGTATGCCGTGATTATTCGATAATTCATTCGTTTTATAAAAGAAATCTTGACATAAATCATTAATTATTTAATATTTAGGCGAAATTTTATGCGTAACTGCCGATATTTCGGCAAGATAGAATACCGGAAAGGAGTTGATATTATTGGTAGGCGTACGTGTACGCGATGATGAATCGTTTGAAAAAGCACTGAGACGTTTTAATAAGTTCTGTGAGAAAAACGGAATTCTTTCGGACATTAAAAAGCATCAGCATTTTGAAAAACCCTCCGATCGGAGGAAGAGAAAGATAAATGCGGCCAAACGAAAAAATCGCCGCAGAGACAGATAATTGATCTGATGACAATCAGCCAACGAATCGAATCTGACATAAAAGAGGCAATGAAAGCGCGGGAAGCCCAAAAACTCAGTTACCTGCGCAATTTCAAATCGGCCCTGAAATATAAAGAGATCGATAAGAAGGACAAACTGACTGAAGAGGAGGAGATACAGGTCCTCTCTTCATTAGTTAAACAGTTGCGGGATTCGCTTGAGCAGGCTGAGAAGGCCGGGCGTGAAGATCATGCATCCAGGGCGAAGGACGAGCTCGACCTGGCGATGACTTATATGCCGGAGCAGATGAGCGAGGAGGAGATCGAGAAACTCGCTCATGAAGTCATCGAGGAAGTCGATGCCAAGGGCCCCTCGGATATGGGCATTGTTATGAAGGGATTGATGCCCAAGGTCAAGGGGAAAGCGGATGGCAGCGTTGTCAAAGCCGTGGTAATGCGGCTTTTGAAGGGATAATAACAGCAGTCAATTTATAAGCATGGAGGCTGTGTGTGAATTGGCTTGATTTCGTGCTGGTTGCGGGCCTTTTGATAGCTCTCATACTGGGCAGCAAGATCGGTCTTGTGCGCTCGGTCATGAGATTTTTTGCATTGGCCGCAGGCATTATTATCACCACCAATAATGCCGACATTATTGCAATCGAAGTCGCCCGTCATATCGACGCCTCGCCCATGATTATTGCCATAATCAGTTTCGTAATCCTGCTGGCAATTCTGTACGGGATATTCCGCCTGGTTGTAATTATGTTCTACAAGGTTTCCCAGATTCAATCGCTGGGGCGGACCGATAAGATCGGGGGCGGAGTTATGGGCGTTGTAAGAGGATGGGTGTTTTTTGGTTTTCTGTTCTTTCTCCTGGCACTGACCCCTGTGCCCGATGGATTTCACCGTATGGTGGACAACTCTACGCTCTCCGAACCGATGATGAGGACGATCACATTCCTGTATGACGGCACCAAAATGCTGCATCCGGAAAGCAGATCGTTTGTTGACCAGGTGCAGAATTCCCTGGAGGAGACCAATAAGACCCGCTTCGATTCGATCGGTGAACCGGAGAATTCTTTTGAGAGGCAGAGAGCGAATGATGCTGTGAGAGAGAAGATGCAGGTCATTCAAAGGTATTTCGGCCCGCTCCACAGGGAAGAGACTTAGCCCTTAAGCCTCTTCCTCTGCTGAAGATTTTTCGGTTAGTTCTTTCAATTCGGCGGTGAGCTCTTCGGCCCGTCTAAGATCACCCGCTTTCTCGGCGCTGGCGATCCGGGATATTAATGTCTTGCGCCTGCCTTCAAGGTTCAGCGCTTTCAGCCTTCGGGCAAAATCGCTGAAGAGCCGTTCTGTATCCCTGGTTCCCAGTTCCATATTTGAGGCCTGCGAGATTATTTTGGACTGCTCCGGGTCGCTGATATGATTCAGAAGATATGAAACATCCATGGAGGGATTTTTACTGCGCAGCAGCAGCATCTTGTTGTAAATTCCTTTTATCACGGGGTCACTGAAATCATCCTCGGATAACTCCAGCAGCGCCTTCTCCAGTAAATTCATATTTTCGATCAATACTGCCAGAATTTGAAGCTGTATCCTTTGCAATGCCGCGGGGGCCGTTTGTTTGACTTCCTCCCGCGCGGGCCCGCGTCCTTTCTGCATTAAGCGGGCCAGTTCATTTTTTAAACTGTTCAGATCTATATCGAATATTGCCGCGCTTTCCTTTAAAAAAAGTTCACGCCTGATACTGCTGTCGGATTGAGCCGCCACATTGACCAGTTCCATCAGCACATTTTCCTTCTCCCGTGAGGACAGTTTCTCGAAAGACGGCCCCAGAGTATTATAAATAAATTCAGGGAAGCTGAGGGCATTTTCGATCATCTCCCGCAGCTTCTCGGAGCCGTTATTTCTGAGATAGGAATCGGGGTCCTCGCCTTCGGGCAGGAGCACAACCTTGAAATCCAGCTCCGCCGCCATCAGATGCGGAGCGCATCGTTTGGCCGCCATAATGCCCGCGTCATCGGAATCAAACAGCATAATCGCAGTCGGGGCATAGCGCGATATCAGGCGGGCATGATCCGAGGTGAAGGCGGTGCCGGAGGATGCCACCACATTTTGAAATCCGCCCTGCCAGAGCGCCAGGAGGTCCATATAGCCCTCCACCAGTATGGCGTATTCCAGCTTGCGGATATGGGGACGCGAGAAGTTGAGCCCGTACAGCACTTTGCTTTTATTGTAAAGATCGGTTTCGGGCGAGTTGATATATTTGGCCTTGTCCTCCCTGGATAGGGCGCGTCCGCCAAATGCGATCGGCTTGCCGGTAAAATTCAAAATCGGAAAGATCAGGCGGCGGCGGAAGCGATCATAGTGTCCGCTGCCGTCTTCGCGCTCGACCACCAGGCCGGCTTTGACCAGGTCCTCTTCCGACAGCTTCAAGGTTCGGGCATGATTCAGAAGCTTATCCCAGGCATCCGGCGCGAAACCAAGCTCGAAATGATTGATCGTGTCCTCGCTCAGGCCGCGCGCCTCCTTCAGGTATTTCAACACCTTTTTGCCATCTTCTGTCTCCCAGAGCTGTTTAATGAAAAAGTTTCTGGCAACCTGGTTGGCGAAGTATAGATGCTCATACCGCGACCTCTCTTCAGGTGCGATCTCCTTTTTTGGAAGTTGTATTCCGGCACGCTTGGCCAGGTATTGAACTGCCTCGACAAATGAGAGATTCTCGTGTTCCATCAGAAATGTATATACATTCCCGCCTTTGCCGCATCCAAAGCAGTGATATATCTGCTTGGAAGGGGAGACCGAGAATGAGGGCGTCTTCTCGTTGTGAAAAGGGCAGAGCGCAAGATAGTTGGCCCCGCGTTTCTTGAGCTGCAAGAATTCGCCCAGGACCTCAACTATATCGTTGGCCTGTTTTATCTCTTCGATCAGATGTTCCGGGTAAAAATTAGCCATACTGAAATATATCTTAATACAATTACGCTGTCAATTTTACAAAAAAAATGACTTTTTCATTGATATTATATAAATATACCTTAAATTGGGTCGGAAGTATGGAGAATATTAAAAAAGAAACCAAAATTGGCCGCTACAAGATAAGCTATTATCAAAAGGGTCGCGGCAAGGTCCTGCTTCTATTGCACAGCCTCCTGAACACTGCCTATTCTTTCCGGCATGTCTATGGTCCGTTATCAGAAAAGTACAAAGTAATCATGCCGGATTTACTGGGATGCGGATATTCCACCAAGCCGGATGACTTCGATTTTACCCTGAAATCCTATGCCGAACACTTGAATCAACTTCTTGAGAAGCTGAAAGTCAAGAAGCTCTCGATCGGAGGGGTTTCCGGCAGCGGTGCGATTGCCCTGAAGTTCGTGACCATGTTTCCGGAGATGGTGGAGAAGCTGGTTTTGATCGATGCGCTGGGTATGGAAGCGGGGAGATCGGGATCGGCCCGGGGACTGCCGGTCAGGGGCAACGTCAATGACAAGGACATGGTTCTCAGGCTTTACCTGAGCCAGTTCAGCGATCCGTCAGTGGTGTCCGCTGATGAGCGCGAGAAGATTGCCGAACTTGCGGTGAGCGAAAATGTCCCGGGATGTACTCATAAGATTCTGCAGGCCAACGGTGATTTCAGTGTGGCCGGAATTGAGAATATCAAGGTTCCTACTTTGATCATCTGGGGCGAAAAAGACCCGGTACTGCCGAAGATTATGGCCGAGAATTTTGCCAACAAGATACCGAACTCCCAATATGTCATGATCCCCGAAGCGGGCCATCTTCCCCACGAGGAAAGCCCCGAGGATTTCAACACAGTATTGCTTGATTTCCTGAAGGGCAATCTGCCTAAATCCGGCTGAGACAGTTCCTCAATCATCAAATCTGTTTGACATAACACCCATTAGCTTCTATAATAGTGGCTTATGGCTGATGAATTCAATGACATAATAGTGGAGCAGTTGCCGGTCGGCATGATGGAGGTAAACTGTTACCTGGTTTACGAGACCGAATCATGTAAGGGCGTTATAGTCGATCCCGGCGATGAAGGCTCGCATATCATGCATCGTATCGAAGATCTGGAGCTCAAAATAGATCAGATCGTCCTTACTCACGGGCATGGTGATCATATCGGAGCGGTGGAATATATCCAGAGAAGATTGGGGGCAGAGGTCGCCATCGGCAGGGCTGATGCCGATATGCTCAGCGATGCCTCCCGCAATCTCTCCGAGAATCTGGGCCTCTCGATTAAGCTTCGCCAGCCCGATCTCCTCCTCTCCGAGGGCGATACCATAGCCGTGGGAGACCATAAACTCACCGTGATCGAGACGCCCGGCCATACGCTGGGGGGGATCAGCCTGGTGGGCGAGGGCTTCGTTATCAGCGGCGACCTGCTTTTTGCAGGGTCGATCGGCCGCGTGGACCTTCCCGGGGGCAATTATGAGACTATCATCAATACTATAAAAACGAAGATTCTTCCGCTCGGGGATGGTTATGTGATCTATCCCGGACACGGACCCAAAACATCAGTACTGCAGGAAAAAACCTTCAACCCATTCTTGATAGAGGAATAGCAAAATGGAATTCAATCATCCAGTAGGAGATTACCACGTACATCCCGATTTTTCGATAGATGCCGAGGGAACGCTCAGGGAATATTGCCAGAAAGCGATAGAACTGGGTCTGGCTGAGATAGTATTCACCACCCATGTAGACTCCAATCCCGCCAGTGAGGACTGGCATAAGATCATCATAGACGGCCGGAAGCAGCCGGTTACAACCGATAACCTGAAAATATATCAGGATGCGGTCACTGAGCTTATTAGTGGGAATGATCCTGTGCCGATTGCGGTGCGCTGCGGTGTGGAGCTGGAATACCATCCGGAAGTCAAGGATTCCTTCCTGAAGATGGTCGCCGACCTGAATTTCGATTTTGTTCTGGGTGCGGTTCATTTCGTTGATGGCGCCCTGCTTACGATTGAGGAAGATGTGCAGCGTCTTCTGGACAAATATTCTGCGGTTGAGTTGATTGAAGAGTACTGTAAAATCGTCCAGCAGGCCTGCCAGATTAAAATATTTGACAGCCTGGCACATCTGGACATCTATAGACGGATCGGTCATAAGCTGTTTCCGGAGGAGGCGGCCCGGATCGATTACGAGTTCCTGGATGAGACACTGGAGCAGCTTGTCAAATGCGGCCTTCCAATTGAAGTAAATACGTCAGGGATACGTCACGGCATCGGGGACTGGTATCCCTCCAAACCGCTTCTGCACAAGGCGCGCCAGGCTAACGTCTTAATCGGCGGCCTCGGCAGCGACGCTCATGCTCCCGATCAGCTTGCTGTCGATTTTGAAATGGCGCATCTTATTGTGCATGAAACTTTCCCCAAAATGCACGAGGATTGAGATTGCCGAAACTTGCCAGGGATTTTTACGAAAGACCGACATTAACAATTGCCGGGGAGCTCCCGGGCAAAATCTTCGTCTTCAAAAACAAATCCCGCATAAGCGGGCGGATAGTCGAGGTCGAGGCTTATATCGGCAGGGATGATCCGGCCTGCCATGCCCGTTTCGGGTTGACCAGGCGAAACAGCGTCATGTTCGGACCGGGCGGGGTGACATACATCTATTTCATTTACGGCATGTACAACATGCTCAATTTTGTGACCGAAAAAGCGGGCTTTCCGGCCGCCTGCCTGATTCGTGCCATAGAACCGCTGGAGGGGCTGGAGATTATGTACAAAAATCGCGGTACCGATGTACGTAGAAATCTTACCAATGGCCCGGGAAAACTGTGCACGGCTTTTGGCCTGACCACTAAGCATTCCGGAATCGATATGACAGAGGATATTATTTTTCTGGAGGATGACGGTTATAAGCCGGGAAAAATAATTCGGACTGAGAGAATCGGAATACGCGACGGCCGGGACAAGAAATGGCGCTTTTTTATTGAAGGGAACGAGTTTGTCTCAAAAAGATAAAATTTTATTGAGCCAATTGAAGTGACAGTTGTTTATTAACTGAGGAACTTTTAACGTATGTCAGAATTAACCTGTCATTCTGAGCGTAGCGAAGAATCTCTCAGCATTAGCAGAACATCCAAATTGCTCGCAACAACCCTGGTGGTTCAATGACAGGAATTGAAGGAGTGAATAATCCATAGACCATGTTTGATCTGGAAAGAGCATTATTATCAATACCGATCTTTCTGCTGGCGCTGACTGTGCATGAATTCGCGCATGGTTATGCCGCCTATAGACTGGGTGACAAGACGGCTTTTCATGCCGGACGGCTGACATTCAATCCGATCAAGCACATCGATCCATTCGGCGCATTGGTATTTGTAATGTCCAATTTCACGTTTGGATGGGCCAAGCCGGTTCCGGTGGACTTGCGTTATGTTAAAGATGAGAAGAGAGGGATGCTGGTAACCGCCGTGGCCGGGCCGGCCTCCAATATAGTCCAGGCTTTTGTGTTCGGAATGCTGATCAGGATCGGGAATATACCGGTCTATGTGCTGGGTTCACATGACACTGACCTTCAGACTATTCTGGGCAAGTTTATCTGGTTCGGTATCTTTGTAAATTGCGCCCTGGCATTCTTCAATCTGCTGCCGGTGCCGCCCCTGGATGGCTCCAAAATCCTTTACGGCTTGCTGCCCAGGGGCAAGGAGCATATAGTGTACAATCTGGAACGCTATGGGCCGATGATACTAATTGTTCTGATCGGATTCGGGTTCTTTACAGGCAGATCGATAATCTGGCCGATCATCAGTCCTTTTGTAAACGGCGTAATCTTTATTTTTACAGGACAGAGCCTCTTTTGAGTAGACCAGGCTATATACTAATGCCGCTCTTTATTTTGATTTCAGTAATTTTGATCTCATGTGCTGCGCAACGCAAACTAACACCTTCTGAGATGGATGAGCTGGAAGACGAATTTATGCGGATGCTTCAAAGCAAGCAGGAGGAACAGGTTAATTCGGCCTATCTAATGCAGGTCAGGATGAGGACTCCCGACCTGAAAAAGAAGTTCCGGCTGGAGGTTTACTTTCAAAATGATTCGGTCTCCTTCTACTCGCCCGGGTTTCTGGGAAAAGGCTCCTTTAAGGGGATTATCTATGGCGACTCATTGAGGTTCTACCTGCCCTCTGATAATGTATATTACCGGGGTCTGTGGTATGATTTGACCGAGCCCGACCTGAACCGCTGGAGCGATGTTTTTGAGTTGACCCTGAACATTCTGGCCGGGGACTTTTTACCGGAAACCGGCGACAGTTTGATCCCCAGAAAATATGATATGTCTCTTGACGATGACAGGCAGGGTATACACGGCAGGGGAGTGGCCTGGGATTATATCTTTGCGGCGGATTTTGACGATTTCGATAACGCCGTCTATGGCTGGGCGAAGGATATGCTGGCGGTTAATTTCAAGATAAAGTACTATGCTCCCGATGATTTTCCCTATTTCAAGCTCAATCGCACGGAAATAGAATACAGCAATTATCTGGAGACAATAGATAATCCCGAAATCGAGCCTTCCAGCAGTGAAATCCGTCTGGACTTCATAGACCAGCGTTATAATCTGGATATACCGAAAGAAAAATTTGATCTGGAGATCCCCTCCAGTGCGGAGAAGATTGAGGGTGTGATTCTGGAATAAGCTTGCTATTGACAAACCTGTCGTGATATGTTTAAATTCCGTCAAATGCACCAGGATTATCCTGGTTTTTTAATTTAACGAGGTGCCGGTTGTATCTGTATCGTAAAATATTAAATTATCTGCTGCCATACTGGAAGCATATGCTGATTTCGGCGATCAGCATGATAATCTTCGCTTTATTATCAGGCGCTTTGATCTGGCTGATCGGCCCCCTGATGGGGACGTTGTTTGGATCGGGAGCGGGATACGGGGTCACCGAGCAGATTGAGGAGGTGAGCCCTGATCAGGACCAGGTCGAGCTATCCGAGGGGCAGCAGATTGTCAGCGGCTTTGCCTCATTGAGGGAGTCCATAAAAGAGATTGTAAATAATCTGGTGATAGCAGATACAAAAATCAATACCCTCAGGAATCTTTGCATAGCCATACTTATAATCGCATTGGGCAAGAGTTTCTTTTTCTATACCCAGGGCTATTTCATGGCCTATGTCGAACAGAAATTCATCCGCAACCTCAGGGTTGACCTGTTCAGCCAGTATCAGAAGCTTTCTCTTTCATATTTTCACGGCACCCGCACCGGTCAGCTTATCTCGCACGTTACCAATGATGTCATGATTCTCCGGGAATCGCTGGACCAGGCCTTCAACAGGATCACGCGCGATCCTCTTTTGATATTGATCTATCTGACCTTCATGTTCCTGATAAGCTGGCAGCTTCTGCTGATCTCTATTTTTGTAATGCCGCTGGCATTCCTGATGATGTACATCATCGGAAAAAAGCTGCGCAAATATTCCGCTCAGGCCCAGGAGAGAATGGCGGATGTCAATACTGTGCTGGAGGAGAATGTCTCCAATATCCGCATTGTCAAGGGCTTCAACACTGACAAATTCGAGATTCGCAAGTTTGTCAAGCAGGCCGATGACTATTTCAGGACGCTTCTGAAAATATCCCGGGTACGGCTCTTTTCAAATCCTATAAATGAGCTCCTGGGCACAGTTGCCGTGGTCATAATCCTGTGGTTCGGGGGGCGTAATGTTCTTGCTGGAACGGGGATATCCGCGCCCGATTTTGTGCTCTTTGCATTTGCCATGTTCTCGCTTATAGCGCCCGTCAAATCGGTCTCCAATCTGCATATAAAAATTCAGGAGGGGATGGCTGCGGCGGAGAGAATCTTTACTGTGATAGACAGTTCGGTGGAGGTGAAAGATGCTCCTGACGCTGTGGAAATATCTGAATTCAGCAAGGAGATCAAATTCGAGAATGTCAGCTTCTCATACAAAACTACCCCGAATGTCCTGAAGAATATCAATTTTACGGTCAAAAAGGGAGAGTTGATCGCAATTGTGGGGCCCTCCGGAGCGGGCAAATCGACCCTCTGCGATTTGATCCCCAGATTTTATGATCCCACCGAGGGACGGATTACCATTGACGGCCATGACCTTCGTCAGGTCAAGCTCTCCTCATTGCGTGCACAGCTCGGCATAGTCACCCAGGAGACCATGCTGTTTAACGATACGATTTATAATAACATAACCTACGGGCTCGATGGTGTATCGAAGAAAAATGTCGAGGAGGCCACCAGGATCGCCAATGCCTATGATTTCATAAGCGCTTTTGAGAAAGGATTCGACACGCCCATAGGCAATCGCGGTGTTATGCTTTCCGGCGGCCAGAGGCAGAGGATAGCCATCGCCCGCGCAGTTCTGCGCAACCCGCAAATACTGATCTTCGACGAGGCCACATCATCGCTGGATACCGAATCGGAACAGGTGGTGCAGGAAGCCATAGACCGGCTCCTGAGGGGGCGGACGACCTTTGTCATAGCGCACCGGCTTTCGACTATCCTGAACGCAAATAAAATACTGGTCATCCAGGACGGCGGGCTGATAGACTCAGGCACACACCAGGAGTTGATATCGCGTAAAGGTCTTTACCAGAGGCTGTATAACCTTCAATTCAAGGAGCAGAACAGCAATGGGTCTTGACACCAGGACATGGCACGGCCGACTTTTGAAATCAATCGAGATCGGTTTCAAGCGGATTGTGCTGAAAGTATTTCTCTTCTTTGGAGGGGTCAGGAAAGCCAGGAGAAAATTCGATCCTGCAGAGTTCAAGAAAGTGCTTTTTATACGGCATGACAAGCTGGGGGATATGGTCATTTCTCTGCCGATCTTTCATAATCTGAAAAAGTTCTATCCCGAGGTCCAGATCGACGTGGTCTGCGGCAAGGACAACTACGAGATCGTCAGAACAGACCCGCACATCACGAACATCTATTACTACCATAAGAAGCCCCTGCGTGACTGGAAAAATATCCAGATCATGAAGAGCGAAAATTATGATTGTGTGGTCGATCTGATTTTCGGGAGTTCCGTGACTGCTGTAATCCTGGTGTCGATTATTGCAGGGCGGAGGTTCAAACTGGGCGTCGGCAAGCTCGATTATGCCAAATATTTCGATCGCACAGTTGAATTTGAAAGATATAAGTATCCTATAATCGAGGCCACAGGCCGTGTACTGAACCTGTTCGGAATTGATTTGAAGGATTGTGATATGCGTCCGCGGATTTACCTGGAGGAACGGGATTTCGAGGCAGGCAGGGAGTTTGTGGCCGAGCTGAAGAAAAAATATGATACGGTTGTCTGCGTGAACCTTTCGGCCGGACGTCCCGGCAGGATCTGGCCGCTGGAAAAATATTTTAAGTTGATTGAGATGCTTTTGGATGAATATCCGGAATGGGCTTTTGCCTTGAATTATGCGCCCTCGGAATTTTGGAAAGCCGAAAAGCTCTTGAAAAAATATAACAGTCGTGTCGTACCGATTCCTGAGGGCTTGAATATCAGGCAGGTGGCCGGGATGATGAAATATTATGACTTTCTTATAACGCCGGATACCTCCCTGACACATCTGGCCAGTGCATTCGACCTGCCATCGGCAGTCATGTTCTCAGGGGATGAAAGAAATTTCGGAGAATGGGGGCCATACAATCCGAAGATCAGGGCAGTCCGCTCCCCGGACCTGAAGCATATCGAACAGCTCGAGCCCGAGGCCCTTTTCAGTGCGTTTAAGGGGGTTGTTGCCGAGGAAAAGGCGGCCAGTCATGAAAAGGCGCGCTGAGTTATCGGTGGCCATGATTGCCCGCGATGCGGAAGGTCAAATCGGGAGGGCTCTGGATTCGGTTATCTGGGCGGATGAGATCTGCGTGGCCGACACCGGCTCCCGGGATAGAACAAAAGAGGTTGCGGCGCGATTCGGCGCCCGCGTGGCAAGTGTGGATTTCTCTTCCGGATTCGGGAGGGCCAAACAGGCGGCTGTGCGGATGACCACCAATGATTGGATTTTATCGCTCGACTCTGATGAGGTGGTCACTCCGGAACTGCGCAGAAGCATCGAACAATTCCTGCTGGATTGTGATGCTTACGCCGGCGCCAGAGTGGGCCGGATTACGAATCTGTGCGGGCACTGGATTCATCATTCCGGATGGTATCCCGAATATGTGCTGCGGCTGTTCAATAAGAAGCATGCGGGGTTTGATGACAGCCCGCTGCATGAATCGATAAAATTCAATGGAAAGATTAAAAGGCTTTCGGGCTGCCTGCTGCATTACAGCTATCCCGATCTGGCGGTCTATGTGCGCAAGACCAGGGAATATGCCCGCTGGGGAGCATTGAAGAAGAGACAACTTCCCGTATTCATGAAGCTGCTCTGCATGCTGATCAAGCCTGCCGCGGCATTCATACGGAAGTTTCTGCTGCAGAGAGGATTTATGGACGGCCTTCCGGGTTTGTGGATTGCCTGTTTCACGTCCGGGGGCCAGTTCCTGAAATATTATTATGCCCTCAGAAGAAAATAAAACTAAGATCGCATTATGTGATCTGGGACGCAGTTTCAGGGGGGGACAGCGCCAGACCCTGAACCTCGCCCGCACGCTGCAGTATAACGGCCATGAGGTGCTGGTCATCTGCCACAGGAACGGCGAACTGCTTAAACACTGCGAACTCAACGGTATCGATGTGATTGCCTCGAAATATAGCATCCTCAGCCTGCTGCTGGAAGGACATAGAATCTACCGCGAATTGAAAAAAATAGAAGCACAAATATTTCATGCCTCCGATTCACACAGCCATTCGCTGGGACTGATCGTAAAGAGATTCAATCCCTCGCTGAAAATGGTGGTGACGGTCCGTACCGCTTTTGATAAATCCACTTCGGTGTCAAAACGGCTGAAATATAATTCGCCCAGAGTAAACGCCTATGTTGCCATCAGCAAAGCTGTGTTCGATGTTTTATTGAAAAAGGGAATTGCCCCCTCGAAGATCAAGGTCATACCCAGTTCAGTTGATTATGCTGTATTCAATCCGGGCGACCGGGTCGAATCAAAGGTCTTCAGAATCGGCACTGCCGGAGCTTTGGAGAAAGACAAGGGAGTGGATTTAATCCTGCTGGCACTTGCTAAGATTAACAGTGAGCTTGGAGATTATGTGTTCAAGGTCGCCGGCGAGGGACCCTATCGGGAATCGCTTGGACTTCAGGCCGGAAAATTGGGTTTAAGCGATAAGGTTCGGTTTCTGGGGTTTGTCAATGATATGCCGGATTTCTATAGCAACCTGGACCTGTTTATACTTGCCTCGAAGTCGGAAGGACTGGGATCATCGCTGCTTGAAGCAGGCGCCTGCGGGGCGGTGATAGCCGGCGCCGAAATACCCGGTATTCAGGAGATCATTACGGACAATGAAAACGGCTTCCTGTTTGAAAGACATGAGCTGAACAGACTATCAGATATAATTCTCAATCTGTCAGGGGACCATGAGCTGGGGAACAAAATCAGAAAAGAATTCTATAATAATCTGCGTAAGTTCGATATAAATAATATAACCGGGCAGTATTTAAACCTTTACAGAAAGTTGCTGGAGAATAATTGATATGATCGGCCGCAGGCCGCCGCAGGAAAATTTCAAATATATGGAAGTTGACCAGTTCATCGAGGAGGTCAAAAAAGTAAATGCCTCTGTCCGCACCGGTCTGCTGCGCAAGGCATTCGAGTACGCCGACCGGGCCCACAAGGATCAGATGCGCGCCTCGGGCGAGAAATATTTCACGCATTCGATCAATGTAGCGCTGATTCTTGCCGCTCAAAAGCTGGATACCACCACGATTGCAGCCGGCCTTCTGCATGATGTGGTCGAGGATACCGATGTGACGGTGAAGGATCTGCGGCGGGATTTCGGGGATGAGATCGCTGAGCTTGTGGACGGGGTCAGCCGGATTTCGACCTACCAGGCCAAGACCTCGATCGAGACCAAGGCGGAGTATTTTCGAAAGATGCTCCTGTCCATGGCCAAGGATATTCGTGTAATTCTAATCAAGCTGGCCGATCGGCTGCATAATATGCGCACGCTCGAGTACCTTTCCGAGAAACGCCAGATAAAAAATGCTAAGGAAACCTATGAGGTGTTTGCGCCGATAGCGCATCGTCTCGGAATGGCCCTGATTAAGAGGGAACTTGAGGATCTTTCGCTCAAATACCTGCATCCGGAAGAGTACCAATACATCAAGAACCGCCTCGACAACACATTGCAGGCCCGGGAGTCGTATGTCAAAGATATTATCGGGCCCCTGCAGAAGGAACTCAAGGCCAACAACGTGGCAGCCGAAGTTTACGGCCGCGCCAAAAGTATCGACTCGATCCATCGCAAGATGACCCGCAAAGAAAGATCGTTCGAGGAAATTTACGACCTGTTTGCCATACGAATTATCGTCGATTCGGTTGCGGCCTGCTATCATGCTCTGGGAGTTGTGCATATGCTCTATGTACCGGTGGGCGGCTTTGACGATTATATCGCCAAACCAAAGCAGAATGGCTACCAGTCCCTCCATACCAATGTGATCGGTCCGGATGGGCATGTACTCGAATTCCAGATCAGGACGCGTGAGATGCATATGCGCGCCGAATATGGAATCGCCTCGCACTGGCTTTATAAAGAGGGAGCCAGGGGTATCGGCGAGGCCGATAAGCGCCTGAACTGGCTGAGGGAAGTGCTGGACTGGCAGAAGGACATGACCAATCCGGCCGAGTTCCTGGAATATCTCAAAATTGACCTGTATCATGATGAGGTGTTTGTCTTCACCCCCAGGGGCGAATTGAAGCATCTTCCTTCCGGTTCGACTGCACTCGATTTCGCATTTGCTGTGCATACCGAGGTGGGCCTGCATTGTGCGGGAGCCAGGATCAACGGCAAGCTCGTGCCCCTCAATACCGAGCTCAGGAGCGGGGACGAGGTCGAGGTCATGACCGCCACCAATAAGCAGCCCAGCCGCGACTGGCTCAAGATGGTGAACACCTCTGGCGCCCGTTCAAAAATCAGAAAATTCATCAAGCAGCAGGACTTCGAAAAAAATCGTCAGATGGGCAAGGAGATGCTGGAGAGACATCTGCGCAAGATGCGTCTGCCATATCCCTCTAATAAGGAGATTCTGGAGTGCGCCGAATCTTTCTCATACAAAAATGTCAAGAGCTTCCTGGCCGCTCTCGGGCAGGGGGATGTTTCCGTGATCTCGGCCGTTAACCGGCTTTATCCTCAGGCTCTGGAAGAGTCCAAAGAATCGATCGAGGATATAATCACCGACCGCACCCGTTTCAGGGGCGGGATCAAAATCGACGATATAAAATCACTGCAGTTCAATTTTGGCAGATGCTGCCAGCCTGTACCGGGAGAGGATGTGGTCGGATTCATCACCCGTGGACGGGGTGTTACGGTTCATCGCAGGGACTGCCCCAATATCCAGCGTGCCAATATCGATAAGGCCAGGATTGTCGAGCTCGACTGGGATATCAGCGAGCAGTCCAAGTTTGTCGTGAAGATCAACCTCATCATGGAGGATAGAAAGAATATCCTGCGCGATATCCTGAACTCCATTGCAGATGACGAGACCAATCTTAAGAACAGCAGTATCTCCGCTTCCAGGGGGCTTGCCAGGGGTGAATTTATTGCCGAGGTCCGCAACCTGACACATCTGAACCGCATCCTGGATCAGATCAAGAAGGTCAAGGGTGTGATCGATGTTACCCGAAGTATGGGCTCCTCCAAAAAATAAACCTGATTAAGCTTGATTATTTCGGCATTATCCATAATTTGAATCCATATCCATATCTGTGAATTTGCTATGAAGGATAATATCTCTAAAATCCGTCAAAGCGCGGAGCATATCTTTGACAGCATTATGGGTTTCGTGTACCCTCCGCAATGTGTAATCTGCGATAAACTTCACGAAGGCGAGAGGTTCTTTTTGTGCGACAGGTGCGCGCATGCGCTCGATTTTTATACCGCTCCGCACTGCTTCAAATGTAAAAATATGATTGACAGCGGGGGCAGGAAATGTTCACGCTGTAGTGGAAGCGACCGTATTTCTAAAATCTGGGCCTGTTCCGCCTATGACGATTTTATTCGCCCCCTGATCCATTCCTTCAAATACGCAGGGGTCATTCCGGCCGGAAAATATCTTGCCGTCAAGCTCGGGCAATTGATGGCTGATGGCCTGGATGCTCACGATGTCGATACGATTGTGCCGGTCCCGTTACATCCCATGCGCGAAAGAAAACGAGGCTTCAACCAGAGCATTTTTATATCTGAGTGGCTGCAGGAAGAGCTGAATATTTCCGTTTATGCTGATGCGCTCATTCGAATCCGGCGCACCAGGGATCAGACCGGTTTGAACCGGCAGAAAAGAAGAGAGAATATGCTTGGGGCATTCAGGGCCAACTCCAAAATAGACCTGGAGGACAAAAGCGTAATACTGGTGGATGATGTTACCACCTCCGGCGCGACGGCCTCGGAGGCGGCCAAAGTCCTGAAGAATGCGGGCGTTTCTGAAATTCAACTGGCGGTGCTGGCCATTGCCGGGCATGACCTGCAGGAATAAAGTTTTTGTTTGATTTCAAATCTGATTTCCTTTCCTTTGAAAAGTAGAGCTGAGCATTTAAAAATATGAATAAGCATGATCAAAATAAACGCTGCCTTCTGGATTTTCTGGGTTATGTGGATCTGGAACTGAATCTCTCCCATAATACGATTGCCGCCTATCGTCATGATCTCTTTGATTTCTGCGAGTTCCTGAGGCAGCGATCCGGGCGCTCCCTGACAGTTGCGGGTGATGCCGAGATTCTGGACTATATCATAAACCTCCGCAAGAAAGGTATCTCCGCTCGAAGCGCCGCCCGCAAGCTTTCGGCAATAAAACACCTTTACAAATTTCTTCTGGCCGAAAAACATGTCAAGGATGATCCGACCACCTCTCTGGAATCGCCAAAACTCCTGCGGGCTTTGCCCGATGTTTTGTCAAAAGATGAGGTGACGCGCCTGATCGAATCATGTGACGGCGAGGACCCGCTGGGCTTGCGTGACAGGGCAATTCTGGAGTTATGGTATGCCTGCGGTCTGCGAATTTCGGAAGTCGGGAAGTTGAAGATCGGTGATGTGGTCATGGAGATCGATATTTTGCGCGTCAAGGGCAAGGGCAATAAAGAACGCCTGGTGCCGTTTGGAAGTTATGCGAAGAAAGCCCTGGAAGTCTACCTGCGTGATTCCCGGCCGTTGCTGGTGAAAGATAAGTCGTTCGACACCTTGTTCTTAAGCCGGAAAGGCGGCGGCCTGAGCCGCATGGGATTATGGGGAATATTCGAAAAATGTGTCAAAAAGGCTCAAATCATGCGTGAAATCACGCCCCATATACTACGCCATTCCTGTGCTACACATATGGTTGAGGGCGGCGCGGACATTCGGACGGTAATGGAATTTCTCGGTCATGCCGATATATCTACTACACAGATATATACTCATTTGGACCAGAGGTATTTAAAGGAAGTGCACAGGCGCTTTCATCCGCGTGAGAAAGATTATGAGCCAGGGAACGATTTACAAATCTCCGACATGGGTGGTTCCCCCGGAGGAAAGACGAACCGCTAACGCCCTCTTTAACTGTGCCATATACCAGCAGAATATTGATATTGTCGCAAAACTCAAAAGAACCTTCAACGGAGAAAAACTCCAGTTTCATTACTTCAGAGATTCCGATGAACTGGTGCGCTGCTGTAAAAGATATCCGCTCGACCTGATAGTGATTGCGGTGGATGGGGATTTTTCTGACGCTCACATGATGATCATGAAGGCCAAGGAGCAGATGTTTCTGTCAATCGTTCCGCTGGTTGTGTATTTTCCCGGCAGGGATGAAAATATTTACAGGCGCGCCCTGGACTGCGAGGCGGATGAGCTTTTTGTGGGCGCCTGGGATGAAAGGGCGTTTGAGGTACGGTTGAAGATGCTCCTGAACCGCTCCCGCCGGGATCTTGGAGTGAACCCCTCATCACGGCTTCCGGGACCCTCCATGATCGACAAAAGGGTAAACAAGCTGATCGACGATAAAAAGGATTTTGCCGTCTGCTACCTCGATATCGATAATTTCAAGGCCTATAACGATTATTACGGCTATTTTTACGGTGATAAAGTTATTCGTTTGACCGCCCAGATCGTGCGCGATATTGTCTTCGACCTGGTGCCGGATGGTTTTATCGGCCATATTGGCGGCGATGATTTCATCTTCATCATACCCTATGATAAAATCGATATCATCTGTTCCAATATCATCAAAACCTTCGACCGCCTGATACCATACCGCTATAAAGAGGAAGATCGTCTGCGGGGCAGGATCATTACCCGCAACCGTTTTGAGCAGGATGAGGTTTACCCATTGCTGACCGTTTCGATTGCGGTTCTGGTATGTCAGAATGGGGCCTTCTCGCATTCAGGTGAAATGTCACACATGCTGGCGGACCTGAAGAAATATACAAAAAAGCTGGCCGGATCGAACTATATGATCGAGCGCCGCAAAAAATATTGAAATCCCGTTTCTATTTCACCCTTTCCTCAAGCATATCCATCAGCCTGTTGGCAACCGGATGATGGGGATTTTCTTCGAGGACATTGTTAATCAGTTCAATCGCACGTTCAGGCAAGTCGCCCTGGATATACAGTTGTGCCAGGTTGAGGTTGGTCTGGATATCATCGGGATCGATTTCGAGCGCGCGTTTATACATGGCCTCCGCCCGCACCGGCTGGCCGCCCTGAAAATACATGTTGGCCAGATTCGTATGCGCGGGGAGATACTGTCGATCCAGTTCGACAGCCCTCTCGAGAATCTCGATCGCCTTTTCCTCACTGCCCGATTCCCTCAGGACGATGGCATAGCTGTTCAAGAAGACTACATTATCCGAGGCGTACTGATAGCCTCTTTCGAAAACATCCAGAGCTTGACCATGCCTGCCCAGGTCACGGCTGACATTTCCAAGATACAGGTACGCGTCCACAATCGTCGAGTCTATGTCCAAAGCTATGGTATATTGAATTGCCGCCCGCTCGAGTTCTCCCAGCTGGTAATAATTATAGCCCAGATGGGTGCGGGCAAAAGCATCCCCGCGATTCAGGTCGGCCGCCTTACTGAAAGCCTCTATGGCCTGCTGATGTTCGCCCGCCATCTCATAGGCTGTACCCAGAAAATCATAGCCGGCCGGATCATCGGGGTTCTCCTCTATCGCCTTGCGAGCGTAGACGATGGCGGAATCGACCTGATTCTGCCGCAGAAAAATAGCGGCTTTCGACTGTTGAGTGCGCGACTCCTCCCCCGGTTTTACTCCAAAGAGAGTGGTGTTGCACGCTATCAGGGCAAGTGTAAAAATTATTGCCGGTGTAATCAGTTTTGGTATATGCTTGCGGTTACGGATCACATAATCGATCGTCAGGGCCGCCAGGATAATCAGAAAAGGTAGCATGGGTGCGCGGAATCTGGCAGTTACAAAAAACGCCAGCAGAATTACCTGGTATGAGAATACGAAGCCCATGAGCAAAAGGTAACCCCGCTTCCAGTTCTTGAAAGCCAGAATGATTCCGACAATCGTGAGCGGCGCAAGCAGTCCGAATGGAAAACCGACTATATTGTGCCATAACAATATCGAAAGCAGGGATGAATGTTCTCTTTGAGCGTAGAGATTGCGGTTGCTTTCTATCTCGTAGGCATTCCAGCTAAAATACAACTTCGTCAATATTAGTTTCATGGCCTGGCCGGGATTTCCAAGAATGAATTTGAATCCCCGTGAGTACCAGTAGGAGGACAGTTCCGAGGGTTTCATCTCCCGTCCCGTATCCATCTCGGCCACTCTCTCGGCGCTGTATTTGACATTGTCCTCATACCTGCCGTAGGCCTTGAACTGCCCGGGCGCGCCGGCAGTCTTGCCATCCGCCTCTTCATTATTGCCGATCCAGAAATTTACCCCGCCCTGGTAAGAGATCAGCACAAGGTCATGACCGACAGCAAAGTTGCGAATGGTAACCGGCAGGATAACTGTCAGGAGGCCCGCGAACAGGATGGCAATCCCGATCAGCTTTATTTTTGCACGGACAGGTTGAACTTTATAAAAGAACAGAAAGATCGCGAGTACCGGCAGAAAGATCAGTATGGTCGGGCGCGCGATGGCCGCCAGGCCAATAATCAAACCGATCAGGTAGAGCCTTTTCTTTGAAGATGTTGTCCCCGCGTTCAAAGCAATGTAGAAGAAAAGTAAGGTGAGAAAAATAAATAAGCTGGTGATAAGGAGTTCATTGTCGAAGTAGATCAAAATCGAATAGAAAACCGAGATGAATCCGGCTGTCAGGGCTGTGCGGCGGTTGAGTAATCTCAAAGCGATAAAATATATCAACACACAGGAAAGGGAACCGAGAATCGACTGGATAACCCTTGGCGCAATCGGGCCGTCACCGAAAATGGAATATATCAGCCCCAGAAAATAGGGATATAGAGGCGCCCTGAAAAAGACCTCGTCGCCGATTATGTTGCCGGAGGCAATGGACTGCGCCCAGAGGTGATGCCAGAGAGCATCAATTTGCGGATAATTCAAAAAAGGGCTGTCCTGAATTTGATAGAGGTATAATAGCCGCAGAATCAGGGCGGCGAAGAATATTATTAAAGCGCTTTTGTCTATGGCTGATATTTTACCCTGATGATTGTTCATAAACATACAATTTAATTTAAACAGCCCGCAGATTCAATTAGATTCCCGAAAAAAGAGGGGTGAAGACAAGACCATCTTCACCCCGTCAATAATTCTAATTTTGAATTATATCTCGTTTTTATTATGCCGCGTGAAATGCCAGAATATGATCATCAGGATTCCGAAAGCGCTCAATGAGAGTATATCTCCCCAGGGCGCGCCAAAATATGATTCTGCTGAATGCCTGCCGACAAAATCCTTGTATGGCGCAAAAAACGAGATTTTGTCTGACATATATAAGAGCAGGGCAACACCCACGCCGATTAAGGCGTCGCCGGCAACAATTCCGGAGCCAAACAGCACACCCTTCTGTTCTCGGATTTTGTATCTTCCGAGGTCTTTAGTTGTTTTCCTGACCATCAGCGCCAGCAATCCTCCGCACATGATCGGCGTCGAAAGATCAAGCGGCAGATAAAGCCCGATGGCAAACGGCAGTGAGCTGACTCCCAGAAATTCAACCGCCAGGGCGATCATACCGCCCGCTATGATAAACTCCCAGGGAAGCTCTCCGCCCAGTATACCCTGCACCACCGCAGCCATGACATTGGCCTGCGGCGCCAGGAGAGGTTCGGGATGTTCCGCGGAGGGCACTATTCCGTATGTGTCAACCAGCAGAAAGAGCACCATGCCCATAGTCAATGCGGAGGCTGCCAGGCCCACAAATTCCATCATCTGCATCTTCCTGGGGGTCGCACCCAGAAGATAACCGGTCTTCAAATCCTGGGCGATGTCGCCGGACAGACAGACCGAAATACAGACCACAGCTCCCACGGTCATCGCCGTGACCATTCCAACCGCGCCGGCAATCCCGAAGGAGGCAAGCACAAGGCTGGTCACAAGAAGAGTGGCTATGGTCATGCCCGACACGGGCGAGGATGATGATCCCACGATACCGACAATCCTAGCGGCCACAACAATGAAGAAGAATCCGAAGACCACCGTCAAAGCAATTGCCAGTATGTTGATATTGGTGCCGGGATATACCCAGAGCGCAACTATTACCAGCAGAGTACCGATCAGGACGGTCGACATGGGAAGGTCCTTCTGGGTCCTGTGGACCTGCCGATCTTCTTTGGATCCCCGTTTGACGATTTGCCTGAAACCGGTGGCGAATGACTGGATAATGGTGGGAAAGGATTTAATCAGGCTGACAAATCCGCCAATCGATACCGCACCGACCCCGATGTATTTTATGATTTGATCGCGAATGAAGGCGTTGGTAACCTCATCCGGAAGCATTCCGGCCGGCCCCTTGCTCAATAAATAGTCCAGTCCGATAAATTTGGCCAGGGGTGCAACTCCCAGATATCCGAGCACTGCCCCGGCCAGCATCAGGGCGGCAATTCTGGGGCCGATAATGTAGCCGACACCGAGAAGCGCCGGGGTGCTGTCGAGACCGATCACGCCTCCATCCATGGGCTTGAATTTCAAGTCTTTGGTAGGGAATTCGTTCCACAATAATCCGCCCGCCATGAGAGCTTTATAAATTGCTCCGAAGCCGATTCCCCAGAAAACAGTCTTGGCGCGCGTACCGCCCTTGTCGCCGGCCACGATGATTTCGGCGCAGGCGGTTCCCTCAGGAAATTTGAGTTTGCCGTGCTCTTTTTCCACGAGGTAGCGCCGGAGGGGAATCATCAGGAAAATACCCATAGCGCCGCCGAGAAGGGAAAGCGCTACCACCTCCAATCCGCCAAGATGAAAAATTTCGTTGATGCCCATTGTGTTATGGGCCTCCCAGATCAAAAATGCGGGAAAGGTAAATATCACACCTGCCGCCAGGGACTCACCCGCGGAACCGATAGTCTGCACCATATTGTTTTCCAGAACCGAAGCCCGGCTGAATATGCCCCGCAAGATCGCCATGGAAATAACGGCCGCCGGCAGCGAGGCCGATACGGTCATGCCGTACCTTAAACCAATATAGGCGTTGCCGACCCCGAAAATGATCGAAATCAGCGCGCCTAATATTATTGCTCGGAGGGTTACTTCTGACTGCGGCTCATTCGAGGAAACATAGGGTGTGAATTCCTGTTGAGTGGAATCTTGATCGGCCATGATCCTCCTTCAAGATCTAAAATAATTTTTCTCAAAACTATTTGCGGGCTGATGATGTGTCAAGTAAAAACTGATTGGCGAGCACTGCATTTGTTCTTATAATGATTGATGCTGTAATTATCGAGGGAAATCAATGAGCGAGATAAAAATTTTACAGGGGCCCGAGCTCTCAAGCCTGGGACTGCTTCTGGAGAAATACAGAAGGGGGCAGAATAAATTCGGCGACATGATCATCGGTCCGTTCTGGGTGAATTTGATCGTGGAAAAGATCACGGGAGGGGATGAAAAAGCTCTGGCCTTGACAAAAGATGGACAGGTGGAAGCATTTGTCATCCATAAGACCGGAAGCAACTCCGTGCTGGCCTCGATGGTTTACGTGGACAAAACCGAAAGAAGAGAGGCGCTTCTCTCAGAACTGGTCTTTCGGATGCGGAAGATATATTCTGCAAAATCGATCGTCTTCGGGGATCCTGTGCCGGACATGGATATCGAAGCTCAGAAGCGAATATTTCTTTCAGCCGGATTCAGGGTCCTGGAGAGGTATAAAATGGAGTTTTCAGCCCCTTACGAAGTTAAAGAAGTCGATCGTCCACCGGGTTTCACTTTCAAGAAATACAGCAAAACCCTCGACCGGAAAGTTGCAAGGCTGGATCAACGGGCATACCGGGATCATCCCGATGAGCCGATCCTTGAAGTGCTGACAGATACCGGCAGTAATCCGCCCTCATTGCGGATAGTCCGCTCCGGTCCCGCGTTTTTTGAACGAAGCCTGAGCTCTTTTGCATTATCCGGATCGGAGCTGGCCGGGGGCATATACTGCACCCACATGGGAAAGGAACTGTGGATTTCAAACCTGGTCGTCGATCCCCATTTTCGGGGTCAGGGATTGGGCAAATACCTGCTATTCAAGGTACTCAAAGGTATGAAACCGGGCGGTTACAGGCGATGCATGCTGATGGTCTCGGCTGATAATCATTCCGCATTGAATATGTATAAGAAATTCAGATTTAAATTGAAACGAAATCGCTTCAATTTTGTATACACTACAGGACAAGGAGTTAAAAATCATTAGGTTATCATTTTCCCCCATACAGGAAACATAGAAACGCTGTTCGTTGTTGAATATTGGTGAATAACAACGAACAGGAGTTTTATTATGGCTAATAAGGAGAAAATTGAGGCTGCATTGAGAGAGTGTTACGATCCCGAGATCCCGTTAAACGTGCTCGATCTCGGTTTAATATATGATATCCGTTTGGACAATGGAGATGTCGAAATCGACATGACCCTTACCGCCCCCGGCTGCCCCATGCATTCACTTATCGCCAGGGATATTCAGAGCAAGGTTGAGAATGTGGAAGGCGTTGAGAATGTGAAGGTTAATGTTGTCTGGGACCCGCCCTGGACCCCGGAGCGAATTTCAGAGGAAGGCAAAAAAGTTCTCGGTTTTAATAAATAGCTAACTTAAAAGTAATGGGAGTAGAATCTTTTATTTCTTGACAAATCGAAAATTGCACTTTATCTTGGCTGTGGTCAGAGCTACAGAAATGTAGTACTTACGTAACTGGGCACGCCATTAATGATTAACTGATTTCAAGAATAAAAAGTTTTGGAGTATTTTATGGAAACTTTACAAACCCTAGGAGGGGGTGGTTACCTGATGAAACGTGTTAGCGTAATGGCCGTACTGGCAATCTTTCTGATGGTTCCGATGCTGATGGCAGGCAATGTTGTCCGTCTCGGCGAGGCTACCATGAACGACAATATAGTCACTGTGCCCTTGATGGTATCCAATGATCAGGAGCTTGTGGCTATGGATATTCCGCTCGAATACAGCGAGGGTGTGACCCTGACCGAAGTTAATTTCGCCGAAAGAGTTGACTATTTCGATATGAAGTTGTTCAACATCGACGAAGCCAACAATCGCGTCGTCATTGGCCTGATCAGCATGGTTTATGAGCAGAAGCCTGCTCTGGCCAAGGCTGCCATCAGCAGTGATGCTGTAGTCGCCAACCTGGTATTCCGTATTGATGACATGTCTCTGAGCGGCTTCCAGGTTACTCCGTTCACCTCGGATGCTCCCAGTCACGAACTCAATCTCATTTACAATGAGTATGTGGATGGCGTGCCGTACGTAAGGGAGATCAGTCCTGATTTCGAAGGCGGAAATGTCAGCTGGGTTGCTCAAAGAGCAGTTCCGGAGCAGTTCAGCCTTGCCCAGAATGCACCGAACCCGTTCAACCCGTCAACCGATATCTCATACGCTCTGCCCGAGGCCGGATTTGTAAATGTCGAGATTTACAATATTCTCGGCCAGAGGGTCAAGACCCTTGTGAATGAGCATCAGGATGCGGGTAATTATACTGTTACCTGGAATGGTGATGATGAATCCGGCAGCACTGTCGCCAGTGGTGTCTACTTCTATCGCTTTACTTCCGGACAGTATAAGGACATCAAGAAGATGGTGATGATGAAGTAATCGTTCACTTGTCAGAAGGATTTTCTTCGAATTTAGGCGCCGTAGATCGGCGCCTTTTTTTCTGGCGTAGGGCAGAATCAAAGCTAATCGAAGTGATTCTGCCTGTCACGAATCAAATAGGCAAAACCGCTAAAGGGTTTTGCCCTACTCATGTTTCCACAAGCATTTTATGCCGCTTTAGTGCGGTATCGGATTTTTTGATTTAATAATTCCACGAAAGTCGAGAAGGCGATGGCGAAATAAATATAGCCGCGGGGGATATGCATATGCAGGCCATCGCCGATAAGCGCCACGCCAATTAGGAGCAGGAAGCTGAGCGCGAGCATCTTGACCGTGGGACGTTTCTGCACAAAACGATGAACAGCGCCGATGAAGACCATCATCACAATTATGGCAATCACTATGGCGGCGACCATGACACCCAGTTGCTTGACCATGCCGATGGCGGTTATGACCGAGTCGAGCGAGAAGATAGCGTCCATCATCATTATCTGAAGGATTACCATCATAAAGGACGCCCCGACCTTCCTCTCGATCTTTTCCTTTCTATGACCCTCGATATTCTCATGAATTTCCATGGTGCTTTTGGCCAGTAGAAACAGCCCGCCGCCTATTAGAATCAAATCGCGACCGGATATCTCGTGTGTAAAAATATCAAACAGGGGGGAGGTCAATTTCATCATCCACTTCAATGACACCAGCAGACCTATGCGCATTATCATGGCCAGTGCCAGCCCCACCCGTCGCGCCGCGGCCTGCTTGCTCTTCGGGAGTTTGTCGGCCAGGATGGAAATAAAAATAATGTTGTCGATGCCGAGGATGATCTCAAGCGCTGTCAGGGTGATAAGCGCTATCCAGATTTGAGGGTCGGTAATCCATTCCATGAGTATGTATTTTATTTATTTTTGGAGGATGGGCAATAGATATTTGAGTGCATTGTTTTGTAGCGCAGGCTCACAATCCCGAGCACAACAATAAAAGCTCGGGTTGGGGTGCCCCAATCTTCAGATTGGGTTGGTGGTTTAAAAAAATATCCCAAGCTAAAGGGCTTATTGATAAACCCTGAATACCTTAATATTCGTCATCGCGAGGAGCGAAGCGATTTTGAATCCGGCTCCTGACGGACGTGGTGATCTCCACGATTATTCTTGAGGCAACCGCGGAGATTCCCGCGGTCGTCCTCGCCTTCGGCGGGACTCCCTCGGAATGACGTGTATGGTTCGTATTTCTAACTTGCTGGCTATTTCAACACTCCCTGAAGCCTGGGGCACCCTGAGCGCTCATGCTGACTTGGAACACTGACTGTTACCGATGTCGTGAGTCTCCCTTTTGAAATCACCATAGCAGGATGACCGCTTAAATCAGTCAGGGGCCTGACCTTCGGCCCACATTTCATGCGGGGTACCAAGTACCAGAAGGCGGGGCGCACGAGACATACGCCGCGCACGAAGTGGGGGAAACCTATTGGTCGTGCTGCTTATACCTTCATGTTGTGTGCTGGCAGCCGTCGTGCAAGAGGATGTACAGACGCATGGATATCTGGGTGGCTATCCGAGCCGGCCAGGGAGGTCGTTCGAGAATGGGTGCCGCCGACAAACTTGTTTTGTCGGCGATCTCTTGAATCAAGCATCCGCCACAAACGAGTTTGTAGCGGGCACCCAATTTCGGACTGCATACACGCCCAAATAAATTTGAGCGGGCCACCCTTGCGGCGCATGGAGAAATACGCCTGTCCGGCATTTTGCGGTCCGCGCGCGAATCGTGAATTATTTCAAATCGATCAGGTAATCAAAAAGGGTGACTGCGAGATTTTTTCGGATGGGATTGTTGTCGGGGGGCGGACCGATACATGAGGGACATCCGGCCTCACAGGCACAGCTCTTTATAAGATAGCGCGCCGCTTTGTAAATCTCTTTTTTCATGGTGAAGATCTTCTCCGAAAATCCGACACCGCCGGGGACACGATCATACAAATACAAAGTGGGCTTCTCCGAGAACTTAGCTTTGACATTGGAGATCGAACCGATGTCTTTTCTATCGCAGAGAATATATAAAGGCGCAATATCCCCAAGGCAGTTGGCCATACCCCTCAGCACCTCGCCCATCCTCTCGCGATCGACTTTGATCTGATCATAAATATCCAGCGGAAACTCCTGCCAGAAAGATGTGGTCGACATCTCGATCTCGGGAAGACTGACCTTGCCGGAGCCGACATTTTCATGCGTGAAGAATTTGACCTTCTTAAAAAGCACAGTAACCGTGGTAAGTGAGATTTCGCCCCAGCCGGACATGCTGGGATCATCCCGACGTTCCACAGTCAGCACCTTGAGGTCGGTCTTGGATTCAGCGTCGGTGAAGTAATCAACATCGACCTCTTTGACAATCGCCTTGCGCCCCTCCCAATCCAGCTCCTCCACCTGGTACTGCGCCGCGCCATGAAGGTAAATTGCCTGCGGATGCAGCATCTCCGGTGTTGAAAAGAGGTCCATCTCGCCGATGACCTTAAAATTATTGGAGCTGTTCAGGATGACAAAGTTGTCGTTGATAGCCGAACGCAATGACAGCTCGTTGGCCGGGTAAACATCGGAGGTCCAGTGGAACTTTCCGCCGGTTTCGCGCAGGATGCCCTTCTGGGCCAGGTAGCGTAATATCTCGGTCGTGGTTTCCACTCCGAACTTTTCTTTTTCTTCAAAAGGCAGTTCGAAGGCGGCGCATTTTATGTGAGAAGTAAGAATAACGAAGTTATTAGGATCGACCACACCTGATTCGAAGGGCTGCTTGAAGATATATTCAGCATGATTGACGATAAACTGGTTCAAGGCCGAGCTGTTGGCTACCAGCACCACCAGCGAAAGCCCGCGCTTGCGTCCAGCACGGCCGGCCTGCTGGAGAGTCGAGGCGATCGAGCCGGGATAGCCGGTCAGAATAGCCGCCTCGAGCTGGCCTATATCAATTCCAAGTTCGAGGGCATTGGTCGATACTACCGCCCGTATCTCACCCGATTTGAGGCCCTTTTCGATACGTCTGCGCTCATTGGGAAGATACCCCCCACGATAGCCGAAGACCGCCTGCTTGGAATTTATATGGCCGCCCAGGCTGTTTCTGAGATAGGTCAGGAGTATTTCCGTGGTTGTGCGATAAGGGACGAAGACAATGGTCTGGATATCATTAGCGATTATTTTTGCGGCGATATTTTTGGCCGACAGAAGCGCCGATCTGCGGATGCCAAGCTGCTGATTGACCACGGGAGGATTATAGAAAATAAAATGTTTCTCGGCGCGAGGGGCGCCGTTTTTGTCGATCAGTTCGACCTTCTCTTCCAGTATCCGTTCAGCCAGTTCAACCGGATTGGCGATTGTAGCCGAGGAGCAGATAAACTGCACCTCGGTATTATAAAATCTCAGTAATCTCTTCAACCTGCGGATGACATTTGCCAGATGCGAGCCGAATACTCCACGATAGTGATGCAGTTCGTCGATGACCACATACTTGAGATTCTCAAACAGCTTGATCCATCTGGTATGATGCGGCAGGATTCCAGAATGCAGCATATCGGGATTGGTTACCACAATATGCCCGGCCTCGCGGATTTTCCTGCGTGCATTTTGAGGGGTGTCGCCGTCAAAGGTGAAGGTCTTGATATCAGCTTCCAGCGCTAAAATAGTTTCGTACAATTCGCTGACCTGATCCTGGGACAGCGCTTTGGTGGGGAAGAGGTAAAGCGCGCGCGTATCCGGACTGGACAACATCCTGTTCAGCACCGGCAGATTATAGCAGAGCGTTTTGCCGGAGGCTGTGGGTGTTACCACCACAAAGTTCTTGCCCTCGGAAGCAAGGTCATAGGCTTCACGCTGATGGGTATAAAGCTGGCGTATGCCCTTTTTTATGAGCACCTCTTTCAGCCGGGGATTCAGCTTATCGGGAAAATCGGCATACTGAGGATCAATAGCCGGGAGAGTCTCCCAGTGGGTGACACAATCCATGAACTCATTGTCATTCTTCAGGGCCTGAGCGAGCTGTTCGATATTCATGAGATTTATAATAGCTGATGTTTCCGGATTTTCAATAAAAACATCAAAAGCAAGGCAAGAAAATGATTTTAGACCAGTTTAAAAAATTCCCTCTGACAGATATCGCAAAGTTTGAGTCTTTTGTCGTCAATATCGCGCATATCCTCGGAATAATAAAGTATGCAGTGAGGATTGCGGCAGGCACGCATGCCCATCAAGCGGGCCACGATTTTAAAGCTCTCCTTGTAGAGGCGGGGATAGACCCATTTCTCGTTTTCGGGAAGACCGTAAAAATCGGTGCGCAGACGCATGAGTGAAATCACCCCGCAGCCCGTCAGGCGGTCTATTTCCGAGGTTACCGAATGCTCCTCCCCGGCATAGAGGTCCTCCTCCATAATGCCCAGCATAAGCTCCTTGTGGCTGGATTTCATGATTTCCAGTTTCTGCAGTATAACGGTGGCATAATACTGCGAGCGCATGATATTATATGATTCCGGCGGGATTTTTACACCCTGCATAATGTTGGCTGAGATGGAAAGAGTTGATGACAGGTTGGTGGCCAGCTTGTTGATCAGGAAGTAATCAACCTCGCCCAATGGCACAATTACAAGTCTCGATTTCCGTATTCTCATTACTCGACAAAAAACCTCTCTTTAGCTTCGCCCTCACCTCTCAATTTTCTATCAAGGTAATGATTTTTCGAGGCGATGCAATCTTTTCCTTCCTGATTTTATACGATTCAGAAAGCATTGTCTTTGCTGCGGATACCGCCTTTCTATTCGAACCGTATAGCTCAAAGAGAGTTTCATCCGCTTTGATTTCCTGACCGATCTTTTTGGTTATGTGAATGCCTGCCATTGGATCGATTCTGTCCTCGATCCGTAACCTTCCAGCGCCAAGCACAAGCGAGGCTTTGCCGATAAGTTCTGTATTGAATGCGGCAATATAGCCGGATTTGCCGGCAGGCAGTCTTCCGCCGGATTTCGGCCTGTGGTAGCTTTCAGGATTAGACAGGATTTTGGTATCGCCGCCGGAGATCTTAACAAACTCGATGAATTTCTGCAGGGGGTCTGCGGAGCTGATTGCCTTGCTAAGCCGCGCAGAAAACTCCCTTTTGTTTTCCGGGCTCCCGTTCATGCGAGCGATTTCGTAGGCCAGCCTGAAGGTTACCTCCCTTATATCCTCGGGCTCCCCGGTTTTCAGGAAATTGACCGTTTCGATAATCTCCATGTAATTGCCGATGTAATGCCCCAACGGCTCGGACATATCGGTCAGAAGAGATACAGCCGGATGCCTGAATTTTTTGCAGACACTTAAAAGAGATCGGGCCAGCTTCCTGGCCTCTTCTGCGGTCTTCATAAATGCTCCGGAGCCGGACTTTATGTCAAAAACTATTCCGTCGGTTTTCAGCGCCAGCTTTTTGGAAAGTATGCTGGCGGTGATGAGCGGGATCGATTCTACTCTTCCTGTAAGGTCACGAAGAGCATAGATTTTTTTATCGGCCGGGGCGATATCTTCTGTCTGGCCGGAAATTGCGATTCCGCATTTCCCCAGGCGGTTCTTGATTTGTGTTTTGCTCCAGAAGGGATTCAAGCCGGGGATCGATTCCAGCTTATCCAGTGTGCCGCCGGTATGACCCAGGCCCCGTCCGGAGAGCATGGCGATATTATATCCAAGAGAAGCCATAAGCGGGGAGAGGGTCAGGCTGATCTTGTCTCCCACACCCCCGGTGGAGTGTTTATCGAACACCGGATGCAGTTTTTCGGGAAATTCGATGCTGGTTTCGGAATGAAGCATTGCTTCAGTCAGCCAGAAAGTTTCGTCCGTGTCGAGACCATTCAAGAAAGCGGCCATCAGGAACGCTGAGAGCTGGTAATCGGGGATTTTATCGGCAGTATAGTTCTCCACAAGAAATTTTATCTCTTCCTGCGAGAGCTTTTCCCCGTCGCGTTTCTTGGCGATTAAATCAGGAGCCAGCATTGTTACTTCTATTTCGGTATTCTTCCATTATACTCACTGCCGAGGAGGTTCCGATGCGCGAGGCCCCGGCTTCGATCATGGCCAGGACAGTCTTGACATCGCGTATGCCTCCGGCTGCCTTTATACCGGTTTTTTTGCCGACTGTATTAAAGAGCAGGCTGACATGATGAAGGGTGGCCCCGCCGAAAAACCCGGTGGAGGTCTTGACAAAATCTGCGCCGCAGTCGGCGACGATTTTAGCGGCAGATTCGATTTCCTCATCATCAAGAAGCGCACATTCGAGGATGACCTTCAATACGGTACTTCCTACCAGGGCCCTGCGGACCCGGGCGATATCTTTTTTCACCAGCTCGAAAGCCCCTTCTTTGATTGCCCCGATATTGGCGACCATATCTATCTCGGAAGCCCCGGAATTTTCGGCTGTCTCGGCTTCGTAAACCTTTATTTCGGTCCTGGTAGCCCCCAGCGGAAATCCGCAGACAGTGCCCACAGCGACGTCAGTATTCTTGAGCTCGCTTACCGCAAGTTCAATATAGGACGGGTTAATGCAGACAGTCCGGAAATTGTATTCGCGCGCCTCTTTGCACAGCTTCCTGATGTCATTCGAGGTCGTTTCGGGTTTTAAGAGAGTGTGGTCTATGAATGATTCCAGTTTCAGCATATAAACTTCTATTCTAATTTAAAGGATTTGGGGAGCAGTTCTTTTAATGAAAAACGCTGTTTCTCGCCCTTCTTGTTACAGGACTCGATTTGCATATCTGAGGCAAATTCGGACAGAACCTGAAGACATGCCCCGCAGGGAGTGATGAATTTTTCTGAGTCGGTGATGAGCACCAGATGTCTCAAGGTTCTGACGCCTTTTGAGACTGCGCTGAAAATCGCGGATCGCTCGGCGCAGATTGTCAGGCCGTAGGAACGGTTTTCGATATTGGTGCCGGCAAAAATGCGGTCGTCCCCGGAAATAACTGCGGCCCCCACCCTGAAGCCGGAGTATGGGGAATAAGAGTTTTCGCGAGCCGCTTTTGCTTTTTCAAGCGCCTTATCTTCAAGAGAGATCATTTAAAAAACCCTTTCCATGTTTCATTGGTTCGAGATTGAAATTCTGGCAGACAGTCTGAGCAACATCAGCAAAGGTGTCCCTTGTTCCCAGCGATTTCCGTTTGATGAACCTGTCAGCATATACCAGCAGGGGGACATATTCCCGGCTGTGGTCGGTGGAGGTCTCGATTGTCGGATCGCAGCCATGATCGGCGGCAATCATTAACAGATCATCATCCCGTAAGGCATTCAGGATTTCAGGGAGGCGTCTGTCGAAATCTTCCAGTCCCTTGCCAAAACCTTCATAATCATTGCGATGGCCCCAGAGCATATCGAAATCGACCAGATTTATGAAGATCAGGCCATTATTTTTCCGGGCAAGCACCTTCAGGATCAGATCAACGCCATAATCATTATTTTTGGTATGATAGCTTTCGGTCAGGCCGCGTCCGGCGAAGAGATCCTCGATTTTGCCGATCCCAATAACCTGATGCTCCGCATTTATCAGCCTGTCGAGCATGGTTTCATCCACCGGCTCGATCGAGAAATCCTTGCGGTCGGAAGTCCTGACATAACTGCCGGAGTCGCCTGTAAACGGCCGCGCTATTACTCGTGAAACACCCCATTCACCGGTAAGCATCCTGCGGGCGATTTTGCAGACCTCGTAGAGCTTCTCAAGCGGAACAATATCGGTATGTGCCGCAATTTGAAAGACACTGTCGGCGGAGGTATAAACGATCAGTCTGCCCGTTTTTCTATGTTCATCCCCGAGTTCGGCAATTATCTCGGTTCCTGATGCGGGCTTGTTGCCGATGACCTTGTAGCCGGAGAGATTCTCGAATTTGTCTATCAGCTCCGATGGGAAACCGCCCGGAAAAACCGGAAAGGGCTCTTTTTTCACCAGGCCGGCCAGCTCCCAGTGCCCCACGGTGGAATCCTTGCCTTTGGAAATCTCCGCCATCTTGCCGTAAAATGCGGATGGTTTATCTGTAGCAGGAACGCCCTCGATGTCTGCGATATTTCCAAGCCCCATCTTCTGCAGATGCGGCAGATTCAAACCGCCCAGTTTTGCGGCCGTGTTGCAGATCGTATTGGCGCCGGCATCTCCATAATCGGAAGCATCGGGGAGTTCGCCAATACCGCAGGCGTCGAGAATTAACAGGATGACTCTACGGAACTTATTCATAAGCTGAATATGAAACAAAGTAGGCGCTCTGTAAAGACAAAAAGGTAAAACTATTTTCTGGCGTAGAACATAATCCGGTCGGCCTTCTCGACACTACCCGCCGGGGGGAACGGTTCGATTATTATCTTTGTAAAGCCCGCATCATTCAGGTATCGACAGGCTTTATCGACAGCAATAGAGATCTCTTTGAAGATCTCGCGGATGTGGACGGTGCCGTTTCTGCCGTCATTTATAAAAGCCTCGATTTTCACCTCGGCTCTGTCTATTGAGGGCGAAAAGCGGGCCTCCTGCACGACATAAAATGAATCCCGGGAGGAGTTATAATAATCCTTCCAATTCTCCAGACCGAGCCTGGTCACCATGTCAAACATGAACCATCCGCCTTTATAAAGATGTTTATGTGCGCGCCTGAATGTTTTTTTGATTTCCTCCGCGCTCCTCAAATGGTTGAGGGAGTCGAAAAAACATCCGGCCATGTCAAATTTGCTGTTGAGCTGGAGCGCTGTCATATCGCCGATCTGAAATTCCGGCGGGCATCCATTATCGTGGCTTTTGGATGAGGCGACCTCAATCATCTCAGGGCTGATATCTATGCCCAGCACCTTGATCTTCTGCTCGGAAAGCCGGTAGGCCAGGGTTCCGGTACCGCATGCCAGATCGAGAAATGCCTCCGGTTTTTCGGGCAGTCTTCTGATGAATTGTTCCAGGTATGGATACACAATTTCAGTAAATTCCGACCAGCCTAAGAGGTCATAATAGTACGCAAATGCGGAATAGGGCGGGCGTTTGTTCAGCGACATTTTGGACACCGCCTCATGTATATCATCGTAATGGTCCAGGGTTGGTTCAGACATAAGTTGGATTTTTACCGGTAAGAAAGCGGGGAGGCGGAAACCTCCCCGCGGGGTCAATATATTTTACGTGTCAGATTCTTCCTTGGGTTCCAGCAGTCTCGAATACGTTCCGCTTTCGTTTAATATCTCCAGTGCTTTTTTGACATAGGGATCGGTCTTCAAAACCATCTCCTCATAGACACCGGTCTCGCCGTAGAGCTTGCGGATGATCTCGCGCTTGATCGAGCGCCTGATCCAGTCCTCGCTGTTGGCCAGATCCTGTTCCTTTTCAATTTCAACCAGCTGGCGCAGATCCTCTATCTCATCTTTAAACAGCTCTTCCTTCTCCTGCTCCTCGACTGCCTTTTCGAACTCCTCGAGCTTGGACTGCAGTTTGCTCTTGTAGGTGAACTCCTTTTCCTTCAGGAAATCTTTGAAATCCTCAAAAACCTCATCGGTGACCTCAAAATCTCTTCCGGTCTCGGGATGCTTTGAGGTGTAGTAAACCGCGAATTCGAAGAACATGGTCTGGCGTTCCAGGTTGATCTCGATCGGTTTCCACTTATCGCGCTCAATCTCGATATCCGGCACAATGCCGCCGCCGCCGTAAACGGGACGTCCGCCCTTGGTCAGGAACAGCTCCCTGTCCTCGGGGGTCTCGTCGGAATCTTCTTCTATGGTCATCTCATCGCCTTCCAGAAGCTCCGGATGCTTGGTCGCTCTTTCCGGCCGCTGAATGCATCGGCCTGATGGAATATAGTATTTGGCCGTTGTCAGCTTCAGGGCAATATCCGGATCATTGGTGGTGAAGATCTGCTGAACCAGACCCTTGCCGAAGGTTGTATTGCCAATAATGATTCCGCGATCCCAGTCCTGCACAGCGCCGGAGACAATCTCCGAAGCGGAAGCGGTACCGCCATCGACCAGGATGATCAGCGGCTTGTCGGGATAAATCGGATCATAACGGGCGGCATACTCCCTCTCCGCCGAGGGGTTATTGCCCCTGGTCGAAACCACCGTATTGCCCTTATTCAGGAATAGATTGGCAACATCCACCGCCTGCGAAAGAAGCCCTCCGCCGTTAGAACGCAGATCGAGGACCAGGCCTTCCAGGGGACGTTCCTGCATCAGGCTGTCGATAGCTGCCTGAAGCTCCTCGGTGGCTGTCTCGGAGAACTTGGAAAGACGGACATAGCCGATATCTCCATCGACGATTCCGGCATAATTTACCGATTTCAATTCGATTATGGCTCGCTCGATATCATAGTCCAGCGGATCATCAAAACCGGGGCGTTCGATTGTCAGGCTGATCGAGGTGCCGGCAGGACCGCGCATGAGATCGGAGGCATCATCCACGGTCATATTCTTTGTATCTTCGCCGTTGATCTCGATAATTTTATCTCCGGCCTGAATACCCATGTTCCAGGCAGGGGTACCCTCGAAGGGGGATATCACTGTAATATAATCGCCGCGCTTGGCAATAACTATTCCGAGACCCTCATATTTGCCGTGGGTCTTTTCCATCAGACCTTCATAAGCTTTTCGTTCCAGCACAACTGAAAACGGATCGAGCTTTTCCAGCATGCCGTCAATAGCGTGCCGCGCGAGTTCATCGGACTCGATCGGTTCCATGTAGTTGTTATGAATTTTGTAGGCCATCGTGGCCAGCAGACGGGTGTAATGCGACATGGTTTTAGGCTTGGTCTGACCGGCCTGCCCGGAGTCCTGATCGGCTTCGTCCTTAATCAGATCGACCGTATCAACCGCGTATAAATCCTGAGCATTAAGGTCTGTTTCACCTGCCTCACCGTGACCGACAAACCATATCAGGGCAAGGGCCATCACCGCCAGTACAATGGAGTAATATCCCGCTGTCTTCCTTCTATACATAAAGCCTCCGATCAAAATTATTATCCATCATCAATCTAACGATTTTTATATATCTGTCAAGTTGGACGATGTCCTGATGAGATCAGCTCAATCGTCTATCTTCTTATATGTTTAACGTTTACAAGAGCGCCAAAGTTTCCTTCTAATTATGCGGCCGGCTCCTAACAATTAAGCGTTGCGGTACAAGGAGTTGAGCCATGCCCGCTGGCACACAAGTACACATATTAACTGTTTCCGCATCCGCATGGGAATGTTCTGATGTAAGTGCATGAGATTCTTTTGATTGTATATGCGTACCTGTCAATGCTCTCTTTGTTCGAATATTATACACATAAAAATTCGAACCGAATCATTTTTTTATTATCTGAACTGTATATTGAACTTCGGCAGAGTTTGCGGGTAGCTATATATGGATTTCATGGGTTTAAATTCTTGACAGGAATTCTGATTTGGTTATTATTGCAGTGAAACATGATAGAAACAGTTGAGTTTAACTGCAATGAGGTTCTATTATGGCTGACAAAAAAGCAAAATGTGTCGCCCTTTTTTCGGGCGGTTTAGATAGCTCGCTGGCGATACTTCTGATGCTGCGGCAGAATATCGATGTGACCGCGTTGATGTTCCTCACTCATTTCGGATGTGATATCGTCGATAAGTCATCCTGCTCCCAGGACCCGGAGCCAATGTCGAAGAAGTTCGGTTTTACGGTCAAGATGATGCATCTGGGGGAGAAGTTCATAGATATCGTCAGGAATCCGAAATATGGTCATGGCAAGAATATGAATCCGTGTGTGGACTGCCGAATTCTTATGTTAAGTGAGGCCAAGCAGTTTATGGAGATGACCGGCGCCGATTTTTTGATCACCGGCGAGGTGCTGGGGCAGAGGCCGAAGTCGCAGTTTCGGAATTCTATGAATGCGGTGGAGCGTGATGCCGATGTCGAGGGGATTCTTCTGCGTCCGCTTTGCGCCAAGCTTCTGGAGCCGACTATCCCGGAAAAAGAGGGGCTCGTCGACCGTGAGCAGCTGCTGGATATCAACGGCAGGGGACGGAAGCGTCAGATGGAGCTGGCGAGAAAATTCGGGCTGGAGGATTATCCCACTCCGGCGGCCGGATGTCTCCTGACCGACAAGAAATATTCCGAGCGTCTGCGGGACCTGATGGGTCATCAGGAGCAGATCAATTTTGATGATCTTAACCTTTTGCGTGTGGGACGGCATTTCAGGTTCAATGATGACGCCAAGATGATAGTGGGTCGTAATGAGATCGAGAACGATAAGATCGAGCGATACAAAGAGTATCATGATTTAATCTTCGAGGCCAAACAGACCGGCTCGCCTATTGTGCTTTTGAAGGGTGTGCCCTCGGATGATGCGCTCGAATTTGCGGCCCGTCTGACCGCGCGTTACTGCGACCTGAAGCATGAACCGGAAGTGGAGATCACGATTTCAAACGGCGACGGCGAGCGCAAGATAAAAGTTCCGCCCTTCAAGAATTCGGAAGAGAAGCAATTTCAGTTATAACTGCATTCGTTATTATTCCAAGCAGATTATCGTAGACAATCTACGTCATTCCGAGGAGATCATAATCTCAGATTATGATCGATGTGGGAATCTCTGTGTTTGCCTTAGCACTGGACTGCTAGATTGCCACAGCCCGCAAAGCGGGCTTCGCAATGACGGTCTGTGGGTATTGGTTAATCGTATCGCGGGGTCCTGGCCTCGACATCGTCGAGGGTGTGACCCTGCGGAAAAGAAATCGCAACATTGGCGCAGGGTCACAATCCCGATAAATCGGGATCAAGACCCTGCACGACGGACACTCTTCCCACTTTTGTATGACATGAGACAATTCATGTCAATTAGCGAATAACCTATCATCATCATCTTAATTCATTTTTATCGATCTCTTCTCTATTAATCTTCCATTTTCATCTATTTCAAGGCAACGTTTGAGTTTATTTGTTGTCGTTTTTGGCAATTCATCTTGGCATATATAATACTTCTCAATGCGCTTGAAATCAGCCAATCGAGAGCATACTGAGCTTACTTCAGCTTGGATAATATCGCCTATTAGCTGTTTTTTTGAACTCGGCTCGCAGCCTTGAACTCCTTGGATCGCTCCGGTATCTGGTACAATTACGGCAGTGATTTCCTCGATATTAGAACCCCTGATTTTTCTACCTAAAACTAACGCTTCCAAAATATATGAGGATTCACACAAAAGAGCTTCTATCTCCTCTGGGTGAATATTTTTTCCAGCAGCTGATACAATTACATTTTTTGATCGTCCAGTTATATATAAAAAACCGTCCTTGTCCAAGTAGCCTATGTCACCGGTGAAAAACCATCCATTCGCCAAAACTTCAGCTGTATCATAGCCGTTATTGTAATATCCAAGCATCACCATCGGTCCTCTGACAATAATCTCTCCCTCCCTATCCTCATTAGTTTTCTCGATGCGCACTTCAACGCTTTCGAGTGGTCTGCCAACCGAAGCAAATCTATTGTGCTGTGGTGAACTAACTGAAATCACAGGGGAAGTCTCTGACAACCCATATCCCTGCAGCAACGGTATACCAAGCGCATCAAAGAAATGGCTAACGTTTTTGGGTAATGCCGCGCCACCGGAAACAAGCATGTGCAGGCTGTCAATACCTACATTTTTTCTCAATGAGCGAAACACACGCTTCCCCCAATTATGATTGAATCTCCTTCCGAGTCGTGAAACTGAAAAGAGAATTGCGAATATGAGCCTTCTGACCCATCTGCTATTGTTAATCTTTCTTTTCATACTCCTATACATTTTCTCATATAAGAGAGGTACTGCACACATATAACTAACTTCATTTTTGCGGATGTCTTCAAGCAACTGATTCGATTTATAACTCCTGGCAAATACTATTTTTAGGCCCAATGAGATTGAATTCAGGAAACCGCAGGTACACTCGAATGTATGATGCAACGGCATTACTGATAAAATTACATCATTAGTGCTGAAAATAAGCCTTTTCTGTATTGCCTTAAGATCAGAAATGATATTTTCGTGTGATAACATTACTCCCTTTGGCCTTCCAGTCGTGCCGGAAGTATATATCAAGACCGCTAACGACTTTGGATTAATATGAGGATAAGTGATAGTTTGGCTTTGACCTCTGACAATCAAATGATAAAGAGAAGATGATCTACTGCTATCAAAGCAATCTAGCAGAAAGATATTCCTGAGTGATGGAAGATCCGGTTTCAGTCTCTCAAATATATTCAGCTTAGAGTCACTGGAAATTACTCCGGAAGCTTCACAGTCTTTCAGCAAAATTGCCAGTTCTTCCACTTTGAGGCTGGAATCAAGAGGGACAACCACGGCTCCTATTTTCAGGATGGCCAAATAGCAGATACACCAGTCAGAACTGTTTTTTGTTCCAATCAGACAGATTCTATCACCAATTTTATAGCCCTCAAGACATAATCCAATAGCCAAATCATCAACAATCTGTTTTGCTTGGCCATAACTTATTGTCCGACCAGAGGAGTCCTTGAATAGTGTCTTTTCGGGCAATGCCTCAGCAGCCTGGTCAAGCAGGTCGCTAATCAATACCGCATTTTTGGCAAAAGACTTTTCACATGTATTGTAGTTCATACCAATAGAAAGGACATTTTTATAACTGCTTCATCTTTGTTTTTTCAAATCCCATACCTTCTGCTGTCATCATCGCCAACGATTAAATCGTTTGGTGTGATACTATTTACCTCCATCCTGAACCACTTAGCAGTTTCAGCCGGATTAGCTTTGCTTTCGTTGTTATCTTTTTATCGTGCTACTCACATGATCACATGTGAGCAAGGCATTGACCTGTTCTCTCAAAAGAACCGCGCAATAAAGTCTGCCAGCACATCCGTCAAAAATTTTATAAAGCGTTTCATGATGCTTCTCCTGCAGGTTTAATATACACTTTGTCAGTCCTACAACATAGGAGGTACACACCACCGATTGTCAGCGGAATGCACACTATTACAGCTGCAGCGATTTGTCCCCAGTCGAACCCTTTACTGAAGATCTTCCAGAGCAAAAAAGCGGTCGCAGCAAGAATCAACACACCTGCCGGTCGTGGATACGACTTCGACAAAAACCCGATTCCGGCTATAATCAGCCCCGGCAGGATGTTCATAATGAAACTGGCTGGGTCAAAAGGATTGAAAGATGAAAACGACGTGAATAGAGCCATCAAGAGCCCGACTCCGACGAGTATCTTCTGGGCCGCTTCCCGGAAATTCTTTATCAGGATCACATTGAAAAGAGCTTTGGTTGCCAGCCCGACCACGATCGCCATATGGAACATCTCAAAGGCGTGATCGTTTTTCGCCATAAGCATAATAGAACAGATCACACATACGATAATGGTGACGGCAAACGCGATATTGCCCGATCTGTAATTAATGCTCATTTGGCGTTCATCCATATGCCTTCTGGCTACACCCAAAGAGGCCAATGTGGGCCGCAGAAGGTAGGATGCGATCCCAAGGAACAACCAGTTCGGACTTTGAGTGATGAAGAAGAGCACCAGGGCAAGAGCGAAGATGCCCGACGCCCACCAGAAAACGGGATCCTTTTTAAGCATGATCCTTCTCCTCTAAAATGAAGAGCTCTTCAACAGTCGTTTTGAGGACCTTGGCTAACCGCAGCGCCAGTTTCACCGATGGGGCATAATCGCCACGCTCAATAGAAATGATGGTATTACGAGATACTGATACCATCTCAGCCAGTTGTTGTTGGCTAAGCTCACCACGATCAAATCTGAACCTGCGTAAAGTGGTTTTCATTAAAGTCTCTTCAATACTCCTTTATTATTATTTTCGTCATATTGTAATATATCCTTTGCATAATGTCAAGTATTATTTGCATATTGCAAACAAAAATGTGCATTCGATTTGCCCTTGCCCTTAGCAAAAGGCCGCTATTCACTGATGTCAATTTGTTATTCGTAGCTAGGAGTCTTGCCCTCGACATCGTCGAGGGTGTGACCCTGCGGAAAAGAAATCGCAGCATTGGCGCAGGGTCACAATCCCGATAAATCGGGATCAAGACCCTGCACGACGGATAATAATCGCTGCATTCACAAAGAGGACATAATAAATCTGATATTATATTGAAACCGTTACGGCATGAATTGCATTATGTATATTTACCAGTCGGTATATTTAATCAAGCATAATAATTCCGGAAGGGAGAATTTCTATGGCCAGGTTTTTAATTGAGCTTCCGCACAAAGCAGAGGTGCTTGAATGTATAAATGCGGCGCGAATCCTTGTCGAAAGCGGCTCGCATTTTCTCACCCATGCAGATTTTGGATGCAAAGATGGGATCCATAAGGCATGGATTATTATGGACGTCGATTCGAAAGAGGAAGCCCGAAACATATTACCTCACGTTTATCGAAGGAATGCCACGATAGTCGGGCTCAATAAGTTTTCGATTAAGGAACTGGAAGATCTGTTGGAGTATCACACCGGAAAGGGCACCGCCTGGGATACTCAATAGAGCGGGGTGCACTCCTCCGCACCTTATTTAACGCTGATACCATAGTCATTCCGAGGAGATCATAATCTGGGATTGTGATCGAGGTGGGAATCTCCCCATCTGGCATGAGACGAGATCGTGAGATTGCCACAGCCCAGCAGGGTCGGGCTTCGCAATGACGATCCTAGGGTGCCCCACAGCGCCAGCGGTGGGGAATTGCCTTTCTTGTGAGGTTGGGTTCCGCAACTTGAAGGTTAATGCGCCAGGTTAGCGAACCTGATGCATACATTAAAATATTATACTATTACCGGCTGGCACGCTCAAATTTATTTGGGCTGTATGCAGCCCGGAATTGGGAGCCCGCCATAAACTCGTTTTAATCGTATCGCAGGGTCTTGCCCTCGACATCGTCGAGGGTGTGACCCTGCGGAAGAAGGAATCGCAGCATTGGCGCAGGGTCACAATCCCGATAAATCGGGATCAAGACCCTGCACGACGGATAGTATGTAGTCCGAATTGGGTGCCCGCTACAAACTCGTTTGTGGCGGATGTATTGATCGAGAAACGCCGACAAAGCAAGTTTGTCGGCGGCACCCAGTCTCGAATGACCTCCCCCGGCCGGCTCGGATAGCCACCCTATATTCGTGCGTCGTATACGTCCCCGTGCACGACGATTATCAGCGCGCACCGGGAGGTGGAACTATTCTGATTTATGATTAAAAGAAGAATATCCCACCCCTCTTGGGCCTAAAATCGGCCCATCGGGATGGGGCACCCGAGGAGATTGCCACGTCGCTGAGGCCAAATGCCTTCACTACTCGCAATGACTGATTCCAGACGAGAAACAAAAAAATACCGTCAGGTGGGGCGCCTGACGGTTATTGACCAACGCTGTTTCTTCAAAGCAGATTAAATAAGACCGGCCATGGGGAAATGGCCGGTCAGGAGGAGAAACAGTTTATATGGAAAGCCCTTATTGGGTCTGATTCTCAGCAGAGAGGCCCAAATTACTGAACCTCTCCTAACCTCTCGAACCTTATTTCTTGTTACTCAAGCCACTACCAATAAAGAGTCTTACCTCTTAAGCCCGTTTGGAGTAAGCTCCAAAAGTAACTATCCGTGCTTTATATATATCAAACTTTGTGCCAAATGTTTCACCCAAAATGCGAAATCGTAACCATATGCCGCACAATATTTTAACATTTTGTGGAAAACTCCGCGCAAATTCCCAAACGCATATTATGCGCCAGATCACTTGGGCAGAATCCGGGGCTATACCATAATTAGTTAACTAACAATGGATTAGCGGGTCGCAGGCGATGCGGGGCAAAAAGAAGAGGGAGTACTTTCTGCTTGGCAAGGCGGGGAAATATTGAATAAAAATGCTTTTGGCTTCTTTATTGGGCCAATCAGACAGCACTCCCTGTCATTCTGCGCCAGTAAAATAACACATCAAAATCAGAATGCAAGCGGAAAATGCAGTATTCATGCGGTTTTGCTACAATTTCACTCCTGATAATTTTCCGGATTATTTTGTAAAATCAGGAGGTTAATTTGGGTAGATTCAAGAGGTTAATCAATGTCTTCAGAAAAAATAGCAGCAGAATTCCTGCAGATTTTGCGGATAATAAGTCGATTGAGAGGGAATCGCTCGCAAAATTTACGGAAAAACGCAGCCTGAAAAAGGCGCCGGATCAATTTGGATACCGGATCATGCTCCCGGTCGGGGATTCGCTTCAGAAATCCCGCGTCAATCTCTATCGCTTTCTGATCGACACAATTCCTGCGCTCAACGCCGCAGTCTGGACCTGGACCTCGCTCTCGGCCTCGCCCATTAAAATTGAAATCACCGGCACCGATAATGGCGAGACTATCGAGAAAGCGACCAAGGCTGTTGAGCAGATGTTTTCTCATGCGTATGATAACCGATATCAAAAGTTCGCCGGAGTTGATGGCCTGCTTCTGGAATATTTCACCTCGCTTTATTCCACTGGATCGGCGGCGGGAGAACTGGTCGGGCTTCCGGGCGGGAACGGTATCGATTATTTCTATTTTATCGATCCCGCCAGCCTGGGATTTAAGATGCGGGATGGTGTCTGGCGAATCTGCCAGCAGCAGGAGAATAAGAAGGTCTGGCTGGATCAGGGCTCGACATATTTCTACGGACTTAAAGCGGACTCAGTCAATCCCGGGGGCAATTCGCTCCTGAGGAGCATACCGTTTGTGGCGCGGGTGGAACAGCAGATGATAAACGATATGCACAAGAGCATGCATAACGCCGGGTATCATCGAATACATGTAAAAGTCACGCCGCCTGACCGTCTGCCGGGTGAGTCGGAAAAGAATTACGTCAGCCGCGCTAATAATTATTTTGAGAAGACCGCCTCGATGTTCAGGGATTTTCGTCCGGAGGACAACCCGATTACATGGGATGATGTCGGGATCGAATATATCGGGCCGTCATCAAGAGCATCCTCGACCGGCTCATGGTACATGAACCATCGTGCGGTGATAGAGGATATCTGCGCGGGCATGCACCTGGCGCCATTCATGCTGGGATATTCATACGGTACCACTCACAACTGGGCCATGTTCAAATACGAACTGGTTCAGCGAGAGGTCAGGTCGGTGCAGCAGGCGGCGGCAGGCTTTCTGGAATGGATGGCTAATATCGAGCTGGCTTTAAAGGGATTTGATGTCAGCTGCCACATTGGTTTTGCCAATGAAGTCGTTTACGGTTTGAAGGATAAGATGGATGCCGAGCAAGTGCGAATCAAAACTATCATCATGAAAAAGGAAGCTGGCCTGCTTGATACCGCAGAAGCGAAGCGTGAAATGAAGACTGGAAGGACACTTTCGTGATGGTTATATCGAAGAAGAACAGGTGGCGTCTGGCGGTAACCGATCCGGTTTTCTTCGCGCGGGAGTTTCTGGAGATCGAACCGCATGAGGGGCAGACCAGATGGCTGATGAACTCCAACAAAGCTGAGAATCTCCTGCATACCGGCAACCGCTGGGGCAAAAGCATGGCGCAGGCGATCAAGATACTGCATCGCTGTGTCTTCAAGGTCAGGAATACCGCTTATGACTCGTGCGGGAAATACAATGCCGTGAACTGCTCGATCACTCTGGATCAGGCGAAGATCATCTTCAACAATGTGCAGAGGGTGATTAAGGGCAATCCGTTGATGGAAATGCTGGTGAACTGTGTGCGCTATACACCCTATCCACGAATTTACTTCGGCAATGATGCGGTATTCAGCTGCCGTTCGACTCAAAGGCGGGGCGAGTATATCCTGGGCCAGGATTATGATTACTGTTGTTTTGACGAGGCCGCTTTTGAGCCGGAATTCGATTATGTGGTCAATGAGGTTTTGATGCTTCGCCTGGCGGACCGTGCCGGAACGCTCGACTATGTCTCGACGCCCAAGGGCAAGAACGCTTTCTACCGCAAGGCCCGGGAGCTGGAAAAAATTCCGCGCTATGGATATGTCCAGCAGGGTAAGACCGAGGAGAATCATTATGTCAGCAGGGAATTTATCGAGCGCAAGAAGCAGACTCTGCCTGTGCTCAAGGTGCGCCAGAATCTATACGGCGAGTTTGTGGACACGGGCCAGGAGTTTATCGGCGAGGATTTAATCAATTCGGCTATGCAGGCGTCATGCGGACTTAAGGAGCAGGAGCAGGGACATGAATATATAACGGGATGGGATCTGGCGAGGAAGTTCACATATACAGTTGGAGTGACATTGGATGTAACCGAGAAGCCGTATCAGTTGGTGGCCTTCGAGAGGTTCAAGGATCGCGACTGGAACGATGTCTATGCGGCGATTCGCAGGAGAAAGCAGATTTACGGCGGAAGGGTGGTGGTTGATTCCACCGGGCTGGGAGATGTGGTTATCTCAGAAATAGCCGACATTGGCCCGGAGGGTTTTAATTTTGGCAGGGGCGGCGGCAAGGCGAAAACGGAGCTTCTATCGAATATGGAGATTTATCATGCAAAAAAAGAGATCGCCTACCCGTTTCTGGAGCAGACCGGAAGTGATGGTGAATACTGGTCGAACCTGCAGGAATTCCGGGAAGCATCATGGGATACGGAAATATCGGGGGATTTTATAATGGCGCTGGGGTTGGCATTGTGGCCGCTGCGGCTGAGTGCCGGTGAAATGGAAAGAAAGCCGGTGGATCCCAGGCTTTCGAGAGTCTGAATTAACAAAGGGCTCCTGTTGCAGGAGCCCTTTAATGTATACCATGCACTGCGCGCGAATTCTGTTTAGTGTCTTAATTTTCTGTAGAGGGCCATAGTGCCCAGGCCCAGTCCGAACAGAATCGTAATGGTCGGCTCGGGAACAGCCGGGAGAACATCATCATTTACAAAATTGTCAGCTACAAGTTCGAAACTTGTACCGCCATCTGCAGTTTTGCTGTACGGGCGATCAGGGGCGAACCTGTAATCCATATCGGAGGAAAGCCAGGAATCCGAATTCCAGTCGATTTTATCGGGGCTTTCGACCTGAATTCTGTTGAAATTACTTATCTGATAGCCATAGGCAGTGGAAAAAGACAATCCAAGATAGAGGATGATGGTCAAAAATCCGATGGCGATCAGCTTTGCTATTTCTCTGGATTCATTTTCAAGTTGAACTCTTCTCATCATTATAACCTCGCAAATTTTTGGTTCCGAATTTAATAGAAGCAAGCAATGTGCCGAAGCTCAACTTTTCGGCGGCGCGGTATCGCTAACATATTTAAGAACATAGTATTAACGAGTTGCTGCGCATTTTTTACGGCGGCCCCCTCGAATGCTTTTCTGCAAACTTTTGCATACTATTTCCTCACAAATTCTGCAAATCAAATTCACTCCAAAAGGGATGGTAAATATTTCCGGGGAAGGTATTTGAAAGGAGGAGCGCAGCATGAATCTGTATGGCCGTTTGCTGGTCAGTCTTTCCGAGGAACGTGAATTCGACAGGGAGCATTTTGCGGAGATAATCAATGCCGCGATTAAACCGCCTCGAAGCGTGCGGGCTGAAGATATTTACGTACGCGCGATTTATCTGGTTTCGAATCAGGTCAATTCTTATGGCGGGAGGTTTCCGGATAATGAGCTGCAGAACCTTTGCGAGCTGATAATCGATTCGCCGGTTCTGGTTGGACATAACAGGAGAGATTTGCCGATTGCACGCAATTTTAAAGCGGAAGTGATTGAAAAAGGAGGAGAAAAATGGGTCAAGGTATGGTTCTACTGGCTCTGGGAATCGCAGGGAAGCAAAGCGCTTCTGTCGAATATCGACGGGGGGATTTATAAGGAAGGTTCGATCGGATTTATTTTCAGCTTTCCGGAGTGCAGTATCTGCGGGGAGGATATTCGTAATTGCGCACACACGCCCTTGAAAAGTTATCCCTCGGATCAGGGTGAGGAGATATGTCATTACAGCTATCGTAAGATCGAGAAAGTGCTGGAGACATCCCTGGTATTCCGGGGAGCGACTGCCGACACCAGGACAACTAACGAGCTTACCGGCAATTCAGGGAATACCCGGAAACAGGGCGGTTACATGCTCAAGAGGATCAAGGATTCAGCCATAATCGAATTCGAGCACAAGGACATACCCTTCACAGTGATTTTTCCGCAGTTTAACATCGCTTCTTTGAAGCGCAAGGGCTCGCTGGTCGGTTATCCTGTTTCCGATGAACGGCAGAGAAGGCTCGATCTCAGATTGGATAAGCTGAAAGGCAGGCGGGAGAAAGGCGAGCTGGAAATCGAGGGAAAACGCAGAGGCGGATTTCTTCTCAGGCTGAATGGACGGACATTAGAGGGAAGATATTTGATCCGCCCGGCATTCTGGGATAAGAGGAGATTGGTACTTTTTACAAGGCTCAGCTAAATCGTTACTCTTCGGCCAGCGGCTGAGATTCTATCAGATGGATATGGGACTTTCCAAATTTACCCTCGGACTGCATGCGCACCAGGCCGATTCCGGCAACCAGATATTCGGTGTCGGTTTTGATCACTTCGCTTATGCCCTGCAGGCGGTATTCGGACTGGATGACATGGGCTGTGTAAGCTCCCGCGGGTACCACAATTCTTTCGGTGCCGACATACGTGCGTGTGACCTCGTATCCAAAGCCGTAATTCAGGTAGAAAGTGATCACCGCCTGGTTGTCGCGGAAAAGCGGGGGGACATAAAAGGACCAGCTGTCCTCGGTGCGCAACTGGTCGGGAAATATCTCGGGTATATCCACGAAATAGAAGAGAGAATCCCGGCCGTCGATTTTCTGATAGAACCCGGTAATCGCTACAGAGTTGGTGGTAATAATTAAGCGGGCCAGTTTTCCAGAGGGGAAACCGATATCGAAAGCGCTCCGGTCGCCGGAAATATCTTCAGTGATCAAGGTCACCAGGCTGGTATCGACATCGATCCTGAGGTCCGGGGTGTAGGTGTAAATGCTGTCGAACTGCTGATACAGATTGGCATGGTTGGCATCAAGGCCCAGGAGCGTTTCAGTCCTTCCGGGCACCTGATCGGCCGAGGCGGTATTGTTTTCCTCGCAAAAAATGAATGTCAGTATAAGACATAGTGCTACAAATAAGATTATAAACGCCTTCATAAACACAACCTCTCTTTCTAAGGGAGAAAATAAAACTATGGAAGTGCCCGTCAACAAAAACAATGTTCATCCGGGTTACATGCAGCCCGCCAAATTGAATTTCCTGCTGGCGCTGGTGCTGACTTTATGCGGGGTGCTGGCCGGATATTTTGCGACAGTTTACGACATCAAGATGAACCTCGCTCATAAGGCCGAAAATGAGGCCCTGGTCAGCCTTGAAAAGCGGGTCCTGAGCCTGGAGATATACCTGAAGGAGAGGATGATAACCCGCGATGATTTCTATCTTTTCAGGGAGAACCTGGAGAAGAGGTTCGGTCAGCTTGAAAACAGGGAATTTAAATAAGGGGAGAGGATATGGAAGACGTGATCATCAGCCTGCTCGAAATATCAAAAGACCTGGAGGAAGCCGACCTGGGTGAGTTCGATTTCGGCAAGTTGCGGGATGCGCTCTTGAAGCTCGAGCAAAAAGCTCCGGAGATTTTGCAGATGCGTAAGGACTATCGCGTACTCAGAAATCACCTGACGTTGAGTGTAATGAGCAAGCTCAGGGCCATACGCAGGGCCGAAAATGGAAGGCCGGGGCTGGTCTGTGACGAGCAGATTTTTGACTCCAGCCGCCTGACTCCCCGGAGGCTGATTGAGATGGATGGTCAGCTCAGGGATGAACTGAACCGAGCGCTTTCAACCAGGCCGCATTTTCAGCGGACAGTCTCGGGGAGAGAGGTGAGTGAGGCAGATAATAGTTTTAAGATCGGCGCAGGATCACAACCCCGATAAATCGGGGTCAAGATCCTGCGCGACGGCTTGAGGGGGATAATAAGAAAAATACGGACGAGGGAAGTTACGAGAGTGGAGGGCAGATGACGCCCTCAAGAAAGTTTTTGAAAGGAGTAGTTAATGAGTGTAAGAGAACAGAATCTCGAGACAGTGGCGCCAGTGTTTGCCACCTTCTCGATTCATCAGACAGCCGGCGAGGATGACCTGGCAGATGAGGATATCGGCTGTGCGGTGTCGTTAACCGGCGATTTTGAGGTTGGTCCCGCCTCTGACGAATCTGTGGTGCTGGGCAAACTTACAGCCCTGTCCCTCTCGGATATCGACAGCGGCAGGCGTATGGCCACGGTGCAGATCGGCGGAGTGATGACACTTCCGATCACCACCACATATCCGACAGTCGCTGATAGAATAGTGGGAGGGGTTTCCGGTGCTGTCAAGCAGGCGCCAGCTCTGACATCTGACGATCCCGCGGGCGGCAATATCGCCCGGGGTATAGTGCTGGAAGTGAATGGGACATCATCCTGTACAGTCTATATGCCATAAAGGAGTTGCCATGGATAAACATAATCTTGACGAACTGGAAGTTCCGGAATCGTTTCTGGAATTGATAGAAAAAGAAACAGGAAAAGGGGAAAATGTGGACCTGACGAGGGCCTCGCAGATTAAGGTCGATCGGGATACATATCTGGAAGCGCAGGCGCGGGGTATGAGCTTAAGCGAGCTTCTGGAGTCGGAGGGTTACGATCCCTCGACGGATGGTTCGCCTTTGGATGCCTTCGAGAGGCAGCTTGCTTGTCATGGGATCAGGGTGGCCGGACGGGATGCTATCACGGTGGAGCAGTTTTTCCAGTCAGCCTCGGCTTTGATGCCGGAATTTATCATGCGCGAAATCAAGCGCGGGATGGAGCTTCGTCCGGAATACAATCGCCTGATTGCGGCCACGTCCAGGATCAACACAAACCGCTACACACCGCTTTATATAGATACATCGCCGACCGATACCAGGCTGTCATTGCGCCAGCTTGGAGAAGGGGCGGAGATACCCCAGATCAATATCACCGAGCAGTTGAGTACGATTACAGTGCCCGATTACGGTGTGGCGCTGAAGACCTCCTATAAGGTCCTGCGGCATCGTTCCACCGCTCAATTTAAAGTGATCCTGTGGTATATCGGGTTTCGATTGCAGGCTGATAAAGTGGCATTGATCGCGGACGTAATTCAGAATGGCGACGGAAACGACAACGCCGCCCAGGTAGTGCAGGCGGACAGCTCCGGCACTTTGGATTACGATGATTTCGTGAAATTCTGGGTGGAGTTTGCGCCGTACGAGATGAACACCCTGATCTGCCACAAGGATATGATCAGGAAAATCCTGAACCTGACCGAGTTCAAGGACCCGCAGGCGGGATTTAAGTTCCAGTCCTCCGGCAAGCTGGTCAATCCGCTGGGAGCGTCAGTAGTTCGCTGTGATGAGGTTGCGGATGACCTGATTATCGGACTGGATCATCGCTTTGCGGCGGAAGAGGTGGTTTCACAGCCGTTGATGGTGGAGTTCGACAAGATCATCGAACAGAAATTCGAGGAGGCGGTGATCTCGGAGTCGATCGGCTATGCCAAGGTTATACCCGAGGCATCGATGGTGCTTGACACGGTTTATGTCTGATTAACATAATTGGCCGCTTGCTGTTTGGATGCAGGGGAAAGCGCAGGGTACCATCCCGATTAAATCGGGACAAGACCCTGCGCCACAGGCAAGAGTCGAATGTTTCCAAAGTATCCAAGAAAACAGGGGCGGCCGCGGAGATGTGCTATGTTGAAATTAATTGACAACTCTACAGCTTTCTATGGGACAGGTTTAGCCTTGCAGAGGAAGCTTTTCAAGATTAGGTCGGGTCAGTACGCGGGCAGGATCGCGGCTGTTTATCCCAGCTCGCCTTCGGTCATCGTATTGTCATATGCCGATCCGCCATATATCTCCTGGTCGAGCCCGCAGCAGGTGGTGACCGATTCGGCTGACTATCCGGCGGGATGCTGGATGGATTCTAACGGCAATATATATCTGGCCTATACCGCGGAGACATCACTGAATCTGATGCACAAGAAGCTCAGCTTTGCCGACGGCGGCTGGACAGCAGGCAATGCGGCGACAATCTATAATGCCGGCTCGAATTATTATCCCAGCCTGTTCAAGGATCATTACGGCCGTCTGTGGGTCTCCTGGACCCGTGTCTCGGGAAGCGATTATACGATAAATGTCAAGAGCTCTGTTGATGACGGTGTTAGCTGGGAGTTCGGACCCGATGATGAGGGCACGATCCTTGTCACCGGCCAGAGTTCGGCCTTCAGCAGGCTGGAATATCTGCCTACATACCTGTACTGTTTTTACTGCGTGGACGGTACCAGCCTTGCATACAGGAAGATCGAGATGTCGGGGTCATTGTGGCTTTCGGAGGCAGCGATTTTCAGCGGGACGGGTATTTCGGACAGTTTTCACACCTCCGTCTCGGATGATTTGAGAATAGCGCTGGCTTTTGCCTCAGATGGCGAGCTTTACTACAAGGATTTTGACGGCGCAATCTGGAGCGGGAATATATTGATCGACAGCGAGGTCGCTTCTGCTCCGATAGTCAGGCATAACGGTTCGACAGCGTTTGTATTTTACTGCAAGCAAATCGGCCCCAACCAAAACCAGCTTAATTATGCCGTGAAGAACGGGGCGGAGTTCGCCTCGCCCTCAAGCGTGTCGGGCTCGCTGGCGGCGTGCGACCGGGTGATCTGCTATCGTCCCGAAGCTTCAGCAATGTATTATGACAGGTCGGTTGAGGCGGCGGATGACAGCGCTGCAGATGTCTATCACCCGGATTCGGGCGGATTGTTGAAGGATTCAGGGGATGCACTCTTTCTGGGCCAATTCGAAAAATTCAGCCGGATTTATATTACACTTTCGACGCCCGGCTCAGGGGGCACGGTGACGTGGCACTACTGGGATGGCGCCGACTGGAAGAACTTTGTTCCTGTTTCGGGCCAGTATAACTTTGATTCGTCTCCGGCACGGATACGGTTATGGGAGGATTCGAATGATATCCCGTCCGACTGGCAGTCGTCAGTGATCGCCGGACATTCCAAATTCTGGATCAAGGTAGTTGTATCCTCTGATTTTGTCACTGCTCCGGTGGGTACACAGATAACCGCGGCGGTAGAGTTGCAGTATATGACGGCGCTTTAAGATTTCTGATGAGCTGCGCTTTCAATCTTATAAGGAGGATGACATCATTCTTATTTTCAGAAGGAAGAGATCGCCAAGTCGCCTGGTCCGGCAGGAGCCGGCCCGCGGCTCCTCGCGATGACGAATCGTGTTTACACTTCGGATTTAGGAATGTGTTTTTAAGGAGGAGGGGATGGCATTTACCAATATCAGTATTGTGAAGAAGCATCTGGCTGAATTGAGACGCCCGCAGAAACTGGTGGAAAATTTTATTTTTCGCTTGAGCGGGGACGAGCCGTTGGAGCTTCCGCATAAAGGAATCAAGATTGGTTCAGAGAAGATCAAGGGAAAGGAGTACAATCAGCCGGTGTATGAGGCCGTTACTATTGCGGATAATCCGGTCAGCCTGGGCCATGCACATTTGATAACAGACAGTGTGGTGGCGGCCGCGGATCAGTCTTTGACCACGATTTATCGTGAGAATATTGATTACATAGTTGACTACAGGGCCGGGACCATATCCCGCATCGATGGAGGGGGGATCCAGTCGGGGGCCCGAATTTCGGTCTGGTATTACCATTTCAGGCTTTACCAGAAAGATGTGGATTATGCCATCGACTACGCTTCCGGCAAAGTCACGCGCCTGCCCGGGGGCGAGCTCGATGCGGGCCAGACTATCTGGGTGGATTATGAAATCGAGGCCGGGATATTCTCGGATGAAATGATCTCGCGTTCTGTGGAGGAGGCCCATACGATTGTATGCGGAAACATAGCAGAGGAATACCTTGAGAGCTCAGACAGGCTTCTGGAAGTAGCGGAGACATATATCGCTCTCGAAATACTGGCCCGCATGAAGGGCCTGGAAGTGATGCAATCGACATTCATCAATCCCTCCCGGAAGAGTTCTATCGGTAAGCAATACCTGCAGCTGGGGCAGTCATATCGAGCCGAGGCGGAGAATATTCTGGTCAGGTACGGAGCACCATCGGAAGCGCTGACATACGGGATTAAGATCAGGAATAACTAATTACACGAAATGAGGTAGTCTATGACAGATACGCTGGCATATCTGCGCGGTCACAGGCTCTGGCTGATTCGGGATTTTGTGGTATGGGGTTCGATGTCCGCGCAGGAGTTCACATTTTTGATCACGACCCCGGATCAGGCGACGCGACGGATCATGTTTTTGTCTGCGCCATTGGGCGGAGATTTACAGAAAGTAGATTTCGCAGATCTGACAGATTTTCGCGGCAATAACCTGCCGGAGTCATTGTCGAATCCCAAGGTGATTCCTCTATCCAAGGGCTCGGTCGGAGCAGTTGTAGTAGGCAGGGAGGATGCCGGGTCGTTTTCCATCGCGAAGGCATCGCAGTCGGATGCTAACGTGATCTGCGATCTACTGATAATGGAGGTGGGATAGATGCTCACAGTGGTTATGAATATCTGTCCTCGATGCGGGCAGATTATTATCGATACTCCGGACAGGATTCGTCTGTGCTGTCCGGTCTGCAGGAATGTCTGGAGGATATATCCGGGCGGACAAATCGAGGCGAGGCTTTCATAGTGGCATCGAAAAAGAGGGCCCCCGCAAAGAAAAGAGTTAAAAAGAAAACCGGATCGTCGGAATTAAGCGATCTGGAGGTCCTGCAGCAGATTCAGGATGATATTTTCCGCAAGCTGAAAGAGGGGGAATATCAGCCCAAGGTGGCGGACCTGATACGTGTCCTGGAAAACAAACATAAGCTGAAACTGAAGCTCCTGGGGGACGGCAAGAGGAATTTCTGGGATCTGGTCGAGCAGATTCGGCGCGAGGAGCTGGGAGGTGATGATGAGGAAGAAGATTAGAATAATAATAGCGATGCTTATGCTGTATCAGTCGTTGATTGCGGGTGATGTGGCCTTTATAGTGGCAGATACAACAAATATCGGATCTGATACGATGTTTGTAAACAGGATCGAGGGTAAGCTCGGGTATGGTGTGCGGTTGATCGATGACGATGCGGTGGATACATTTTCGAACTGGAGCGGCAATTTTATGGGAATCATTATATCCGACCTCGCTTATTCCGCAAATGTGGCATCGCTTCGAGACACGTCAATCGGGATATTTACCATGGATCGATATACTGAAACTGAATTCGGGCTGGCCAACAGCGATTATCGGCCCGGCGGACATGGAAGGCGCCTGGTCAATAACAGAAACGTAAAATATCTTTGCTCTACTGAGGCGGATACGATCTTCCCTTACCAGTATGATAATCAATACCTGTATTATTACGGTGACCTGGCGGCAGGAGCGGTTGTGCCGTTCAATACTCCCGATTTTGTTTCCCGTGATACGGCCTGCGTGATTTTGCTGGACAGGGACTCTGTCACGGTCGATGGCGACAGCGCCAGGGCGCGCAGAGCCTTTTGCGGGATTTTTCGCATCCCCGAAATTATGGACTACTGTCATTCATGGAGGCTTTTTGACCGCCTGACGACATGGGTCTGTGAGGATACCACCAATGACTGGATAACCGGCTATGAATGCTGGAACGGACACCTGGAGATCGATGCCTGCTGGTGCGAGATGACCACGGCTCAGAACGATTCCGCGACTTACAACACAGAATTCAGGTTCGGGTATGATCTGGATGATATCATCAGCTTCTGGCGGTTAATCAGTCCTGAGCGCAAGGGACATGGCGGGTTTGCATGCGACAGCCTGCAGCTGCTCTTTCCGATTTTTGCTCTGGGATTTAACGGAGCCCCGCCTGATACAATTATGGATGTGCGTTATACCGCATATAAGATAATCAAGGATGAGAAATGGCATGGTCCGCCGCCCGATGCCGGAGGCGATCCCTATGAGCTGGATTCGACCTGGGTCACGCGCTGGGATTGTGTTTCAGGGAGCTCGCCTGTTCCGTGGGCTACTCTGGACCTCAGGGCGGGAATAGACTACGATGTCTCAGCGCTGGATACATTCAGACTCAGTTACCCTGAAGATTCTATCGGGGATATTATCCGGTTTAATATTCCCGGCCCGGTTTTCGATTCATGGGCAGGGGACACATCGAACAATAACGGCCTGGTTCTGAAGGTGACAGCGGTATATGACTCTCTGTCGAATATTGAATACAGCGTACATTCGCCGATCGAAAATGCCCTCTCGAATTCCATGAGGATCCAGGCCTGGTTCAGCCCGGTGGAGGAACCGGGTGTGGGTTTGAAATCCAATGTGATCGGGACAGGTTTGATCGAGTGACCGGGAAGAAATAGAATCAAATGAGATATGGGGTGAACGATGAGGATGAAAAGACTGAAAGTGATAATATTCTGCCTGTTGCCGGTGCTTTTGAATACGGCGTCAAAATCGTATGGCTTCGATATATTTCCCGAGGTCGTCGGCAATGGCGTTTCTGACAGCATCATTTTAACATTCGAGACATTCGATACGACCGCTCTTCCGCTTGCCGCCGATCCAGACAGCCTGAAGATATTGCGTTTCGGACCGGATGGCAGCCTGGTGGATTCGCTGGGGGAGGATGCCTCCAGTCTGGAAAATATCCGCGTCGGCAGTTATACAGTTCACTTTCGGGGATCGGATGGTTCGGGTACCAAAGGCAGATATTTAATCAGGGTATATGCTTATGTCGGGGATGAGATTCGAGGTGCGGCCTCAGCGGGATATTATGTCAAGAGCGGCAACTGGGATGATCTGGATTCTGCAAAGCTTTATGCCAAAGCTATTCTGGACACTTTGCAGGACGGCTTTGCCAGCCAGACAAATCAAGCTAATCTGGATGTGCCGGTGTCCTCATGCGGGGCGGGAAGCGGGGCATATCCGTGCAGTTTGTATGTGTTCAGTTCGGCGGACTCATCGGCGCTGCAAGGAATTTCGCTCAGATTCATGAATTCCAGCCAGACAGCGACAGAGGCTGTGGGCCTGAGCAATTCCGAGGGCCTGGTTGTGGCCTCACTGGATGAGGCCATCTACAGGGTTTGGGCCTACAAGGCCGGGATTGAATTCGAGGGCCTGCCGGATTCTGTAAATATGCTGGCGCCGTCAACTGTGGATACTATCTGGGGCAGCGGCTTTGATCCGGGCCAGCCGGTCTCGCCTGAGTTGTGCCGTATATATGGATGGGTCTTCGATCTTTCCGGCTATGCTATTGCGGGTGTGACGGTGATGGCGCGTTTGAATGAATCGCCTGTCAGTCATGACGGATCGGTGATTTCGCCGTACTACAGGACAGCTTCGACAGACAGCACCGGCTACTGGTACCTGGATTTGATACCGAGCGATAATCTTGAGCCGGTTTGTGAGTATGAGATCGTCATTTATCATGATTCGGGGCGGATTGCCAGGAAGAGTGTGGCAGTGCCTGATCAGGCCAGCTGGGAGCTGGACTGGTAGAGTTGCAATTGTTGGCTTCCTGTCATTGCGAAAAGCCCGAGTTCGGCTTATGCTGGACGAAGCCACATGGCAATCTCGAAGATGCGTCTGCCAATCGTCATTGCGAGTCCGGCCAGGGCCGGAGGTGGCAATCTCATGGACGGGGTTGCAAGAGAAAGCGGAGATTCCCACGTCGGAGTTGACCAGGGTCAACTCCTCCTCGGAATGACGCCGGGCGGCTGGCCGGGTCAAACTGGGGGGTGGCCGGGTAAAACTTCGTTTGGCCCGGATCGCTTGCATGCCCAAAACCAGCCTTAGATCAGGCCACTAACGGATCTTAGCGCGCCACTCTTTTATAGAGAAGGAATTGGCGGCGCACGAGACGTACGCCGTCCACAATAAATAAGGAGGTATAATACATATGCTGGACTTTTTGAGTTTTGAAAATGCCATTACCGCTTTTCTGGGATTGGTGGTGGCTTTCATAGGGAAGAAGTACCTGCTTCCGCTTCTGGAGGTGGAGAGCCGCCGAAAGTATGCTGAATGGATAGCGCATATAGCCGATGAACTCACCGATGATCTTGTGGCGAGATACCCGGATAATCGCTGGGTGAAGTTCATCGATGATTCGGTTGACAAGCTGATGGAGATCTGCGGGATCGAGAAGGAGGTGGCCGCCCGGGCGATCAATTCGGCGCTTCGAAGGAAAAGCCTGGAGGTTAAAATATAAGGGTAGAATCCCCTCTTTCTGAGGGGATTTTTTTATAGCTATCGCTAATTATCGATACATTTGCCTAAAATATTGGAACATTCAGGTATATAAGATTATAGGAATAAATAGATCATAGTTTTGCTTGACTTGCTTTGGAGATTTGTATAAAATAAAAGTTTAAACAGGGGCCCATAGCTCAGTCGGTTAGAGCAACTGACTCATAATCAGTGGGTCGCAGGTTCGAGTCCTGCTGGGCCCACCATTAGTTTATTGCGCGGGCAATTAGCTCAGATGGTTAGAGCGTTCGGTTCACATCCGAGAGGTCACAGGTTCGATTCCTGTATTGCCCATTTGAAAACAACAGGGCATGGAGAGCATGCAAAAAATATATATGCGTGAAATAAAATATTGTTTGGGTTTCAAACATTTTATAAAGTTTTATAAAACCTGAAAATGCGCCTGTGAAAACGGGTGCATTTTTTGTTTCTATTAAGGTGGAGACGGTCATGCAAAAAGATATTGAACTTCTCTTAAAAATGCAGGAAATCGATTACTATATCGGCGAGCTGGAGCGCTCAAAAGATTATATCCCGGATATGATCAATAATTTGAAACGGGAGATAGATGAGTGCTTCGAGTTATCGCAAAATTATGGTGAACGCCTGACCGAAGCCAGAAAAGAGATGAAGAGTATTGAGCTGGAGGTCCAGAGTACCAAGGATGCGCTCGAGAAGTACCAGAAACAGATGCTGACCATAAAGACCAACAAAGAATACGATGCTCTGGTGAAGGAAATCGATGAGTGCAAGGAGACGATCTCGTCGGGAGAGGACAAGATCCTGATGTTGATGGGCGAGATCGAGGAGCTGGAGAGCAAAGTCCAAGAATTCGTGGGCAAATGCGGCGAGGTGAAAAAGGAAAATAATGCCCAGCTGGAGACTTTGCAGGAGCAGATCGATTCGGTCGAGGAGAAGCGTCAGATCAAGGAGGATGAACGCAAGAACCTGCAGGTGCGGATACCGCGCAATGTCATGAATGTTTATGAGAGAATACGCAAGGGCCGCGGCGGGATGGCGGTGGTCAGCGTGAAAAAGCGCGCCTGCGGAGCATGTTTCAAACAGCTCGAGCCCAAGCTGATCCAGGAGATCAAGAAGGGGGAGAGGCTGATTACATGCGATTCGTGCGGAAGGATTTTGGTCTGGACCGGAGAGGATGAATAGGGAGAGTATAAAAAATCAGTCATTTCAGGCAAGGCAGGTCAAAAGTCTGTGACTTTTGACACCCCTTTTGCGGAGAAAAAACCGTCAAATCTCACAGAGATTTGACCTACGAGAGATTAAGAGGAAGATGGAAGATAAGATTATCGGGACAGCATTAACTTTTGACGATATCCTGCTGGTGCCTGCGCACAGTCAGGTGCTCCCCAGGGAGGCCGATGTGACAACACGTCTGGTGCGGGATATCATGTTGAATATACCGGTGGTAGCCTCGGCTATGGATACGGTCTGCGAGGCGGAACTGGCTATTGCGCTGGCGCGGCAGGGCGGCCTGGGTTTCATCCACAAAAATATGTCCGCCGAGCAGCAGGCGGCAGAGGTGGACAAAGTCAAACGTTCCGAGTCGGGCATGATCGTCAATCCGATTACCCTGCCCCCTGATGAACCGATCGGTAAGGCGCTGGAATTCATGGAGCGCTTTTCCATATCGGGCATACCGATCACTGAAGACAACAAGCTGGTGGGGATCATAACCAACCGTGACCTGAGGTTCCATCGCAATCTGAATTTGAAGATCTCCGATGTGATGACCAGGGACAACCTGATCACTGTGCCGCCCGAAACCGATATGGAGCGGGCCAAGGATATACTGCATGAGAACAGGATCGAGAAGCTTCCCATTGTCGATGAGGAAGGTTACCTGAAGGGCATGATCACGGTCAAGGATATTATGAAGAAGATCATGTATCCGGATGCCTGCAAGGATGACAAGGGCCGTCTGCGCGTGGGAGCGGCTGTCGGCGTTTCAGGCGATATGCTGGAGCGTGCCCGGTTATTGGTCGATTCTGAGGTGGATGTGCTGGTAATAGACTCCTCGCACGGTCATCATGAGGGAGTCCTGAATGCTGTTTCGCAAATCAAAAAGAATTTCCCGGATGTCGCGCTGGTAGCCGGCAATGTGGCCATGGAGTCGGGAGCGGAAGCATTGATCAAGGCCGGCGCTGAATGTGTGAAGGTCGGGATCGGCCCCGGTTCGATCTGCACCACCCGTGTGGTGACAGGCGCCGGTGTGCCCCAGGCGACTGCGATTATGAACTGTGCCAGAGCCTGCCGGAGACATGATATTCCATTGATAGCCGACGGCGGTGTAAAGTACTCCGGCGATATTACCAAGGCGATTGCCTGCGGCGCCGACTGCGTGATGATCGGGTCGCTGTTTGCGGGCACCAAGGAGTCGCCGGGCGAGATCGTTCTGTATGACGGCCGTTCCTATAAAGTTTACCGCGGGATGGGTTCGATCGAGGCCATGCGCCAGGGTTCGGGCGACAGGTATTTCCAGCATAACGAGGATATCAAGAAGCTGGTGCCCGAGGGTATCGAGGGACGTGTGCCATATAAGGGAGAGCTTGCAGAGACGGTCTATCAGTTGATCGGCGGCCTGCGCGCAGGAATGGGTGTCTGCGGGACGAAGACGATTGCCGACCTCAAGCGTGACGGCAAGTTTGTGCAGATTACCAATGCTTCGCTTTTCGAGTCACATCCGCACGATGTGCAGATCACCAAAGAGTCCCCAAATTACCGGACACGGATGTAGGATATAAATTTTCGCGTAGCGCAAAGACTTACGCCGCGCACGAATAGATTTGGTTTATGGGTGGCACGCTCAAATTAATTTGGGCGTGTTTTTATATATGGGTACCTGCCCAAAGCGAGTTTGGGCAGGCCACCCCTATTGTAATATCATTCCTTTCCGGCTTCAGTCTAAACCAGGCATGCCGATTAGTCCTTGACACAGCGTACGGAAAATCCGGAGCGTTTATTACAGCTCAGGCGTTCGATGGCTGAGTCATAGTAGTTGAGCCGCCACTTCCATGCGTAGGTATAACCGCTCGCCGAAGAAGACAGGAAGTGACCGAATATCCCAATGTAGTCAAAATGACCATTTGGATCACGGTAACCTCCGGGCAGCGCGGAAAAACCGCTTTCATTGGTGGCACCTGTATTAGGGGTAATCCAGTAATCTATCCCGGGTTCCTTCATTTTCCCGCCGGCAATTTCAGGCCCCCCCAGATAATCCACCAATGTTTGCCATTCTGCATCACTGGGTACATGCCATCCCTCTGGCGCTATTTTGGATGTGTCGGTCACTGCATACCAATTATATAATCTACCGTAAACAGAGACGTTGCTTTCGTCATTATTGTAATTGCAGTAGGCTGCTAACGGTAATGTAGTCCAAGCCCAAAGGGCGCTATCTGGAATACAAAGAATGAGTTGCCCATTACGGTAGTGAGTTACTCTCAAATTCTCGGCCATCCACAGCTGATCACCGATCTTGACTGTCTGATAGACATTGCCATCTATATCTGTAACAGTGAGAGGCTCTATGGTTGCTCCATTAGAATCAGTGCTTCTGTCCCCGCCGCACCCGGGCAAGAAGTATATAATCAGGGTCACAAGAAGAAGCCCGAGTACATAATGAACCAACGTCTTCATGTATTTACACCTCCGCAAAAGGTTTTACTAGGGCTAATGCCCGAATAGAGAAACAATTTTTTAGTCCTTGACGCAGCGGACGGAATAGCCGAATGTCTTTAGATACCCAGTTCGGTCAATGCTCGATACATTATAGGCTAGGCCACGATTCCACGCCCAGTTAGAACCTGCCAAACTTGTGGACCAGAAGCCGGTATACTGTTGAATGTAATAAAAAGCACCTGTATCAAGCCTGTCACCGGCAGGAAGAGCGGTGAAGCCACTTATATTGGTCGCGCCAGTGTTGGGCGCCAGCCAATGGGAGGTTCCGGTCTCTTTCAACTGCCCGCCTTGATTAGTGCCACGCCAACCATAGTCATCTACATCGGCCTGGCTCATACCAAGATACATTTCCAGCTGTTTCCATTCAGTGTCGCTCGGTATGTGCCATCCTTGAGGGGCTAGACCCCTGCTGTCATTTACAGCGTGCCAATTATACAGCCTACCATAAACTGCTACATTACTAATATCATTCCCGTAGTTGCAATATGCACCCGTGGTCAGGCTTGACCACGCGCTATAATCAGTGACACTAGGTATGCTATTACCGTTACGATAGTGTGTAACTTTGAGATTTTCAGCCATCCAGCATTGATCACCAATTTGTACGGTTTGATAGATATTCCCATCATAATCAGTAACTGTCGGCGGGCAATAGAAACCGCAGTCAGGGATACCGTCGCCATTCGGATCACATGGTTCATAACCGCCAATGAAAACAAAATTTATGATCGCGACTGCGTCACTAATATTGCAGTTGCCATCGCAGTTGCAGTCGCCTGCCTCCATCGGAACGGGGGGCTCTCCCCCAACAAAGACGTAGTTAATAATATTAACCGCATCACTTACATTAACATTCTGATCGCCGTTAGAGTCACCGCAGACATAAGCTGCGACCGTATTCGTCATGACTAAACCCGTGAATGCAAAGAATATCATAAGAGAAAGCAAACATCTTTTTTTGTGCATATGGATGCCCTGCCATAATTAATAATTGCGAACCAAATTTCCCAAAAGGGTGAATCCCCCCAGGACGTTAGAGTTATATATTTAAAGAGACGCTAAAATTGGAAAGATGCGCTTTACTTTCCAGAATTATAAATATGCTGCCTAATAATTGATGCCTTTCTGCCAGAAATTTATTTTTGCAACATAGAGAAGTCAAGCAATATTTTATATTGGAAAAAAAATTGCGATACTTTTTTTAAGGTGGAACTCAGGGCACCTGGCAGAATCACTCCACTCATCAAAGCCGGATCTTTGATCACGTTTCGGATTCGTCCCTACTCGTTCATGCGGGCAGGCTACCTGGTTCAATGTTTCGCTCCCTCAGAATGACTGCAATCATAAATATTTTTCCCGAAAGCATCGTAAAAAATGGCAGTTTTAATTGCGAAAACATCTATTGACAAGTTTGGGGTGATTTATTAAATTCCCGCACAATTTTCGGTGGAATTGAAAAACCAGGAGTTAGTCTTGTGAAAGAATACAAAATTGAACAGCTGCGAAATATAGGACTGGTCGGACATGGTACCTCCGGTAAGACATCGTTCGCTGAGGCTATTCTCAATATCGGCGGCATAACCAGCCGTCTGGGAAAAGTTGAGGAAGGTAATACGGTTTCGGATTATACGGAAGAGGAGATTAACCGCAAAATTTCAATTTCAGCCACCGCCTTGAATATTGAATATAAGAACACTAAGTTCAATCTAATCGATATGCCCGGCTATGCCGATTTTATCGGCGAAGTTGTGGGCGGACTGCGGGTTGCGGATGTGGCCGCGATCCTTTTTGATGCTACCGGCGGAATTGAGGTGGGCACCGAGATGGCCTTCCGTTATACTGACAAATATAACACGCCGCGCTGTTTTATTATAAATAAGATTGAAAAAGAGCATGCCGAATTCGGATCTAAAGTGCAGATCTTGCAGGACCATTTCGGCATCCATGTCATCCCGGTCCAGCTTCCGATCGGCGAGGGCCTGAATTTTAAGGGTATAGTCGACCTGATCAAAATGAAAGCCTACAGTTATGACGAGAGCGGTACGGCCGCGGCTATGGATATTCCCGACGATATGCAGTCGTCCGCCCAGGAGGCGCATGAGAAGCTGATCGAAAATGTAGCCGAATCGGATGATGCGCTGCTGGAGAAGTTCTTCGATGCCGGTGAGCTTTCGCCCGAGGAGATTCAGGCCGGATTGAAGAAGGGTATAAGCGAGCAGAGCATATATCCTGTTTTTGCAGTGTCGTCACTGACAATGGCCGGAGTTACGACATTTCTGGATTTTGCCGCGGAATATTTTCCCTCACCCGCAGATTTTGGCGAGGTCAAGGGATTGAAGCCGGATTCAGACGAGGAAATCAGCCGCCCGGTTTCCGAGGGGGCGCCCCCGGTGATCTTTATTTTCAAGACCGTTTCCGAGTCGCATGTGGGGGAGCTGGCCTATTTCCGGGTATTTACCGGATCGGTCAAACAGGGTGACGAGCTTTATAATACCTCATTCGAGGATACCGAAAAAATCGCTCAGATGTATAATGTCAACGGCAAGAACCGCAAGGAAGTGAGCAAAGTGGGGCCGGGGGATATGGGAGCTTTCGTGAAACTGCGCAAAACCCATACCGGGGACACATTAACATCCAAGAGCGATCCCCTGATGATACCCAAACTCGAATTCCCGGAGCCGGTTGTGGATATTGGCGTCAGGCCGATCAGCAAGGGTGATGAGGAGAAAATCTCGGGCGGCCTGGCCAAGCTGCATGAGGAGGATCCGACCTTCATGATGCGGGTCGATCCGGAATTGAAACAGACGCTGCTGTATGCTCAAGGCGAGCTGCAGATGGATATTATTTTGAACAAGCTCAAAAAGCGTTTCGGGGTCGATGTCGAGACCGAGAAGCCCAGAATACCTTATCGTGAGACGATCAAGGGCAAGGCCGAGGTCCAGTACAAATACAAGAAGCAGACTGGAGGCAAGGGGCAGTATGGTGATGTGCACATTCGTGTCGCTCCCCTGCCGCGCGGAGAAGGCTTTGAGTTCGTAAATGCCATAAGCGGCGGGGTGATACCATCAAAGTTCATCCCCTCGGTCGAAAAAGGTATTGTAGAAGCGATGACTGAGGGAAGCCTGGCCGGGTACCAGGTTGTGGACTTAAAAGTGGAACTGTTCTATGGATCGTACCATACGGTCGATTCCTCTGATATGGCTTTCAAGATCGCCGGCTCGATGGCTTTCAAGGATGCTTTCCTGAAGTCCAACCCGGTTCTGCTGGAGCCGATATACAACCTTGAAGTAATTGTGCCCGATGATTATACCGGCGACATTATGGGCGATATTTCGTCCCGCAGGGGCAAGATCCTGGGGATGGAGCCGGAGGGTCAGGGCCAGAGGATTAAGGCCCAGGTGCCATTGGCCGAATTATATAAATACTCCACCGCTGTGCGTTCGATGACCCAGGGGCGGGGAGTATTTTCCAGGAGTTTCTCGCATTATGAAGAGGTGCCGCGGGAAATCCAGGACAAGCTTGTGGAAGAAGCCAAAAAGGAAAAGGAACAATCTTAATCGATTTTCGTAATAAAAAAATCAAAAGTTTTTGTTGAAATCGTTTAAGGGCGGGAATAGATTCCCGCAGATAAGGCTGTGTAAAATAAAAAGTTAGATTGTGTAACGGTAACCATCTGCTTTTTTATAGAAGAGGGAGGTGATGAAGGAAGCATATACTGCTACAATAGTATCAATTCGTTTGATTATTTCACGGAAAAGTAAAGAAACTAATTAGAGGGTTTTGCTTTTACAGCAAGGAGGCAAAAATGAAGAAGATGTTAATCTTCGCAGCGATTTTCGTTTTTGGTGCAGTTTCGATGGTAAGCGCACAGGATCTTCAGGGCATGTTCAACATCTCGCCGTATGTGGGAATTGGAATTCCGATGGGCGATCTGGCTGATGATGATCCGGAGAATGCTGATGGTCTTTATCGTTCCATCGGTTTCAAATTTGGGGCTTCAGCGGAGTATTTTTTCACCCCCGCGATTGGCGCAGGGCTTGAATTCCTTTATGCTATTCATGGTGCCAAGGATTTCGATGGCTTCGAGCCGGGTGACAAATTGCATACCATGAATATAGGGGCTCATTTTAAGTATATGTTTATGCCCGAAAGTATGCTTCGCCCTTATATTCTCGCCGGGGTAGGTCTGACAATGAATAAGTTAAAAGATCTTGAGTTTGAAGTTGAGGAAGGCGTATTTGTTACAGGAGACCTTGATCTTGATACTAAGATGTACTTCGTCGGGGGGTTCGGTGTGAAATACTGGGTATCGGAGATGATATCTATCTTTGGTGAAGCTGGTTTTGATTATCTCCTGCTTGATGGAGCGGGCGCCGAATTTGATGGCGAACCTGTCATTGATCCTGATACAGGTGAAGAGGCTGAGCTTCAGACCAATTATTACTTCCTTGATTTCAAGGCTGGTATCAACGTCTGGTTTGGCGGCACTGAATAATATCTGAGAAGATATAGATTGATAAAAAGCCCTGCATATGCGGGGCTTTTTTTCTTGTTCCATCAGTACAGAAAGGCGGCAACGCCTAATCTTTCCCGGAAAAAATGTAAATTTGATTTAAGATGGTCGCTGAAAGTAATCTTTTTCAGTAATACCTGTCAATAAAATACGATGGTGCTTCTAATCCGGGCAGCTTGAATTCAGAGAGGGATTTATTTGGGCGAAACATCGATTTTTATATTGCCGAGTTAAGACTTTTTTATTGACAGATTGCGGCCAGTCTCTTAAACTATCCCTTAAATTGACGTATCATAAACTTAGAGCAGGCAGTTTAAATCGAAGCCGGTGTGACAGATTTATGATATTGTTTAATATCATATCGGGTTTACATTAACTGTAGGCTCAAGGGCGGAGGTTCTGTTTCAGTAATGGGAGATAGAAAAAGATTAACATAATGATCAAACCCTTTCAAAGGAGGGAAAGGTGAAAAAGATAGTTGTTTTGCTGGTGACGGTCCTGGTTTGTTTTGCGGCGACAGCTCCGGCGCAGGTGATGGACCCTACAGGCATGATTGATGGTTCTGCTTTTGGTATTGTGGATATACCGACCGGATTTACACAGGCTGATTGGGAAGAAGGAGGCATGGCACGTGAGCTTGGTTTTGGCGGCGGCGTGAGCGGCGAATATTTCTTCCATCCTTTTGTTGGCGCCGGAATACATTTCATGTATCATACTTTTTCCGCCAAAGATATGGGCGATGAGCCGATGGATGACAAATTCAATGCCATCATGATCGGCGCCCATGCAAAAGGTGTTTATCCCCTGGAAATGGGAATTATTCCGTATGCGACCGCGGGCGGCGGAGTTGCCCTGACGAAGTGGAAGGATATGCCCGGGGAAGGCGACCTGGTAGAATTTGACATCGACCCGGCCCTCTATATAACGGGGAATATCGGTGTTATGTACTTCGTCTCGCCGACGGTTTCGGTCTTCGCAGAGGCGGGCGGCAACTATATCATGCTGGATGGCACCAAGTACACGGTAGGCTCCGACGAGACGGAGTTCGACTTTCCCAAGAATGTGCCTTTTGCCAGCATAAAGGCCGGTGTGAGTGTCTGGTTCAGCCTGACTCCGCAGGAGTATGAGGAATAAGTAAAATAAGAAAGATCGTTTCTGACTTAAAGCCCCGTTTCAAGCGGGGCTTTTTTTATGGCTCGCTTTACACTTCCGTAATATCAATTTATGTATTCTTCCAGGATATGAAACTTGTTGTTGACACTGTTCCGTCAAGGATTTAGACTGCATACAGCTATATGAGACTGAGGGATGAACTGGCACAGTATTCTGGGTAAAGAGGACGACTGAAAATAGTATTTATTAGAGGAGGTAAAGTGAAAAAGGCATTGTTTCTTCTTTTACTGGCCTGCTTCTGGGCCATATCCGCCGCATCGGCACAGGATCTGGATTTGGCAGGTAAGTTTGGATTTTCCGCATTTGGAAGTGTCGATGTTCCCACAGGGTTCACTGCGGCCGATCCTATGGAGGGCGGTCTGAACAGGAAGCTCGGTTTTGATTTTGGAGTGGCAGCTGATTATTTCTTCACCCCTCTTTTCGGGGCGGGTGTGGACGCATCTTATACTTTTTTTGACGCGGATGATTTTGAGGGTGTCGAATCCGAAGACAAGTTTACTGTAATAATGATCGGCGGCCATGTGAAGTTCGCTTATCCGGTTGTAGATTTGATCGTACCGTATGTATCCGCAGGAGCGGGACTGGCAATGCCGAAAATAAAGGATGCCGCCTCGGAGTTTGGTCCGGAGTTGGTTGATATCAAGATAGAAAATCAGGTTTATATTGCAGGCAATATCGGGGCGATGTTCTTTGTCACCGACATGTTTTCGGTGTTCGGAGAAGCGGGAGGGGTGTATATTCCTCTCAAACATGTCGAAACAACAGTGGAGTCTGATGAGGGAGATCTGGACGGGGGAGATTTTCCGGGCAATACACCATTCCTGAATTTCAAGGCCGGAATAAGTTTATGGCTCGATCTGCTTCCTGCTGATTGAGTGGTACAGGCGGGATATTTGTGGCATCCACGTAGCATAGTCTAAGCTTGTCAACCATGTGCGCAGGCTCAAAATCACCATAAACCGGGATTAAGACCCTGCCGGACAAATTAAAAAGGTTCTCTAAGATATACCTATCTGATCTCAAAAAATATTGCCATAGCCGGATCAGCGGATTACTCCTATGAACGCGCTTTTATTCTGGACACAGGATATATCAGGGAATGGCGCGAGGTATTTGGAATTTCTGTTGGCCTGAAGGCCTTTTTGTATTAGATTGGAACTGCATTCCGGAATTGAAGACAATGCCGGGTATACCATGTTTTAACTATTGACAAGCCCATAATTCCTGTTGCATTTTAAGGCTGAGCCCTTAAATTATATTAAATCAGGTTAGGACTTAAGGAGAATAGATATGTCAGGTCATTCGAAATGGGCAACCATTAAACGCAAAAAAGGTAAACTCGATGCCCAGCGGGGCCGGACGTTTACCAAGCTGATCAAAGAAATATCAATAGCGGCCCGTCAGGGCGGAGGCGACCCGGACAACAATCCCCGTCTGCGTTCAGCCATCAGCACTGCCAAGGCCGCAAATATGCCCCAGGATAATATCAAGAAGGCGATCCAGAAGGGCACCGGCGAACTTCCCGGAGTGACCTACGAGGAGGCCTCCTATGAAGGTTACGGCCCGGGCGGGGTGGCAGTTATCCTCGAGGTTGTAACCGACAACAAAAACCGTACGGTGGCCGAGATACGGCATCTCTTCTCAAAATATAACGGCAACCTGGGTGAGACCGGATGTGTGGGCTGGATGTTTGACAAGCGCGGGCAGATTATGGTAGAGAAGTCCAAGGCCGACGAGGACAAGTTGATGGAGATTGCCCTGGATGCGGGGGCGGATGACCTGGTCACGCATGATGATGCCTACGAGGTGGTAACATCGTTCGAGGCATTCGAGAGGGTCAAGTCGGCCCTGGAAGAACAGGATATCGAATTTATGGAGGCCCAGGTAGCAATGATCCCGCAGACCACCGTCAAAGTTGAGGGGAACAAGGCGGAATCGATGCTCAAGCTGATGGAGGCGCTCGAGGATCATGACGATGTTCAAAATGTCTATGCTAATTTTGATATCGATGATTCGTTGATGGAGAAAATTAGTGCCTGATGAACCCGTGATTATGGGAGTTGACGCCGCTCTGTCGGCCACGGGAATCGGAATTTTGAAAGCCAGCGGCGACGACATGGAAGTCATCCACACCGAATTGATCAGAACATCCGGACGGCAAGCCCTGCCGAAACGTCTGGAAAAACTCTATAATTCGGTTTGCGAATTGATAGAGAGATTCAATCCGGATATCCTCGCCCTGGAGGATATTTTTTATTCCAAGAATGTGAAGATAGCCCTGAGTTTGGGACAGGCACGCGGGGTGATCCTGCTGGCCTGCGCGCGCAATAAATTGCGGCTGCAGGAATTCTCTGCGCGGGAAATAAAGCAGGCAGTGACAGGAAACGGCGCGGCCTCGAAGGAGCAGGTGGCCTATATGGTAAAAAGCCTGCTGAATATGGATGGAAACTTCGAGACCTATGATATTTCCGACAGCCTGGCTGCGGCATTATGCATGGGATATAAAATCAACACACCGGCGGTGCGATGATAAGTTATGTCAAGGGAAAGCTGGCTGAGAAGTCGCCGAATCATGCGGTGGTGGAAAACAACGGCCTGGGATATTACCTGATAATATCGGCCAACAGTTACCAGGCTCTGCCTGATGTCGGCGAAGATGTAGCGCTGCATACTTATCTTCAGATTGCCTCGCAGTCCGATCAGATGAACCTGTATGGATTTTCGCAGAAAGAGGAATACGATCTCTTTAAGACCCTGATCTCGATTTCGGGCATAGGCGCCAAGGGCGCTATCAAGATACTCTCGGGCATTTCCCCGCGACGTTTCGCCGAGGTGGTGGCGGCCGAGGATGTGGCCTTTTTGACCAAACTGCCCGGCATCGGGAAGAAGAGCGCGCAGAGAATTATAGTCGAATTAAGAGAAAAACTTCCGGCACTGACAGACAAGAAGCAGGCGGTGCCGGGGATAGATTCGGACAGGGCCGAGGAGGTTATCCAGGCCCTGATGACCCTGGGGATGAACGCCCAGGAGTCGAGAAGGGCAATCGAAAAAGTTATTCAGACGGCCGGAGCAAAAGAGGCGAAAATTCTCCCGACCGAGGAGATTATTCGTAGAGCGCTGACTGCAGGAAGATAGACATCGTCATCACATGCCCGGCCGCAAGGAAGGGGTCTCTCATGAAATCCAGAGCTGTTTTTAGCGCTCTGGCAGCCGCATTTATTTTAACCATAAACTACAATATCTCGGCTGCCCAGGAAATCAAGGCTGTGTATGGCAGGCAGGTATCATTTTATCGGGGCGAACTTATCTGGTTTGTTGAGGGGATCAACGAGACCGAGCTGGGTTACGATGACGGCAGTTACGATCAGTACCAGCACGTAACCGAGGAGCATATCAGTCCCGCTGCAGCGGTCAAGCTCGATTCTCTGCATCCGCCACTTTATGTGAAATCTGCGAAGATTTTCATTGTCAATGTCGATCATTTTCCCAACTATCCCGGAGACCAGTACACCCCATTTTTCTTGTCTCTGCATGCGGATTCAACAGGATTGCCCGGGAGCATACTGGGGGAACAGGATTTGGTGGGGGCCTCGGGAGACTGGCAGTCGGGGGGAATGTGGGTGAAGGCTGAAAAGAATATCTTGCTGGAGCGGGATAGTGTCTTGTGGGTGATGATGCAGTGGCAGCCGGAATTTCCCACTGCGCCGATGTTCGGCCTGGACAAAAGCATTGTCAGGATGAACTCGTTTTACAGCTATGTTGACCTCTCAGGCGACAGAATCTGGGATATGTGCAGCTGGGGACAATATATGATGCGAGCTGAGGCGCTGCAAAATGATATTGACGGCGGTGTTACGCTCTCACCGGGCGCGATGATGCCTGACAGTTTCCGGGTTTACAGTTCCGGCCAGCCCCTGGTGACACCCTCGGACGAATATTATGATACAACTATCGTCAATAGCCTGCATTGCCGGGTCAAGCTGCCCGGCCCGGAAAACTATTTTTGCCTGACATCATTTGCAGGCGGCCAGGAGTCGGAGACTTCAGAAATTATTATGATCGAAGGCAGCAGTACGGAAAGTGCTGATGTCCGATTCGAGCCGGATTCGATGGAAATTGTCTCGCGATCGCCCAACGATACGAGCCTGGTATTGGTGATGACGAACAAGAACGGCGGGGAGATAAATTACAGAATATCGCAAATCGAGATTGCTTCCGAGAAGCAGTTCTCCGAAGTTACAGTGGAATATACCCCCTCGGAGGGCAGGATTTCGGATGATCTTTCGGATACAATCCTGGTGTCTATCGCGACATCGCCAGACGCGTTTGGTGATTATTCAATCTCGACTGAATTTGAATTGTGGGATTCAGCGCAGGGTTATCTGAAGGAAAGGTATCGGATCATGCTCCATATTGAAGAGTTGACCGGCGCCGAAGACGATTATTCTGCCGAACCTGACGGCTTCTATCTGGGTCAGAACTATCCCAATCCGTTTAATAATGAGACGATCATACCTTACAAAATGCCTAGAAATACCGGAGAAATTTCGGTTGAAATCATCAACCTGCGGGGAGAACTGGTGAGGAAACTGGTCTTAAGAAATCTCGGGAATGGATTTATCAGGTGGGATGGTTGTGGCAAACCAGGCAATAAGTTGCCATCGGGGATATATTTTCTCAGGGTGAATGCTGCTAATTTCCGGGAGACTCGGAAGATGATGCTTCTTAAATAAAGGGATTCGATTTATGTCCTAAAAAGCCCAAATTCTACCCTTAGAAATTCAAGTAAAAAAGACTTGACATTTGAGTCAATATAAGATTCATTGTTACGGAAGCAGAAATAATACCCCTACAATTGGACCATCAAATGAGCCCTTTCGCCTGGTCCTTGGAAGATATGGAAAATATACATATAACTCGATGTTTTTCGCGATATTGATTTATTTTTAATGGGAGGCGTTATGCGAAAAGTTTCTTGTCTCGTAATGGCCCTCATTCTCTCAATCTGCATGGGGACTGCTCTTGCGGATTGGATGCCGGATGATGGCCATAAGATGCATTTCCCGCAGTATCCGGATTTATTGGGATGGAATGTGAATGCTACGAATCCGGTGATTTTGGCCGATGATTGGATGTGTTCACAGTCCGGTCCGGTTACGGATGTGCATTTCTGGGGATCATGGATGGGAGGCATTACAGGAGCAATTATCAGCTTTAACATAAGCATCCATGCTGATATTCCTGCAAACCCGCCGGTTCAACCCTATAGCATGCCCGGGGCTACTCTGTGGGAGTATGAAGTTCCTTTTGCCTGGGTGATCGCACAGGAGCTTTCGACAGATCTGGACGAAGGCTGGTATGATCCGGCCTCCGGGGTCTTCAACTATCCGGATCACAATGTTTATTTTCAGTATAATATATTCCTGGATCAGTATATTGATCCGGCCGACCTCTTTGTGCAGGAGGAAGGAGTCATATACTGGCTTAATATCTCAGCTACAGTTGCAGATCCGGCCGTGACCCAATGGGGCTGGAAGTCCTCTCAGGACCACTGGAATGATGATGCTGTGTTTGCATTCTGGGGCAACCTGGAATGGGTAGATCTTTATGAGCCGCCGGATTTCATACAATCGCTTGACCTCGCTTTTGTTATTACGGGTCCGGATGAGGACGGCGCCTGCTGTTATCCCGATCCCACCAATGGCCAATTGTCATTATGCATACAGACTACGCAAAGCGATTGTGTCAATAACCTGCTCGGTGTATGGGAGGGGCCGGGAACTGTTTGTCAGGGTATGGAAGCATGCTGCCTGATAGATGGTTCCTGTCTGGATGCGGATGCCCTTTGCTGTATAAATGAGCTTGGCGGGACTCCGCAGGGTCCCGGTTCTGCATGTGGACCGCCTGAAGCCTGCTGTTTCTCGGATGGAAGCTGCGCTGATCTCGATCCTTTGTGCTGTATCGATCAGGGCGGAACACCGCAGGGACCGGGTACGATGTGCACGACCCCGGTGGCGTGTTGTTTGAATGACGGCAGCTG
>DSEQ01000037.1 GCA_011056555.1 Candidatus Zixiibacteriota bacterium | reverse complement strand
TTATAGAGCCCGTCCTGTTTGATCGACTCGATTATCTCTTTGTATTTCGATTCTGATGTTTTGAAGGTCATTTCTCAACTCCATGTATTACAAGTATGTTTCTTTCATAATCTTATTCGATGGCCCGAACCATCATGATGGATCGGAAGAGGATAAGATAAGATTGGAAAGCCCGCTTGTCAACTTGGGTGGAGATTATTTAGCGGATGCTTCGGAAACCGGAAAGGAAACAATAAAACGGGTACCTTGCTTTTCGGATTCGGATTTGATTTCAAGCTGGCCCTGAATAATATTGACCCGCTCCATAATGTTAATCAGTCCCATCCCCCGTTTCCTCGCCGAAGGCTTGTACATATTCTCAGGATCGAATTCCAGGCCGTCTTCATAGATCTCGAAGACTATATTACCGTCTTGCGAATAGCTGCTAAATAGGACTTTTTCAGCCTTGGAATGCTTGTGTATATTTATCATGATTTCCTGAATGACCCTGAAAACATGGACTTCGGATTGAAGCGGTATGGCAGGCAGTCCGGATTCGATAGCAACCTCGATTTTTAACTCGGTCTTCTTGGAAAAGTCCTTAAGGTACCATTCAATTGTGGGCCAGAGGCCCAGGTTATCCAATATCACCGGACGGAGATTGGCGGATATTTGACGCAGGTCGGCTATGGTGTCCGACATAGTCTGGGAAATCATTTTGAGTCCCTCCACCACGGGCTTGCTATCCCCGTCGAGCTTGCGCAGTAGATTCTGGATCTGGAGCTTGGTAACACTCAAAGACTGGCCGATGCTGTCGTGCAATTCCATCGATATTCGCCGTCTTTCTTCCTCCTGAACCTTGATTACATGTCCGGTCACTTCCCTCAGCATGTCTCTTTGATTTCTAAGCGCCGCCTCGGCCTTCTTCTTATCCGTAATGTCTATGGCGGTGGCCGAGATATACAGCGGCTCGTCATTATCGTCTTTGACGATCTGTACATTCACAAGGGTCGGGAAGACGGAACCGTCCTTCCGCTTGTGCCAGATCTCTCTGGCGGAAAAACTGCCCTTTTCAAACAGTTCCTTCACCGATTCTTCCATTTCGCCCATATGATCTTCGGAAATCAGGGAACGTATCTTTTTGCCGATCAGGTCATCTATTTTATAGCCATGCATGCGAGCGTAATGTTCGTTGCAGTATGTAATGGTTGAATCCATATCGCTTATTACGGTACCATAGGAGGCACGGTCCGATATGGTTTTGAATTTCCGTATTTCCCGCTCCGCCTTAATTTGCTCGGTAATATCCTCAACCATCTCAATCGCCGCAATCACATTCCCCTTATTATCAGTGATCGGAGAAGAGACAATCTTGAAATTTCTGATAGTGCCGCCGGAGGGGGTCTCGGTTATATCTTCATGAACTCCACCGTCTCTTAGTGTTCGTATAGTCGGGCAGTAGAAACAAATGCAGGAGCGTGGCGGATCATTATAGGCTTTATAACAGACAGGATGTTCCTCGACGTTAATTTTGGGGAACCACTTTTTCATCTGATTATTCAGAGACAGAATCCGCATATCCGGGCTTATAAGAGATATACCAATTCCGACATTATCGACCACGCTGCGATACTTTTCCTCAGATTCACGCAGTTGTTCCTCCACCGCCTTGCGCTCTGAAATATCCCGCACTATCGCCCATAGACCATCCGGCAGGCCGAAATCGTCATACGTGAGATAGGTACGGAGCTCAACCGGGAAAATATGTCCCGACTTTTTTCTATATTCCTTTTCATATGTCTTTGAGTAACCATGGATCATAACCTGATTATCTACCAGATCCCTCTCAAATTCATGCCACTTTTCAGGGGTAATATCGTGGTAAGTCAAACCCATGATCTCATCCGGTGGATATTCAATCATCTTCTGGAAGGCAACGTTGAACTCCAGAATCCTTCCATCAAGGTCAGTGCGCGCATAACCGTCCATCAGACTTTCGTAGAGTTTACGGTATTTCTTCTCAGACTCGCTCAACCTGATCTCATTTTTTCTGCGCTCTGTAATATCCCGATCGATCGTATAAACCAGAATGCGCTCGCCCAGAATTACCGGAGCGGCCTCATATTCGATGAAATTCTCCTTGCGGTCGGGCCGTTTCCAGGAATAGGTCCCCTTGAATGCAACACCGGCTAGTATTAATTTCTGCATCTCATGTTCATCAAGTTCTCTGTCCTCGTTGAGACGGAATTCTCGGACATCTTTTGCATCCAGAAGCTCTTCTTTGCTCCTCCCGGACATCTTCACGAAACTGTCATTACAATCGATCAGTTTCTGGGCAAACTTCTTGGAATGGCTCTCGTAAATAGCAATACCGTCGCTGGTATTTTCAAAGATCGCCCGGAATTTCAGCTCCGATTCCCGCAGGGCCTTTTCGGCCATTTTCTGCTCGGTGATATCGCGTCCAACCGACAGAAACTCCTGCATATTACCTTCGTCATCAAACACCATCCGATTGGTCCAATGTTGCCAGCGGACCTCGCCGTTTTTATTGAAGACCCTGTGCTCGACCGAGACAACCGGATTTTCAAAAGATACCGATTGAATAGTTTCCTGAATTCTCTCGCGGTCATCCGGATGCACGTAGTCCAAAAAGCTTCCTTCGTAAGATTCAGACTTTTCCATACCAAAAAACCGACAACAGGCATCGTTCAGAAATGTGATAGTGCCGTCAGGGCGACTGCGGGTAATTAGTTCAGTCTGATCTTCGACCACGGCACGATACCTCGCCTCGCTTGCCTGCAACTGCTGCTCCGTCCTTTTCCGCGAGGTGATATCCCTGACAATACCGGTTGTGCGGTAAACTTTCCCGTCTTGATCACGGATGGGAAATGTGAGGGCCCGCACCCATCTCACCGCACCGGAATCACTCCTGACCCTGAATTCAACATCATTTTCATTCTCAATATCATCAAAGCGTTCGGCAACCCAATCTCTATCGTCGGGGTGAATGGCCCTGAGGAAGCTCCTGCTGTTATCATATAACTCTTCCTGCGACAGGCCGAATACGTCCCTTGCACCGGGGCTTACGTATACAGTTTTATCCGGATTTCTCTCGACGATCCAGAATAGCTCGGGTATATTTTCTGCCATCTGACGGAATCTTTCCTCCGACTCCCTCAACATGTCGTCGGCGACTTTTACTTCCGTTATATCTTTAAATATTCCCTGAAGGCAGATGCGGCCCTTGAAAGGCACCACCCTGGATTCATATTGAATCCAGATTGGCTCTTGACCCGGGAAAATAACCTTCTGAACCCCCGAAAATCCATCCAGACTGCCGGAAATTATCTGCTCACATTTATCTCTTATATTTTTTCGGTCGGATGGCTCAAGAAAACCGAAAATATCCAATTCATCAATGGGGGTCTTAACACCACTGGCAAGCGAGCGTCCGTAGTTATTAAGAAAGAGCAACTTGCTGGCCTTAACTTCTAATATGAAGAAACCATATTGAACACTCTCAACCAGAGACCTGAATCTTTCCTCGTTTTCTCTTAGCTGCGCTTCAGCTTCTTTTTCCGCAGTTATATCTGTGATGGTCAATTGAAGAGCCTTTTTTCCATGATATTTAATCCGCGAAGCCCTGAGATTAAGAATGATTTCGGAGTTGTCTTTTTTCAGACCGACTATCTCCAATTTTCTGCGTTTTGCCGATTCCCATACCTGTTTTTGCAGTCCTGTGAGTAATTTTTTATATCCCCTTGCAATCAACTTATTAATCTGAATTCCCTCGATTTCAGCAGGCTTATAGCCAAAAATCTGAGCAAACATTTTATTGCTGTAGGCCAGCTTTCCACTTGCACAGACTGCGATCCCGTCGGCTATATTATCTACCACCGCCCGGTATTTTTCTTCCGATTCCCGTAACTCCTGCTCCAGCTTGACTTGCTGGGTAATATCATTCGTTATCGTCTGAAGATATCTCCGACCGTCATACTGAACCGGATTGGTATAGGCATCAAAAACAATTCTACCCCCGTTGCGGGTCAAAGCGGTATAGCGATTGCCTGTCTCAACAGGTTTGCCTTCCAGGCGTGCCGCCGCAGTCTCCACAATTCTCTTTCTGTCTTCCGGAGCGATAAATGAGGTCACCTTGCGCCCGATAAGTTCAGATTTGGAATAGCCCAGCTTCTGACACAGCTTTGAGTTCGCGAAGACAATCCTGAGATTCCCGGGATCCATAATTAACACGGCATAGTGCTTGTTCTCCATCAGTTTAAGGGTGGCGCTGTACGCAGAGGACTGCGGACCGGCCGGCATTCTTGTCTGCACAACCTTTTTTGATCCGGTATTTCTCTTTTGGGGATCTTCTTTAGCCATATTTACCAGGTCTTCACGTTCATGCTTTTTGCTACATGAATATACGCAGTTAGTCTTCAATATTCAAATGGATTCTGGTTTATAGAATTAAATGCTTGCGGCCATGAAATGCAGTCGCTTATATTAGAGCCCGGTTTATAAAATGTCATCTTTGAAGGAATACGCAGATTATGCCTGTTAAATTGAAGACTATTTTAATTCTGACGCTCTTCTTTCTGGTGCCGCTTTCTTCCTTTGCGCCATCCCAGGCCGTTCCAAAATTCGATCTTCTCAAGGGGCGCACATTTAGTTACGAAATTGATATTTCATTTTCACAGGAATCAGAATCGGAAAGTCTGACCGACCCGGACTCTGAAACCGAGACGGCCGAGTTGAATGGCGAATTGACGCTGTTTGAAACCATAACGGTGGCCGAATCTATTGAAGGCGAATATGCGCGAATTATATGCCGCTTTGACAGCCTGACCGGTACTATCGAAAGCAGATCCGGCGATGCTCCTGTGCGTCTGGATATATTTTCTGAAAAAGATCATGTGATCATTTATCAAGATGACAGCCTCGTTTCGGAATATACCCCCCAGGGCGGCTCCAGCCGGGGGGCGGCTGATTTTTATGAAAAGCTCCTGTTCATCGGCGAGGACATAGTCATGCTGGTGTATCCAACCGGAGAAATAATCAACATAACCGACCACAAAAACCTCTGGAACCTCTCGCGCGAGCTCCTCGGCCAGCCGGGAGAAGGCTTTCTCGAAATCGTGTTTCCTGAAACCCAGTCGCGCTGGGAGGAAGCCATGAAGATAAACAGCCTCGGCGGCTTCGACCTGAAAGACAGCCCCGAACCCTTGATACTGAAATACCGTATCGTTCAGGGCAGAAATCAGGTTGAATTTGTCGGAGAGCTCTTTCTGCGTCAATTCAGCACCGAGGCAAATGTCGCCGAACTCGAAGACAAACTGAATCTCACCCTCGACAATTATCAAATCACCAGGTCCGGATCAGGCTCATTCTCATCACAGGCGGGAACCCTGGAGCGGCTCGAATATACAATTTCGCAGATTGGGAATATTGTCCTCAAAGGCACCAATAGCGGGGACTTCAGCATAAGAATGCGCACCGATTTTCAAAGCAGGATAATCTACCGGCTCGTCAGATAGTTACTTTACGGTCTCTTATAATTATTCTTGTAGTGGTCGGTTATTAATTCCCAGGCTTCCTCGGCCGTTTCGGCATATTTGAAGATTTCAATATCCTCGGGGTCTATCGTACCCTCTTCAACCAGGGCCTCGAAATTGATTATACCGTCCCAGAACTTCCGGCCGAATAAAATAACCGGTATCGGCTTGACCACTTTGGTCTGGATCAATGTCATCGCTTCAAAAAACTCATCCAGGGTACCGTATCCTCCGGGGAAGATAACCAGTGCACGGGCGCGTTTCATGAAATGCATCTTGCGGATGGCAAAATAATGAAATCTGAAACAGAACTCAGGGGTAATATAGGGATTTGGGTACTGCTCCAGCGGCAGCGTAATATTGAGTCCGATTGAAACGGCATTGACATCATGCGCGCCGCGATTGGCCGCCTCCATTACACCCGGCCCTCCGCCGGTACAAATGACATATTCTCTCAAAACAGGCGATTGGGCGGAACGTGAAACTATGGAGGCGAACTCGCGAGCCTCATCATAAAAATGCGACTTTTTCAGGAGATTCTCGGCAATCCTTACCTGACGCGCAAATGATTTGTTCTCCGGGCTGGCTTCCAGCCGGGCTTTTGCCTCCTGGAGATTTTTCTCGGCCTGGTCTCTCGGCAGCAGACGTGTTCCTCCGAAAACGACAATTATTGATGCCACATTGTTCTTTTCGAGGATCAGTTCCGGTTTGTAATATTCGAGCATCAGTCTTACCGACCTGAGCTCATCCCTGTTCATCAGCTCGATATCTTCGTATGCCAGTATGTAGGCGGGAGCAGTGTCCCACCAGCGTTGATTCTTGTCATCCAGTTTCATCTATTCTCCGCATCCAGTAATGCATTACAAGTTAGAGGTTACTATTGGCCCAGGTTACAAGACCCGGCTCGAATGGATTTAGCAGCAGCCTGTAATCCGGCAGGACCCTGACAGTAAAACCGTGGTTGCCGCTGCCCTTGAAGGAGACCCTGACAGAATATTTATATGTATCCGAGGAAAGGTCCTCGACAGAGTTCATGGAGTACTTCTTGGGCTCTACCAGCTCCCCGTTGGCGTCGAGCCTGCCGATAAGGAGCTGAACATTCACATCCACAGGCTTTAATTCGCCCAGCCTGACTACAGCCTGGACCTCGACCTCGTCACCCACAGCGAGCGCAGTGCTGACATTATTGCTTAGCTCCAGCACCTTGATCTGATTCCACTTCCGGTCAATCTTCCTGTACCACGTCGAAAGATCCTTGAGCTCCGCCATACCGCGATTCTCAAGGATCTTGCTCTGCCTGAAAGCGGGTAAATAGAACTTCTCCGCATATGTTTTTACCATACGGTTAGTATTGAAGCGGGGGCACAATCCCTGCATGGAGTCCTTCATCTTGGCGATCCATTTACGGGGCAGACCATCGGCGCCGCGATCATAAAAAAGCCTGGAGACTTCCTTCTCCAGAAGATCATAAAGAGCATTGGCCTCAACCTCATTCTGGTATTCCAGATTGTCATAGACCTCCCCCATACCTATGCTCCATCCGGTCTCACGCGAAAAACCTTCCACCCACCAACCGTCAAGAGTGGAGATATTGATGCCACCGTTAAATACCACTTTCATACCGCTCGTGCCCGAGGCCTCCATCGGCCGCAGGGGATTATTGAGCCACACATCCACACCCTGTACCAGATAGCGGGCTAAATTTATATCATAATTCTCCAAAAAGACAATATGCCTCCTGAGCTGCTCGTCACGGGCGACATGCACTATCTGCTTTATCAATTCCTTGCCTTCATTATCCCTCGGATGGGCCTTGCCGGCAAAGATTATCTGCATCGGGCGGGCACGGTTACAGAGAATCTTCTTCAGCCTTTCAATATCTCTCAGTATCAAAGTGCCGCGTTTGTAGGCTGCAAACCTGCGTGCAAAGCCAATGGTGAGGACGTCGGGATTAAGAGCCTCCAGAGCTCCATCCAGCTCGGAGGACAGGGCACCGCGCCTTTCCAGCTGTTTCCTCAGCGACCTTCGGGCAAAGGCTATCAGTCTCTCGCGCCGCCTTTCATGGGTCTGCCAGAGTTCCTCGTCCGGGATCTGGTCGACTCTTTTCCAGACAGACTGATCGGCAGGTTTATTGACCCAGTTGGGCCCCAAATAACGATCGTACAGCGTGGCCATCTCATGCGATATCCACGACCGTGTGTGCGCTCCATTGGTAATATGCGATATAGGAACCTCCTCGGCCGGGAGATCCTTCCAGGCCAGCTGAAACATCCGGCGCGAGACCTCGCCGTGCAGCTCCGAGACTCCATTCACAAAAGAAGCGCACTTGATCGCCAGCAGCGCCATATTGAAGGGCGCAATTTGCTGGGGCGCCTCGAGCCGGCCTAGCTCCAGAAATTCCCTGAAGGTCAAATGCAAACGGGGCACATAATTGGAAAAATATTTTTCAATCAGATCCGGAAGAAATTCATCAATGCCCGCCGGGACCGGTGTGTGCGTGGTAAAAATATTCGACTGCCTGACCATCAGGTAAGCTTCATGGAAATCCAGATTATCGGCTTCTATCCCACGGGCGATTCGCTCCAGAGCCAAAAAGGCGCTGTGACCTTCATTCATGTGGTAGACGATTGGCTTTATGCCGAGAGCCTCCAGTGCTCTCACGCCCCCGATTCCCAGCAGCAGCTCCTGCTGCATCCTGGTTTCCTTATCTCCGCCATATAACTGATTCGTGATCTTGCGATCATGCAGATTGTTTTCGGATATATTGCTGTCCAGCATGAAGACAGATATTCTGCCCACTTTCACTTCCCATATCTGGGCATAGACCTTTCTGCCGGGAAAATCCAGGCTTATTTTCAGCGCATTACCCTCATCATCCTGCATAAGTTGAATCGGCAAATTATAAAAATCATTATTGGGATAAAACTCCTGCTGCCAGCCATCCTTGTTGAGATACTGCTGAAAATAGCCCTGCTGATAAAGCAGTCCGATTCCGACCAGGGGCAAACCCAGTTCGCTGGCCGATTTTATATGATCGCCCGCCAGTATTCCCAGACCCCCCGAATATATCGGAAGACACTCTGTAAATCCGTATTCCATTGAAAAATAGGCGATCAACGGTTTTGATTCTTTGAAGTGATTTCTGGAAAACCAGGTGTCTTCTTTCAAATATCCGGACAGATTTTGATAAACACGTTCAAGCTGGGCAATATAGCCGTCATCCTTGGCAAGATTTTCCATCCTGTCCTGGCTGACCTCACCCAGAAGCGCTACTGGGTTATGATGACATTCGTCCCATAAATCCCGGTCCAGTCTTTGAAACAACCTGATAGCATCGTCATTCCATGACCACCAGATATTGTTTGCTATTTCTCTGAGCCTTATCAGTTCATCCGGAAGCTTTGGTGTAACTCTAAACGATCTTAACGCCTTAACCATCTCATCTCCATTTTTACTCCTATTCAATAAGAACGGCAAAACAGCTCAAAATTTGAACAGAATTGGCTAAATATTTGGACCTTCTTTTTCGATCTCGGCCGGCACCTCGTCCTTGTATTCCTCAAAATTCTTCTTGAACCGCTCAGCCAGCTCTCTGGCTTTATTGTCGTAATCATCAGGATTATCCCAGGTTTGCCTGGGATCTAGAATTTCGGAGGGGACCCCGGTACATTCTTTCGGCACCTCAAAACCGAAAACCGGGTCTTTGTGATATTCTGCCGAATCGAGCTCGCCGTTCAATGCCGCTTTCAGGACAGCCCGGCTGTGCTTGATCTTCATCCTCTCGCCCACACCATAAGGCCCTCCTGTCCAGCCCGTATTGACGAGCCAGATTTTGGCATTATGTTTGGCGATCTTTTTCGCCAGGAGGGTTGCGTATTCATAAGGATGCAGAACCATGAAAGGAGCCCCGAAGCAGGCTGAAAATGTCGCTTTGGGTTCCTTGCCCAGGCCCTTTTCAGTCCCCCCGATCTTAGAGGTATAACCGGAGATGAAATGATACATTGCCTGCTCAGGCGTAAGGCGCGCGATCGGCGGCATGATCCCAAAAGCATCCGTGGTTAGAAAGAATATATTCTCTGGATGACCACCCGTACCGTCACGCACGGCGCTTTCGATATGCGTTATGGGATATGAAGCCCGGGTATTTTCAGTCAATTCATCGCTGTCCAGATCGACCCTTCTGGTATCAAAGTCCAGAGCCACGTTCTCCAGAATGGTGCCGAATTTGCGAGTGGTCTCATAAATATCCGGCTCTGATTCCTCAGACAGCCCGATAACCTTGGCATAACAGCCGCCTTCAAAATTGAAGACGCCATCATCGCTCCAGCCATGCTCATCATCTCCGATCAAACGCCTTTCCGGATCGGTCGAGAGAGTTGTCTTGCCAGTGCCCGACAGGCCAAAGAACAGGGCTGCGTCATTTTTTTTGCCTATATTTGCGGAGCAATGCATTGAGAGCACATCGGCCTGGGGAAGAATAAAATTCAGGGCGGTGAAGACTGATTTCTTGATCTCACCGGCATAATGAGAGCCGCCGATTAATACCAGCTTCTGGCCCAGATGAAGGATTATGAATGCCTCCGAATTGGTCTTGTCATACTGCGGATTGGCATGCAGATGGGGAACATGAAGAACAGTAAACTCAGGATGGAAATTTTTTCGGTCATCCGCATCGAGACGGATGAACATATTACGCACAAACAGGCTGTGCCATGCATCCTGTGTAATCACGCGCACCGCCATGCGGTAATTTTTGTCCGCCCCGGCATAGACATCCTGAACATACAAATCGCGGCCCTGAATATAAGCCAATATTTTTCTGTGCAGGGATTCAAAGTCACTTTCTTCGAAAGCCTTATTGACTTTCCCCCACCAGACTTTGTCCTCTGAGGTTTTTTCTCTGACGATAAACTTGTCGTTGGCCGCCCGGGCAGTGTAATAACCTGTCCTCACGACCAGCGGCCCGAGATGTGCCAGTATTCCCTCACCCCTCTTCAAGGCGTGCTCGTAGAGTGCGGGGGTTCTTAAATTACAGTAAATGTTGCCTGTATTGTCTAATCCAATGTCGCATAACTGGCTTTCAATCTGTATACGCGCTTCAGCCATTCAGCCTCCCTGCTTTTAATAATTTCTTAGAATATATAGATTGCTGTTCAATATAACATTCTCTGGGTCAATATGTTTCCGGCTAATGAATGCGAACGGAGCCGGGAATCCGACCTCTAAGGAGGTCCGGGATAGCTCGCAAATGAATTTACTGAATTTATCGGTCAAATCAGAAATAGTCCACAAAAAAAATGCCGCCCCGTCAAACAGGACGGCATTTATCCAGGTTGGGAGGACATTATGCGTTTGCTTCCAAGATCTTCTCCAAATATTCCCTGTCTCCAAGAGCTCCAACAAAATCTATATCTTCATTAATAACTACTTTGGGAACGCTCATAACCTGATATTTCCGCGCCAGCTCAGGAAATTCAGAGACCTCAACCATATCCGCCTTTATTTTTCCGGAGTATAATGCAAAATTCTGGGCCGTTTTAACCGCATTGGGACAGTGCGGACAGGTCGGAGTCACAAACACCTGCACATGAATATTCTTATCGATCTTATCCAGGTCTTCCCTGATGACCCCCGGCAGGCCGATCTCGCCTCTGGAGACATTGTACATGGCGTTCAGAAGCGAATTGAATTCATATCCAGAAGGCACACCGTAGAATCTGATCCCGTAATCCCTTTCACCTTCAATCACAAGAGCCGGAACCTTATCGATACCATACTTCTCAACCTGCTCATTGTCTTTATCAAAATCATAAACAGTCAATGTGATTTTATCCGAAAGCGCGGCAACTTCTTCCAGGAGATCCCTGGCAATTCCACAGGTCTCACAATCTTCGTCCTTTTTGAAATAGATGAATTTCACATCACCGGCGTATTCCGCAAACTGCCTTTTCAGTATTTCAGCGTCATTTTCCTGTATAAATTTCATTTATAATTTCCTCCTCGTGCGCATATTTAAAGGTTTAGATTATTAATCTTCAGAAATGATTCAAATAAAATAAAATTAGTTCCCATATTTTTATGCAACCGATACTTATCGGTTCTGGTGTATCTTCTCCAGGACTTTCTGCAGCCTGTCCGGGTAGGTAACCACAACCGGCTCGGGAATATTGTTTGATTCTACAATACCGGAAAGATCCTGTTGCTGGCCCTGCAGATCGAACATCCGGGCTCCGGTTGTCTCCGCAATCGCTTCAGCCGCAGCAAGATCCCAGACGGCATAGCTGCACAGAAGGGTGGCATAAGCGGCATACCGGGCAACCTGCAGGATATGGTAGCAGGTGGAGCCAAACGACCTCGATTTCATTTTCAACTGCAAACCACAGCTATTGAAGAGATCTGAGGGAACACAAACGAAGCTTTCCGAGCGCACCTCCTCCTTTTCAGAAAGAGTTCTCAAGGAGTTTCCGTTCAGGTAAGCCTGATTATCAGAATTTTGCCAGAAATGGTCATCCACGTATGGAAAATAGACTGAGGCCATATAAGGCCGGTAATTTTTGTAGAGCCCGGCGGAAATCCCCCAGACCGGAAGACCTTTGCTGTAGCTGGAGGTGCCGTCAATAGGATCGACTATCCAGAGGTATTCGGATTCTCCGCCTGCTTTTTCACCACTACCCTCTTCTCCCAAAAATTCGCTGCCCGGTATCGACTTCGTTAACTCATTGTAAAGGAATTTTTCAACGGCAAGATCAGCTTCAGTTATTACAGTGTTGTCTTCCTTATAGTCGATTGTTACCCGGCCGAAATAGTCCAGGGCGATTCCGCCCGCCTCTTTGACCAGTTTGTTCAATTCCTCTATCGTCATACTTTAAAAACTTCCTTCTTTATAATTATGATTCAAAACGCCAAGATATACAAACCGCCCGCTTATTCCAATTTCAAATTATCTATATTTCTTATTCTTTTCGAAAAGCTGTCGCTTCATGGCCTGATTGGGATGATCTTTAATGATTAATCCAATTTAGTCTTTGTAAAAATGAACATGATCGCCTATAATATGTTCTGGGTAATATAAAAGATAAGGAGAAGTGATGGCAGTCAAGAAAAAGGATTTGGAGCTACCGCCTGAAAAATTGCGCTGGAACTGTGTGGAGAATAGTCTGTGTGTCGAATGTTCCGATCAGCTGGATTTTTCGGAGGAAATAATTGGGCAGCCCCGCGCGATTGAGGCTATCAAGGTCGGGCTGGATGTCACCAGCCTGGGCTATAATATATTTATTACCGGCCTGGCAGGAACCGGCCGCACCACCACGATCAGAAAGCTTTTGCAGCAGCTAAAATCGGAAACCGAGGATGCCCCGCCGGACATATTATATGTTTACAATTTCAACGATCCTGACCGCCCCAAGGTGATATATCTGCCCGCCGGCAAAGGCAAACGCTTCCGTTCAGATATGGAAACATTCATTAAGAATCTATCCGAGAATCTGGTCAAACTTTTTGAAAGCGATGTCTATAAGAACAAGCGCAAGGAACTAATCCGGCGCTCACAGGAAAAGCAGAAAGAGTTAATCGATAAATTCCAGGAAGAAATCAAGAAAGAAAATTTCGCCCTGGTACAGGTACAGGTGGGTCAGTTTCCCCGGCTGGATCTGCAACCCTTATTCGACGGCAAACCGATATCATTTGATGAGCTCAATGTGCTGGTGCAGGAAGGCAAGATTCCCAAAGAGGTCGAAAAACAGTTTATGGATAAATATCAGGAACTGGAGGGGCGTCTGGATGAGATTTTCAAACAGGGACGAGCGATCTCCTCGGAACTGGAAGAGAAGCTGAAAAAGTTGAATGATGCCACCGCCATGCCCATGATCGAATCGATGATCGAAGATATCAAGGAGCGGTACGATTCATCCGATATCGACCAGCAACTTGATGAAATCAAACAGCATGTCATCGACAACCTCGATACATTCCTCAAAAAAGATAAGGGCCAGCAGGCGCAGCAGGTTATTCCGGGAATGCAGATTCCCCAGCCTCAACAGGATCCTTTCCTGCCCTACAGGGTCAACCTGCTGGTGGACAACTCCAAGACCAGGGGGCGCCCTATCATTGAGGAGACCAATCCCACATTCAGGAATATCTTCGGCGTGATCGAGCGGGACGTCAACGGCCTGCGCGGAGGGTCACGCACAGATTTCACCAAAATCAAAGCCGGATCACTGCTTAAAGCCACCGGCGGATTTCTGGTAGTGAATGCCATGGATGTTCTTACCGAGCCGGGCGTATGGCAAAACCTGAAAAGGTCACTGAGAAATAATATTATAGAAGTCCAGAGCTATGATCCCTTCTATCTGTTCTCAGCCTCAGGTTTGAAACCGGAACACATAAAGGCCAATATCAAGATCGTCATGATCGGGGATTATTTTCTTTACCACCTTCTTTCGCACCATGATGAAGATTTCAGGAAGATTTTCAAGATCAAGGCCGAGTTTGATACGGTTATGGAGCGCGATGATGATACACTAAACAAGTACTGCGTCTTTATCAATAAAATTGTTACAAATGAGAACCTGATACATTTTGATGCCAGCGGTATGGCCGGCATTGCTGAATTTGGGGTCAGGCTGGCGGGGAGAAAAAACAAACTCTCCACACGCTTCAATGTTATCGCCGACCTTATACGGGAGGCCAGCTATCATGCCTCCAAGGACAAGACGGAAAGGGTCGACTACGATCATGTACAGAAGGCGATCAAGGGCTGGGTCAGACGTGTGAACCTGCCCGAGGATAAGATTCACGAGTTGTACGATGAGGGCACCCTGATGGTGGATACTGACGGTAGCCAGAAAGGACAGATTAATGGACTGGCGGTATACAGCCTGGGAGATTATGCCTTCGGCAGACCGACACGTATCACCGTCACAACCTCGCTGGGGCGCAAGGGTGTAATCAACATTGAAAGAGAATCGGATCTGTCCGGTAAGACCCACAACAAAGGGGTGCTGATCCTGGAAGGCTATTTAAGCAAGATGTTCGCCCAGGATAAACCGATCACGATGAACGCCTCGATCTGTTTCGAGCAGAGTTATTCGGGTGTGGACGGCGACTCGGCCTCATCAACCGAGATGTTCTGCCTTCTTTCCGCCCTCTCCGGAGCGCCGTTAAGACAGGACATGGCGGTTACCGGCTCAATGAACCAGAACGGAGAAATTCAGCCAATTGGAGGGGTCAATGAGAAGATTGAGGGTTTCTTCAAAGTATGCAAGAATAAAGGTCTGACCGGCAAGCAGGGTGTTATCATCCCGAAAAAAAATGTCAATGATTTGATGCTGGATCATGATGTGGTAGAGGCTGTTGAGGACGGCAAGTTTCATATCTATGCCATCGAGACCATAGCCGAGGGAATAGAACTGCTTACAGGCAAGAAGGCCGGTGAGAGGAATACCAGGGGTGAGTTTCCAGAAGGTACTATCAACTACCTTGTCGATAAACAGCTTGAAGAATACATGCAGACAGCCAGGAAACTGGCGGGGGATGACAATTCGCTCTTGAAGCCAAAACCAAAAAAGCGGGGATCTTCTAAAAAGAAGTCAAAGAAATGACACTGTCAGACTGATTTTCTTTTGAGGTTGATCGGTAAAATAAACTAGTGATTTTGGCCGCCCATTCTTGGGCGGCTTTTTATAGCCTTAATTTCCGTAATCTCAACGAATTACTGATCACAAATATCGAGGAAAATGCCATCGCGGCCGAAGCCACCACCGGTGAAAGCAGAATCCCGGCAAGCGGATAAAACAGCCCGGCCGCAAGCGGGATTGCGACAACATTGTATCCGAATGCCCAGACCAGATTTTGCTTAATCGTTTTCAGAGTTGTCTCGGACAGTTTCAATGCCTTCGTTACCCCATGCAGGTTCCCACCGATCAACGTGATATCGGAGAATGCCAGCGCCACGTCGGTACCGCTTCCAAGTGCAATACCGATGTCCGCCTCGGCCAGGGCGGGAGCGTCATTGACCCCGTCGCCCACCATGGCGACTTTATTCCCGGCAGCCTTCAACGATTTTATATGATCAGATTTTTCATGGGGAAGCACCTCAGCCAGGACATTCTCGATCCCCAGCTGGCTGGCAACAGATTCAGCGGCAGATTTATTGTCACCGCTTAAAAGCCACACAGAGCGCCCGGACTGCTTGAGTTCCTCAACCACCGCCTCGGCCTCCGGCTTGATCAGATCGGAGACATGGATTATTCCCTCGAGGCTGAAATCAACTGCCAGAAGCAATACAGTTTTGCCGTTAGATCTCAAACCGCCTGACTGCTCATTGCCATTATTTAAACTCACTCCTTCGTCTTTCATAAAGGCCAGGTTACCGAGATGTACCTGCGAACCATCAATCCTGCCCCGCAATCCGCGTCCGGGAACGGCTTCAAAATCCCTGACCTCCAGCTCTTCCACACCTTTCTCGGAGGCGTACACGATCACCGCCTCGGAGAGTGGATGCTCGGAAGCCTTTTCCAGAGCTGTGGCAATCGAAAGGAGCTTCCTGGGATCGAAATTACCAAGATTTCTGAATTCGTCGACATGCGGGCGGCCCTCGCTCAGAGTCCCGGTTTTATCGAACACAACCATATTGATCTTCTGTACCCTTTCCAGTATCTCCGCCGACTTGATCAGGATGCCCTCTCGAGCCCCGCGCGAACTTCCAACCATAATAGCGGTAGGCGTGGCCAGACCTAGCGCGCAGGGACAGGCGATTATCAATACAGCAATGAATATCATCAGGGCAAAGGTTAAATTGGTCTCACCCGGCAAGATCATCCAGAGCGCAAATGCGAGAGCGGCAATCGACATAACTACCGGTACAAAAACCGCGGCGACCTTGTCTGCCAGTCGTTGAATCGGGGCACGGCTCGAGATGATCTGTTTTACAGATTCCACAATTTTGCTGAGCACAGTATCGCTCCCTACCGCTTGAGCCTCGAATCTAAAGCGCCCGGATTTATTTATCGAACCGGCATAGACCCTGTCGCCCGGTTTAATTTCGCGCGGCAAAGGCTCTCCAGTCAACATAGATTCATCGACCGAGGAAAATCCCTCCAGCACCACCCCATCAACAGGCAGCTTGCTGCCCGGCTTGATAACTACAATATCCCCCTGCTCAACATCGGCTCGATCCACCTGCCGTTCCTTGCCGTCTCGCTCGACCAGGGCTGTTCTGCCTTCCAGTTTAATCAGCTTCTCGATTTCCGCCGAGGTGGCGTTTTTGGCCCGGCTTTCCAGCAAGCGGCCGAATAGTATGAGGGTTATGATTATGGCGGCAGTGTCATAATAAACCGCCACATTCTGATCAACGCTTGCGAGAAGCGAGGGGTAAAAGGTCGCGATCACACTGTATAGAAATGCGGCCGATGTGCCTACCGCAACCAGCGTGTCCATACTGGCGGTAAAATTCTTGAGCGACTTCCAGAACCCCACATAGAAACGGCGTCCGCAGTAGAACTGCACGGGAAGCGCCAGGAAGAAGAGGATTATAAATGTCGCCCGGTCCCCCAGCGGCTTTACGCCGAACATGCCCAGATGCGAAAAGAAGAATATCAAAGCGGTAAAAGGCAGGGCTATCTTAAAATTCCGCAGCAGGCGGGAGTGATAGTCCTTTTTCAGGTCCTCTTTTTCAATCTCATCTTCCTGTTGGGAGGCCCTGTATCCCAGGGATTCGATCTTCTTCAGAATTGTCCCGGGATCTATGATCTGTTGTATGTACTCAACTCTGGCGGTCTGATCGGCAAGATTTACGCGGATATTGACTACACCCTCAAGACGAGATACCTCATTTTCGATCTTTGACACGCATGAGGCGCAATGCATCCCCTCTATCTGGATACTGGCCCGGCTGGTCCTGACATTGTAGTTGATATCATCCAGACGCCGGCGGATCGAATTCAGGTCGATCCTGCCCGGCTCATAATGCACATTGACAGAGCTCTCCGCCAGATTAGCATGCACAGTGGTGACACCATCTATATCAGAAATTGTCTTTTCGATGAAATTGACGCAGCCCTGGCATGTGATTTTATCTACCTGAAGATCTACAGCTTTTATCTCTGCCGGTGTTTTTACTTTCATATTTCCTGCTTATAAAAATGACCCTTCGGCTCTAACTAAGCCATATTATACAAAATTTGTTCCAGAGAAATTTAGTGCTGACTACTATCCATAGATTCGGCACAGTTTGGTGAATTCAGTAAGAAATACTTGTCAAATAATCAATCATTTTCCCTTATTTTTGCAAGCTTAATTTAAATAAATATCGGTCAGGCGAAACTAATTCGGCGCTTTCTGCTAATCTGTTGCGATACATGATATAAGATGATCCGTCTTCTTAAAACGATAAATCCGGAAGTGGATTTTCGAATATTTTTTACGAATTTTCAAGCATAATATTGACAAAGTAAGTATAATCTTATAAAGTAAGAGCCATATGAAAATATCATCGAAAATAGAGGATTATCTGGAAACTATATACCGCCTTTCCAAAGAGATGGATACGGTTGGAGTTACCGATGTTGCCAAGGCCCGAAATGTCTCGGTACCCACGGCCCGCACAGCGGTTAACCGCCTGCAGGAGTATGGCTTCCTGCACCAGAAACATTACGGCAAGATAATTCTGCACGAGGCCGGAAAAAAGAAAGGCGAGGAAATCTACAGAGTACACAAAACCCTGCGGCGCTTTCTCAGGGATTTTTTGCTTGTGGATGAGGATACGGCGGAAAAGGAAGCCTGCAAAATGGAACATGGCCTTAGCCATGAGACCCTGGAACGGCTTCAGATTTTTTTGAGGACACTGGAAGAAAGCGAAGTCTGCGAAAAGCGTTGTATGAACAAGTACGAGGAATCTCTGAAGCATCTGAATCTGGAAAATGCCGGATCGGAAGGTACGAAGAGCAGCGATTCCTCATCTCAGCGGGAGTTAAAAACCATGACTTTACTGGATTTGAAGCCGGGAGAAACCGGCATAATATCGAAGGTTGGCGGATACGGAAAACTGCGCCATCGTATCCTGGACCTGGGTCTGCATGTGGGCGAAAGAATTGCCATGGTTAAAACGGCTCCTCTTAAGGATCCCATTGAGTTTTCTTTAAATGGCAATCATATCAGCCTCAGGCGCACCGAAGCCGAGCTGATCCAGATCAAATCCAATGGCTAAGAAAAAAATCCGAGTCGCCTTAGCGGGAAATCCCAATTCCGGCAAAACCTCTATTTTCAACGCCCTCACCGGAGCCCATCAAAAGGTCGGCAACTATCCCGGAGTTACAGTTGAAAAACGTGTCGGATACGCAAGTTATAACGGTTACGAACTCGAATTTGTCGACCTTCCCGGCACTTACAGCCTGAATGCGTATTCCACAGATGAAAAGGTCGCCCGGGATTTTCTCATAGATTTTAAGCCGGATGTTGTCATCAATGTGATCGACAGCGGCAACCTGGAAAGAAATCTCTATCTCACCACCCAGCTTCTGGAGCTGGAATGCGATATCATCATCGATCTGAATATGTGGGATGAAGCACAGAGGATGGGCATCCATATAAATACCTCCAAACTCTCCCGACTTCTGGGAGCGCCGATCGTGACCACCATCGGACATCGCGGCAGCGGTACGGCAGATTTACTGCGGGCTGCCGTGGATCTCGTTGAAAACAGGCACCTGGACCATCGCCACGCCCCGGTTACCTATGGTTCGCATATCGAGGATCTGGTGGTCGATCTGACCCGAAACATAGAAAAATGTAAAAGCTGTGAACTCTGTCCAAGCAAGCGATGGCTGGCGGTTAAGCTCCTGGAAGGGGATATCAAGACCGAATCGAAATTCATAAGAGACACAAATGAGCTGGATAAATTGCAGAAAAGTATCCGCAAGAAGGTTCGTCATGTCAAGCGCGCCACAGGCGAGGACCCCGAGGTTATCCTGACTGATGGACGCTATGGCTACATCTCCGGAATCATGAAAGAGGTTGTCACCCACAAAACCGGCGACCGGATGAGGCAGTCGCGCCAGATTGATGCCATACTGACTCACCGGTTCCTTGGCTATCCCATCTTTCTCTTCCTGATCTGGCTGGTTTTCCAGGCCACGTTTGTAATTGGAAATTATCCTATGGAATGGATCGAATATGGGGTTTCCATTCTGGGGAGTGCGGTGGACAATATGCTGCCGGACGGCTTTATTAACGATCTGATCGTGGATGGCGCCATTGCGGGAAGCGGCTCTGTTCTGGTGTTTCTGCCCAATATCATGATCCTGTTTCTGGGAATAGCGGCTCTGGAGGACTCGGGTTACATGGCCCGGGCCGCATTTCTGATGGACAGGCTGATGCATGCCTTGGGCCTTCACGGCAAGTCCTTCATTCCCATGATAATGGGCTTCGGATGTAATGTCCCCGCTATAATGGCCACCCGTACCCTGGAATCGGAGCGTGACCGGATTATGACAATCCTCCTGATTCCGCTTATGTCATGCAGCGCGAGGCTGGCGGTTTATGTTCTCTTTGCCGGCGCTTTCTTTGGCGCCATGGCAGGTAATGTCATCTTTGCCATATATCTCCTGGGCATCGCGGCAGCCGTCGGGATCGCCCAGATTCTACGCAAAACCCTTTTCAGGCAGGAAGTTGCGCCCTTCGTCATGGAACTTCCGCCGTACAGGATACCAACTATAAAGAGCGTTGTCATACATATGTGGGAAAGGGCATCCATATATCTGAAAAAAATCGGCGGGATCATCCTGATTGCATCAGTAATTATATGGCTTCTTGGATATATACCAAAACCTGAAGAATACTCGCAGGATTATGGAACCCGAATAGAAAACCTGCAATTGCAACTGGAACGGGCAGCTGCCTCAGAACAGGAAGAGCAGCAAATCAGGCAAGAACTTAGCGACCTTCAAGCCGGCAAGTCCTCCGAGGAAATACAGTTTTCTTACATCGGCCGAATCGGCAAGGGCGTAGAACCGGCTATCGAGCCTTTGGGATTCGACTGGAGGCTGGGCGTTTCGCTCATCACCGGATTTGTGGCCAAGGAAATCGTGATATCCACTCTCGGTGTCCTTTATCAGATTGGAGAGGAGGAAACCGAAGAATCAACAGGACTGACCGATGCGCTCAGAGATCCCAGAAGCAATATCACTCCACTCACCAGTCTGGCTTTCATGGTCTTCGTGCTTCTATATACTCCCTGTATCGCAACAATTCTGGCCATAAAACGTGAGGCAGGACTCAAAATCATGTTTCTATCAGTGGCATACCAGCTGATTTTAGCCTGGTCGATGGCATTTGTCGTCTATCAGGGAGGTAAATTATTGGGATTCAGCTAATAATATTATCCTACAAGCTTCAAAAAAAACTGTCCTGACTTGATCTAAATCAAAGTTAATAATCTATACGGTTTTTATCGTATATCCATGAAGGATGCGAAGACATTAGAAAGGGCCGTCATTGTGGCTGAGACAAAGATACAGGCAGCCGGAAAAAAAACCCGGAGATATAAGAAAAAACCGAAGCCCGCATTCGACTCACAGAAATACCGCGGCTGGGTTCAATTATTCTGGTTCGCGGTTACCATCTGGATTGGCCTGCAGTTTTATTTCTTTGTTTATTATTATCTGGCCGGCGAGAAGGGTATTTATCTTCCACGACCCCCCGGGGTAGAGGGGTTTCTGCCGATATCATCATTGATTTCTTTAAGATCTGCCATCGAAACCGGCCAGCTATCATGGGTCCACCCGGCCGGACTGGCGCTGCTGGTAATCTTCATCTCCGCTTCATTTATTTTGCGGAAATCTTTTTGTAGTTTTATGTGCCCGGTCGGCACGGTATCGGAGTCCCTGGGAGCGGTTGGAAGGAAGATTTTCAAGAAGCGCCTGAAACTTCCGGCTTTCCTCGATTATCCCTTGAGATCGTTAAAATATCTGCTGCTGGCATTTTTTCTCTACGCCGTTTTCTACCAGATGTCCAGCGCCGATATACAGACATTTTTGAACAGCCCCTATAACCAGGTTGCCGACGTCAAAATGCTGCTCTTTTTTACCCGGGTGAGTGAAGTAACCTTCTGGGTATTGCTGGTATTGGTGGTTCTCTCTGTTATTTACGAGGGTGTTTGGTGTCGTTATCTATGTCCTTATGGCGCGCTGCTGGGATTTATCGGGCTCTTTTCTCCGGTGAAGATCAGGCGCAATTCAAAAACCTGTATAGACTGCCTGAAATGTTCCAAGGTCTGCCCCTCTCGAATCAATGTTCACAAGATGAAGGCGGTAAATTCAGATGAATGTTTTGGATGTATGGCCTGTGTTGATGCCTGCCCTGTCCAGGACACCCTGGATATGAAACTCCCGGGGGGAAGAAAGATCAGCCCCAGAACATACCTGATCGCCGCATTCATGGCATTCCTGATACCGATTTTGGCTTTCAAAGTAGCCGGGTACTGGGACAACAATATCACCAGTGAGGAATATAAAGAGCATATCGAAAACATAGACAGTCCTCTTTATCATCACAACCGCGGACAGGTCATGACCCGTGAAAAGCTGGAGCAGCTAAATCATGAGCAGCATTAATGGAATGCTTTCTCGCCTTGCATGTGCGGAAAAATGGGCTTTTGACCGATAAGATATAATACCGGAATTATCCGGGGATTTGGAGACAGGGGGAACCGTCGGTGCAGAATAATGAGTTTATGAAAGAGCGAATCAACAACTCTGAAATTCAGGAAGTCGTCCGGGAGTTGGTTATCGAGTCAGAGCGCAAGTATCAAACGCTCATCGAAAACAGTCTGGTCGGTATAATAATCTACTCGGATGAGCGCATCATTTATGCCAATTCCCGTTTTGAAGAGATGTTTGGATACGATGAGAATGAATACAGCGGTTCTCAAATCTGGGACTTCGTACATCCCGAGTATCGTGAAATTGTTAAAGAGCGTGCCCATAAGAAGATTTCCGGGGAGGATATTAGCCAGCAATTCGAACTGAAGGCGATGAGGAAAGACGGAATCATCCTCGATATTATGGTGAGATCCGCCCGCATGACATATAATGGCAAGCCGGCTTTGATGGTGAACATAGTGGATATAACCGAGCTGAAGAATGCCCAGCGGGAAAACCGTGAATTGTCCAAAATAGTGCAGTCCGCACTGATTCCTATTATCAAACTGGATGCTCACGGCAAGATACTCTATCTGAACAAGAGCGCGGAACATTTGTTTGACACAAAATTGGACAATTTAAAGGGTAAGAATCTGTCAGTTTTAATCACCGGTATCGAGCCGGAGGAAATTCAGGAACATGTGATCCGCCAGACCAGGAAGGGCGGTTATGACTGTATTATTCTCTGCAGAAAAACTGACGGCACTCCTGTCAAGATGCGTCTCACCACCGCCCCGCTGGTTAATGATCATAACGAAATGTCTGCGATTGCATGTTTCCTTGTGGATCCTGAAATTGAAAAGGCTGAAAAGAATCTTTTAAACATTGAAGAATCCTCTCCTCCCAAACCTGAAGTCCGCTGGTAAAAATTATACTTATCTCACGAACAATCATCTGCATACAGCGTTTAAACGGTTTAAAGAGAAAGGAACAGCTTGCAGACATTACTTATAATACTTCTGCTTGTGGCATTTGTAATCCTCATTCGAAAATCCAAAGGCGGCTGATGCTGAGTTTGACAGCCCGTGCGGCTATAGTATTCTGTATATCCCTCCCTTAATCCTGGCAGGCAGGCACTGCCTATAAAAAAAACTTGCCCAATTTCCACAATATTGCTAAAATCAGTCTTAAATCCGAGCATATAGATGGACAACAATTTTGCCCTGTAGAAAGGATTTGCCTTTATGCCGAAGTTAGTCCGTGAACGCTGGGGAACAAAGCTGGGAGTGATCCTGGCGGTTTCCGGATCGGCGGTCGGCCTGGGAAACTTTCTGCGATTTCCAACTGAGGCCGGCAAGTTTGGTCCGGGCGCCTTCATGATTCCATACCTGGTCGCGCTCATTGTCGTCGGGATACCGCTTGTGTGGGTGGAATGGACCCTGGGACGCTACGGCGGGCAATTCGGGCACTCCTCCGGACCGGGGATATTTCAGGCCCTCAGACCCAAAGGGCGGATTCTGAAATATGTCGGCGTGATGGCAGTTTTCGGACCGCTGGCGATTTTCTCTTACTACTGCTATATAGAATCCTGGACACTCGGCTACAGCATCTTCTCCATAATCGGCAAAATGCCCGAGGTGGCCAGCGCGGCCGAGGCCGATAAAATGACCAATTTCTGGCTTCAGTATCTGGGGGTGACCGAAGGAGGATCCTTTGCGACCACATATATTATATTTCTGATTACATTTGTTATAAATATCGTTGTAATCTATTTCGGTTTGCGTGGCGGTATAGAGAAAGTCTGCAATATCGCTCTCCCTACCCTGTTCGTTCTGGGAATTATTCTGGCGGTCCGTGTACTGACCCTGCCGCCCGGCCAGGAGCCTTCAGCCAATGCGGTCAACGGGCTGGGCTATCTCTGGAATCAGGACTTCTCCAAGCTAAAGGATCCCCAGGTATGGCTGGCGGCGGCAGGCCAGGTCTTTTTCACGCTCTCGGTCGGCATGGGGGTGATCCTTACCTATTCAAGTTACTTGAGACAAAGGGACGATGTTGCCCTTTCCGGTCTGACCTCGGCCACCGCCAATGAATTTGCGGAAGTGGTATTGGCCGGTTCTATTATAATTCCTGCGGCTTTTATATTTTTCGGTCCGAATCCCGCGGCAGTGCAGGAAATAGCCTCATCCGGCTCCTTCTCCATGGGTTTTGTAATAATGCCTCTGATCTTCCAGCAGATCCCGGCCGGCGCGGTATTTGGCTTCATCTGGTTCTTTATGCTCTTTCTGGCCGGGGTGACATCATCGATTTCTATCGTACAGCCCATAGTGGCATTCCTCAAAAATGAATTCGGTCTTTCCCGGGGCGAGGCGGTCGTGCTGGTCGGCGCATTTATGTTTATCCTTTGTCAGCCAGCCATCTGGTTCCTGAAATACGGCGTTATGGATGATATAGATTTCTGGGCCGCCAATTTCATCATCGTGATCGGAGCATTAATCGAAATAGTCCTGTTCGGATGGGTGCTGGGATCGAAGAAAGGCTGGGAAGAACTGCACCGCGCGGCCAATATTAAGGTACCTGTAATTTTCAGAATCCTGATTAAATATATTACACCCCTTTTCCTGGCCGCGATTCTAGGCGTCTGGCTTTACCAGAACTGGTTTGATGTGATCCTGATGAATACCGATCCCGGAGGTAATCCATTTAACCCGGAACACAAGCCCTATGTGCTGATGGCCAGATTCTTCCTTCTCTCGCTTTTCATAATCCTCTGCGCCCTGACGTATATAGCCTGGAAACGACATAAGGGAGAACTGGATATTTCGGATGAATTTGAAGAGCAGGAAAATAACTCCTGAGGTATGATATGAATACATTCGGCTGGATATTCATGATTATATACTGGGCCGGCTTAACAGGACTCTTGATCTTCTGCCTGGCCAAAACCATGACAGGCAAAGAGGCCAAAGAGTAATTTTGCTTAAAGTCAGGCGGAGGAGATTGAAAAAATTGATTTTTTTTGAATCTTTTCCATCCTTTTTGCATCTAAAAGCTAAAAAAGCGGATATTGAGACATGAAAACAAAGTGGTTGATAATAAAAATGTTGATAATCGCGGCGGGATTGGGCGGCGGCTATCTTTATTACTATTTCATCGGATGCAGGAGCGGCTATTGCCCCATAACCTCAAATCCCTATATGTCAATCGTTTACGGTGGGATAATCGGCTTGCTGCTGAGTTTCAGCTTTCCCTGGAAGAAAAAGGAGAAGACAGAAGATGCCTCTGTATGAATATAAATGCAAAGAATGCGGGCAGCAGTTCGAGGAGCTTGTCTATGGAGACAAAAAGCCCGCCTGCCCCAATTGCAAATCTGAGAAGACAGAAAAAAAGATCTCGGCTTTCGTTACCGGCGGGGGATCATCCGGAGGAGGACGCGGGGCCTCCTGCAATAACTTCACTTGAGGGATATAACCTGTGACGGGCCGTGAGCCTGAAAAGAAAAATCCATATTACGGTTCCAAAGTCACCTGGCTGCTTTTAGTGCTGGTCGGAGTGGCTTTACTTGTTGTGGGGCTGACGGTCGTCGCGGATCAGCGCGAAATCGAAACAGGTACTACAGAGCAGTCAGCCGATTCCTCAGAGTCCCTAATAGACACAACTACAGTTGCAGATGAATCCGGTAAAGTTAAAGGGGTTCTGTCGGACTCTATCCCCTGGCGTCAATTCAATCAGGCATTATCCGAAATCGAGGGTGAGAGCCGCTTTGCCATGCTGTTCTTTCGCTCCGAGAACTGTGCTCCTTGCGACCAGATGGAATCTGATGTTTTTACAGGAGCGGAAATTCTGGAAGCATTCGAGCATAAGGTACTGCCTGTGCGAGTCGAAACCAATTCTAATGAAAGAGTCGAATATCGCGGGCGGATTCTAAGCGAATCCGGCCTTCCGGATATATTCAATATATCCGGATTTCCCACTTTAATGTTCTATGATGGCCAGACCCAAAAATTTCTTTTTACTCTCCGCGGCTCTGTTGAGGCCGACAGGCTCTATCGAATTTTCGAATATCTGCGTGCTCGAATGTTCGAGAATGATTCAGTTACCCTGCAGGAATATATTTCCGGATAAAGGTCCTAGACTGCGTGAACCATTCCCCTGCCGATCTGTAAAATCTTTTTGACTTGCATTCAATCCCGGCGTCTATATTTTATAATAGACATTCGCAAAACGGGGAGAGAAAACCATGAATCGAATTATTATTTTGACTGTCATCTGCATTTTGATCCTTTCAGGCATGGCCAATGCGCAGTTCACAAAAGAAAACTATGAAGCTGTCTATGACAGTATCCGGAAAATACGTCCGGATTTCGAAAAATCCTGGGAGGTTGAAGATTTCGAGTTCAGCATGGATGCGGCTACTTTCACTTTCGGTGAAGGCACTATATATTTTCTCAACACTATTGCAGGCCATACAATCGGATTTTACTTTGACGGCAAGGGCAGATGCCGCGTGGTCGGGCCGACTCCTATCGAAAAATTCTCGATTGAAAAATTCACAGGCGAGAAGGACTTCGACAAGGAATTTGATGACGGCCTGTTTTTCTTCTCACAGGATATTTATGAGGAATTTTTTTCACACCTGGAGCTGCGGTCCGAGGAAAAAAGTGGAAAATTAAATTCGAGGGTCAAGCGTTTCCTCGGCAAACTCAAGGACTACTCAATCGATGCCGCTTCGGCCATGATCCCCAGGCTGTATACATCCAAGGAAAATCCATATCTTCTGACTATATTCGATACCGGTGATGACTTCGTTTTTCAATATGATCCAACCAATACCGAATCGGTCGAACTTGTGGAGTTTAAATCCGTGATGGGTCACCAGGTCATAGAGGTTATCACCAGGTTTTTCCCCTCGGAGCATTATCAGTCCGGAAAGGACATTTATGAACGCGAACAAATCGATCAAGCCTACCCTCTCCATTACGATATAAATACCACAATCGAACAGAACACCGATCTGATCGCCGAATGCAAACTGATCTTCCAATCGAATCAGGACAGCCTGATACGCCTGTGGTTTAATCATTCAGACCAGATCGATATGGATTCCGTAAAGACGTCTGACGGGACCAGTCTGGCATTCGATAAATTCAAGGAAGATGATGCCTATTTCAGCACCGTCTTTTTCAATCGTCCCCTGATGCAGGGAGAGGTAGACACCCTTATTTTTTATTATGAATCCGGCGATGTGATCAAGAAGTCGGTCTGGGGCGATTTCTATCTGCTCGCCCCGGCAGGATGGTATCCTGAACTTGGATTTCGCAACAAGGCCACTTTCAGTTTGAGATACAGGACTCCTGAGTGGCTGAGGTTTCTATCCTGCGGGGATAAAGTCAAGGATAGTGTGGACGGCGACTGGCGCTACACTGTATGGGAGAACAAAGATCCAATTCAGGTAGTGGGATTTAATTACGGCTGGTTCGATTCTCTTACTGTTGTCCAGCCCGGCCTTCCGGAAATCAAGATTTTCCGTTCCGACGCCAGTCATCGGGGAAGATTGTTCGGACCCAACATGCTTGATGTCACCGCTGAAGATGTTACCGCGGCGGTGGAATTCTGTACCAATGTCTACGGGGCTTATCCGTACGACAGGCTGCTGGTAACCGAAATACCGCTCGCGCATGGTCAGAGCTTTCCGGGCCTTCTGCATCTTGGATGGGCCAGCTTCGAACGCGACGACCGTGACAAGGGATTCGAGATGGATGCGTTTCGAGCCCATGAGGTCGCACATCAATGGTGGCCTACAATCGTGCACTTTAAATCATATCACGACCAGTGGATGTCCGAAGGTTTTGCGGAATACACCTCCGCATGGTTCGTGCAGACCAAAGACGGCGACAACAAGCGGTTCCTTAGACTACTGGATGACTGGAAGGATATAATTACTCAAAAAGGTTCCCTGTACACCGGATCATGGTCAGAGGGCTCGGAAGCGGGGCCAATCTGGCTGGGCGGCCGGCTGGCTTCAACCGAGTCCCAGGATTACAGCACATTGGTGTATACCAAAGGAGCTTATGTTCTCCATATGCTCAGGATGATGCTGCACGACTACGATAACCACTCCGACGACAATTTTGTCAGGATGATGCAGCGTTTTGTGAAGGCCTATTCAGGAAAGAAAGCCTCTACCCGGGATTTTCAAGACCTGACTGAAAGATATTTTGGCATGGATATGGCCTGGTTTTTTGATCAATGGATTTTCAGCACAGAAATCCCCAGATATAAACCTGAATATGAGGTGCTGGAGGAAGATGGCAATTATATTGTGCAGGCCACTATTAAAACCGAGGATGTTCCGGAGAATTTCAAGATGGTGGTGCCTCTGGTGGTGGAATTCGAAAATGATTCACATACGATCCTGAAATTCTGGGTGAAGGGACATGAGACCGTTTATCGGTCCAAGCCAATGCCCTATAAGCCAAAGAACTTCATATTAAATCCCTACAAGGCCGTACTTTGCCATGTGGATTAGCATTCGAATCATTTTCTTCATATAATCCGCAAAAAGTGATAACATTATTTTCCAGGTGGCGTAAATTGGATTTAGAATTACCAAAATTAACGGAGATTTATGTCCCTGGCCAAAGTCAGCAAGAACCTTGTTAGAAAATTTTTGATAAGCCGCAATTTCGGGCGTTTTAAACCTCATCGTAAAATTAAACATGTCGAATATGAGCATATCCTTCCGCTCGAATGTGTGCAGATGGATCCCCTGCGGATTGTCGAACGTAATCAGGATCTAGTGCTGATCAACCGCTTCGATAACTATAAGTCCCATATGATTGAAAAGATCGCTTATGATGAGCGCAAGATGATCGAGGCTTACTTCAATGCACTCTGCTTTGTGCCGGCCGAGGAATACCGTTATCATCTGGTCAAACAGCAATCCATAGGAAAGGAAATAAAAGCTCATCTTGTCAAGCTGGCAAAGGGTGAAAAAATATTGGGCCTTGTCAAGCACCTCAAATCCGAAATTGAAAAGCATGGCGCTCTTCCCGCTTCGTATTTTAAAACCGAAAGCAGGGTCTCCTGGGGCTACAGCCCGGGTCTGAAGGTTACTACAGCGGCGCTGGATTATATGTGGTATTCCGGAATGCTGATGACCTCCCATCGCGACAACGGCAAACGCGTTTACAATCTGCCGGAGCGGGTGCTTCCAGATCATGTTAGTACACAACCAGCCGGGCAGAAAGAATATCAGGACTTCATGCTGCGCAAGCATTTCCGCACTTATCATATCGGCGATCTTAGTTTCTGGCGTTTCGGCAATATGCATCTGAAAAAGCCTGAGCGAATTGCATTAGTGGAGCCATTAATCAAAAAAGGTGAGATACTTGAGCTGGAAATCGAAGGTGTCAAAAAGAGATACCTGATTATGAGAGACGATTGTGAAGACCTGCTTGCAGCCGGAAAATATAGACCTGATAATCGGGTGCGCTTTTTGGCGCCGCTGGATAATCTGATTTTTAATCGCGATTTGATTAAGGACATCTTTGGTTTTGAGTATGCCTGGGAGGTTTATTCCCCCAAATCGAAGCGCAAATACGGTTATTATGTCATGCCGATTTTGTATAAACTCGATTTCATCGGCCGCATTGATCCCAAAGCCGACCGCAAGAACTCGACCCTGGTTTTCAACCTGATCCAGATCGAAGACGGGGTGAAGATAAACATGACTCTATCAAAAGAACTAGCTTCCGCCGCGTTACGCCTTGCAAAATTCTCGGGATTGGATAAAGTGGATATAAAAAAGACATCGCCCCAATCATTGAAAAGTAAACTTTCGAAGTTAATGTAGGTCAAATCTCCCTGAGATTTGACATAGTGCCGCTCACGAAATCGTGCCGGACGTACCTCCTGGTGTGCCCAGTTAAGGCGGCGCACGATCCGGCAGAACCTCGAAGGGATTCTGTTTGCTGCATTGGGTGACCCAATCTGCATGGCTTGTTGACAAAGTTAAAGATATTGAAATAAGAACTGACGCTCGTCATTCCGAGGGAGTACCGCCGGAGGCGAGTACGACCGTGGGAATCTCCGCGGTTGCCGCAAAAAAATAGTGGCGGAGATTGCCGCGTCGCTTCGCTCTCGCAATGACGAATATCGCTGCTTTCATGGTTTATCAACATTCCCTAAAGCTTGGGGCACCCTATACAATATCTGCATTACCGCCAAATTCTCGCTTTGACATGCACACTGCTTACGTATATATTGGTGCAATTGAATCACAATTACAGGAGTTGAGATGGGAAAGACATTCGCCGAGAAGATATTTTCACTCAAGATGGGACGTGATGTCAAGCCGGGCGAAATATGCGAGATCGAGCCCGATGTTGCCATGTCGCATGACAACACCGCAGATATATCAAATACATTCTATAAAATCGGCGTGGATAAAGTCTATGATCCGGGCAAGCATGTGATCGTACTGGATCATTGCTCGCCTGCCGCCAATGCCACATATGCCGAGAATCATAAAATCGTACGTGAATTCGTGGAGAAGCAGGGGATCGAGAATTTCTATGATGTCAACATGGGCATCTGCCACCAGGTCTTAACCGAGGGGGGCTTCGCGCTGCCTGGCAAAGTGATTGTCGGTTCCGATTCCCATACCACTCACTACGGTGCCATGGGCGCGTTTGCGGCCGGTATTGGACGATCAGAGATGGCTGTGGTGTTTGCCACCGGCAAGCTCTGGCTGCGCTGCCCAGAATCGATGAAGATCACGCTCAAGGGCAAACTTCAGCCGGGAGTGGCAACTAAAGACATTATCCTGCATATAATCGGCACTATTAAGGCTGATGGCGCCCTGTATAAATCGGTCGAGTTTCATGGCAAGCCATTCGATGAGTTCTCGTTCGATTCGCGTTTTACTTTTGCCAATATGTCGGTCGAGATGGGCGCGAAGAACGGTTATATAGCTCCTGATGATAAGGTGCTGGATTTTGTATCCTCACGGGCGCGCCAGAAATTCGAGCCGGTTTATCCCGATGATGATGCCCAATACGAACAGGAGCTGGAATTCGATCTCGACAAACTTTCCCCGCAGGTGGCCTGCCCGCATACTGTCGACAATGTCCATCCGATCGAAGAGATCAAAGGTGAAAAAATCAACATGGCCTTTCTGGGGACCTGCTGTAACGCCCGTTTGGAGGATCTGAAGATAGCGGCTGATATCGTAAATGGCAAGAAGATCGCACCGGGTGTCCGTTTCCAGATCACTCCCGCCTCGCAATTAGTTTATCTGCAGGCGGTGAAAGAAGGCATAGTCGAGACATTGATAGACGCCGGCGGTTATGTCACCAACTCCAACTGCGGGCCCTGCCTTGGCGCGCATATGGGCGTACCTGCCAAGGATGAGAAAGTCATCTCGACCGCCAATCGCAATTTCAAGGGACGTATGGGCAACCGCGATTCGTTTGTGTACTTAGCCTCCCCCGCCACAGTCGCCGCCTCGGCGTTAAAAGGCGAGATTGCTGATTTTAGAGAGTTGTAGGATAAAGAAAATCTAATCTCCGGGTGGCCAGCCCAAACTCGCTTTGGGCTGGTGGTCGATTCAAAGAGCACGCCCAAATAAATTTGAGCGTGCCACCCATAGTCGTCATTGCGAGGAGCGAAGGACCCAAGGCATGAGCGACGTGGCAATCTCATCATATCTGCCTGAGGCACACGCGGAGATTCTCACGTCAGTCCACGCCTCTGGCGGGACCTCCTCAGAATGACGATAATCGAAGCGACTCTTCTCCTTCCCCCCTGCCTTCCGAATATCCAAAATTCAGCTTGTCAAATCTGAGACATTGTATTAACATATCACTCAATTATGAACGAAGCAGCTGAAGTCTCAACCTCGCTCATATCATCACCCGTAGGCGTGCTCATGGTGCTGGCCGGAGTGGCCGCCATATTCTTTTATCTGGAACAGGTGGTCAAACAAAAAGAGCAGGCCGGGCAGATAAAATTCAATATCTTCAACTTCTTTCCGCCGCTTCTGTTCATCTATATCCTGCCATTGATCTTCTCCAACACCGGCGTAATTCCCAACGATTCTCCAGTCTATGATTTCATGAGCTATGCCATCTTACCGCTCTTCCTGGTGATGCTGATGCTCGATGTCAATGTCGGCGGGGCTATCAGGGTCATGGGCAAGGGCATATTTGTGATGCTTTTCGGCACGCTGGGTGTCATGATCGGCGCGCCAATCGCCTATGCAATCGTGGGCGGATTCCTGGAACCGGATACATGGAAAGGCTTCGGCACCCTGGCGGGAAGCTGGATCGGCGGCACCGGCAATATGGCCGCAGTGGCCGAGGGGCTGAAGACGCCGCCCTCCGCATTCGGGCTGGCGGCCCTGGCCGATAATATAGTCTACATAGTCTGGCTGCCGATTATGCTCGGCTCAAAGCTGCTTGCAAAACGCTTCAATAAATTCACCGGCGTTTCCAAAAATCGTTTGGCGGAGATGGAGAAGGCGGCGGAAGATATCAAAAGAGACAAAGGCCGTCAGGCCATGCGTCATGTGCTCTATCTTCTGGCAGTCGGCTTTGCGGCGACATATCTGGCAGGACTGTTGTCCGAAAACTTTCCTGTGGTTGAACCGGTGCTTACAGCCAGTACATGGCGGATACTTCTGGTGACAACATTGGCACTGGCGCTGTCATTCACCCCCGCCAAAAATATACCAGGCTCGCATGAGATAGCGATGGCGCTTATATATCTTTTTGTTGCCAATATGGGCGCGCGTGCTCATGTCTCGGAGGTTCTGGGTCAGGCGCCGCTGTTTATAGTAGGAGCTTATATCTGGGTTTTCATTCATGGCGGTTTCTGTTTATTGGGGGCAAAGATATTCAAGGTCGATGTTCACTCTGCGGCCATTGCCTCGGCGGCCAATATCGGAGGTGCGGCATCCGCGCCGGTTGTGGCGGCCTATCACAAGGAATCGCTGGTGCCGGTCAGTATTTTGATGGCGCTGATCGGATATGCTATCGGAACCTACGCCGCCTTTGCCACGGCGCAATTCTGCTACTGGGTCTCCACCATTTATTTCTAAGCGTGAAATGTCAAATCCCGGAAGGATTTGACCTACGACTTCTCGACAATTTATTCTTAAACCGGCTTGAAGGCCTTTACCGAGACACTCAATATTTTACCCTTTAACTCATCAGTCATGTTGGCCTCAATATAGGCATGCTCCTTTTCAACACTGATGTTCTCAAAACCGACCGTCTCGATCGCATTCAGATAATCCTCTCTAACCATCGCCCCGGCGATACAACCCGCCCAGGCCTCCAGTGACCTGCGGATATGCTCAGGGAGTTTTTCGGTCACGACCAGATCGGATACCATCATTCGCCCACCCGGTTTGAGCACTCGAAATGCCTCGCTAAATGCTTTCGATTTGTCGGTCGCAAGGTTGATCACGCAGTTGGAGATAATCAGATCGATCGAATTGTTCTCGAGCGGCAGATTCTCCAGTTCGCCCAGGCGAAACTCGACATTGTCATACCCGCCCTCGGCGGCATTCTTTCGAGCCAGGTTGATCATCTTCTCGGTCATATCCACTCCTATGACCTTACCGGTCTTCCCGGTCAGGCGAGCAGCGAGAAAACAATCAATACCGCCGCCGGATCCGAGGTCGAGAACGGTCTCACCCTCTTTAATATCCGCCAGCGCGGTTGGATTCCCGCACCCAAGTCCCAGAACCGCTTCGCCAGGAATATTTTCCAAATCCTGCTGAGAGTATCCGACCTCGAGTTCCACCGGTGAAGGTGAAGAACAGCAACCACATCCATCCGCTTTACCCTCGGCTATTTTGCCATACAGGTCTCTCACGAATTTTTTGACATCATCCGGATTTTTTGTATCTGACATAATTTTCTCCTATCTAACTCGCAGGTCAATCCATCCAGGGAATTGATAAACTAGAATAGTCAAATCCCGGAAGGATTTGACCTACGACTTATACCGACTTGTCTGCTTGATCTTTCGCGAGCTCATCCCATAGATCATACGCACGGCGCACGTGCGGTATTGTAATTGATCCGCCCACAACCAGTGCAATCGACATCAGCTCATCCATCTCCTCTTTATTAGCCTTCTCCTCAAAACAGCGGTCGACATGATAAGCGATGCAATCATCACATCTGAGCACCATAGAGGCCACCAGCCCCAGCATCTCCTTATACTTGACCGGAATCGCACCCTTGCTGTAAACTGCATTATCGAGAGTAAAAAAACGTTTTATATGTGTGTTTTCGGTTGAGAGCACCAGGTCATTCAGACGCCGACGTTCCGCCTTGAACTGCTCCAGTTTTATTCCCATATATCCTCCTGAATTCAGACATTATTATATTATTCTGTCCAAAATTGAACACAATATTTCTTTCTGTTGTTGCAAATCCTGTTAATAAGATTATAATAGGTAAATGAATATGCGTATATCCACAATACTATTTTTACTTCTGGCTGCTTTTATTCTCTCCTGCGGAGAAGGACCGGTCATTGAGGCCCCCCAGCGCACGCTGGTTTCATGGAACCCTCCCGCAGACTTCAGGCCATCCTACATAACCCAGGATGAGGACAGTATATACTGGGGCCTGTTTATCTCCAAAAGATATTCCGCCAAATATAATCTCTGGGCGGTAAGGTCATCGGATCGTCAAAACTGGGTCGACCCAATCATGATAGAAAACGCATATTATTTTTCCGATATCGATTTCGAGGTCAGAAACGACAGCCTGCATTTTGTCTTCTATGAGATCGATCCGGGCTATTTCCCTGATCATGGGCTGGGTCTGGGAGCGTTTGTTGACTACAAAGATGATATTCCGCTTTCATATTCAATAAAAGAACTTAGAACAGACCGCGATTTGGACAAAATCTATAATAATATCGAGAATGAGCTTTTGACCTCGGACCGTCTGCCCGACACCGATCTTGACGGCAAACGCGATCTGGTCGACTACTGCCCGCTCTCCAAACCCCGTCCACTTGATAGAAATCACAAGGTCTACGAGGCGGTACTCTGGAACATAATCAGATCATCAGGTCTGGATACGATAAAGATCGAGAAGGATACCGCCTGGACCAAATACTACAGAACCTTTGTGCTCAAGGAGCCCAGCCCGCTTTATCTGGCATTTCCTCGAGAGCAAAGGACATTTGAGTTAAGGGGATTTCCAATGCCGCTCATTATTGTGAAAACTCCGCTCTGGTTCGGAAGCCGTGCGACCTATCGCAGCCTTTTCGGAGGGATAATTCCACATTTGAACTTTAAAGCTCTGAATTACAACCTGCTCAGAAATGGCGCAAAAGTTTATGTTGAAAGCTATCTTACTGAGGATCAGATAGATAACTATGAATTTCATGTCGAAAAAGAAGGCGATAGCTGGAATGTCACCGCATCATACCTGCTTGAAGAGGAAGAAGAAACAGAAGATACTTCCGACGAAGAAGAGTAAATTCCAACCCTTCGAAAACCTGCAAAGATCACCAAACAAATCCACAACTCCATAAACCACAATAAAATATCTGAAAAACTTGGATCAGCTTGAAACTAAATCGAGGCTTTGCGCGTTCAACAAGATAAATAAACAGGATAAGAATAGTACTCATTTAAACTTTAACTCCAAATCCGGGAGGCACAATGCTGAAAAAAGCTCTAACTATCGCGCTTGCCATCATGTTTGTAACATCAGTTACTGCTTTTGCCTGCGGCGGTGACAAATCCGCTTCCAAGACCGCCGAGGTTCAGAAAGTTTCATCCGAAAAGTACGCCTGTGGCGATAAAGCCGAGGCCACTGCCAGGACAGCCGCAGTCAACTCTGAAAAGAGTAGTGAGTGCGCCTACACCAAGGCCCTCAAGTCTGCTGAGGCCGCCGAAGAAGGCGATGCCACAGTTAAGACGGCTGCTGTAACCGGCGAGAAGAGCGAGTGCACAGCCAAGAAGGCATCCGCCGAATCTAACTGCTCCAGGGACGCCGCTGTAAAGACGGCAGCTTCCGAAAAATCAGGCACTGACGCGGCCTGCTTGAAGTACAAGGATGATTTGAAGAATAGCGCTGATGAAAGCAAGAAAGAGATTGATGTCAGCAAGACAGCTATGGCTGACGAAAAGTAAACTAAAAGGGGACTTGAACATCTCATAAATGATAATTCTCTGATCCAAGGGCCCTCCAGTCATGGAGGGTCTTTTTTTGTTTATGATTGACACTGCATCGAGCTGGTCTATATTTGCATTTTAAGATGGCGAAGAAAGATTTATAAGAAACATAGAACCACTTAAACGGCTGGATGCCGATGCCATGCAGGTAAAATTGTGGAATTTATAATTATCTGGCTGCTTTTCGGGATAATCAGCGCCGCGGTTGCCTCAAATAAGGGACGAAGCGGTTGCGGCTGGTTTGCCATGGGTGTATTACTGGGGCCATTCGGATTTATTCTCGCCCTGGTTGTCCCGAAGGATGAAGAGAAGGTTAAAAAGAAGGCAATTCGAGAAGGGGACATGAAGAGATGCCCATATTGCGCGGAATTGATAAAAGCAGAAGCGATTAAATGCCGATATTGCGGCTCCGATCTAACTGATAACAGAGAATAAACGAGATTTTCTCGTCGCGCTGGGTCTTGCAGTCTGATGGAATCGGTGGATGTGTGCGACCCTGCGAATTATCATGTGCCCTGCCTTTGATGGAATTCCTTTCCTGCCGACATCGCTGTCAGAAAGGGATACTCGACAGCGCAGCCAGGCCTATTCCTCGTATCCCGGGACCATCAAACGAGTCTCTTTATCCTTTCGAAATCCCAGCAGGTAATCGGCCTGCATCAACTTCTGAATCTCGCGCGTGCCCTCATAAATCGCGGCGCCCTTGGAATTGCGGAAAAAACGCTCCACCGGATATTCATCAGAGAAGCCATAGGCGCCATGAATCTGCACAGCATTATAGGCCGCTTTCTCGGCCTGATCGGTGCAGAACCATTTGGCCATAGCGGTTTCACGTGTATTGCGCACACCTTTATTTTTCAGCCATCCCGCCTTCCACCAGAGTAATCTTCCGGCCTGATAACCGTACTCCATCTCCGCCAGCATCTCTTTCACGAGCTGATGCTGGCTGATCTCGGTCTCAAATGTCTTGCGCGTGCGGCAGTATTCGACCGAGGCATCGATACAGGCCTTAATAAGGCCCGTCGAACCGGCTGCGACAGTATAACGCCCGCCGTCAAGACAGGTCATCGCTATCTTGAAGCCCTCGTCCGGCTCGCCCACCATATTTTCTTTCGAAACCTTGACATCCTGCATGGCAATCCATCCCGTATTTCCGGCGCGCACCCCCAGCTTACCGGGAATCGAGCCGGTGGTCACGCCTTCGAATTCGCGCTCCACGATAAAGCAGGAGATTCCAGAATGATCCCGCTTCTCTTTTTTATCTCGATCTGTCCAGGCAAAGATCAAAAAGTTATCGGCAACGTCCGCTAATGAGATCCACATCTTTTCGCCGTTCAATATGTAATGATCGCCGTCTTTGTCTGCAGTGGTGGCGATTCCGACAGCATCAGTACCGGCGCCCGGCTCGGTCAAGCCGAAGGTGGCGATCTTCTCACCTTTAGCCTGTGGAATCAGATATTTCTCTTTCTGTTCCTCGCTGGCCCATCCCAGCAGTGTCATCGAATTCAGGCCGATATGAACCGAAAATATCACCCGGGCCGAGGTGTCTGCATATTCAAGCTCCTCGCAGACCAGCCCCAGGCTGATATAATCCATACCCATGCCCCCGTATTTTTCCGGGACACACACACCCATGAGATCGGCTTCTTTCAAAGCTGTAATCAGGGTCGGATCGAACTCATGTTTGCGGTCGAAATCCCGTATCGTCGGGGCCACCTTCCTTGCGGCGATTTCGCGCGCCACCGACTGCACCATTTTATGATCTTCGGTCAATTCAAAATCTATCATTTCTCATCTCCATATTGAAAAGTATGTTTTTTTCTATAAACCGATTGAACCTTTTATAGTTCAGATGAGTATATGTAATAATTGACAATTGAATACTCAAGCTTATATTTGTCAAACGAATGCCGATGGCATTTATAACATTATGACTTAGTAACCCACCCCCCGGGTCACGGGGCTGTGGGATTTTTGCGTTTGGTTTAGAACATGATTCAAAAAATACTGCAAATTATAGAGAATTCCGGTTCCTATCAAAAGGCCCTGGAAATTTCGAATTCTGGTCAGAAGGACCTGGAGGTATCCGGGCTGGTGGGAGCCGGGCGGAGCTTCTTTCTATACAACTGGTTTTCAAGATTCCCCGGCAAATATCTGGTAATCACAAAAACTGAAAAAGAAGCTTTTTCTATCAAAAATGATTTAAATGAGATTTCCGGCAATGGCCTGGCTTTTCAGTTTCCGGCCTGGAATATAAATCCTTATCAATGGAAGACCCCGGCTACGGAAAATATCGGCGAGCGTCTGCAGACACTTTACAATCTGCAGAATCGGCAAAATATAATCGTAACTGCCTCGGTGCGGGCAATTCTGGAGCCCACGATCTCTCCCGATGAGCTCTCCATCAGCTCCCTGCATATGGAAATCAACCAGGAAATGGCTCAGGAAGATCTTATCTCGCGCCTTGCCGAACTGGGGTATGAGCGCGATCCTATGGTGGAGGAAATAGGTTCATTCTCAGTGCGCGGCGGAATTGTCGATATCTTCCCCTATACCACTGAGAATCCGATCAGGATCGAATTTTTTGGTGATTTCATCGAATCGATCAGGTCATTTTCAGTGGCTAATCAGCGCTCTATTGCAACTGTGGATAGGATGACACTTCTGCCCCGGCGCGAGAGCTTGCTGACGATTGCGGAACTGGATAAATACATGGAGAAGCTGCCTGAACGTGACCAAGAGATTCTCTCCGACAAATTCCGTTTCGGGATCGACACCCCGGGTCTTGAATGGGCCACGGCGTTCTTTAATGGCAAACGCTCGTATCTGTTCGATTATATCGATTCGAATGCCAATCTGTATCTTTTAGAACCGGGGCTGCTCAGGTCCGAGTGCGATGACCTGACCGATATGTTCGAAAACTGCCATGAACAGGAGCGGGAGAAATATGAGGAGCTACCCAAACCCGACAGAATATACCTTCAACCCGAAGAATTTGAATCCCGACTTGAGGGACATAAAAGAATCTCCGAAATCAGCTTTGGAAAAAGCCCTGGAGCCATTAATTTTGGGATGAACGAGCATCCTGTAATAAATTCCCAGATTAAGCTTCTGAAAAATAATGTAAAAAGCCTTCATGAGCGCCATTACTCTGTACATCTGGCCTGCGATAACAAAGTTCAAAAGGATCGCATGCGGGATATCCTGGAGGAAGACGCCGACTGGATCAATACATCCGTTCTGGATATCTCCGAGGGCTTTATCTTTCCGCAGTCAAATCTGGCTGTGCTGACCGACCATCAGATATTCACCAGAAAATTCCATCGCTACCGTAAGGCCAGGATTAAAGAGGGAGTGGCGATCTCCTCTTATACTAATCTCAATATCGGTGACTATGTAGTGCACGTAGATTATGGCATCGGCAGATACCGGGGGCTGGAGGAACTGACGATCGAAAATCGAAGGCGCGATTGTCTGCTGATCATGTATCATAAGGATGACAAACTCTATGTACCTATCGAAGAGTTTAACCGTGTCCAGAAATATATCGGCAAAGAGGGCAGGCCTAAACTGAGTACGCTGAGGGGTACCGCCTGGCAGAAAGCAAAGGCCCGCACCAAGAAGGCGATCACGGAGATGGCCGAGGAACTGCTGAGGCTTTATGCCAAACGGAGGGCCCGGCCGGGATTCAAGTTCTCTCCGGATTCGACCTGGATCCGGCAGCTGGAGGCATCATTTCCATTTGATGAAACTCCCGATCAGCTCGATGCTATAGCTGATATAAAAGAGGATATGGAGACCGGAAATCCGATGGACCGCCTGATCTGCGGAGATGTCGGCTATGGCAAAACCGAGGTGGCTATCAGGGCGGCCTTCAAAGCCGTCTGCGATGATAAACAGGTGGCGGTACTTGTTCCAACAACTATTCTGGCCCAGCAGCATCAAACTACGTTCCGAAATCGACTGGCCGACTTTCCGGTCAGGATCGAGATGCTTTCGCGCTTCAAATCCCGCAAAGAACAGAGGGAAATCATAAAGGATCTGGCCGAGGGCAAGGTCGATATAGTAATCGGAACACATCGCCTGCTCTCCAAAGACGTCAATTTCAGGGATCTGGGTCTTCTGGTGGTGGATGAGGAGCAGCGCTTCGGGGTTGCACATAAAGAAAAAATCAAGAAAATGAAGAGCCAGGTTGATGTCCTCACTATGACAGCCACGCCGATTCCAAGGACGATGCAAATGTCTCTTCTGGGGGCCAGGGATATGTCGGTCATCAACACCTCCCCCAAGGACCGCTTGCCGATCGATACCGAAATTTCCGAGTTCCATCCCGAAGCCATTAGGAAAGAGATTCTGGGCGAGGTCGAGAGAGGCGGGCAGGTTTATTTCGTCCACAACCGGGTGCAGACAATTATGTCAATCTACCGCTATCTCTCCAGGCTTTTGCCCCATATAAGAATAGCTGTCGCCCACGGCCAGATGCCCGAGAAAGAGCTGGAGGAGATAATGCTTTCGTTTCTGTCCCAGCATTATGACGTCCTGCTTTCTACAAGTATTATCGAGTCCGGTCTGGATATTCCAATGGTCAATACGATTATCATCAATCGCGCCGACCATTTCGGCCTGGCCCAGTTGTATCAATTGCGCGGAAGAGTGGGTCGGTCCTCACGGCGCGCCCGGGCCTTGCTTCTGATCCCCCCCTTGAGGCTTCTGACAACCACGGCCAGAAAACGGTTGAAAGCTCTGGAACAGCATACCGAGCTCGGCTCCGGCTTTCAACTGGCCATGAAGGATCTGGAGATTCGGGGCGCCGGCAATATGCTGGGCCCTCAGCAGCACGGTTTTATCGAAGAGGTGGGCTTTGATCTATACCTCAAGCTCCTGAAAGAAGCGGTAGCCGAACTCAAAGGTGAAAAAACCGAGGAGAGAACAGAGGTCAAGATGGATATAGATCTGGAGATGTATTTCCCGGACGACTATATCCCCTTCTCTCAGCAGAAGGTGGAATTATACCAGCGGCTGGCCCAGGCTGAAGATTATAAGGAGATCAACGATCTCAGGCTGGAGGTCATAGACCGTTTCGGACAAATGCCGCCCGAGGCTGAAAACCTGTTTGAGATGGCGGAACTCAAGCTCCTGGCAAGCCGCTTGAAACTCAGCCGGCTGGCCTTCCGCAAAAATACACTGAAAATAGTGTACTCCAACGGATACCTGCCCTCGAAAAAACAGATTGCCAATCTCAGCTCGAGGCTTTCCGAGCCTATAGAATTCAGCGCTTCGGGAGAATTTACAATCGCCATAGATTACAGCCAGCATGAGGATTCGGACTGGGGCCAAAAGTTCAAATTTAGCTTGCAATTATTGGCTTAGGGACTATCTTTGAAGGTTATTCGGAACAATACACTGGAAAAATTATAAAACTTCTGAGGTGAATAAATGAAAAGATTAAGCACATTGACACTGATCGCTTTATTGATAGCAGCTGTTTCCTGCGGCGGCGACAGAGATGCATCCGACCCGCAGTACCATAAAGAGGAACGGGCACAAAGTAAGACGATTGCAAAAATCGGGGAATCCGAATTGAAAGTCTTTCTACTGGAAGACTTTGATGAGATGTATGCAACCAGTTTCAGTTCTGCTCAGGAAGAATATGAATCCAAGAAAGAATACCTCGATTCCATGATAAATATGTATATCTTCGTTGAGGCCGCTTACGAGCTCGGCCTGCAGAAAGATCCCGAAGTCATTGAGCTCATCGAAGAAAGCCGTCCGGCATTCATGCGGGATGAGCTTTTCAAGGCCAGGATACTCCCGCACATCGATGTCTCACAACACGAGATTGAGACCTGGTACGAAAACATGGATGAGGAAGTTAAGATGTCGGTAATTTTTGTGGAAGACAGTGTGCGTGCCGATTCGGTCTACAAAGCCATTAACAACGGTGCGGATTTCGCCGCCATGGCCCGCAAATATTCCCTGGATCAGGCCAGCGCCATGGAGGGCGGTGATCTGGGTTACAGGACCTGGGTCGGCCTGTCGGAGGAATTTCAGAATAGAGTCTTCAATCTTGCCGAAGGCGAGGTCACCATGTTCAGCGTACCCGGCGGATGGGATATCGCCACCGTAACCGACAGGCGCGAGGTGGAAAGACAGCCTCTGGAGCAGATTGAAGATATGCTGATTTCGCGAATTCAGGCGGAGAAAAAAGCCCGGGTACAGAACGAATTTTATGATGAGCTGTTCGCGGAAGCAGATATCAAAATCAACGAGGAAACCGCCGAATTCATCTATGATAAGGCGGCAACTCTATATCCTGACGTTATCGGCGGAGTTCCCTTCAGAAAAAATACGTTCAATCCCCAGGACCTGGCCGAATATGAACGCAATATGATCCTGGCCACTTATAACGACGGCGAGGTCACCCTGGGAGAATATCTTACCCAGACCGCGCGCTGGAACGACAACCAGCGTCCGCCTTTCAATGAACCGGAGAATCTGAAGAAGGCCATCTTTAATTTGAAGCTGATGGACCTGCTCCAGCAAAAAGCCCAGGCAATGGAGCTCTCCGAGACGGTGGATTATAAGGACGCGGTGCGGTTCTACAAAGACCAGATTATGGCCGCCAAAATGAAGGAACTGATCGTTGAGGAAAAGGCCTTCGTCTCTGAAGATGAAGTGGTCGAATATTACCAGGAGCATGCAGATGAATACGTTATTCCGAAAAAACTGCATGTAAAGGAAATCATGGCCGAAACCGAGGCCGAGGCCGAGGAGATCCATAACAAGCTTCAGGCTGGAGCGGACTTCGACAGCTTCGCGGCCAATACAATCCGTCCAAACGCAATGAATTCCAAGGGGGATCTAGGATTTATCTCCGAATTCAATTATCCCACCCTGTTTGAGCAGGCCAATCAGCTGCGGGCCGGGGAATTCTCCCAACCATTCCCTGTCGGGGATAACTGGTCGATCGTAAAACTGGTAGCCGTACGGGATCAGCAGGTGAAATTATTTGACGAGGTGGCCGGCCAGGCGCAGACTGAACTCGAAAATAAGAAAAGAGAGACAGCCCTCCAGGAATGGATGGCGGAGAACAGGGATCGTTTCGACATCGACGTAGACTATGAATTGATCTGGGAAACAATCGACAAGGGAACATATGAATAGAGTCCTCAAAATAGCACTGTTATTGTCCTTAATACTTCTGATCAGCGCCACGGCATTCGGCCAGAAGCGTGAACTCGTGGATAAAATTGCCGCAGTTGTGGGAGACCAGATCATACTGGTCTCAGAACTCGATTTCCAGTTGCAGATGTTCTTGATGCAGATGGAGAATCCTGATCTGACCCCGGTCCAGGCGGATAGCCTGCGGGATATAATTCTGCAGCAGATGGTGACCGACAAACTGCTTCTGGTAGAAGCACAAAAGGATACCTCCATACATATCAATGAGGAGCAGGTCGAGGAAGCCCTGCAGGAAAAGATAGAGGAATTGAAGTCGCGCTTTCCGACCGAAGCTGAATTCGAGGCCCAGATGAGATTGGAAGGCCTGAATCTGCGCGAGCTGAAGGCCAAATTCAGGCGCGAGGTCCGTAACCAGCTGATCCGCGACCGCTATGTCTCGCGCTTTTTGTCAAAGGTCAATGTCACCTCTGTCGAAGTGCGGGATTTTTATGAGCAGTACAAGGATTCTCTTCCCACTCAGCCGGAAGCCATTAAACTCTCCCATATCCTGCTTACCGTGGAAGCCTCCGGGGCTACGGTGGATACTGCCAGGATGAAGGCCGAGGAAGTCAAGAAGCTCCTGGACGAGGGCGGCGATTTTACCAGCCTGGCTCAGCTCTATTCCGAGGACAAGGGAACCGCCGCTTCCGGCGGCGACCTGGGCTATTTCGAGCGCGGCACTCTCTTCAAGGAATTCGAGGATCAGGTTTTCAACCTGGAGCCGGGCGAGATATCCGAGCCTTTCAAAACACACCTGGGCTATCATATAGTCAAGCTCGAGGACAAGCTCCCCGAGCGGGTTCATGCCCGCCATATTCTCTTCCTGACCGAACCGTCCGAAGCCGACGAGCAGAGAGTGGAACATCTGGCCGACAGCCTCCATCAGGTTCTGGTAGAAAGCAAAGCCGAATTCACCGAAATGGTAAAAATATACTCTGATGATGAGGATACCAAAAAACAGGGCGGCGAACTGGGCTGGTTTGCCATCAACAAGCTGACTCCTGAATTTAAAACTGCTCTGGAGGGGCTGCAGGTTGGCGATATTTCGGAACCGACTAAATCGAATTACGGTTATCATTTACTGAAGATTCTGGATCGGCAGGACTCACGTCCCATGAGTCTTGAAAAAGACTGGGACCGGCTGAAGGAGTTCGCCAAGAGGGAAAAAAGTGATGCGGTCTTGCAGGAATGGCTCGAAGAGGCAAAACAAAATTATTACGTTGACATCAGATTAGATGAGAATTGACGATTACCTATCGACTGTCTTCCTTATTAAAAGGCGAACTGTGGCAAAAGACTGGATCCAGGCCGGCAAAGTGCGCTTAAACGGCGGCCGTACGAAACCGGGCCATGATGTCAATGCGGGAGATCTGATCGAGATCTATTATAAAAATCACAAACTCAAAGTTGAAGTATTGGAAGTCCCCGGGAAGTCCATCCCTAAGGCCCAGGCGGAAAATTATTACAAGCCAATTGAGGACTTAGAGGTATAATATCCTGGAAAAAATTGCGTATAATATTTGAGCGGACATTCAATCCCGCTTGAAAAAAGAAAAGAGAGCATAAAGGAAGGTATTTATAGCAGGCTTTTACGAAACAGCTAACGAAGTTCAAACTGAACGCGCTATACTCGTGGGGGTAAAACTCCCCCGTGCCATCGATTACGAATTCGATGAATCCCTCAAAGAATTAAGGCTCCTGGCAACCTCCGCCGGAGCACAGGTGCTCGACATCGTAACCCAGGAAAGAAAAAAGATTGACCCGGCCTATTTTATTGGCAAGGGGAAAGTATCCGAAATCAGGGCCATGATTGATTCGGGTGGTGCCAATGTAGTTATTTTCGATGAGGAGCTGACTCCGGCACAGATCCGTAACCTGGAAAACAGCCTGGAGGTCAAAGTCATAGACCGTGCCACGCTGATCCTCGATATTTTCGTGAACAGGGCTAAAACCAACGAGGCCAAGGTACAGGTCGAGCTGGCCCAGCTTAACCACCTCCTGCCCCGCCTGACGCGTCAGTGGACCCACCTTTCCAAACAATACGGCGGTATTGGAACCAAGGGTCCCGGTGAAACGCAGCTGGAAACTGACCGGCGCCTGATAAATAACAAGATAAAAATACTGAAAAAGAAACTGGATAAAATTGACAAAGAGCGCATCACCCAGCGCAAAAACCGCCTCGACCTCTTCAGGGTCTGCCTGGTCGGATACACCAATGCCGGTAAATCGACCCTGTTCAATTGCCTGACCAAATCCGGAGTCATCACCGAGAACAGGCTCTTCTCGACGCTCGATTCGACCACGCGGAAACTGGCCGATTCGAATGGGCGCAAAATTCTGTTGACCGACACGGTGGGCTTCATTAACAAACTCCCCCATCACCTAGTGGCATCGTTCAAATCCACCCTGGACGAGGTCCGTCTGGCCAATCTTCTGATCCATGTGGTCGATTTTTCACATCCGCATTATCTCAAACGCATCGCTAATGTTACCGAGGTGCTGTCGGAAATCGGGGCAGATAAAATCCCCATCATCATGGCTTTCAATAAAATCGATAAGTCCGCCGAGCCCTACGCCGAATTCGGGCACTATTTTACTCCTGACCTGAGAAACTTTTTCATTTCGGCCATTAAAAAACAAGGAATCGAACATTTGATTAAGAGGATAACTTTTTTGGCCGATGATAATAATAGTGCTTAGGGATACAGGAGTGTGATGGCCAAGCAGCAAATTCTGATAGTCGACGACAATCCCAATATGTCCAGCCTCTTGGCTGAGATGCTGGAGATATTCGAGTTTGAATCCAGGCGTGCCGGAAACGGCCAGGAGGCTATGGAAATCCTTGGCGATGAGTCATTTGCTATGGTAATCACGGATTTGCGTATGCCTGAGATGTCGGGCTCGGAACTTCTGAAGAAGATCAAGGCCAATCACCCCGATCTGCCGGTGGTCGTGATTTCCGGGTATAACCTGGCCGCAGAAGAAGATACGCTCCTTTCGAAACTGGCCGACGGATTTATCAACAAGCCCTTCAAGATGGTTGACATCGAAAATATGCTCAATAGATTTTTCAAAGCCCGCATATAATCGGCCCTGCCGGCAATTACTTCCAGATCACACAATCCTGTTTCCGCTATCAGAGCAGGCATTTGGCCCTGGTTCACCAATCCGGCTCACAAAAAACTTGATTTCCCCCCTCGCGGCTCATAAATTATTTGCAGCGCCGCGGATACATCTATCATGGCTTTCATAAAGTTAAGTTTGACCAAATAAGATTATGAACGGATAAATCCAGAGGACGTCTGCATTTTGGAAAATCGCACAATACAGGAGGTTAAAATGAGATATTTGATGCCGTGCCTGGCGCTTTTTTTGATAGTTCTGTGCTCGCAATCGATTGCGCAGGATCTGTATCGTAGCAATCAGCCCGCTGTATCCGAATCCAGAGAGATCTACGACCTCTGTCTCACGGTCATATTTGACACCAGCCATCATATTAATCCGTATGAATTTGCAGAGTCTGTGGACTTTTTGAGCTTCGATCCGAGGCTGGAACAGATATATTTGGGCTTCTATATTTTTCATATTCCAAACAATATGAATATAAATCACGCAATGGATCTCGTGCGCCTTGAACCATCGGTTCTCATGGTCAATCCGATTCACAGGGCTCCTTACTGCTTTCCGACATATATGGACGATGAGCTTATAGTTAGATTCGATCCCGATATCAGCGACGAAATCAGGGATTCCCTTTTGACGGAATTCGGGCTTGAGATAATAAACTCTCTGCTGCCGTCTTATGTGGTAAGAGTCGTCGGAAAGACCGACAAGAGTACATGGGAGATCGGTGATGACCTGATGGCCACCGGCTTTTTTGTCTGGGCTTACCCCAATTACATCTACATGTTTACGGAATGCACAAAAGGTGATTTGAACTATGATATTGAAGTTGACATCGAAGATCTGGTCTGGCTGGTAAATAACATTTTTAATAACGGACTCGGGCCGATCGGCGGGAATTTATGCGCCGACCTGAATTGCGACCTTGTCCTCGGGCTCGAGGACATTATCAGACTTGTCAATTATCTATTTAAAGGCCAGACCATAACTCCGTATGAGTGATTGTCACGCATTTTCAATGTCAATACGAAAGCATTAAAAAAGCCGCCCTTTATGGACGGCTTCTATTTGAATCGCTATTGATCTTATTTCGCCACGAACTGCTGCTTGCCGGCCAGCACTCGCTCCAGGCGTTCCAGTATATACTGCTGTTCGGAATCATCGATAATCAGCGGAGGTGAAATCCTGATTGTATGCCCATGGCTGTCGTTGGCCAGCATGTTCATATCCAGAAGCTGGCGGCAGAAGAACATGGCATCGCCGTTGTTGACCTCGATTCCGATAAAGAGCCCTTTGCCGCGCACCTCTTTTACGTGCTCGGAACGTGAAGCAATATCAAGAATCTGTTTCTTCATATATTCGCCCTTACGCGCGGACTCTTCGGATAAATCTTCTTCTTTGAAAACATCAAGCGCGGCATTGCCAGCAACCATGGATAACGGATAATGACCATAGGTTGATCCGTCGGAACCGGGCGAGAACGCCATGTGCATGAGGTAGGCATTGGTGACCATAACGGAAAGTGGAACCAGGCCGCCTGAAATGGCTTTGCCCAGAACCACCACGTCCGGAATAACATTTTCATGCTGGAATGCGAAGTCTTTACCCGTACGTCCCATACCAACCTGAATCTCATCCGCTGTCAGTAGCAGGTCGTACTTATCGCAGATTTCACGCAGGCCCTTCATGAATCCTTCCGGCGGGACATACATACCGCCCTCGCCCTGCATGGGCTCGACCAGTATGCCGCAGGTATTGGGAGTAACAGCTTTCTCGACCGCATCCAGATCACCAAAGGGAACCTCGACGAATCCAGGGGTAAGCGGCCCGAAACCTTCTTTATACTTTTTCGCAGAGGAAAAAGAAATTATCGTAATCATTCGGCCGTGAAAATTATTCGAAAATGTGATGATCTCCTGCTTGCCATCAGGGATACCCTTGTTCTTATAGCCATAATAACGCATCAGCTTGATGGAGGTCTCAACGGATTCAACTCCACCGTTCTTTGCCATGGCGACATTACCGCTTTCGCCGAAGCGTGTACCGAGCTGAGGCAGCAGGGTACAGAGCTTTTCCAGAAAGCGTGATTTTACATCGGTATAGATAACATTGGAAATAACCGAGGCCATACCCTCCTGTAGAGCCTTAATCATGGCGGCTACTATTTTAGGATGGTGGTGTCCGGTATTGGCGGCGCTATATGCAGCCAGGCAGTCCAGAATTTTAGTACCGTCCTGAGTATACAGCCAGGCGCCCTTGGTTTTGCGAATTACGGTTTTCAGCCTGTTATAATGATGGGCACCGTATTTCTGATCGAGCTCAATAGCGTCGATATCTTTTAAGTCTGTCAACCCGATCATGTCTTTCTCCTTTTTCCTCAGATCGTCGTCATCACAGTCACTACATTCAATAATGGCTATTTGTTCCCGCCTTCACAAGGCCATAGTCTATATACGTCGGATTCCGGTTTTGTCAAGTGTTGTAATCCAAAATTTTTTAACGGCTTACGGGAGTTTTTTAAAGCTATTTAGAGGGCAATAAGCGGCCGGATCATGCTGCAATATAACCTATTCTTGCTCATAATGATTCGTTGTCACAAACTAATCCGGGAAGCAATATATCCTGACAGGAAAGAGAATGCATTTGTCCTTAAATCTCCGGCGCCGGCGCGCCGTAAGCGGCCCATTCCTCTTTTGAAGGACCGCACACACCCGGCACATTAAGGCCCGCTTGACGCATTAAAACGGTGAGCTGCCCGCGGTGATGAGCCTGGTGCACGACCAGTATATAAAGCGTGAAGCCCTTCTTCCATTTCATCCCGTACATATCATCCTCCAGAAGCAGGGCGGCATCATCCCATCTTGATTTGATCTGCTTTAAAAGGTCCGAGGCGGCGCTCCGGTAGGCTTCAACTATTTTTTCGGGCCTGTCGGGGATCGGATCGTTTGCAGATATTCCAGAGAATTGAAGGCCTGTGAGCGACATCATCTCGGGAATGGTGAGAACATTATGCCAGGCGATCCTTCCAATATTTCGATGATCATCGGCAACAGATTGCGAGAGTGATTCCGGGGTCAGGGACTCGAGCACCTTGAGAGTATTTTCGGATTCGCTCTTCCAGATCGATTCGAAATCATCAACGCTTCTGAACATCTTTCCTCCTGTGTAAAATCATTAATTGTTTCAAACTCCGGAATAGAAATATAGATATTGAGAGGAAGCCTGTAAATCATTTCTGTTACAAATAAAAAAGCCTGACCCATCACGGGCAGGCTTTAGAAAAAAAGACTTTCTTATTTCTAACGCCACTGGTTGGAGCGCATTTTCTTCAGATAAGTCTTGGTTTTCTTCAGACCGAGGTCGCCTGCTTTGGCCTGCACCGAAGAAACAGTGCGGCGGAATTTGCGGGCGATGTCCTTGGTCGGGGTGTCTTTGTAAATCTTTCTGAGGGTCTTGACCTCAGTCGGTGTCCAGGGTTTGCCATTGGCAAAGCGCTTTTTGCTGGTACGGTTCCATTTGTTGGAACTCTTGGAGATGTAACGTGTGCTTCTCCTGACCGGCATATCCTTACTCCTTTGTTTAGGTTAATGCGGCCATGACGGTCGAATAATGAGTGTACTATTCGATCCAGCATGGAGTTATTTATTATGTTCTTAGCTTACTATTTTATTCGGCCTGCGAATGCAAAGCTTTAACTGTAAAAGCAGGCTAATCGATTGCGCAGGTTAATATTATAGGAGAAATCCCATATTGCGCCCGCCTGAAATCAGATGTAAACCCATGAATTTTAAGGGATTACGGGTAAGCGGAGGGAGCTTGGACAACCATCTTGCGGCTTTTTTCTATATGAAAAAAATTGAACTCAATAGCGATTTAATTAATCCCAGCCGGAACAAATGACTCTTTGCATGGTTATCTTCCATTCGATACACTGGAGAAAATCGGTTAATTTTCATTAATCTGTTCCTTGATTTCGATGACAAATATGCTTATATTGCTATTTGCCTGTCGAAGTTTATTGAAATCAAATATTATTTAAAGTAAACCTCGTCTGTCTTTTCGACATGCCTGATACTTTTGGCACAACAGACGCAGTCGCAAATTATTATCAAGGGGTATCAAGGTTTTGAGAACCGGTACCGAAAAATTACAGGGGATGTAATTCAACAGAAACTCATCAGCATATTTCCAGTATAACATTTAGGACCTGCGGTAATAAGCTGATAAGAGAGTCAATCATGAAAAAAATTCTGATCATTTTCACAGCGATAATTTTTATCTTTCCGGCCCTTCTCTCGGCGGATAGAATATTGATCCCCATGGATCGGGCCCAGAACAATCATCTGAAAGCCTACGGTGTCGCCTTCTACTGTCTGCAGCAGGGCTATAAGGTTGAGTGGCTTTTGAATTATCGCGCCGGATCGTTCCTGACGCCGGCCCGAGATGATATCGGAGAGATCTGTCTTCTGCGCGGAGTAACCTACGAGATCATCCCGGATGCCGAGGTGGAAAATATATACCGCACCATAGAAGCGGAGAACATGGAGGTCATTCTTCTGGAGAAACCTCCCGAGGTTGCAATCTATACTCCGCCCAACAAGGAACCATGGGATGACGCCGTTACTCTGGCGCTGACCTACGCCGAGATCCCCTACACCACTCTCTGGGATGAGGAAGTGCTTGACGGCGGACTTGAAAAGTATGACTGGCTGCACCTGCATCACGAGGATTTTACCGGGCAGTTCGGGAAATTTTACGGCGCCTATCGTAATGCCGAATGGTACAAGCAGGAGGTCGCCACCAATGAGATCGCTGCCAAGGCGCTGGGATTCCGCAAGGTTCCGGAACTCAAGCTGGCCGTGGCCAAAACAGTAAAAGATTATATATATAGCGGCGGGTTTGTGTTTGCCATGTGCTCCGCTCCCGAAACTATGGACATTGCACTGGCTGCAGAGAATACCGATATAGTGCCGAAGGAATATGACGGCGATCCGATCGATCCGAATTGCCAGAAAAAATTGCGTTACGAAAACTGTCTGGCCTTCGAGAATTTTACGGTATCGTTAAATCCCCTGGAGTACAGGCATTCGGACATCGACACATATCCGGAAAGAACCAATTACATAAAAAATCAGGACATGGACTATTTCAGGCTCTTCGATTTTTCAGCCAAGCTCGATCCGGTACCGAGCATGCTGGTTCAGTGTCACCTGGGGCAGATCAGGGCCTTTATGGGACAAAGCACCGCCATGCGCAAGTCGCTGCTGAAATCTCATGTTACCGTACTGGCGGAGGTTGAAGGGTTTGATGAGGTAAGATACATACATGGAAATTATGGCAGAGGGACCTTCACCTTTTTGGCCGGGCACGATCCCGAGGATTATATGCACATGGTGGGAGACCCGCCCACTGACCTGGAGCTTCACAAAAACTCTCCGGGTTACCGCCTGATTTTGAACAACATTCTTTTCCCGGCCGCAAAGAAGAAGGAACGTAAGACCTGATTTCAGGCACTTTATGGTCTGGCTGCTGTTATAAAGAACAGCAGCACAAATTTGTATCTTCCTGATTGCTGAAAAAATATAGGCAGAAATTTAAGAAAAATTAGAGTTGCGTCGCATAAAATAAAACGTATATTTTGCGATTCTCTTAATTCTAAACTAAAGCCCAAAAGGCATAATATACCAATTACAAGGAGACTTGGATTGTTCGATTCAAATCTATCGATGATAGTATCCAACCGGCAGAAAGGCAGAACGGTCACTACTGAGCTGGAGAATCTGGGCATAGTACTTCGTTATGCTAACTTGAAATCGGGAGACTTCCTGATTACCGACAAAATTGCGGTGGAAATTATGACCGCAGATGAATTTATCGAGGCCATCAACAACAAGATGTTGTTCAGGAAGCTGATTGATTTCAAGCGCGATTTTCCCGAGGCGGTTTTCATTCTCCAGGGATTTATTTCCTTAAACGGTAAAATGAATTCGCCCAAGATCAGAAGCGCGATCTCCTACATCACTATTTTAAATCGCATGCCGATGATCATGACAACTGATGGCAAGGATTCGGCGCAATATCTCAACCTGCTCGTACGGCAGGCTCAGCATGGCCTGACCTTTGACCACGAGAACGACAGGAAGAAGGAGAGATATGGGTCCCTGAAAGAGGCCCAGCTTGCGGTCCTATCCTCGCTGCCGGAAGTTGGCTCGGCCACCGCTGAAGCACTGTTGACCCATTTTGGATCACTGTCAAAGGTTTTTAAGGCGACAGCCTCTGACCTGATGAAAGTCGGAGGAATCGGCAAGAAAAAAGCCGAAAGGATAATCAAGGTATTTGAAGCAAAGTACCGCAAGTAAAGCTGAGAGACTTTGTTTCAAGTTTGACAGCTTGGAATAATTGACTGCGTTCTTTTCCAAAAAGAGTGATCAATTAAAAAAACCAAGGGGTTCTGGTTTCTGAATTGGGAACCGTGGATAAGTTTAACTAATCCTGCCAATCCGCAATAAAGATATTAGTCTCCCCGGGCTCCGATTGATTCCTGTTCGATGCAAAGACGAGTCTTTTGCCGTCATGCGAAAACATCGGGAAACCGTCAAAATCAGCTTCAAATGTGATCTGCTTTAGACTGGTGCCATCTACATTGATCATAAACAGATCGAAATTCATATCGCCGGTATGATGGTTGGAAGCAAATATGATCCGCTTGCCATCAGGATGGAAATAGGGACAGAAATTTGCCCCGCCCAGATCGGTTATCTGTTTGCGGCCGGTCCCATCGCTGCGTACGATAAATATCTCCAGCTCTCCCGGACGGATCAGGTTTCTGGAAAGATTGTACATGTAATCAGCAACCTCAGCCGAATCCCTGGGATGATGCGCGCGATACACGAGCCACTCGCCGTCAAGTGAGAAGAAAGCCCCGCCGTCATAGCCGAGCTCGCTGGTGATTCTTTTTACATCACTTCCGTCGGGATTCATGGTGTATATATCCAGGTCGCCGTCGCGCAGCGAGGTGAAGACAAGCCTGCTGCCGTCAGGAGAATATACCGCCTCGGCGTCATAGTACGGATTATCGGTCAGGCGTTCGAGATCGGAACCATCAGGGTCGGCTCGAAAAATATCATAGCCGGGATAGAGCGCCCAGACATAACCGCGCGACATGTCCGGAGGTGGCGGACATTGCGGGTCAGCCAGATGAGTTGAGGCATACACGATCTTCCCGCCATCGGGAGCAATGAATGCGCAGGTGGTCCTCCCTTTTCCGGTAGAAACCAGCCTGACATCCGAGCCATCGGAGTTCATCATATAAATCTGATCGCATTCAAGACTGTCCCGGGTGGATTGAAAAATCAGTTTATCGGCATCATAAGAAAAATATGCCTCGGCATTTTCGCCGCCAAATGTCAACTGTTTAACATTGGCAAGGTATTTTTCTTCCCCCGGATTTATTAGATTGGCCTCGGAGACCGCCGCTGATTCCTGCTCTTCCTGCCGTGGTTCCTCTCCCCCGCATGCCGGGAAAATCAAAATAGGGGAAAGCAAAATTATTCCGGCAAAAGCAACTTTTCTCAGATCAGTTATGATACTCTCAAACATATGACACCTCATCTTCAATAACCACGCCCGTTTTCAAGGTTTTCGAGACCGGACATTTACCCGGAATTGAGAGAAGTTTCCGCCTCTCTTCGTCGCTGAACTTGCCGCTGATCTCGACTGTGCGCTTGATGTGCTCGATATGACTCCTTGGATCGCCTTCCTCGCAGGCTTCGCAGTCCTTGATATGGATTCGGTCGTACGACAGGGTAACCTCGCATCCGGTCAAATCCAGTTTCTTGCGCTGGGCATACCACCTGATCGTCATAGCGGTACAGGCCGCCAGCGAGGCCAGAAGCAGATCGTAGGGATTGGGACCGATATTATCGCCCCCGGCCTTCTCCGGTTCGTCAGCGGTCAGATCATGCTCCTGCATATGAATCTCGGTTGTGTACTTTTTGCCTAACGAGGCGGTTACGATTTTCATTCGATTCCTCCCGATTGAGTTAGGGATTTAATTACAGATTATCGATGACCCTTTGAAGCCTCTCACGCACCTGCTTTGCAATGTCGGCCAGCGAATCATTCTGAACGGCGGACATCGACTCCATAGGATCAACCGCAGAGACCTCGACCTGGCCCTCGGGATTGACCTGAACAACAATATTACACGGCAGCATCGTCCCGATCTTGTCCTCTTTCAGGAGGGCCTGATGCGCAAATTCCGGATTGCAGGCTCCCAGAATCCTGTAGTCGCGAAAATCGGCATTGAGTTTCTGCTTCAGCGTGTCCTTGACATCGATCTCGGTTAAAACGCCGAAACCCTCTGTTTTCAAGGCATCTGTCGCACGCTGGATGGCCTCATCAAAAGAATAATCGACTGTTTTGCTGATATGATACGGCATCTCAAATCTCCTTCCCTTTTCTTGTGATTATAATAGATTTATTCAGCATCGAGAATTACAAATTTTAATTTACTTTCTGAAATAAAGTTACTATACAGTTATTCATTCGTATAATGGGCAACAGGTATAGAAAGTTCATAGGGAATTCTATGATTTTAAAGGCGATAACGACTATTTTTATCATCTTGTGCTTTTCAGGGGCAGCCGCATCGCAAAATGAGGTCCATATTATCGATTCAGCCACAGGGCTTGCAATGCACAAGTACAGGATCGTAAATCCTCAGGATTCAGCGGAAAACGACCTGTACATCCTGAAGATTGACCCCGAATACTACGAATTTCAACTTCTTGCCGCCATCGAACTGGATTCTGTCTCACGAACTGTTTCTCAATGGTGCGCGGAATTCGGATATGAACTTTGTTTCAATGCCGGGATGTATGCGGCCGACAACCTGACTCCCCTGGGATACTGCAAGAATAACGGCAGAGTTTTGAATCCCCACGTCAATTATCACAAGGCTGTGCTGGCCTTCAGCCCTGAAAATGATAGCATTGTCCCGGTCACAATTATTAACAGAGGCTGTAACGATCTCGATTCTTTCGAGAACCGATACGGCAGCATGGTTCAAAGCGTGCGCATGCTCGGTTGTGCGGGCGGGAATGTCTGGAACCAGTCCGATAAAAAGCACAGCATCCTGGCCCTTGCCACCGACAGCGCCGGCATGGTATTTCTTTTATTTTCCCAGGCGCCGTCTTCAGTTCACGACTTTATCAATAATGTCAAAGCGCTCGAACAGGGACTGGAACAGATGATCTATCTCGAAGGCGGTATTCCCGCCGCTCTCTATGTTAGAACCAATAATTACAGTTTTAATATTTCGGGAGTGGCGGAGGATTTGTGGCCGGTCAGAATTTCCGGCTCCGGACTGACAAAACTTCCCAATGTAATTGCGGTCAAAAAAAAGGCGGACAGGAGGTAGGTCGATGTTTTATGACGAAATTTCCGAATATTATGACCAGATGATTCCGGTCGAGAAGCGAATTGCCAACCTGAAAAAGCAGCTTGCTCCAATAATAAAGGAAAACGATATCAGGTCAGCTCTGGATGTCGGTTCGGCCACCGGTGCAACCTGTATTGCTCTGGCGGAGCTCGGGGTCGAGCCTGTGGGTATTGAGCTCTCCTCCAAGATGATAAAGGTAGCCCGGGAACATGCCCGCCGGGCCGGCATGAAAATTAAATTTTTTAAAGCAAACATGCTGTATGACCAATCTCAGTTCAAACGGCGCTTTGACGCAATTTTTGTCCTTGCAAACACCATATCTCATCTTCTGGACAAGAAATCTCTCAACCGCGCAATCGCTAATTTCAAGAAGTGGCTCAATCCCGGTGGAATCCTGTTAATACAGCTTCTTAATTATCACCGAATTCTCCGTGACCGGCAACGAATTGTAAAGATATATAATAATGAAGATAGAATTTTCATCCGCTTCTATGATTTTGGAAATGATCTGATAAACTTCAACCTTCTAACGGTTGAAAACCAGCCCGGCGTGTGCGACTATACCATGAGTTCGGTGCCCTTGCGGGGATGGAAGACGCATGAGATCACGGACATTTTAAAGAAAAAGAGTTTTGTTTCAATCCGCAAACAGGGGGATATCAAGGGATCGAAATTCGATAGAACCGAATCGAATGATCTTGTCCTGCTGGCACGCAGGAGACAACCTGTATATCATTCAGGAAGACACTTGAATCACTGAATGAAGGCATAATCCCGGCTGACCCCACACCAAATCCAAATTACATAAAGAGGAGGATTCAATCCTGTATATTAAATCCTCTATTTTTTTAAAGATATTATTACCGTTTTCGTATCACTCAAGAGATGGAATTCCATAAGCAAATTTATTCCAGAATTCGCTTGACAAAATTCGCGAAAAGTCTTTTATGTAATACTTATTTTTGTGAAGAACGTCACAAAGCTCTGATGGCAGAACGGCGCTTTGTGGGGAGGTCACTTTGTTAGATAAATATCTTACCGTCGCGGTTTTTCTTTTTGGCACAGTCGGCTTTGTTCTCGTAACTCTTTTTGTGGCAAAACTATTGCGACCCGCCCGGCCCTCGGAAATCAAACTCCAGAACTATGAATGCGGTGAATCCCCTGTCGGATCGTCATGGGTGCAGTTCAATGTGCGCTTCTATATTTTTGCACTTCTGTTTGTCATTTTTGATGTTGAGACCGTATTCATTTTCCCATGGGCGGTCGTATATGACACCCTGGGATGGTTCGGTTTTATTGAGATGACAATTTTCCTGGCGATACTGATTTACGGCCTGGTTTATGCCTGGAAGAAAGGTGTTTTGAAATGGGTGTAGCATCAAAAATTCCTGTATACCTGGAGAAGGCCCCGGGCGGCGGCATACTGGTGACCTCAATCGACAAGATTCTAAATTGGTCCCGCGCATCATCGCTCTGGTACATGCTGTTCGGTACCGCCTGTTGCGCGATCGAGATGATGTGTACGGGCGCCTCCAGATATGATTTCGATAGATTGGGAATGATCTTCCGCGCCTCGCCCCGTCAGTCTGATCTGATGTTTGTGGCGGGCACGATCACACATAAAATGGCTTCCCGTGTAAAAATTCTATATGAGCAGATGGCGGAGCCTCGCTATGTAATCGCAATGGGCGGATGTGCTGTCCGCGGCGGCCCCTTTTATTACGATTCCTACGCTGTGCTCAAGGGCATAGACAAGGTCATTCCGGTGGATGTTTATATCCCCGGGTGTCCCCCGCGTCCGGAATCGTTGATGGAAGGCTGCCTGAAGCTGAGAGAAAAGATCAGAAAAGAAAAAATGGCCGACTGGAGTTCCGACAGTGCAAAATGAGCAACTGGTCTCGCAACTTGTAGAAAAATTTGGCGCTCAAGCGGAAAAGGTGGAATTGAATCCCGCCCAGCCCGCCCTGGTTGTGGATAAATCCATCCTGGTCGAGTTCCTTAAACAAATCAAGGAAGATGAAAATTTCAAGATCGACTATCTCTCCTGCATCTCGGCCGTCGATTATCTCGAAAACGGCATGGAGATGAACTATCATCTCTGTTCCATCGAACTGCGCTACAAATTGACCGTAAAGGTTAAACTCGACAGAGAAAAGCCGGAAGTTCCCACAATCAGGGAAATTCACCCCGGAGCCGACTGGCACGAGCGCGAGGCATGGGAGCTTTTTGGAATAGATATAAAGGGTCATCCCAATTTGAAAACGCTGCTCCTCCCGGAGGACTGGAAGGATGGATGGCCGATGCGCCGGGATTGGGAAGGCAATGATGATTTTGTTAAAATGCCCGAGTTTTAATTAAATGGACGAAAAAGAGCTGCACATAGGAGAGCATCAAGAACAGGACGAGCAGAATCCTGTGGCCCGGGAACTTCATACCGAGGAGTTTCTGGTCAATATGGGACCGCAGCATCCCTCCACGCATGGTGTCTGCCGGCTGCTTCTGACCATGGACGGCGAGGTTATCGTCAAGGTCGAACCTTATATCGGCTATCTGCATCGAGCCATTGAAAAAATCTGCGAAAATCGCATCTATAACCAGATCACCCCCTTCATGGACAGGTTCGAATATGTCTCCTCCATGCTGGCGGACTGGGTTTATGCTCTGTGCGTGGAGAGAATCGGACAGATCGAAGTCTCGCCCCGCGCGGAATATCTGCGCGTAATTTTCGGTGAGCTTCAGAGAATAGCCTCGCATCTGATCTACTGGGGCGTTTTCGCAATGGATCTGGGAGCCGTTACGCCGTTTCTTTACGGTCTCCGCGAGCGCGAAATGATTATGGATTTGTTCGAGGAAACCTGTGGACAGAGATTAACTTACAATTATATCCGTATCGGGGGAGTCTCCCAGGATATAAATCCCGGCTTTGAGCAGAAATGCAAAAAATTCACGAGCTATATGTGTCAGGTGCTCGAAGATTATGAGACGCTCCTGAACGAGAATCCGATCTTTCTCAGTCGCACCAAAAATATCGGGGTGGCCCCCCCGGAGCTGTCTGTTGCTTACGGTGTCTCCGGCCCCTCCCTGAGGGCTTCGGGCGTGAATTGGGATATCCGCAAAGATGATCCCTACGGTTATTACGAAAAATTCGAATTCGAGATACCCCAGGGCAAGAATTATGACACCTGGGACCGTTACCAGGCCAGAGTTATCGAGATGCGCGAGTCCTGTAAAATCATTGAGCAGGCTTTGGACGGCCTCCCGGAGGGCGATCCCACATTCAAAATGCGGGCCAGTTTCAAACTGCCCGAGGGCGAATATTACGCCCGTATCGAATCCTCACGGGGAGAAATGGGCTGCTATATCGTTTCGAAGGGAGAAAAGAAACCCTACCGCCTGAAACTGCGCGGTTCATCATTCAATAATCTGATGATTATACCGGAAATTTCCAAAGGGCTTAAAATTGCAGACCTGGTCGCCATCTTCGCCTCATACGACATTATAATGCCGGAGGTCGACAGGTAATGTTTCTTGGTATCGAGCTGCCCCAGATCGTGCTTTCTGCCATCTATTTCGCGTTGACCCTGGGGGTCGTTTTGCTGATGGCTCTTTTCCTGGTCTGGTGGGAGCGCAAGGTCTCGGCACATATTCAGGTTCGATTCGGGCCGATGATGACCGGCAAATGGCACGGCTGGTCGCAGACCCTGGCGGATGCCCTCAAGCTTCTGCAAAAAGAAGATATTGTGCCACGTGCCGCTGACAAGGGCGTATATTTCTGGGCCCCGGTGATTGTCTTCGGCGCCACCATGATGACTTTCGTGGTCATACCATGGTCCCCCAGATTTATCGCCGCCGATCTCAACGTTGGAATCCTTTACATTATAGCGATCACGACCTTTACGATCATCAGCCTGCTCATGGCCGGCTGGGGATCGAATAATAAATATTCACTCCTGGGCGGTATGCGTTCTGCGGCCCAGATAGTATCTTACGAGGTACCCCTGACGCTTTCAATTATGGGCGTGGTGCTTCTGGCCCAGTCACTTTCGATGCAGGATATCGTGGCCGATCAGAATAAATTCTGGAACTGGAATATAATCCGCCAGCCCCTGGGATTTCTTGTCTATCTGGTGGCCGCCACCGCAGAAGTGAACCGTACACCTTTCGACCTGCCTGAAGCCGAACAGGAGCTTGTGGCTGGTTTTAACGTCGAGTATTCCGGTATGAAATTCGCCATGTTCTTCCTGGCTGAATTTGTAAATATGTTCGTGGTTGCCGCCATTGCCACCGCCCTCTTCCTGGGAGGCTGGTGGGGACCTTTCGGCAACGAATCCCTGGGATGGCTGTGGTTTGTATTAAAGAGCATGGGCGTGGTTTTCGTATTAATGTGGTTCAGGTGGACCTACCCGCGATTGAGGGTTGACCATCTGATGGAGTTTGCATGGAAATGGCTGTTGCCGCTGGCCTTCTTGAACCTCCTGGCAACTGGCTTAATATATAATTTGGTTAAATAAGCAATGGGCATGGTAAAAGACTTTTTCTCAGGCATATACAATCTTGTGGTCGGCCTTTTTGTCACCGGCAAGCATCTGGGGAGGCACGCAATCACATTGCAGTACCCCAAGGAACGCTGGGAGATGCCCGAACGTTCCCGCGGCGTGGTAGTACTTTTATCCGATCCAGAGACCGGCGAGCTGAATTGCACCGCCTGTCTGCTCTGCATGAAAGCCTGCCCGACCGGGGCAATCATTATAGACAGGGAGAAGAACCCGGAAACGAAACGCTGGTTTCCGACAAAATTCGTTATAGATAATACCATATGCGCCTTCTGCGGGCTGTGCGAGGAATCCTGCAATTTCGACGCAATCAAGCTGACCGGCAAATACGAATTTTCTGTTTTCGATCAGTCCGAGCTCATATATGACATGGATAGACTGGCCGAGCTTGGCCGGGATGTGAAATATACCCCGCGCAAGAAACCCGCAGCCAAAAAAGCAGCCGAGCAGAAGAAGCCGCCTGCAGAGGGCAAAAAGCCGGACGAGAAGAAAGAAGATACGGCTGAGAAAAAGCCGGAAGAAAAACCGGATAAGATTGAAACGAATCCGGCAGAGAAAAAAGAAGAAAAAGCTGAAGCAAGTGATAAAAAGACTGAGGATCAAGAATCCAGAAAGCCTGAAGAAGCCAAACAGGGAGATTTGGGCCTGGATAAGGAAGAGGACAAAAAGGAATCGGGGAACTGATGCTGGAAGGATCAACGGCAATTGCATTCTATATAATCGCCTTCGTGGTGATCCTGTCTGCCATAGCGGTTGTCACACTTAAGAATATTTTTCATGCGGCCCTGTTCCTGGTGCTGACTCTTTTTGCTGTAGCCGCATTGTATATTTTGTTATCGGCCGAATTTTTGGCCGCCGTACAGGTCCTGATCTATGTCGGTGCGATCTCGATTTTGATGATATTCGCGGTCATGCTGACCGCACAGCTCACAAATTATAATATCAAGCAGACTAACGAACAATCGCTGCCCGCGCTTCTGATATCGATATGCTTTGTAGCCGTAACCATCTTTGCCATTGCAACAAATCATAAACTGGGAGGATTCCCGCTGGCGGAAAGTACCGAGGTTGCGGGTTCCAATACCGCCCACCTGGGGCAGCTTCTGATGCGGGATTTCATACTGCCTTTTGAGGTGGTTTCTGTCCTTTTGCTGGCGGCATTGATAGGCGCGATTGTGATTGCCAAGAGGGATAAATAGAAAATGCAAGTGGGATTAGTACACTTTCTGTCACTGGCCGCAATCCTTTTCGGGATTGGACTGTACGGCGTTTTGACCCGCCGCAATGCGATCGGAATTCTGATGTGTATTGAGCTGATGTTTAATGCAGTCAATATTAATTTCATCACCTTTGCCAAATTCATCACTCCCGAGAAACTCACCGGCCAGGTCTTCGCCGTGTTCGTAATTGTCATAGCGGCCGCCGAGGCCACCGTTGGGCTGGCTATTGTAATTTTGATATACAGGAATTTTAAGGATGTGTTCATTGACCGAATGAACATCATGAAATGGTAATTTATGGTTGATCATTTGTGGACAGTACCGGCAATGCCGATTGTGGCATTTGCAGTCATAGTGTTATTCACGCGGTTTTCGGAAAAACTATCCAAAACCATCTCTATTTTCGCCATCGCCTACGGTTTCGTCTATTCCACTATCACATTGTTCCAGACCCTGGGAAATCCGGCCGGTTTTGTAATCGACAAAGGCTTCGACTGGCTCGTATTGGGCAGCTTTACGCTGCAGATCGGAATGTATGTTGATGGCCTGACTGTGGTCATGCTGATGGTTGTTACCATTGTAGCCCTGCTGGTGCATATATACTCAATCGGCTATATGAAAGGCGACCCAAGGACCTCGCGCTATTTCGCATTCCTGTCGCTTTTCTCATTTTCGATGCTGGGTCTTGTACTGGCCAATAATTTCTTCCTGATCTTCTGCTTTTGGGAGCTGGTAGGTGTGAGCTCCTACTTCCTGATCGGTTTCTGGTACGAGAAAAAATCAGCATCAGATGCCGGCAAAAAAGCATTCATTACAAACCGTATCGGAGATTACGGCTTTATAATCGGGCTCCTTTTAACCTTCTTTACATTCGGGAGTCTGGCATACAGTGATATTTTCGGCGCCGTTCATCATGATCCCTCTCATTTCTCGGCTGGAACTCTGGCCGCGATCGGAATTTTCCTCTTCTGCGGCGCGGTCGGCAAATCAGCCCAGTATCCTCTGCATGTCTGGCTGCCCGACGCCATGGAAGGTCCTACTCCGGTTTCGGCTCTGATCCATGCCGCCACGATGGTCGCGGCTGGTGTTTACATGGTTGCCCGGGCGCTGGCCATATACCACGCGGCTCCTGAGGCCGGAATGGTGGTTGCATGGGTGGGGGGCATAACCTCCTTGATGGCCGCTACCATCGGGCTGGTGCAAAAAGACATAAAGCGTGTTCTGGCCTACTCGACCGTCTCACAGCTGGGATATATGATGATGGCCCTCGGGCTGGGTTCATTCGCAGCGGGAACATTCCATCTGATGACCCATGCTTTCTTCAAGGCCTGTCTCTTTTTGGGCGCCGGTTCTGTGATTCATGCTGTACATGCCCAGGACATCTTCCGCATGGGCGGGCTGTCCAGAAAAATGAAAGCAACATCGACAACATTTATTATAGCGTCACTTTCGATTTCAGGAATCTTCCCGCTCTCGGGATTCTGGTCCAAAGATGAGATTATCGCCTCGGCAGAAGGCTATCTGCCGCTTCTGATTCTGGCAATTGGGGTGGCCTTTATGACGGCTTTCTATATGTTCAGGCTGGTCTTTTTGACCTTCTTCGGCGAACCCCGCGACAAAGATGCCTTTGAACATGCGCATGAATCGCCCAAGGTTATGACCTGGCCCCTGATCGTTCTTGCCTTCCTCTCGATCTTCGCGGGATGGGTGGGGATTCCCTGGCTGCCCAAAGGATTCAGCTCTTTTGCAATCGACTTCGGCCACGGTGTCCATCATGCCGAATTCAATTTCCTTCTGGCGGGAATCTCGACGGTGGTGGCCTTAAGCGGGATTTTCCTGGCCTACATGATATATATCAGAAAAGCAATTGACCATGTGGCCATCGGCCAAAAATTCAGCCTGGCCTACAAGTTCCTGTTCAATAAATGGTATTGGGATGAAATCTATGACGCCATTGTAATTCGGCCGATTTTATGGTTCGCCGAATTCCTGGCAAAATTTGATAAATATGTTATCGACGGCCTTGTCAACTTCATGGGCAAGTTCACGCTTGTCCTTTCCTGGCTGCATAACCTGTTCGATAAGTACGTGATCGACGGCGCTGTGAATGGCACAGGTTACACCGTCAAAGGCATCGGATGGATCATTAGCCGGGCCCAGACAGGCCGCCTGTATAACTATGCTTTTATCATAGTTCTTGGAGTTGTGGTAATCTTGATAGTTAAGCTTTTCTAATAAAGGAAGCTAAGAGGAGGAGTGCATAGCGATGGAATCTTTTTCGTTCCCGATTTTAACGCTGATGATCTTCATTCCAATAATCGGAATGCTGATCCTGGCGTTTCTGAAACAGAGCCAGCTGCTGGCGATCAGGACGGTGTCCACCGTCTTCTCCGGCATTCCACTGGTATTGGCAGTAATCCTGCTTGCAAATTATGATCCGGGCGGCGGCTTTCAGTTCGTTGAAAAGGTCTCCTGGATTCCGGCATTAAATATTCACTATTTCCTCGGAGCCGATGGTATTTCGGTACCGATGCTGATGTTGACCGCACTCCTCTCATTCATATCAATAATAGCATCGTTCGGGATAACCCATCGCGCCAAAGAGTACTTTGTTTTCTTCCTTCTGCTGGAAGTCGGGATGATGGGCGTTTTTGCGGCCCTCGACTTCTTCCTCTTCTATGTTTTCTGGGAGATCATGCTGGTACCGATGTACTTCCTGATCGGTATCTGGGGCGGGCCCAGAAAGATTTATGCGGCTATCAAGTTCTTCCTTTATACATTGTTCGGATCGATCTTCATGCTGGTCGGAATCCTGATCCTCTATTTCTCCTCTGTCGACCCGAGCACGGGAGCACACATATACACGCTCGACCTGACCATCCTGGCCCAGATGGCGCAGAATGGCAACGGCCTTTTCCTGCGCGAGGGACTCCAGCTTCTGGTCTGGATGTTCTTCTTCATAGCATTTGCAATCAAGGTTCCTGTCTGGCCCTTCCATACATGGTTGCCCGATGCTCATGTTGAGGCGCCTACTGCCGTCTCGGTAATTCTGGCCGGTGTGCTCTTGAAGATGGGTATCTATGGACTTCTGAGAATATCATTTCCGATCCTGCCTTACGGCACCGATTATTTCTCCACTTTCCTGGCGGTACTGGGGGTGATCGGTATTATCTACGGCGCGCTGGTTTCCATGGCGCAGAAGGACCTGAAAAAACTTGTGGCTTACTCCTCTGTCTCTCATATGGGTTACTGTCTGCTCGGGATGAGCGTGTTCTCCCATTTCGGCCAGGAGTTCATCGTGGGAATTTCAGGAGCAATGTTCCAGATGATTTCTCATGGCCTGATCACAGGCGCCCTGTTCTTGCTGGTCGGGGTTATTTACGATAGGGCGCATACCCGTGAGATTGCGGCTTTCGGCGGACTGTGGACCAAAGTGCCGGTGTATGGCTCGTTGATGACATTTTTCTGCATGGCCTCACTCGGGCTTCCCGGCTTATCCGGTTTTATCTCCGAATTCCTGGTTTTCGTCGGCGGCTTTGCCAAGTACAAGGTCCTGACCGGTATTGCAGTCCTGGGTGTGGTCCTGACGGCCGGATATTTCCTGCGGATGATCCAGAAGGTATTTCTGGGACAGTTCAACATTAAATGGTCGGATCTTACCGAGATCAATTTCCGCGAGATATTCACGGTAACCCCGCTGGCAATACTGACCCTCCTGATCGGCATTTATCCGAAAGTATTATCATATATGATCGATGACACCCTGGGTGACCTTTCCAACTCGATTATCAACGGTGTCAATATCGTCAAAGGGATCTTGGGATGAACATCAGACTCGACTTAATGATTCCGGAGCTGTTTCTCTTTTGCTGGGCTATTGTTGTCCTGACCGCAGACCTGTTCTTCATAAAGGAAAAGAAGAATATCCTGCTCTATATGTCGCAATTCGGATTTCTGGCCGCCGCTGCACTGGTTATTTTTACTCCCACCGGTCCGTACGAGATGGCTTTTAAATGGATGTTCATCAATGATCCTTTTGCCTCGTTTTTCAAAATCGTAATTCTACTGGCGGGCTTTATGGCTGTCAGTTCATCATACGAGGCTGTCCAGAAATCTATTGAGCATAAGGGGGAATTCTTCGGGCTTGTCATTATGTCTGCTGTGGGTATGATGTTCCTGGTATCCTCAGGGGAACTGGTTTCGCTTTATGTCGCTCTAGAACTTTCGACAATTCCGCTTTTTATCCTGACCGCATTCCAGAAAAGATACCTGAAATCATCGGAGGCCGGACTGAAGTACCTGATTCTCGGCGCATTTTCATCGGCGCTGCTGCTCTACGGCATCAGTTTCATGTACGGCATGACCGGCACTACCGTTCTGATCGCGGGTTCGATCAACATCCTGCAGTACTCCAACAGCATGCACTTTGGCCTGGTAATGGCGCTGGCGCTGGTTGTGGCAGGCCTGGGCTTCAAGCTGGCCCTGGTACCATTCCATATGTGGGCGCCTGATGTTTACGAGGGGGCGCCAACGCCGATTACATCCTATCTGTCAGTTGCCTCCAAGGCGGCCGGCCTGGGCGCTCTGGTTCGTATCATCTATGGTTTCTTCACGGTCGGAACCGCGTCTGACTACTGGGGCCTTCTGATCGCTATTCTTGCGGCCATGGCCATGATCGTCGGAAATGTCGCCGCCATACTGCAATCGAACATCAAACGCATGCTGGCCTATTCCTCGATCGCACAGGCGGGATATATCCTGGTCGGATTTGTAGCCGCCTCACAGCTTGGCCTCTCCGGGATTTCAATCTATATCTTTGCTTATCTTTTCGCCAATATGGGAGCCTTTGCGGTAGTAGTGGCCGTTGGACATAAACTCAACAGCGATAAAATTGAGGACTATGCGGGCATGGCCAGACGCTCTCCCTTGATTGCCGGATCTATGACCGTGTTCCTGCTTTCACTGGCTGGAATTCCACCCACCGCCGGTTTTATAGCAAAGTACAAAGTTTTTATGGCCGCCATTGAAAACGGCACATTACTCTGGCTGGTCATGATTGCAGTGGCAACCACGGTTGTGTCAATTTTTTATTACGCGCGGGTAATCAAAGAGATGTTTATCACAGAGCGCGAGGTGGCTGCCAATCCTGAAGGACGATGGATTCTATCATCACCGATCACTATAGCAATCCTGGTGGGGTTACTCGGCACCCTGATAATCGGAATATTTCCCCAGCCGTTTCTGGAGCTGGCCAGTACAGTCACTCAATCATTTGTCTATTAATCTTGACATCCCCGGCGGAATAATTTAATTATTGCTGGGTATTGTTATGAATCGAGACGAGAAACCTCCAAGTTGTAATTTCAGTATTCAGGACGGTATACGCTGTGCCTCACCCATATCTGCCGCTTGGATCGACGTAAATTCCATCAAAAACAGCCTCGCTCGTGCAGGAATTCTTGCAATCGATATCAAAAATCGATATATTTTTAAAATGAAGGGATCGGACCATGGATTGGGTCATGGATTTTATTCAATACACTGGACTGAATCCGGGGCCGATTTAACCGATATATCTTAGAGGATGGATATAAAGTATGAGACTTTCCAGAATTCTTGACAAAGATCTGGTTGTTCCAAGACTGAAATCTCGTTATAAGCTCGACGCCATCGGCGAAATCCTTGACAGAGTCATACAGAAATACCCTCATCTGGACAGACAGACCCTTGAAGCTAAAATAATTGAAAGGGAGAACATCGAAAATACATCCTACGGCCGTGGATTTGCATTTCCGCATGCCCGCACTGATGCTGTTGACGAAATGTACACAGCACTGGGTCTGGCACCGGAGGGACTCGAGGATAGAACCAAGGACCAGCAAAAACTGCAGGTCATCTGCCTGATGCTGACGCCATCCACCATCTCAAAGAGCTACCTTCAGACACTCTCGGCCTTTGCCAGCTTTGCCAGAACCCCAGGCAATACCGAGAGATTGTTGAGTTCCAGGACCGTTGATGAGATCATAGATGTCATCGAGGAATCCGGGGTCGAGGTAAAAAGAGAGCTGTCCGTGGGCGACGTCATGAAGCGCGATGTGATCACTGTCAAACCCCAGGATTCATTGAAAACCGTTGCCAATGTGATGTTCAAGCACCGAATTTCAGGAGTAATTGTTGTCGATGATGAAAATCATGTGGTCGGAATGATCTCTAACCGTGATATCATCAGGGCCGCCCTTCCGGATTACCAGTCGCTTATATCAAACCTGGCCATGTCCTATGATTCGGAGTCGTTCGAGAATATCCTGCGCACCGAGGAAAATGTTCGCGTCGGCGATCTGATGGATAAGAATGTCGAGACCGTAACAGAGGATACCTCTGTGGTAGAGACTGCGGCCTTGATGCTCTTCAAGGACTTGAGGCGGGCGCCTATAATCAAAAACGACAGACTTGTGGGAGTCATTACGATTTCCGACATCGTCTCCAAGATAATCAGGGGTTAGCATCTTCTTTTAACTACTTTTTCCTTTTTATTTTGCTTCCTTCATCACTTTTCTTATAATGGCATAATTAATTAAACCTGTTGATATCACGACTGGAGTAAGTACACTTTTGCTGCTGACAATATCGCTGGTTCTGATCGGTGCGGCTGCGCTGTATATGGGCGGTAACTGGCTCGTGCAGGGATCATCATCATTCGCATTGCGCCACGGTGTCTCCAAGCTGGTGGTGGGACTGACAATTGTGGCCTTCGGGACTTCTGCTCCTGAACTGTTCATTTCCTCAATTGCGGCCCTGAAAGGCAGCACATCGATTGCAATTGGAAATATCGTAGGCTCGAACATCGCCAATATCGCGCTGATTCTCGGTTCTGCGGCCCTTATCAATCCGCCCCGCGTGCTGACCCCCACGATCCGAGTCCAGATACCTTTTGCCATAATCATAACCGGCTTGTTTCTGCTGCTGACCCTGAACGGGAAGCTGGCTGAGATCGATTCTGTCATCCTGCTGGCCTGTTTTATCCTGTTTACTTCTTACTGCATCTGGAGCGCCCGTGAGAAAGGCAAAATAAAGGTTGAGGTGGAAAGTATTCTTCCAAGCGCGGCAAAGGATGTCATCTATATTATAATCGGTTTGGTGGGACTGACTGCCGGATCCGAGATTTTTGTGAGAGGTTCGATCAGATTGGCTGAGTTCTTCGGCGTTTCCGAATTCATGATCGGCCTCTCTGTGGTGGCCCTGGGGACATCCCTTCCGGAATTGGCCACCTCGATCGTCGCTGCCGCCAAGCATGAATCAGAAATCGTCGTTGGTAATGTGATCGGATCCTGCATTTTTAATATACTGCTGGTAATGGGCGTAGTGGGCATTATCAAACCGATATATAAGCCTGATATGTCGATTATTCTGGATATGGGGGTGATGCTGGGGCTTACAATTCTGCTCCTGCCGATGTTTTATTCCGGCAGACGACTGAGCCGCGCAGAGGGAGTTGCGCTTTTGACCATATATGTGGCTTATATTACCTATATTTCAATTCGAGGATAATGGCGCCGAGTGCATGTTTCGGATCCGATCCAAATTATTCCTCCAATTCCTCCTCGTCCGGCTTAAATCCGATCTTATCAAAGGGGTTTACTATTGATGAGACAATATTGGTGAGGTGGGCCGAGACCCTTTTCATATAACGCAGAAAAAGTCCCAGAGCCACAGCATCATTGGAGCCGATCTCAGAATACGGCTTGGAGACAAGCTCATTCAGTATTATATCGCATTGCTTCGTAATCGATCTATGCTCGCTCATCACGTCCCGGGCGGCCTTGATATCGTCTGAGGCAAAGGCCGATGTTACCGACTTGAACTTCGCTTTCACCTCAGCCTCGAGCTTCTTGACGGTATCTTCATATTTGCCCACTTGGAGCTTTTTGGGATGATTCTTGGCCAGATCCTCGATATTCTTGGCGTAATCTCCTATCCGCTCAACATCGATGACGATACTGATCAAAACGAGGGCGTTATGAATCTCTTTTCTCGGCGATACTGCCAGATGAGTCATCATTTTGCGCCTGATTTCCTGCTGGTATTTATTGATCTGCTTGTCTTTCTCGTAGATATCAATCTTAAGCTCGGCGGTGTCCGAATAACGCAGCGACCTCACTGTCTCATCGAACATTTCGCTGCATATATTAAGTGTCTTCTCTGTCTCATCATATGATTGAGATAAGAGAGATTCTTTGGAAAAGTATTCTTTTAATTTCTTTAACATAACTACCTCGTCAAAAATATTAACAGCAATGGAATTATAAAGAAAAGTGTGGCAACAAACAAGATCGGAATAATCCTATTTTTCATTGCCAGCACGGAAAACCATTTCGCAAAATTCAATGGTATAAATCTTATCGGCCAAATAACTATTATTCCAAATAAATTAAAGAAAACATGTGCCAGGGCGATAGTAACCGCCTCCGGCCTTCCTATCGTCAGGGCCGCCAGCAATGCGGTTACTGTAGTTCCCAGGTTGGCCCCTAATGTATACGGAAAAATCTGGTTCAGTGACAAAATTCCTGCGCCTGCGAGCGGTACAACCAGAGATGTAGTTATCGATGATGACTGCACAAGCGCAGTAAGAATCAGTCCCAATAACAATGACCTTATGGCAGTCTTGAAGATATAGGTATCAAAAAACACCTCTATTCTGTTTAAAACCACCGATTTCAGGATTTTCACGATGCGATTTAACGAAAGGAAGAGTAAAAGCAGGGCCAAAATTATATCCAGCCAGCCTATCGCCAGGGGTGAGTTGTGAATAATGTCGATAACCGGTTTGGTAATCGTCTTAATAGGCGATGCGAATCTTAACCCCCCGACTGCGGAAAATATTCCGGCCGCCTTGGAGGCCGCCAGCCCCAGGAAATTTGTGGTAATCTGAACAGGTAGAAAGACTATGACCGCCACCAGGTTGAAGCTGTCATGCACAATGGCAGCGGAAAAAGCGCGCCGAAATTCCCTTCTGTGTGAAATGTGACCCATTGAAACAAGTATATTAGTCACCGAGGTGCCAATATTTGCACCCATTATTATGGGTATCGCATTTTGTATCGTAAGTGTCGGAATCGCCGACGCCTCCCCGCCCACCTGCGCGCTGGCCATGCCAAGCCCACCGACCAGGCCAACCACAATCGAACTGGTGGCCGAACTGCTCTGGATTATACTGGTGGCGAGGATACCGATCAGAAGAGCTGTGAACGGATTGGAGACCGAATTTACCAGCTCCTCCGCAAAACCATGTCCCAATAGTTTAAATGACGCCCCCATCAAAGTTATGGAGAGCATAAAAAGATAGATAAAGAAGAGCAGTCCCAGAAGCTTAATGCCAGTTCTTGTGGTCATCCTAATTTCTTATCCCGGCCAGTATCCCAACCATAATTGAACTATGATAAAAATTTCACATAATCATAGCAACAATATTCTAATTCCATACTAACAAAATGCTAATATTTTTCCGACTAAAAGTATGAATTCAAGGTGAAATTTTTTGAAAATTCACTGAATTTAATAGTCCGATCACTGTATTTTTACATGATTATGAGGAATTTCTGGAAAATACTCTGGATTACCACTCTGATTATCATGGGCTTGCAGATTCTCTTCTACTACCCCCAGCTGCCGGATCGCATGACGGTACATTTCGACTTTTCCGGCAATCCCGATGGCTGGTCGGACAAAACAACGTTTCTGATGCTGATGATCGCTGCGATAGCAATCTGCAATATCTGGCTGCCCATATCGGGATGGTTATTCAAGGTGATGCCGGATAGCCTCATTAATGCCCCCCACAAGGAATTTTGGCTGGCAAGCGAAAAAAACAGAGAAAAACTGGTCGAAATTACCAATACGATGCTGGCCATGGTCCTGGGAGCCACAAACTTGATCTTCATCTACGCTCTGAAGTACACCTACGATATGAATACCAGAAATTCTTCCGAACTTGAGCTATGGTACATGGTTTTTCCGATCGTCTTTGTCTTAATTATCCCCATTGTCTATTATCTGATTAAGCTCAGGGTACCTGACAGGGCAGGGCAATCTTCCCAATAGTCCGCAACTGCCTGAGATATATTACTTTCGTAAGAATTCGGCACGGGGCCCGTTAATTTACTGCCTTTCACGGCATTACCTGCCACTCTGCGATGAATGGTACCAGATCGGGCTGCGAAGCCAGTAACCGTGGCTGTAAAAAGAAAGGGGACAGGCCGGACCTCTCCCCTCTTTATTATAATTCGATTCCTAATTGTTCTTCTTGAACTGCATCATAAATTCTGCCAGCTTCTCGGCGCCCTCCAGCGGAAAAGCATTATACATTGAGGCCCTGATTCCGCCAACCGAACGGTGCCCCTTGAGGCCATGCAGGCCCTTTTCCTTGGCCTCGGCGATAAATTTCTTCTCAAGATCTTCATTTTGCATACGCATGGTCAGGTTCATGATGGAACGGTCTTTCTTCTGTGCCGTGCCCCTATAGTAACCGTCGCTCCCATCGATAGCATCATAAATCAGATCGGCCTTCTTGCGATTAATCTCATCCACTTTTTCCAATCCGCCCTGATCCTTGATCCATTCCATCACCAGCTTGACCATATAGATCGGAAAAACCGGGGGCGTATTGAAAAGCGAGTTCTTTTTTATGTGTGTATCATAGGAAAGCATGGTTGGAAGACCCTCTCGGGCTGTTTTTGCGAATTCATCCTGCATGATAATTACCGTGACACCCGACGGCCCCAAATTCTTCTGGGCGCCGGCATAAATCATTGCAAATTTGGAAACATCCAGTGTTCTGGACATAATATCCGAGGACATATCCGCAACCAGGGGTTTCCCGGCAGTATCCGGGAATTCATGCCACTGTGTACCCTTGATGGTGTTATTGGTTGTAAGGTGCACATAGGCGGCATCAGGATCAAAGTTAAACGATTCGGGAATATAGCAGAAGTTTTTATCCTCAGAGGTCGCCGCCACATTATATCGGGCTATGATTCCCGCCTCTTTGATAGCCTTGGTCGACCAGGTGCCGGTATTGATATAATCGGCCGATCCTGCATCCGGAATGAAGTTCATGGCTATCATGGCAAACTGCAGGCTGGCGCCGCCGCCCAAGAACAGGATATGGTAATCATCCGGAATCTTTAGAAGTTCTTTGAGCAGGCCCTGGGTCTCCACCAGAACACCCTCGAATTCGGGGGAGCGATGCGAGGTCTCGATAATCGACATCCCCGTGTTTTTGTAATCCAGGAACTCTTCCTGCGCCTTCTTCAGCGCCGGCAAAGGCAGGGTTGCCGGTCCGGGATTAAAATTGTAAATTCTATCAGCCATTTTATTTACCTCTCTATTAATGCATTAATCCAAATTTCCGTCGACATATTTGCCAATCAATTCCTCGATTATATCGCCAATACGCAACAGATTTTCCTTTGTGGAGGCCCCGATATGCGGGGTCAATATTGTATTGGGAGCGCTCGTAAGCGGAGTGGATTCCGGCGGATCAGAATACCAGACATCATTTCCATATCCGGCGATCTTCCCGGATTTCAACGCCTCGGCAATATCCTCCTCAACTACTACCTTGCCGCGGCCGGTATTGACGATATAAACACCGTCCTTCATTTTCGCTATGACATCCTTGTTGATCATGCCTGCGGTCTCATCGGTAAGCGGGGTATTGAGCGAAATATAGTCGCACATGGGTAGCATGGTATCGAGGTCATTAATGATTTCAATAGTGTCATGGCTGTTGAGGAAGGGGTCATATCCGATGACCTTCATTCCAAAGGCTTTGGCCCGCAATGCGATCTCGGTTCCAATTCTTCCGCATCCGAATACGCCCAGGGTCTTTTTATAGAGTTCGGTCCTCTTGAGCTGCTTTTTGATCCACTCTCCCCTGACCATTGATTCATGCCCCTTGACTATATGGTTGGGAAGGGCAATCATCAGGGCAAAGGCCAGCTCGGCCACTGCAATCGATGATGCGGCGGCGGTATTGAAGACCTTTATTCCTTTTTCGGCCGCACAAGGCCGGTCGATATTGTCAAGTCCCACACCGCCCCGGATAATCAGCTTGAGCTTGGGTGCAGAATCCAGATATTCCCTGGTACACTTGGTCTTGCTTCTGACCAGCACAACTTCACAGTCGGCAAGCTGGGATTTATCGTCTGTCACCTCACCGAACCTTTTGAGCTTGTCCGGCAGGCCTGGATCAAAGGCATCGGAAATTAAAATCTTCACGGCTTAACTCCTTTTTTATATCGAATTAAATAAATATGTCAGAGCAAATGCGAAACCATCCCGCTCCTCAGCTTGGGCTCGAACCAGGTCGATTTGGGGGGCATGACTTGGCCCGTATCGGCGACCCTGATCAGGTTTTCAACCGAGGTGGGATAGAGAGCAAAGGCCACTGCAAACTTGCCGGAATCCACAAGCCTTTGCAGTTCCTTATTGCCCCTGATTCCGCCCACAAAGTCGATCCTCGGATCGGTTCTCGGATTGCCTATTCCAAGCACCGGCTCAAGCAGGTTCTTCATCAGGATATTGACATCCAGACCCTCCAGAAGATCACCGGCATTGTAGCTGCCGGTTCTGGGAGTGAGCATATACCAGTCGCCGTCAAGATACATCCCGAATTCATGCTCATCAGCGACCTCGAACTCACCCTCGGCCTTTTGGATATCGAAATTCTCACTGACTTTTTCAAGAAGCTGCTCTTTCGTCAGGTCATTTAAATCTGTAACAACCCGATTATAGGGCAGAATCTTCAAATGGCTTTTTGGAAATATCACTGAAAGGAAGTAATTGTAGGGCTCATTGCCGGTATGATCCGGATTCTTTTCCTTCCTCATCCTGCAGACATTGCTGGCCGAGGCGCTGCGATGATGGCCATCGGCAATATAGGTGGCCTCCAGGTTCTCAAATGCGGCAGTAATCCGATTAATCATATTCGGATCATCAATAACCCAGAGTTGATGCCTGACCTCGTCGGGAGAGGTGAAGTCCACCGAGGGCACCGACCGGGCCCCCTCATCGAGCAGATCGTTGAGAGTCGGATCATCCTTGTAGAGCAGAAAAACCGGACCGACCTGGGCATTCATGACATCAATAAGCCTGGTGCGGTCGGCCTCTTTCTGGGGCCTCGTAAATTCATGCTTCTTTATGCGCCCCTCATCATAATCCTTGACTGCGGAGATTACAAAATATCCGGTCTGGACATGATCCCTCCAGGTCTGCCTGTAGATATAGATTGATTCCTTATCGTCCTGAATCAGATGACCCTCGGCCATTAATCTCTTCAGGTTTTCGCGGCCTTTCTGATAGACTGAATCGGAATATGCATCTGTATCCTCCGGCAGGTCTATTTCGGGTTTATTAATATGCAGGAATGAAATCGGATTCTCACGGGCCATCTCACGGGCCTCCTGGGAAGACAAAACATCATACGGTGGAGAGGCAATCTTTGAGGCTTCCTCCTCTTTCGGTCTCAGTCCACGGAAGGCTTTCACGGTAATCATAAGCTCCTCGACGGGTTCAAATTAGCTTTCTGTCTGCATTCAAGCGTTTTCAATTTAGACGGAAATTTAAGGAATTCCGGGCAAATTGCAAGTGATAAGTTTCTCAAATTACTTCATTTAGCTGTTGAATTTTCCCTGCAAAAAGCATATTTTCAGTGTACAAAATCGGAGGGATTAAAGATGGATGCTATGACTCCCAAAAAGTTGTTTTTAACCAAAGGGGTAGGCATACACAAGGAAAAGCTGAACTCTTTTGAGCTGGCTCTGAGAAATGCCGAGATAGCCAAATACAACCTGGTCGCTGTATCTTCCATATTTCCGCCCCATGCAAAGATCATATCCAGGAAGGAAGGCCTTAAACTGCTGCGTCCAGGGCAAATTGTCTATACCGTGATCAGTAAGAATTCTACCAATGAACCGAACCGCCTGATATCCGCGTCAGTCGGAATTGCCATACCCCAGGACCGCAAGCAGTATGGCTACCTTTCAGAACATCACGCCTATGGATGGACCGGCCGTCACGCAGGTGAATATGCCGAGGATATGGCCGTCGACATGCTCGCAACTACACTTGGCCTGGAAATCAACCTTGATAAAAGCTGGGACGAAAACAAGGAGATCTGGAAAGTTCAGGGCAAAATCATCCGCACCCGTAACATCACCCAGTCGGCCAAGGGGCACAAGGAGGGCCTCTGGACCACGGTGGTGGCGGCGGCCATTCTCATAATGTAAACATCAAGTCGTAATCCTTGTCAGGAGTATGGATTTTGAAGGATTATCTCTCTAAGCCAACAACACCATTTCAAGTTGACAAATCATCCAATGTCGCCGGGCTTCTGGACAACATGAAAAATATATCCTTTCAGGGCCGAACCCTGGCGCAGGCATTTGCAGTCTGGAAAAATATGCTGCGTGAGGACACGCTTATATTCATGGGATTATCGGGCGCCATGGTCCCGGCCGGCATGCGTGAAATAATTGTTTACCTGATAAAGAACCGCTTCATCGACTGCCTCGTATCAACCGGGGCAAATCTTTTCCATGATGCCCATGAATCGCTGGGAAACTACCATTATATAGGCAGCCAGCATGTGAATGACGCTGAGCTTTACGAAAAAAAAGTGGACCGGATTTACGATACCTTCGCCAATGAGAATGAATTTCGCAAGCTGGAGAGGCTGATTGACAACTGGGCACATGCTAATCTCGATCTATCACGTGCTTATACGACACGCGAATTTTTCTATCGCTGGGGTGAATACCTTAACAGTATCAAGCAGGCCGACGGCATAGTCACCTCGGCCTATGAATCCGGGGTGCCGATATACTGCCCCTCAATAGCCGACTCATCTTATGGAATTGCTTTGGCGGAGAGGTTTAAACGTAACGGGAAAGTAGTTGTTTTTGATGTTATCGGGGATGTGGAAGAGACTGCCTTGCTGGCCGCCAGAGCGCCGCAGACAGGAGTTATATATCTGGGCGGAGGTGTACCTAAAAATTTCATCCAGCAGGCGGAGGTTACCGCTATTATACATCTCGGCTTCGATTCTCCCGGACATAAATTTGCAATCCAGATTATCACCGATGCTCCTCACTGGGGCGGGCTTTCCGGATGCACATTCTCCGAGGCGGAATCATGGGGCAAAATCAATGGCGATGCGCTGACTGCAACTTGTTACTGTGATGTTACCATTGCCTTGCCAATAATCGCCACAGCGCTTGCCCAGGACGGCGAGGAAACAGCCCGCAAGCGCAATAAACCGGCCTTCGATCTGGGCAGGAAGCTGGAATTCAGCTTTAAATAAAATGGATCTTCATCTATGGATTACGAAGGACACGAATATAATTTTCTAGGGCTGGAAAAGGAGAAATCCGACTATGCAAACTCCCGCTTTGTAATCCTGCCGGTTCCCTACGAACAAACCACTACATACAGGAAAGGCGCCTGTAACGGCCCGCATGCCATGATTTCCGCTTCGCGGGAGGTAGAGCTTTTTGACGACGAACTGAAATTCGAGGCGTATCTGGAGGGCGTACATACCCTGGATGAACTGGAGCCGACCGCGGTGGGGCCGCAGAAAATGGTCGATCGGATCTATGAATCTGCGGGATCAATAATAGAGGATGGCAGGATTATCTGCATGCTGGGCGGAGAGCATTCGATTTCTGCCGGATTGGTGAAAGCGTATAAAGATGAATACAACGATCTCTCGGTGCTTCAGCTTGATGCTCATGCCGACCTGAGGGAATCATATCAGGGTAACAAATTCTCTCATGCCTGTGTAATGAGAAGAATCCGTGATTTCATATCGCAAACTGCCAGCGTGGGAATCAGGAATATGTCCAGGGAGGAACATGAGCTGATCGAACGGGATAAAATCCCGATTATATCAGCAATAGAAATGCATGAATCATCGGCCTGGATGACCAAAGCGCTGGATCACTTAAGCGAAAATGTCTATCTGACCATCGACTGCGACTATTTCGATCCGTCCATAATGCCCGCAGTCGGCACTCCCGAGCCGGGAGGGGGCCTGTGGTATCCCACTCTGGAATTCCTGAGAAAACTTGCTATTTCCAAAAATATAGTCGGATTCGATGTAGTTGAATTATCGCCCCTTCCGGTCAATAATGTCTCTGAATTCACAGCCGCAAAATTGATCTATAAATTGATCGGCTATATAACCAAATTCCGTAGATAATCGACTATTTGTAAATCGGAGCGTACATCTGCTCCTGTTCTTTGGAAGTCCTTTTCATTACTTCCTCGATCGTCCCTCCGAACATCTTGCTCATCAAGCCCAGATTCATGCCGGCAATATATACTTTACCATTTGCAGTCTCATAAACGCTGATCCGGCAGGGCATCATGGCCGACATCTTCTTCCTGCCGTCATCCAGGAGAATCTCCTCGGCATACTCCGGTTTGCAGATGGAGATCACTCTCATATTGCCGATATCCTGCCTGCCCTCATCGAGAAGGCTCTGTTGTATATTATAAACTTTGGAAACAATCCAGCCGTTGGCGATTGCGGCTTCCTGGATCTTATTGACGGTCTGCTCAAAGCCGAGTTTGCTCTCCTGCACATCAATCATCATGCGCGGCAGCGAGAAGGCCACCACAAAACCTGTCAATGCAATTCCGAGTATAAGTCCGCCTATAAAGAATGAAATTTTATAACCTTTGGATTGGCTCTTTTCCTCTGCCATTTTCAACTCCATTTATGAGATTACAGAATTCTTTTCCCATTCTTCCCGTCAAACAGCAGGCAATCCTGCGGGTTCACAAAGAGCTTTATTTTTTCTCCCTCTGATGATGGCGCAACTTTGCCGCTCTTAACCCGCAGTTCCTCATCGCCCAGCCTGCAAAACAGTATATGCCGATCACCCGCAAATTCAGTATGCAGTATTTCCGCCGCCAGAACAAGATCATCCTTAGTGTTCCTCTGGTAAAATATATTTTCAGGTCGAATTCCTAAAATTATCGAATCCGGCCGCCCGTTTTCCATCAACCCTCGCCAGCTTTCAGCGATGGGCAGAGTTACATCTTTGCCGATAATCATTTGGCAGTCATCGGAAATCTTTGCCTCCAGCAAATTGATTCTGGGACTGCCTACAAATGACGCGGTGAATACATTCGTGGGCTTATCGTATATTTCCTGCGGTGTTCCGATCTGCTGTATTCTCCCCTCGTTCAAGATCGCAATCCTGTCGCCGAGAGAGAGAGCCTCCTCCTGGTCATGCGTAACATAGATCATGGTGGCATTGAGAGTCCTCTGCAAACTGGAAATCTCTGCCCGGGTGGAAACCCTCAATTTGGCATCCAGATTGGACAACGGTTCATCAAAAAGGAAAACGCTTGGATTTCTGACCAGCGCTCTTCCCAGCGCGACTCTTTGCCTCTGCCCGCCCGAGAGCGTCTTGGGCTTGCGTTCCAGGAGCTCGGTCAATCCCAGAAGTCCGGCCTGCTTCCGCACCATCTCCCTGATATCATCCGCCGGGACCTTTTTAACTTTGAGCGGAAAGGCCAGATTGTCATATATGGTCATATGGGGATATAGAGCGTAATTCTGAAACACCATGGCCACATTGCGGTCTTTGGGAGCAATATTATTAATAACCCGTCCATCGATCAAAATCTCACCCTCATCCATATATTCCAACCCTGCAATCAACCGTAAAATTGTAGATTTTCCGCAGCCCGAAGGACCAAGCAGAACGAACAGCTCGCCGTCTTTTATTCTAAGATTCAAGTCCTCTACAACTATTGTCTTCCCGAAAGATTTTGAAACCGATTTGAATTCGAGATTTGCCATGCTCTTAAAAAAGATTAAAAAAAACTGTTTATCAAGCAGAATCAGAGATTAGCATCTTTTTTATTTTACAAGTGTTAATATCTTTTATATATGTTAAAAAACATTAAACCAGGGAGAAAGGGAAAATTGTGACAGATATAAAGGACGAGATATTCAAGGCTTATGATGTCAGGGGTATTTACGGTGAGACTATAACTGATGAAATTTCCTATCTTTTCGGGCGCGGGCTGGTTCAGTATCTGGGAGCCACCACTGTCGCGGTCGGCTATGATATGCGTGAATCTTCGCCATCTCTGGCTCAAAGCATGATCCGCGGTATAACTGATCAGGGCGCCAATGCCGCCGATCTGGGCAAGATCTCGACTGACAGCCTGTATTTTGCGGTGGGCCAATTCGGATATCCCGCCGGTGTTATGATAACCGCTTCGCACAATCCGCCCGAATACAATGGTTTCAAGGTCTGCCGTGAGAATGCGATTCCCCTCTCCGGGGATCAGGGCCTGAAACAGATCCGTGATTTGATGAAACGCGGTTTTAAAGATGTGACCCACAAGGGCAGAAAGACAGAACGGGATATCCGCGAGGATTTCAGCAAACATGTACTGTCATTCATCGATGCCGATAAAATCAAGCCTTTCAAAATAGTGATCGATGCCGGCAACGGGATGGGCGGCAAAATCCTGCCGCCGGTATTCGAGCAGCTGCCCTGCGAGGTTGTACCGATGTATTTTGAGCTGGACGGCACATTCCCCAATCATCCCGCCAACCCGATAGAACCCGAAAACATCAAGGATTTGCAGAAAAAGACCACGGAAACAGAGGCTTTTCTGGGAGCCGCCTTTGATGGCGATGCCGACCGGATGTTTTTGATCGATGAAAACGCCAAACCTATGGGAGGGGATATAGTTACGGCGATGGTGGCGCGCAATCTTCTGAAAAAGGAACCGGGTGCAACCATAGTCTACAACTTGATCTGCTCCAAAACAGTACGGGAGACAATTGAGAAATTTGGTGGAAAACCAATCCGCACCAAGGTCGGCCATGCCCTCATTAAACCGATTATGCGTGAACACGATGCGGTTTTTGGAGGAGAACATTCGGGACACTTTTATTTCCGCAACAACTATTTCGCAGATTCCGGAATAATCGCCCTTCTGGTAATACTGGAGCTCCTGTCCAGCGAAGCCAAGTCATTGTCGGAACTGGTTTCAGAGATCGATCCCTATGTGCGTTCAGGCGAAATCAACAGCCGTGTCGAGGATATCCCGGCCAAACTCGAAGAGCTGAAGGAACATTACAAAGACCTGGAAATCGATGAACTCGATGGCGTTACGGTTGAGGGAAGAAATTTCTGGTTTAATGTCCGCCCCTCTAACACAGAACCGCTCCTGCGCCTGAATCTGGAGGCCGATAACGAGGAAATCATGCAGGAGAAAACTGCCGAGGTGCTTGAATTAATCCGCAGTTAGTGTAGAGAGATCAATGATTTGTGCCGATTAATTAATAGGCTTTTAATTTGGTATGGAAATGGCTGAGGGAACACATAGAATCTTAATAGTTGATGACGACGAGAACCTCTTGAGGCTCTTGAGCGAGACTCTGGAAGCCATCGGCTATACTGCGCTGAGCGCCAACGACGGCCTGCGAGCAATTCAGATGGTCAAATCGGAGCAAATTGACCTGGTAATTGCAGATATAAGCATGCCCGAAATGGATGGGCTTCAACTATTACAGCAGGTCAAGGAATTCAACCAGGATATTCCGGTGCTCCTGATAACCGGCGTCAATATGAATAATATCAAGGACAGGGTTTATCAGTACGGCGCCGATGCCTTCCTCGATAAGCCATTCAGAATCTCCCGTATCGAGCAGCTCCTGAACAGGCTCTTGAGCCACAAAGGTCGCCGGGCAAAAATCCTGGTGGTTGATGATAACAGGGAATTCAGGGAACAGTTTGCCTCTCAGCTGGAGGAACTGGGATTCCGCGTAATCGAGGCCGCCGATGGTGGCGAGGCGCTGGAAAAGCTGTCGAAGGACCATATCGATTCGGTCGTGGCCGACTACCGCATGCCCGACATCGACGGGCTGGAACTCGCCAAACGCCTCAAAAACGATGCGCCCTTTACTCGTGTCATCATAATATCGGGCCAGGCCTTGAGTCCCGAGGACGAGGATTTGCTGAATGAATCGGCCGATGCCTTCCTGCAGAAACCCTTCAGGCTGGAGCAGATCCAGAAAATGCTCAACAGTTTCATCAAATCCGGCCGCAAAGTAATCGAAAAATAATTTACCGTCTAAATCATTTGACTTTTATTCCTCCGCGTTTAAATTACTCTGTTTAAGATAAACGCACGGAGGAATAATGGCCTTAACATTAGCTTACAAAATACTAAAAAATCACCTTGTTGACGGCGAACTTACAGCCGGAAAAGAAATCGGAATAAGAATTGACCAGACCTTGACGCAGGATGCCACCGGAACCATGAGCTATCTTCAATTCGAAGCTCTGGGCATGAAACAGGTGAAGACCAGGCTTTCAGTATCTTATGTTGATCATAACACACTACAGTCCGGATTTGAAAATGCTGACGATCACCGCTATCTTCAGTCGGTAGCCTCCAAATACGGTATTCTGTTCTCCCGTCCCGGAAACGGTATCTGTCACCAGGTGCATCTGGAAAGATTTGCAGTCCCCGGCTGGACCCTGCTCGGATCGGATTCTCATACTCCCACCTCGGGCGGATTGGGTATGATCGCCATAGGAGCAGGCGGTCTTGATGTCGCTGTCGCCATGGGCGGAGGAGCTTTCTATCTTCCCTGTCCAAGGGTCGTAGGAGTCAAACTGACAGGCAAGCTCAAGCCCTGGGTGACTGCGAAAGATATTATCCTGAAAGTATTAAAGGAGCTGACTGTTAAAGGCGGGGTGGGAAATATCATCGAGTATTTCGGCCCGGGTGTCAAAACTCTCACCGTTCCCGAAAGGGCTACGATTACCAACATGGGTGCCGAACTTGGCGCAACCACCTCCATCTTTCCCTCCGACCAGCAGACCGAGAGATTCCTGAAAGCTCAGGAAAGGCCGAAAGTATACAAGCCAATGGCTGCCGATGAGGGTGCTGAATATGATAAAGTTCTGGAGATCAATCTGGACAAGCTGGTGCCCCTGATAGCCCAGCCGCATTCGCCGGACAATGTGGTTCCGGTCTCAAAGGTAGCTGGAAAAGAGGTACATCAGGTCTGCATAGGATCATGCACAAACTCCTCAATTAAGGACCTCCGCGTGGTGGGAAAAGTGCTTTCCGGCAGAACGGTCAGCCCCAGCCTGTCCATGACAATATCACCCGGCTCCCAGCAGGTTCTGAGGATGGCATCGGAGGACGGTTCGCTTACCAATATGATCGCGGCCGGGGCCAGGATACTGGAATCAGCCTGCGGACCGTGCATCGGTATGGGCCAGGCCCCGCCCTCAGGCGGTGTTTCGGTCAGGTCATTCAACCGCAATTTTCTCGGAAGGTCGGGCACAAAGGATGCGCAGGTATATCTGGCCTCGCCGGAGACATGCGTGGCGAGTGCCATCAAGGGCAAGATCACCGATCCGCGCAAACTTGGTGAGTACCCACGGGTGACCATGCCGAAACGATTCATAATTGACGATAGAAATATTATCAAACCGTCCAGGAATCCTGACAAAGTCGAGGTTGAGCGCGGTCCTAATATTGCCCCTGTGCCGATTCGCGGCAAGCTGGAGGATACCATTTCGGCCAGGCTCCTGCTCCATCTGGAGGACAACATAACCACCGACCATATTATGCCGGCCGGGGCAAGAATTCTGCCCCTGCGATCCAATATCCCCGCCATCAGCGATTTCGTCTTCCATTATGTCGACCAGGATTTCCCGCGCAAGGCCAAGGAAGCCGGCTCATCGGCAGTGGTCGGCGGAGAAAACTACGGCCAGGGATCATCGCGCGAGCATGCCGCCCTGGCCCCCATGTACCTGGGAGTGAAATTCGTAATAGCCAAGTCGTTTGCCCGCATACACAAAACCAACCTGGTGAATTTCGGTATCCTGCCGCTGACATTTACAAATGCCGGCGATTATGATAAACTGGAACCCGGTGATGAGCTGGTTATAAAAAATGTCACCTCAAGTCTGAAAAAAGGCGAGGACATGGAAGTCGAAAATACGACCAAAGGCTTCACATTCCCGGCCTCATATGAGCTTTCAGACCGCCAGGTAAAGATTCTGCTGGCGGGCGGACTTTTAAATTACACCAAGAAAACACAGGGTTGAGACAAAATGACTGACGCAAAAAAGACCCCATATTATGATAATCATGTAAAGGCCGGCGCCAAAATAGTGGAATTCGCTGGCTACCTCATGCCGATCCAGTATAACTCCATCAACTCTGAACATCTCAAGGTGCGCAACTCGGTCGGTATGTTCGATCTCTCCCACATGGGTGAGTTTAAGGTGTCCGGAAGCGACGCACTCGACTTTCTGCAGATGATGACTGTCAATGATGTCTCCGAACTGGCGAATAATCAGGTACATTATACCTGTATGTGTTATCCTGACGGTGGAATAGTGGATGATCTCTTAATATACTGTCGCGATGATTATTATCTTATGGTCGTCAATGCCGCCTGCCTGGAGAAGGACCTGGAATGGCTGAAAGATAATCTGGAAGGCCGGGTCCATCTCGAAGATCTTTCAGAGCAGACCGGCCTGCTTGCGATTCAGGGGCCACAGGCTGAAAAAGTACTGGCCAACATGACCGACTACGACCTGTCGAAGCTCGAATTTTACTGGTCGGACGAAGCGGAAATCGCCGGGGAAAAGGTGCTTTTCAGCCGCACCGGCTATACCGGTGAGGATGGGTTCGAGATCTACCATCGGCCCGAAATCGCCGGAAAATTGTGGGATGCCGCTCTTGAGGCGGGAGAGCAGTTCGGGATCGAGCCGATCGGCCTGGGCGCCAGGGATTCCCTGCGGATGGAAATGAAGTATATGTTGTATGGCAATGACATCGACGAGACCACCAACCCGGTGGAAGCCGGATTATCCTGGATAGTGAAGCTGGATAAAGGCCATTTTATCGGAAGAGATGCGATCGCTGAGGTCAAAAACAACAAACCGAAGAGAAGGCTGGTCTGTTTTGAACTGGAGAGTAAGGGTATACCCAGGCATGGGTATAAAATATACTATGCCGGCGAGGAAGTCGGCCATGTTACTTCAGGAATGTACTCCCCCGTTCTCGAAAAAGGAATCGGCCTGGGATATGTGCCAAGAGAAAGGTCGAAATCCGGCCGAGAGATTGAAATCGAAATACGCGGCAGACGTCTACCGGCGACTATAGTCAAGCCGCCTTTCTATAAGGACGGTTCTCTAAGAAAATGAATATACGTCTATTTTTTACACCTGCCGGAATCGGAGACGAGCAGATCAACGGCAGGACGGCGGTGGTCATAGATATATTGAGGGCCACAACTGTGGCGGCAGTTGCCCTAGGTAATGGAGCCCGTGAGATTATTCCGGTTGCCAACCTGGGAGATGCCACCAGCCTGCGGGAGAAGCTGGACCGTACGACCGTGCAACTGGGCGGTGAACGCGAGGGTCGAAAGGTAGACGGCTTTGATCTGGGCAATTCCCCCTTCGAATACAGTCCCGAGGCGGTGGAGAACAAGACTGTGATTCTGGCTACGACTAACGGCTCGGAAGCTATGATCAAGGGCGGAGAGGCCAGGCACTGCCTGTCGTGCGCATTTGTAAACCTGTCGGCAACTCTGGACAAAATCCTTGAAATCAATAATGACGTTTCAATTATCTGTGCCGGCAATAAAGGCGGATTTTCGCTCGAGGATGCGCTCTGCGGGGGGATGCTTGTCGACAGACTGCTCGCTTCCGACAGAGCGATGGAACTGGATAATGACGCCGCATTTGTGTCCCGGGGATTATATCACAAGCACAAGGATAACCTGGAGGACGCGCTGCACAAATCAGACCATGGAAAATATCTGGACAGCCTTGGATTTTCCAAAGATGTGTCCTTCTGCGCCCAGGAAGATAACCTTTCCATTTGCCCCGTATGGCAATCGGGACGCCTAACGCTCCTGGAATAAGAAGTGAACAATTCCCCAATTCCGCTGTATTATGAGAGAAGGAGGATTCTTTGAATAAAAGAATAATTGCTTTATTTCTTGTAATAATGACATTTCCTGTATTTTTGAGGGCCGAGCAGCCTCTCGAAACCCTCCTGCTGGAGGTTAAATTCCTGGAGCATGACGGCTCCTCGGAAAAATCCGTGGCGGTGTCATGCGATACGCTGAGCCTTATCAAGGGGGTGCCGGTGGAGGCATTTTGCGGCAATCTCAGCCTGGATGTTACCTATCGCAGCCGCAGCGATTCGGGCCTGAGCATTGCCCTCAGCCATATACCTCTGCCGCCCAGAAGCGATCCGCATATGAACCGCCTGCAATCACAAATAGGAATACCCTATATCGTGGACTCGGTTCTGGTGAAGGGGGAGCGTATTTTCAAAGTGCTTTTCACGCCTCTGGCATTCGATAGCCTGCAGAGCGACTGTGATTTCAGCCATAAGGAGGAAGATGTTTTCTTCTTCGATCCCTCTGCCAGTTTCGACATCTACTTTATCCCCAATTCACTGGGGGATATTCACTGGAACAATATCCGCGATCATCTGGAAATGGAGCTCGATCGTTTCAACAAGATTTTCAGTTTTACCCAGCCGGGCAAAATCAACTTCTACCTTTATCCCTGTGATGCCCCCTATTATGACAAGTTCGATGGAAGGGATTTCGGAATTCACCCCGCCAGAAACAGCATTTATTTCGAGTACAGCCACCAGAACAGCGGCATGGCGGTGGAGGCGGTAAACCTGATCAAATTATACCGTTACTGGGGATATTCCCCCAGGCTGATGGCTGTGGGAGCGGCCAATCTGACAGATTTCCATATCTTCTACGCCCGCGAATATAAACGGACCGAGGGCCTGTACCCGCTCGAGGATATGCTTGTTTCTCTGGATTTTGACAATCTCGAGGATACCCATAAGAAGCGGATTCAGGCCGCCTCTTTTATAGCTTATCTATCGGCGCAAATGCCTGTGGATAAATTCCGAAACCTGTACATCCAGGCAACCGATTTAAGTTTGAAAGAGGATCTTGAACAAGCCGCGGGAATGAGGTTTGCGGAGCTGGAGGAGCACTGGCTCAATTATGTCGATACCGTCACTTTCGCATACGGCCTTTACAACTTTTATGCCCAACGCGCCCTGATCCAGAGGGATATGTCCGAGGCCCTGTTCCTTTACGAGAAAGCACTGGAAGAGGAACCAATGGACAGCGCCATGCTCTCCAATATTTATAACGTCTACTATCTCTCGGGTTATTATGACAAATCCGCCGAGACCATCCGCAAGCTGAGCAGGTATGTGAAAGAGCCCGGTTATTATCTGACTCTGGGCAATATGCTTCTGGCCGACGGACAGGAAGATTCGGCTTTATATTATTATAACAAATCCATTGAAAGTAAAGAAGGCTTCGACGAAATAGCGGTTTATAAACTGGGTCAGCTCGAATACCTTAATGGTAATTATGCGCAATCCAAAGAACATTTTCTGTCTCTTTTAGACAGTGCCGAGTCGATTCCGTTGAAAGTTGACGGCCATATTTATCTGGGAAAAATTTATAAGCGTGAAAATAAGCCTGATTCGGCCAAAACCCAGTTCACGCTGGCATTGAACGGCTCCAAGAATTTATTGTCGCAGTTTCCCGATAACCCGCTTTACAATATGAGAGCGGGCGAGGCGGCCCTGCAACTGGGTGAGCCGCAGGCAGCCCGGGACTACCTTTCCCTGGCGGAATTTGTTGAAATGCGCCCGTTTTATCTGGGAAGAGTGATGTTGACTCTTGGAAAAACCTATGACGTGGAGAATGATCGGGAGAATGCCAGGATTTATTATAACCGCGTACTGGAACTACCTTCGGCATACCTTGATAAGCAGGAGGCCAGACGCCTTCTGGAACAACCGTATAGCATTTAAAGGATCAGATGGGCTTTCTGAATACAACCATACTTCTTCTCTCCGCACTGGCAATAATACCGATTCTAATCCACCTCTTCAACCGGCAGAGAGTTAAGCGCATACAATTCTCCTCCATACGCTACCTGAAGTCCCTGCAGAAAACACGTATGCGCCGGCTGAAGCTCAAGCAGATACTGCTTCTGATATTGCGAACCCTTATAATCCTCCTCCTGGTTATAGCCTTTGCACGGCCCACAACAGAGGGGTCGTATTCTTCCGCATTGGGAAGCGCCGCGCAGGCCTCGGTAATCATCATGCTTGACAACTCGCTCTCCATGTCCACCGAGACCACTGAAGGCTCGCTCTTTGAGCTGGCCAAAACACAGGCGCTCGCCATCCTCGAGGATTTTCAAGCCAAGGATGAGATCGCGGTTGTGGCATTCAGCAAAGGTCCGGTGAATGAGACCAATGGCTTCACCACCAATCATACCTTTGTGCGAAAAACCATCTCTGCCCTCGAGCCCGGCCGAACCGCAACGAACCCGGCTCTGGCATTTGAAGCCGCTCTGGATTTGATGCAGAGAAGCAGCAATCTGGTTAAGGAGATTTATGTCTTTTCCGACCTGGCCGGACCATCCTGGGAAGCCTTATCATTGAGTGAAACAGATCGATTCGATAATTTAAAGGTCTATGTTAGCAGAATTGTCAAACAGGATTATGAGAATGTCAAAGCCGCCAACATCGATTTCGGTAATTCTCTGATATATTCCGGGCGGCCGGTGAATATATCTGCGGATATTATCAATGAAAGCCCGAGGAGGGTTGACGATCTTCTGATCAGTCTCTTTATAGATAAGAAGAGGATTTCGCAGGCGGATATGTCTCTTTCTTCCAGAAGTTCTGAAAAGGTGAGGTTCACTCACACATTCGAAAATCCGGGGGAACACGAGGGATTCATCGAGATTACGGATGATGACCTGATCGAAGACAACCGGGTTTATTTCACCATAAATATCCCTTACGAAATCAGCGCTCTCAGTTTATACGAGAATGAGGCTGATGATTTCTTTGTCAGGATGGCATTCAGGCCGTTGCCTGAGTCTCCCTCGCAGATTAACCTGAGTTCCGAGCCGATATCCAGCCTTCCCACTCTCAACCTGAATAATTTTGACTGTGTAATCTTGAGCAACTCAAAATTCCTTTCGCAGGCAAATATGTCAAAGCTGATGAATTATGTTAAGTCGGGCGGCTCGGTGATGGCTTTTATCTCCGATGATAATAACAGGGACGCATTGAATGAGAGAATCATTCAGCCGGCCTTCGGATCATCGCTTACCGGCAAGCTCGAGGTCATCGAGGGTCAGGGATTCTATCGCCTGAGTTCCCTTGATTTCACCCATCCCATCTTCAGCCGATACGCGGAAATAGAAGAAGACTATCTTCCGGAGATAGATTTTTTCAAAATAGTACAGACCCGGTCGCCATCTGAGGGCAAAGTCCTGGCTTCTTTCTCGACGGGCACTCCGGCTATTATGGATGCTCAATGGGGCGGAGGCAAAATCCTGGCGGTCATGAGTTCGCCCTCGGCCGAGGATTCCGATCTGATCAGCCATCCGTTCTTTGTAACTTTCCTGAACCGCGCGGTTGAATACCTGGCTTACGACATAAACCGTCTGCGCGAGAATTTTATTACCGGCGAGCCGATAACGAAGACTCTTCTCAACATTAACCCGAAGAAAACGGTTGAGATAGTGACCCCCTCGGATAGCAAAATCTATCCGGCCTATAATTTTTCCGGGGCCGAGCTGAGCCTCACGATTCCCCCTATCCAGACCAACGGGATCTCGACAATAATGGTTGATGAAAAGCCAGCGGAAAGATTTGCGGTCAACTTTCCATTAGACGAATCCAACGGGGTCTTTCTGGATGTGGATGATTTGAAGGATGCGGCTCCGGATCTCGAAATAATCGAGCTTCCCACTGATGCCGATCATGCCCGGATTATCCAGGAAAGCCGGCTGGGCAAAGAATTCTCCAAAATATTCTTTATCCTGGCCCTGGCCCTTCTGGCGGTCGAGATGCTCCTGGCGCGCTCATCGCGCGAGCCTGCAGTAGAAACAAGCTGATCGATTCCTTTTGACAAATCCTGAGACTTTACTAAATTCTCCCCATGCGTCAGGTATATCTGGAAAATATTTATAAGTCTTATCCCAATCGCCAGATTTTTTCAGGGCTTTCCTGGCAGATCAACTGCGGCGAGAAATATGCCCTGGTGGGACGCAACGGGGTCGGGAAAACCACTTTGTTTCGCATAATTAAGGGCGAGATTACTCCCGATGAGGGTCAGGTCCTGCGGGCCAAAAACCAGAAAATCGGCTACATGCCCCAGGAGGCCGAAATTGTGAGCGGCAAGACTTTATGGCTGGAGCTCCTGGACGCTTTCCGCAATCTCCTGGCAATTAAAGATGAAATCAGGGAACTCGAGGATACCATTGCCGAAGATGCATCTAATAAGGGAGCCCTGGAGAAATACGGTAAATTGCAGGAGGAATTCGAAATAAAGGGCGGTTTTGATTATGAGGAAAAAATCAAAATAGTCCTGCACGGGCTCGGATTTCCGGAAGAGGTCTGGTTAAAAGAGATCAAAAAATTCTCGGGAGGTGAAAAGAACAGAATATTCCTGGCAAAGATTCTCCTCGAGGAGCCGGATCTACTGCTCCTGGACGAGCCTACAAATTATCTCGATATCGAATCCACACAATGGCTGGAGGAATATCTTTCGGCCTTCAAAGGAAGTGTCATAATCGTCTCCCATGACCGCTATTTCATGAATCGTGTGGCCCGGAAAACAGCCGAGCTAACCTCGCGCGGCCTTGAAATTTATCATGGCAATTATGATTTCTATGAAAAAGAGTCGGCCGAACGCCTGCGCCTGGCGCAAAAGGCCTACGAACATCAGGCCGAGGAGATAGAGAGAATCAAGGATTTTATCCAGAAAAATATAGCGGGGCAGAAAACCAAACAGGCCCAGTCGCGGCGCAAAAAGCTGCAGAAAATGGAGCCATTGGAGAAACCGCATGAAGATAATAAGCAGATGAAACTGGATATCCGGTCCTCGGGCAGAAGCTGGCAGCGAATCCTTGAAGTGAATGGACTTTCAAAATCATTTGACCATAAGCAGTTGTTCGATGATATCAGTTTCAAAATCGAGCGGGGCGAAAAGATCGGCCTGATCGGACCGAATGGTTCCGGCAAGACGACCTTGATTAGAATGATAACCGGTCAGAGCGAACCGGATTCAGGCCAAATCAACATCGGTAATAATGTTGAATACACTTACTACGATCAGGAGCTGGTGGGTCTGGATATGGATGCGGATGTTATCGATGTTATCTGGGAAGAAAAGCCTCAGGCCCTGGCAGAGGAACTGCGCTCATATCTGGGCAGATTTCTATTTACGGGAGAGGATATCTTTCGCCCGGTAAAATCCCTCTCCGGCGGAGAGAAGAGTCGATTATCGCTGGCCAAGATATTTGTCAACCCGGCCAATTTTTTGATCCTGGATGAGCCCACCAACCATCTTGATATACCCTCGGTCAAAATGCTCGAAAGAGCCTTAAGTGAATTTTCCGGAACAGTGCTTATTATATCCCATGACAGATACTTTTTGGATAACACGGTCAGGAAGATTCTGGCCGTGGAAAACCGGGATATAAAGGAATATCCCGGCAACTTCTCCCATTATTGGGAAAAGAGAATGGAGCAGGAGCAGGAATCTATGACAAGGTCACCCAAAAAGGACAGCTCCGATACCAAGGCGGCCTGGGAAAAACTCAAGGATCAGCGCCGACATCAGAAGCGAATCGAGCGGGCAGAAATGCAGATTGCTCTGACCGAGGCCAAAATCGAAGAAATCGCAGAAATGCTAATTGACCCGGAGCTGTCATCCGATTGGGAAAAACTGGCTTCACTGGAAAAAGAAAAATCTGAGCTGGAAAAAATATTGGAAAAGCTGTATGAGGAATATGAAGAGCTTACCAACTAAAACAATCCTGGCCTTCAACGGCTCTCCTGTCAAAGAAAGCAGCACCGATTTGATCACTCGTGAAATCTTAAGCGGGGCTGCCGAGGAAGGATTTGAATCTGAGCATATCCACCTGAATGATCTGGATATACTTCCCTGCCAGTCGTGCGGTGAATCGCCGGGAGGGAAGCTCTGTTTTTTTGAGGATGATCTCTTTCCACATCTGCATAAATTCGCTGATTGCGATATAGCCGTTGTATCCTCGCCGGTCTATTTCGACACTGTCAGCGCCCAGACCAAGCTGATGGTTGACCGCTGCAACTGCTTCAAGCCCCTGACAGGCTATGAAACCGGCGATTTTAGATTTGCCGATTTGAATCTTAAGCCTCGTCTCGGCATAATAGTCCTGGTTGGAGGAGAACGGGAAAAATTTGAACATGCCTTGGCTGTAGTAAAGGGTTTCTTTATCTGGACCGGGGTCAGACTGTTTGATCAGATTATCTATGCCCATGGTGAATATACAAAAGGCGCTGTCAAAGATAATCAAGAGCTGCTTCAGAAAGCACGTGAAATTGGCAGGAAGGCGGCCCGCTCGGCTATTCCAAAATAGCCAAAACTTTCGTCTCAAATATATGTTGTAATTAATTAGATAAGATAAGCAGTATATATCGCTAATTGCATAAAGCTCTTGGCTTTCTGCATTTAATTCATATTTATTGAGAGCAATATCTTAAATCAAGTAGTCCTAAAAAAGGTGGAGGATATATGAAAATTAAGGATATCCTGGAACAGCAGGGCAAGCGTGAAATTTTCAAGGTCACACCCGATACTGCCGTAAAAGACGGCCTTGAAATCATTATGAAAAAACATATCGGTGCTCTTCTGGTGATGGATGAGAATGACAAACTTGCCGGAATAATAACCGAGCGCGATATCCTCTGGAGAATCTATAAGGACGGAGAGGACGCTCTGCATAAAAAGGTCGATGATTATATGACCCGAAACGTAATTGTCGGAATCCCTGATGACGATATCGAGACGGCCGAGCAATTCATGACCGTAAACCGCTTCCGCCATCTTCCGATCATGGAAGGCGAAAAGCTGGTGGGTTTGATTTCGATCGGTGATATTGTCAAGAGCATGGCCGGGAGCCTTAAAGTCCAGAACCGCTATCTGAGGGATTACATTACCGGTAAATATCCCGGATAACAAATGAAATAACCAAAAGGTATTACCGAGGGCTAAATGAAAGTATCTGATTTAATTGTAAAATGCCTTGAGACCGAGGGGGTGAAATATGTTTTCGGCCTTCCCGGCGAGGAAAACGAAGACCTTCTTTTCTCCCTTGAAAATTCCAGCATACAATTCATTCCCACGCGCATGGAGCAGGGGGCATCATTTATGGCCGATGTCTATGGCCGCCTGACGGGAAAGGCCGGAGTCTGCCTGTCCACACTGGGACCGGGCGCAACAAATCTGATCACCGGGATAGCCGACGCTCATCTGGATAAATCCCCGCTGGTAGCTATCACCGGACAGGGATCATCGGACAGGGTCCACAAGGAAAGTCACCAGAATGTGGATATCGTGAATATGTTCAAACCGATCACCAAATGGAATACCTCAATTCAGAATCCCAGGATAACAACCGAGGTTGTGCGCAAGGCTTTCAAGCTGGCTGAGATGGAGAAACCGGGGGCCACACATTTCGAGCTTCCCGAGGATGTGGCCGCCTTAAGTTGCGATCTGGAGCCGATGAGGCCGGTACGTCTCAGGCGGGCCGCCCCCGATTACAAGGCTATGAATGAAATTCTGGAACGGCTGAAGTTTGCCAGAAAGCCCTTGATACTGGCAGGAAACGGCGCAATTCGTAAGATGGCCTCCAAGCATCTGCGCGAGTTTGTGAAGTTGACCGGTATTCCTGTAGTTTCCACTTTTATGGGCAAGGGTGCTGTTTCCGATTTTGAAGAAAATTCTCTTTATGCTGTTGGGCTGCAGGCTCGTGACCATGCCATGAAAGCGATCGACGAGGCCGACCTGATTATCACAGTTGGGTATGATATCGCCGAATATGCTCCGGAACACTGGAATGGAAATAAGGATAACAAGATCGTACATATAGATTTCACCCCTGCGGAAGTTTATGAATTCTATCATCCCGAACTGGAAATAGTCTGCGATATCTCGGCAGTCTTCTGGGAATTGAACATCAAAATTAAGGCGGAGGGGGTCGACTACGACACTGAATGGTATCGCCCCATACGCAAAGCGATTATGGATGATCTGAATTCATACAAGCTTAAGGGCGATCATTGCTTCACCATCCCCGGCACATTGCATATCATACGCGAATTGATGGACCCGGGAGATATACTAATTTCAGATGTCGGCGCTCATAAGATGTGGATAGGGCGCAATTACCCTGTGCATGAACCGAATTCGGTCATTATTTCCAACGGCCTGGCCAGCATGGGTATCGCTCTGCCGGGCGGGATTGCCGCGAAACTGGCCCACCCGGATAAAAAGGTCGTTGCCGCGATGGGTGACGGCGGCTTTTTGATGAACGCCCAGGAGATCGAAACTGCCAAAAGAATCGGCGCCAATTACGCTATCATTGTTTTTAATGACAATGATTACGGCCTGATCTCGTGGAAACAGGTTTCGCATACCGGAAGGAAATACGGCACTCAATTGACCAATCCGGATTTTAAAAAATATGCCGAAAGCTTTGGAATCAAGGGCTATTCTCCCTCGAATCTTGAGGAACTTCATGACAATTTAAAAGAAGCGATAACATCAGATGAATTGTCTCTGGTCGAGATCGGAATAGATCCCTCAGTAAATTATGAATTGACCCAAAAACTGCAGAAAAATAAAAAGTGACTGAAGTCAAAAAAGGCGAGGTAGAATATGAAAGCGATTAATCCTGCCACAAACGAACTTATAAAGGATTATGATGAGCATGATGAGAGCGCAGTCAAGGATATATTGAAAAAAGTTGATAATGAATTCAAGAGCTGGCGCAACACTGATTTTGCTCACAGAAGCAAACTCATGAACAAAGCGGCCGAGATTTTGAAGAAGAATAAAGATGACTATGCCCGCACGATGGCTATGGAGATGGGTAAGCCTGTTGCCGAAGCCAGGGCGGAGGTTGAAAAATGCGCCTGGGTCTGCGAGTACTATGCTGAAAATGCCGAAAAATTTCTGGCCGATATGGAAATCGAGACCGACGCCAGCAGGAGTTTTGTCGCCTTTCAGCCGTTGGGTACGGTGCTGGCGATTATGCCCTGGAATTTCCCCTTCTGGCAGGTCTTCAGGTTTGCAGCCCCGGCTTTGATGGCCGGCAATACCGGTGTATTGAAGCATGCTTCCAATGTCCCCGGGTCAGCCTTGAAAATCGAAGAGGTTTTTCAGGAGGCGGGATTTCCTGAGAACGCCTTTAGAACTTTGCTTATAGGCTCAAGCAAAGTTGAAGCCGTGATAAAAGACGAACGGGTTAAAGCGGTAACGCTGACAGGCTCGGAACCAGCGGGCATGAAGGTAGCTGCCGTTTCGGGAAGTGTTTTGAAGAAAACGGTGCTGGAGCTGGGAGGATCGGATCCTTATATCGTGCTTGAGGATGCGGATATGCCCGCATGCGTGCAAACTGCGGTCAAAGCCCGCATGATCAATAACGGCCAGAGCTGTATTGCCGCCAAGCGTTTTATTGTGGTCAAATCCAAGCTCAAGGAATTTGAGGAAGCCCAGACCAATATCATGAAGAATCTGAAGGTGGGCGATCCTCTGGACGAGGACACTCAGGCCGGTCCGATGGCCCGCCAGGATCTGCTGGATGAGCTCCATGAGCAGGTCATGCAGTCGGTTGAGAAAGGCGCCAAGGTTTTGACCGGCGGGGAACCGATGGATAGTGAGGGCGCTTTTTATCCCCCCACCATCCTGACAAACTGTAAGAGGGGAATGAAAGTTGTGGATGAGGAGACATTCGGCCCGGTATCGGCGATAATTCCGGTCAAGGATGCCGAGGAGGCGATTACGGTTGCCAACGATTCCGATCTGGGCCTGGGCGGCGCGGTATGGTCGCAGGATGTCGAGAAAGCCATTGAAGTTGCGCGCAGGGTGGAGACCGGCAATATGTTTGTAAATGGCATGACCAAATCCGACCCGCGTCTCCCCTTCGGCGGTGTCAAGAAATCCGGCTATGGCCGTGAACTTTCTGTCTTTGGAATCAGGGAATTCGTGAATATAAAGACCGTCTGGGTGGGGTAATCAATTTAGAACTTTGTTTGCGAAAGCCTCTGCTATCCGGCAGGGGCTTTTTGATTCATGGCGCAGGGGCACATCCGGCCAAAGCCGGACAAGACCCCGCGCGACGGAAGTATTTATGGGTGCCCCATCTGAAGCGTAGCGACAGGTGGGACGTCACGAGAACCCGCGTGCAATATTTGTATCATCCATCAACCTGCTATGCCCGAATATTATGGCTGAATGCGATATGGAGTAGTGCCGGGTCTTGATCCGCCTTGGCGGATTGTGACCCGGCACTTTTTATGTATCAAAATTAACTTCCGATCATCTATAAAATGTGAGTCTTCGATATCCCGAACAGAGGAATTTCAGTTGTTTCTTCGTTACCACCACTTTCAGCAGGTGGAGAAAGTTCGGTAATATCAAAGCCGTTTATGAGAAACTGGCTGATTCGCTGGTTTTCTGCTGCAATAAGTATCAGGCAAATATATCAGGTTATGTTTTCATGCCCTCGCATCTGCATTTACTCCTGTTTATTGAGGGAAGTGATTTGGGAAATTTCATGCGCGACTTCAAAAAGTATATTGCCCAAAAAGCTTTTCGTGATCTGGATATAGTATCAAAGGATATCTGGAACGAAGGATATGATCGAATTGGGGTAGTCTCCAGGAAAGTATTTATCACTAAGCTTGAGTATATACATAACAATCCCGTCAAATCGGGTTTGGTAAGAAGCCATGAGGAGTGGCGATGGTCAAGTGCGGTGGATTATTATACTAAGAATGCGGGTGTAATTAAAGTCTATAAAGACTGGTGATTCATGGCGCAGGGTCACATCCGGCCAGGGCCGGACAAGACCCCGCGCGACGGATAAATTATTTCCAAAGTATACTGATATCCCTCGGAATCCTCATAAGTATAGCTTTTGGCAATTATAGCCGGGCAAAAAATTGCAAATCCAATTAGGAAATGTATTACAAGGCAATACTTTTTCATAATCTATCCTTTCATTTGATTTTAGGCCCTATTTTCAAATCTGAAATGAAATGCCCGAGATCGGGCCAGATATTTTCGATAACATCTCTGGATTCAGTATCGATTACAGATATTGTGCCGGATTCCAAGACTACTTTGCCGGATCCAATATAGGCCTTATGTCCCTGTGGCGTGAAAACAATGGGCGTGGCATAGAGAGGATGAAATGGATTGGGAGCATACCCAAATAGCGATATTCCTTCAATATAACTCCCATCATTCGCATCCAGAATATACACAGTGCCGGGATTTCCATAATACGCTAAATCCCCCGGTTCTGTAACATATAGATATTCCTCATCCGGTGTTAGCCGGACACTTCCTGTCCAGGAAAATATAGGATAAGAAAAGATAATCTCTTCTGTCTCAAGATCATAACAGGTTACCATGGTCCCATCGAGATTTGAATAATTGAGACAGTATATTTTGGTTCCATCCTTGTTTATATCAAATGCAGTTACAAATACTATGGAATCATGCTTGTCGCGGAAATACCATTCTCGTTCTATTTCGCGATTTACATAATCATATGAATAAATGAAAGTGGATTCGACATGCTCAGGATTGACGGCACCATTCATAAACACAAGGTCGTTTTTAATATTTACGATCGGATAAGCGGAAAGGCTGGTAGCTTCTTCATGAACGATCGTGAAATCTGGAAGGGAATAGATCCTTAATCTTTGGCCTATTCCGATCATGATATCTTGATCCGGTATGAACACGGGAATATTATAGTCAGCCAGATCGGTGAGAGTATCGAGCGTCTGCGCATCATAAATTCGAGTGAAGCGTACACCATTAACCAGATCATAATAGCCGACCGCAAGAAAGCGACCATCAGTAGATACATCTATTGTCCCAGGGACAGATCTCCTAGTTGTCTCATAATACACGCTATCAACCAGTGAATCGTTTTCCACATCAATTTTATACACCCATCTGTTTTGCATATCAATCGCATACAGCCAGCCATTGTACGGTTTAGGCTGGACCGGGCCGACCGGGCAGTCATCACAGCAGGAACCGATTATAAACGCCAAGATCAGAAAACTCAAGGCCACCAAAGCTGTCAGTATTGTTTTGAAGTTCTTTCGCAAAATACCTCCTTTCTATTATTTTGGCCCGGTGGCAAGACGCAGTATGATGTGATTAAAGTCGGGCCAGGCTAAGTTCTCGACCGCATAGGTCGAGGTGTTAATTGAACATACATTGCCATTCCATTTGTCATGCAGCCCTGAGCCGATATAAGCCTTATCTCCGGTCGGCGTGAACTCGATCACATTGGCATACATGGGTATATCGGGACGATTCGGAACAAAACCATACAGAGAAATCCCATGAGTATATGCCCCGGTATGAGCATCAAAAACATACAACGTACCCGCTGTCCAGATATCTCCAGGCTGTCCCGGATCGACAACGTAGATCTCGTGCTCGTCTGGTGTAAGTTCTATGTCTCCTGCTGCGCCATCTATGCGGTTTTCAAAAAGAATCTGATCATCCCTGTAGTCATATCCTACGACAAATGTTGCCGCGTCTGCATAGGAACCGCAGATGGCATAAATATGTGATCTCCCCACATCAAGAGCCGCCTCGTTGACAATGTAAAAATCCCCGTTACCATCGCGTATATTGATAACCCATTCCTGATCAATCTCTTTATTCACATAGTCATAAGCATATAGACAGACAGAATCGCTGTATAAAGGGGCGCCTTCTCGATCAAACCGGGCAATTATATAGGCCAGATTCTGCGACTCGTCTATCCCCAGCATGTCCAGCCGAAAGAGATTCGGATGGGAATAGATCATGCTGTCGCGGTCTGTTACGCCCAGGCCGGGTACACTGTAGTACACGAATTCCTTGCCGACCCTGGTCAAGAGAAGACTGCCGTTTTCAAGGAAAAAGAGCGGGTTTATCGGTTCCTCCACCTCTGATATCAATGTCAATGTCTGAGCATCATAAATTCTCAGCAGATACTGCTCAATGAGTTCATTCCCGAAGCTGATAGCAATGTATCTGCCGTCATCCGAACAGACCACTCGTCCCGGCATATAATTCTCACCCTTTTCACACTTCAGGCTGTCCACCACGGAGTCTGTCTCGGTGTCTATCTTGAAAAGGTAATCATTCAGGATATCCGTAGCATACACCCAGCCATTGTACGGTTTAGGTTGTACCGGGCCGACCGGGCAGTCCTCGCAGCAGGAATAAATGGAAAATGTCAGGATTAATAAACTCAGGGCCACCAAAGTTGTCAGTATTGTCTTGAAATTTTTCCGCAAAATACCTCCTTTCAAAACAAGACATAAGTGTCAATTTAGATGATAAAATGCTCACGTCCATGTATTGTGCTTCATACTTCCTCCTTTTCCGCAGGTTAAGGCCTAACCTGCTGGATCTGAAGTTATCTTATAAAAACTTAGATGCGCCAATGGGTGCTATTTCAACTTCAACAATAATCTACTCATATTACCATGACGCTGTCAAGCCAAAATCGTTCAGACTCTCTATGATATTGCAATTTCGCTAAAAAAGTTGACATTCTTACCAAAAAGCATATATTTTTATCTTCTGCATGAGGCGAGAAACACAAACATACCAACTTAGCGGGCTGACAATACCTGCCCGGCGAGAATTACCAAGAGGATTTACATATGGAATCATCTAATCTGCTGGTTGTATGTGCCCTTGCATTCGGCGCAGTATTCCTGCTGCTATTATTTTTGGCCATTGTAATGCGAGTGATCCTGGCAGTCTTTCCGCAGAGAGCGGGAGCCTCAGATGCCGCGGTCTATGCGGCTGTCACAGTAGCAGCATCACAATTATATCCGGGAACAATCATTAAGAAGATCGAGGAAATAAAATGATTTTTGCAGAGAAACCCAAAAAAATCAGGGTAATGTTCACGCCCTTCCGCGACGGCCTTCAGAGCTCATTCGGCGGAAAAGTAAGACTCCATGATTTCCTTCCCGCCATGGAAGAATCAGCAAAAGCCGGAATCAAGCATTTTGAATTCGGCGGCGGCGCAAGATACCAGGCGCCCTATTTTTACCTGGGTGAGGATCCCTTTATCGATATGCAGAAGATGCGCGAGGCGGTCGGTCCGGAATGCGATCTGCAAATCCTGACCAGATCGGTCTCGGGTGTTACGCTCACCACCCAATCGATAGAAGGTTTGAGGCTGCAGGCCAAGCTGATGAAGAAGTATGGAACAACCTGGGACCGCAACTTCGATTACATGAACGACATCAGGAATCTGGTTAATACCGGAAGACCCATTGTCGATGCAGGCATGCATCATCAGTGCTGTATCGCCCTGATGGGCCTGCCTTTTAAATCGGACAAAGTACATACACCGCAGTTCTATTTCGATATCGGCAAGAAACTGCTGGATAGCGATGTTCAGATCGACAGTCTCTGTCTGAAGGACGCCAGCGGTACCACCGATCCCAAGACAATTTATGAGACGGCTATTCGATTGAAGAAGATTATGCCGCCGGAGATGCCGCTCTGGCTGCATACGCACGATACCGGCAGTCTGGCTGTGGCCTGCTACATGGCCGGTATTGCGGCCGGTGTTGACGGTATCGATCTGTCGTGTCGGCCCATGGCCAGCGGCACTGTCCAGCCGGATGTGCGCTCGATGGCGCATTCTCTCAAGGGAACCGGCTACTCTCTGGATGTTGATGAGACCAAGATGCCCAAAATCGAGAGTATGCTCAGTGAACTGATGAAAGATTATGATTTCAATCCTACCACAACCATGGCCGACGCTCGTGTGCTGGGCTTCCCCATGCCCGGCGGAGCTATCGGGCCCAATGTGCACATGATGGCTAAGGCGGGAATTATCGACAAATACTCGCAGGTCCTGGAGGAATTTCCGGTTGTAGTTGAGGCCGGAGGAGCATGGACCTCGGTCACTCCGGGCAGCCAGCAATACTGGCTGCAGGCTTTTAATAACGTTCTTTATGGGCGCTGGAAAAAGATTGATGCGGGATACGGCAAAGCGGTTCTTGGATATTTTGGAAAGACCCCGCTTCCTCCTGATCCGAAGGTGGTCAAAATAGCCGAGGAACAACTTGAGCTTCCTCCTATCGACGGCGATCCGCTCGAAGCCGCCCCCAAAAATCTCAAGGTGGCCAGGGAGGCGCTGGAGGAGCGAAATCTCGAAGTCAGCGATCATAACATATTCCTGGTGCTGGCAGCTATGGTGCCGGGCAAGAAGATGGAGCTGAACGAGGGCATTCGGCTCCTAACCGGCAGGCCCAAGATTGACATTCCCCTCAAGACCAAGGTAGATGAAGACGAACAGATGGCCAAAAAGGAAGAAATTCGCAGCCGTCTGGCCCAGCAGGCTGGCGCCGTCCCCGTTCCCACGGGTCCCCTGACCACGCAGTGCACTGTGGAAGAGAACGGCAAACGCAGGGTATTCCGGATCACCATGGAACCCGCCACTTCTGCCGCAGGTGGTGGAACTGCCGCTGCCACGGCCGCTGAACCTTCTGAGCCGGCACCTGTGGAATCAAATGGCACACCGATATACTCATCCTTTGCAGGCTCGGTAGAGGTTGTCGATATCATGGTGAAGGTCGGCGATCAGGTGACAAAAGGCCAGGTGGTTGCGGCGGTCGAGGCGATGAAAGCCAAACATGACATAAAATCGCCTATAGCTGGAAAAGTAACCAGTATCAGTGCTGAGATTGGAGACGAGCTGGATTCATCCAAACCGATCATGACAATTTCATAAAGGCGGCGCGATGGACACTATCATAGAACTGCTGCGTCAATCGGGATTCGCCCACCTGTCCTGGGGTAACTGGGTCATGTACGCGGTGGCCGGGATTTTGATCTACCTGGCTATCGCTAAACAATACGAACCATTGCTCCTGATCCCCATCGGCTTCGGGGTAATACTCGCGAACCTGCCCCTTGCCGACATGGGATCATACGGCGACGGTATCATAGCGTTGATCTACAGGACAGGCATCAAGACAGAATTGCTTCCGCCAATAATATTTCTTGGAGTGGGAGTTTTAACCGACTTCCGTCCATTACTGGGGCGTCCGATAACATTCTTATTGGGCGCGGCGGCGCAACTGGGAATTTTTGTGGCCGCCCTGGGAGCTGCCTATCTTCTCGGCTTTAATTTCAAAGAGGCTGCCTCGATTGGAATCATCGGCGGCGCTGATGGTCCAACCTCGATCTTTCTGTCAAGCCAGCTTGCACCCCATCTGCTGGGACCGATAGCGGTGGCGGCCTACAGCTATATGTCCCTGGTGCCGATTATTCAGCCGCCAATCATGCGTATGCTGACCACCAAGAAAGAGCGCGGGATTGATATGCCTCAGGCCAAACCGGTTTCCCAGACTGCGGCAATTCTGTTCCCGATTGTTACCGGCATCCTGGCAATACTGGCGATACCATCCAGTGCTCCGCTTCTGGGAATGCTGATGTTCGGTAACCTATTGCGTGAATGCGGAGTTACCGACAGGCTGCGTAAAACCGCGGGCGGATCATTGATCGATATCGTCACGCTCTTTCTGGGTATTGCCGTTGGAGCCACTATGGGCGCTGAGAGCTTCCTGTCATTGAGTACGTTGAAGATACTTGTGCTGGGCGCTTTCGCATTCGCATTCAGCACAATGGGCGGTGTCATTTTTGCCAAGATCATAAATCTGTTTCTTTCGCCGGATAAAAAAATCAATCCCTGCGTGGGCGCGGCCGGAGTTTCGGCCGTACCTATGGCTGCACGAGTTGTGCAGAAATTTGTCTCTGAGCAGACGGATGGCCGGGTGAATCCCCTGATGCCTGCCATGGGACCGAATGTAGCCGGAGTTATCGGCTCAGCAGTTGCGGCCGGTATCTTCCTCAGCCTTCTCGGATAAGCAAAGCTGAAGTCCCGTCAGGTCTTGTTCTGGATGAAATCGAGATTGTGACCTGAGGGATTTTTTCAGGCATCTGACAAATTTCTCAAACTTGTCTATTTTATCCACGTATTCCTGTAATGTTTTTATATAAAGGCAAAAGTTGTTAAGATTCAATAAATTGCGCCTATCGAATTAATTGCCTAAAATGCTTGACAAAGAGTCGGACAAATCATTTATTGGCGCTTTGATTTGACGCAGAAATACTCATTTTTTGAGGAGATGATCAAGTGATTAAGAAACAGGAAGCGCTGGATTATCATAGCAAGGGACGCAAGGGTAAGATCGAGGTCATACCCACCAAGCCGACCAAGACTCAGCGCGATCTATCAATGGCCTACACCCCCGGTGTTGCCGAGCCATGTTTGGAAATCAGAGACAACCCGGATGATGTTTATGAATATACCGCCAAGGGCAACCTTGTAGCGGTCGTGTCCAACGGTACCGCTGTACTGGGACTCGGAAATATCGGAGCCGCCGCCGGTAAGCCTGTTATGGAGGGCAAGGGCGTGTTGTTCAAAAGATTTGCTGATGTCGATGTGTTCGATATCGAAGTTGACAGCGAGGATCCCGAGGAGATCATCAAAGTCTGCAAGCTCATGGAGCCGACATTCGGCGGAATAAACCTCGAGGATATAAAGGCCCCGGAGTGTTTTGAAATCGAAGAACGACTCAAGAAAGAACTGGACATCCCGGTATTTCATGATGACCAGCATGGCACCGCGATTATCTCCGGCGCCGCCCTTGTAAATGCTCTTGAACTTGTAGAAAAAGATATCAAACAAGTTAAGTGCGTATTCCTTGGTGCGGGTGCCGCCGGTGTTGCCTGCGCCAACCTGTATATTGCACTTGGTATGAATCCTGATAATATTCTCATGGTGGACTCCAAGGGAGTGATTTACAAGGGACGCACGGAAGGAATGAATAAATATAAAGAGAAGTTTGCCCGTGAGACCGATCGCCGCAGACTCGAGGAAGCCATGGAGGGCGCGGATGTTTTCTGCGGTGTTTCTGTGAAAGATATGGTGACTAAAGATATGGTCAAATCTATGGCCAAGAATGCGATTATCTTCGCTATGGCTAATCCCGATCCGGAAATATCCCCCGAGGATGCATTTGCCGCTCGCAAAGACATTATTATGGCCACCGGACGTTCCGACTATCCCAACCAGGTCAACAATGTGCTCGGATTTCCGTTCATCTTCCGCGGCGCACTTGATGTTCATGCTCGCGCTATCAATATGGAGATGAAACTGGCTGCCTCCAATGCCCTGGCTAATCTGGCCAAGACTGACGTTCCCGATGCTGTCGCTCGGGCCTACGGCGGTATCCATTTCAAGTTCGGGCCGGAATATATTATCCCCAAACCATTCGATCCAAGAATCCTGGTCTGGGAAGCTTCGGCTGTAGCGCAGGCCGCTATGGAAACTGGTGTGGCCAGAAAGACGATCGATATCGAGAAGTACAAAGAGGAACTTCACGACCGCTTCGGCTTCGGCCATCAGCTTTCTCGCCGAATCATGAGTAAGGCCCGCACCAAGCCCAAGAAGATCGTATTCCCGGAGGGAGCCAACGAGAAAATCTTGCGTGCCGCACGCCAGATTGTTGATGAAAAAATCGGTACTCCCATTCTTCTGGGAAGGCGCGAGTCTATCGAGAAGCTGGCCGCGAACCTGGAAATTTCTCTGGACGGTATTGAGCAGGAAGATTATTTGAACTCGGATCATAGAACTTCATACGCCAAAGCTTTCTTCGAAAAAAGACAGCGCAAGGGCATTACCTTTGATGACGCCTTAATCGCCACCAAGAATCCTATCGTCTACGGCGCTATTATGGTTGACCGCGGTGATGCTGACTGTATGCTCTCGGGCGTGCGCCAGCATTATCCGGACACTATCAGGCCGGCTCTGCAGATTATCGAGAAAAAAGAGAAACACACCACGGTCTGCGGAATATTCATGCTGATACTGAAAAACAAGGCCTATTTCTTTGCCGATACGACCGTGAACCTCGATCCCACCGCCGCGCAGCTTGTGGACATTACCATACTGTGCGCCAATGCCGCGCGCAGATTTAATCTCGAGCCCAAGATAGCCCTTGTGTCCTATTCCAACTTCGGATCTGTTCGCAATAAGGATACTGAGAAGATCAGAGAAGCCGTCGAAATTCTGCAGCGCGACTATCCTGATCTGATCGTTGACGGGGAGATGCAGGCCGATACAGCGGTAACTCCCGAAATCGCCGCCGCCGATTTTCCCTTCTCCAAGATTCAAGGCGATGCAAACTGCCTGATCTTCCCCAAGCTGGAAGCGGGCAACGCGGCCTACAAGCTGATACAGAGGCTTGGCAATGCCGAGGTCTTCGGGCCGATGCTGGCCGGACTCAAGAAGCCTGTGCATGTGCTTCATCGCGGTCAGGATGTCGAGGACATCGTCAATATGGCTGCAATTGCTGTTGTCGAAGCCAATGGCAGTTAACATAGATCGCATTAAATGCAGAACGGCAGGTGTTCAAACGCCTGCCGTTTTTTGAGAAATCTAAATGATGTTAATAGATGGCATTGCTTATGTACCCGCAGCGGGCGAAGACTGATTTGTAATCAGCTGAAAGATTCATCTCAGTAAATAAGATTCTCTACTCCTGTTCGGATCTGTATCTTACAAAATCCTTGCTTCCACACCGCTATGGGGTAAGGCGTTCTCGATTGTCAGGTAGAGATCGTTCACCAGCGGCCCGATTGCCCTGATTACCAGTACTGATACAACTGAAATAAATGATCCAAGAAGGGCATATTCAATCAGGTCCTGGGCTTTTTCATCATACAGAAGTTTTCGGAACATAAGTTCCTCCTTACATTTAAGGTAGACTTCCCGGCATATCCGGCTTCACCCGCGAAACAAGATTTATAAGAATCGGGCATTGGCCTGCATACGCCTGAACAAATAATAGAGCAAAAAATATGCCGCGATATTGGAGTCATCTTGTTTCCGGAATGGATAAAACTGCCCCTAAGCGTTTTTCCTTCAGAATTTACTTTGTATAATGCCCCTTGATCCCCTAACTGGCTATGCCACTTGATAATATGTTATCATCTCCAAATCAGGTAAATGTCAAAAAACGCAGGGCTGCAGCAATCTATATCTTTCTCTATATGGCTGGATTTTAAACACTGTGAAGCGAATGAAACAGATATTGAAATCTTTTACATCTTCTTATGGTTTCACGGGGGCCGTGAATGATCATGTCTTAGCTTGTGCTTTGTCTCAGGGCCGGCCAGGAGATTCGAAATTGAAAGCTCCAAAAGGCGGTCACGAAGTGCATGGGGAAACAGGGAGCAGGAGCGGTAAAATCAGAAGAACCGAAGCAATGTGGGATCAGATGCCAATTATTTGCCTTGCAGCCTTGAATTTTCAACCCGTATGTTATTTAGGTAGATGTCTTGTAAGTAAATGACAGTTAAGGAGCAATAAAGATGAATAACACAATACACTTGGGACAGCCCTGGCTGGATGAACTTCTTCCGGATGGTTTACCAGTTCCTTCATCCACGATCATAAGCGGGCCCGGAGGTTCCGGAAAGCCTTTGATAGGAGCGATCATTCTGGCCGCCTGGCTGAGGTCCGGTGGCAGCGCCCTGGTTTTTCTAATCAACTCGGATCGTACTTATGTGGAAAAGCTGTTGGCTATGTACGGTCTGAGTCCTTTAGAATTTAGGTTCAAGATCATGTATATCTATTTTGATCCGCAGATCGAATCGACGGTTAAGGTAGAACCAGATTTGCTTCGAGCAAACATTCTTAAGCCGGATGTGCTTCGCGAGGCTATTGAAACCGGGCGAATGCTGCTCGATTCGTCCAAAAAAAATATAATCCTGTATGGTTCTGCATTGAATATTCTGTTCTTTTCTCGTACATGGGGCGAGAAGATTTTCGCAGAGTGGGAGAAAGTGCTATTTGACGAAAAAGAGTTTTCGTCAACCCTGTCCGTCAGTACAAGCGCTTTTCGGGAAAAAATCGAGCAGCTGGAGGAACTTGCCGACAATCTCATGTATACTCGGATGGCAGAATCAACCACCATGCATTTCCAGATTGCCCGGGTCAGAGGAGCGCATTTCGAATCACAGGAGGTCAAAGTACCGTTTACGGAAGAGACCCTCAAAGCTCTCAAAGCCGAAACAGACAGGTTTCGCAGAAAAATCATCCCAACTGTTTCGAAAATATAAAAACAGAGGGGAAGTTTCAAGCGGCAGATTCAAGAACTATATTTTCGTCGCGCGGGGTCTTGTCCGGCCCTGGCAGGATGTGACCCTGCGCCATGAATCAAAATGCCCCTGCCGGACAGCAGAGGCTGGGTGCCCCATCCGCTTTAGCGGTGGGATCTAATCTCATTTCATTCTTCCCGACATCTGAAGATGCAGGCCACCCGATGATTCCTGCCAATCCTCCCCTCCCGGAAACAATTGCTTGAAATAACTGTAATAGTATGTATATTTCGTTTTTTCATGAAAGGAGATTGTGTGCCTGATAATAAAGATATCGAGACAATGGAAAAGCTGAAGGACGCGCGGGATAAGATCAAATCCGAAGTCGGCAAAATTATTGTGGGGCAGGACAAGGTTATCGAGGAACTGCTGATAGCCATTCTTTCCAACGGTCATGTGCTCTTGATCGGCGTTCCCGGACTGGCCAAAACCCTTCTGGTCTCTACCCTTGCGCGAGTACTGGACCTGAAATTCTCACGAATCCAGTTTACCCCCGACCTGATGCCCTCGGATATCACCGGAACGGAGATATTGGAAGAGGACAGGGCCACAGGAGGGCGCGAATTTAAATTTGTCAGAGGACCTGTTTTTGCCAATATCGTGCTGGCCGACGAAATCAACCGCACCCCACCCAAAACGCAGGCGGCGCTTCTGCAGGCTATGCAGGAACATGAGGTTACGGCAGGCGGCCAGACATTCACGCTGCAGGAGCCGTTTTTCGTGCTGGCCACGCAGAATCCGATCGAGCAGGAGGGCACCTATCCCCTGCCCGAGGCCCAGTTGGACAGGTTCATGTTCAATATCCTGATCGATTATCCCAGCTACAATGAAGAGAACGAAATCGTGCGCACCACCACCGCACTTCTGGAGCAGAATTTAGAGGTGGTACTGCGCGGTGAGGATATCGCGGACCTTCAGAGGCTTGTGAGACGGGTGCCGGTCTCGGATCATGTCATAGATTACGCCGTGCGTCTGGTGCGCGCGACCAGATACTCATCGGATGGAAACAGCCTGGATTATATCAAGGACTGGGTTAGCTGGGGCGCCGGACCGAGGGCCTCGCAGTACCTGATCCTGGGCGCCAAAACCCGTGCCATCCTGGATAGCCGTCCCACACCCTCGGTTGAGGATGTGCGCGAGGTCGCCAAACCGGTCATGCGCCATCGCATCGTGACCTCCTTCAATGCCGAGGCCGATGGCGTTACGGCCGAGCATATTGTCGGACGGCTGATCGAGGACGTGAAGGAAAAGTAGCCGTATAAAATGCCTGCAGATACAAAAAGTTACAGAAGATACCTGAAGCCGGAGGTAGTCTCGCGGCTGAAGACCATGGAACTCCGGGCGCGCATGGTGGTCGAGGGCTTCATGACCGGATTGCACAAGTCCCCCTATCATGGCTTCTCGGTCGAATTCGCCGAGCACCGGCAGTATATGCCGGGCGATAATATACGTTATATCGATTGGAAGGTTTACGGCAAATCCGACCGCTTTTATGTCAAGGAATACGAGGAAGAAACAAACCTGAAGGCATATCTTCTACTGGACACCTCGGCTTCGATGGGCTATACCTCGGATAAGAAATATCTGCAGAAGCTGGAATACTGCTCATATCTGGCGGCAGCGTTTACATTTTTGATGTTAAAGCAGCGCGATTCGGTAGGACTGGTTGGATTCGACGAAAGGATTCACACCTATATACCCCCGCGTTCCTCGGCTTCGCATCTGCACATACTGCTGCAGCATCTGGATAAGCAGAAAGCATCGGATAAGACAGATATCGCTGAGACCTTGCACGAAATGGCCGAGCGAATCAAACGCCGCGGATTGATCATAATTCTTTCGGATCTTCTCGACGATCCGCAGAAAATTCTGGCTGGACTGAAACATTTCAGGCACAGAAAGCATGAAGTGATCGTGCTTCAAACACTCGATCCCGCCGAACGTGAATTCTCCTTTCCGCGAGAGGCTATTTTCGAAGATATGGAAACGGGTGAGGAGATCACAACCCTGCCCTGGCAGATCAAAAAGGACTACCAGAACACTTTTAACGCGGTCTTCGACGAATTCGCGCGGGAATGCCGTATGTCCAATATCGATTATCATCGAATCGACACTTCACAAACTTACGACTACTCCCTTTTCGCCTATCTGAATAAAAGGAGTAAGCTCTTCTGATGTCTCCTCAGAAACTCAGGCAGCCCTTAATCGGCGCACATATGTCCATCGCCGGCGGGGTGTTCAACGCCATTGCACATGGGGTCGAAATGGATTGCGCCACGATCCAGCTCTTCACCAAATCCAATAATCAATGGAAAGCCAAGATCCTGACCGATGAAGAGGTTGAACAGTATTTCAAGGATAGAGTAAAGGCCGGGATCAATCCAGTAGTTGCGCACACGTCATATCTGATTAATATTGCATCCCCCAAAGAGGATATATACATCAAGTCGGTGGAATCATTGATAGAAGAGATCGAGCGCTGCCATGTGCTCGGTATAGATGATCTGGTTCTGCATCCGGGATCATATCTGGATACCACCGAGGAAATCGGTATTCAAAAGATCGTAGATACGTTAAACAGCATATTCGAAAAAACGCATAAGCTAAAAACCAGGATAGCGCTGGAAACCACAGCCGGGCAGGGAACCAACCTGGGCTATAAATTCGAACAGCTGGCCCGGATGATTGACGGTATCGAAAACAAGACACGGGTCTCGGTCTGTATGGATACCTGCCACATATTTGCCGCGGGTTATGATATCCGGGATAAGAAAAGCTACGAGAAGACGATCAGGCAGTTTGATGATATTATCGGGCTGTCATATTTGAAAGCCATGCACCTGAATGACTCCAAAATGGAGCTGGGCAGAAAGCGAGACCGTCATGAACATCTTGGCAAGGGCTTTATCGGCGCGGACGCATTCAGGTTTATCATGCAGGACAAGCGCTTAAAGAACATTCCCAAGCTATTGGAAACTCCCAAGGAGCGGGATGGGATTAAAATGGATAAAGTTAATCTTGACCTTCTGAGAAAATTCCATATCTCGTAAGTTAAGAAGCTAATCAACCATCAGGAAATAAATTATGAAAATCGGGTTTATTGGGTTGCCGCAATCCGGCAAAACTACAGTCTTCAACGCGGTCAGCCCTCATCATCAGGAATCACATATGGGGGCGGCCAGGATGGAGGTCAGGCGCGGCATAGTAAAGGTACCCGATGAACGTGTGTGGGAGCTGGCCAAAATCTACGAGCCCAAAAAGATTACATTTGCTGAAATCGAATTTATGGATGTAGGCGGCGTGAGCGGCAAGACGGGCGATACATCCAGAACCGAGAAGGACATCCCGCCCGCGCTGCGTGAACCGGAGGTGCTGGCTCATGTAGTCAGGGCTTTCAGGGACGAAATTATTCCGCATCCGGAGGGCTCTGTAGATCCTGACCGGGATATAGAAAATGTGGAAAGCGAGCTTATCTTCAACGATTTCATATCTACAGAAGTACGTCTGGAAAAGATCAGCCGCCAGGCCCGTCTGTCCGGGGATGAATCAGCCAAACGCGAGATGAAGACCCTCGAAAAAGTAAAGGAGCATCTGGAAGCGGAGAAACCGTTAAGACTGCTGGAACTGACCGCCGACGAAGCCAAGATAATTAAGGGCTTTCAATTTCTGAGCCGGAAGCCCAAGCTAATTATCCTGAATGTCGGCGAGGAGGATATCCCGCGTATGGATAAACTCAACAAAGAGTATGCTGAAAAATATTCTGGAAAGGATATTGACGTTGTCGCTATCTGCGCCAAGGTGCAGGCAGAGATAAGCGAACTCGATGAAGAAGACCGCGAAGAATTCATGCAGGACATGGGGCTGACACAGTCGGCATTGGAGAAACTGATACAAAAATCTTATGATCTGATGGGGCTTATTACATACCTGACCGGCGGAGAGAAAGAGGTTCATGCCTGGACAATACCGGAGGGTACCAAGGCGCCGCAGGCGGCGGGTGTGATTCATGACGATTTCGAAAAGGGCTTCATCAAGGCCGAGGTTTACTCATACGATGAACTTATGAAATACGGCTCCGAGGCCGAGGCCAAAAAACATGGCTGCTTACGTCTGGAGGGCAAGGACTATATCGTCAAAGACGGCGACTTTATTATTTTCAGGTTTAACGTCTGATCTTCCTCAGCTCGATTTAGAAGCAAATTAAAGCCTCTATTTCCCTGTGCCGCTGATTACAGAGGGGATTGTCCGGATCAGAATCCTGGCGTCCATCCACAAAGACCATTTGTCTATGTATTCCAGGTCGAGCTTCATCCATTCCTCAAATGTTGTTTCATTGCGTTTGCCGACCTGCCACAGGCATGTCAATCCCGGCTTCACCGAGAGCTTCCTTCTCTGCCAGCGGTCAAACTGCTTTACCTCATCAGGCAATGGCGGCCGCGGCCCGACAAAGGACATCTCACCGCGAACAATATTAAAAAGCTGAGGCAATTCATCCATGTAGGTCCTCCTCAGAAATTTGCCTATTCTGGTAATGCGGGGATCATCACTGATCTTAAACACCGGGCCATCCATCTCGTTTTTGGATCGCAGTTTCTCTTTAAGCTGTTCGGCATTTTCAACCATCGTGCGGAACTTGAATAACCGGAAACGGCGTCCATTAAGGCCGCATCTCTCGTGGGAGAAAAACACCGGACCGCCGGATGTGATCTTTATCAGAAGGGCCACGAGAGCCATAACGGGCGAAGCCAGAAGCAGGACAACAGATGCCGCGACCCGGTCGAAAACGGCTTTAACAAAATTCGAGGCGCGGTCCTCCCTTACCCTTGAATAGACAATTGCAGGACGGAATAAAAACTCTCCCGCTTGCATTTCAGCATATTCCAAGTTGAAGAAATCGGTCAGGACACAGGCCTTGACACCCATCTTCTCACACAGGGACACCGCCTCCTGAAATCTATCTAAATATTTTCTGTTGGCCGCGAATACAACATAATCAACCTGATTGCACTGGACTATGTCAGGCAGTTGCTGCAGGCGGCCGATCTGCGGGATATCACGATATCTCCAGAGCTGATCAAAATCCTCGACATCAAGGATGCCCCTGATCCTGACGCCCCATTCAGGATTATCCTTGATGTCATCGATAATCTTTCTGGCGATGACGCCTTTGCCGACCACAATAATCTGCTGGCAGTTTTTGCCGCGAGCGCGGCTGAACCGCAGAAATTTGACCACCAGTACCCTGAGCGAAAATAGCAGTGCGAAATCAAGGGCGAGAAAGGATGCTATGAATAGTCGTCCCGGAAGATGACTCCCGGCGGCAAAAATCCAGGTCAAAAACAGTGATATACCCTTCAAAACCATGATTGCAACCGGCTTGATCATATCACCATAGTTTTTTGCACGATAGGCGTAGAATGAATTCTGATTCAGGGCCAGGAAACCCCAGATGCCGGAGATGACCAGGAGATTTTGAGTGGAAATTGTAACCCGGGAAAATTCGGGGAGATTGCCGTGAACCAGCAGAGATATCAGCACATCCGCTGCGATGTAAGCGAGGATTGTCAGGATTATATCGCTGACCGTGTGCAGACGCCTGAGCAATAGCATCTTCTCTTTCAACATGACTGAACTTCTCTTTGTTGATTTCCCTCTTACATTCTGGCAATAATTTCGATATGTTTGCCTATTCCGAACTCTTATCCGCTTCTTCCATGACAACGCGGCTTTCCCGCAATTGCTCTAATCCCGGATTGAGAATTTGATCTATAACCCGCTCCGGTAATAGCTGCTCAGAACCGCGTTTGAGCTCCAGCTTGCGGACCGTCTTCGTACGCCATCCGATACGATTGAGAATAGAATAAAACTGAACCGACTTTTGCTGCATCTCTCTGTACGAATCGGCTCCAAACATGCCCCAGATACAGGCCTGCGGGGCCTCGTCGATCAAGGAATAACGGATTTTCCAGCTCTCCAGTTTCTCACCGTAGCTGCTGGAAATATAGTGGGGGATCTTTTCCAGATGCCATTTTCCCGAAACCATCACGATCATCGCCATAGGGCCGGAGGCAGATTTGAGCACGATTTGGTTATCCAGAATTCCTGCGGTTATGTTGTGATTTAGAATAATGTTCCCGCTGAAAAAGTGCCGGCCCGCTCCAAGAAATTCATCTTTCATAATATAGATTGACTCAGCCTTATCGAAATGTATCCTGCGCCTGGTCATTATCGGGCCGTCGAGGCGCATATATCCCGAATGCGAAACTGAGATAGAATCAAATTCGGGAGTTGAATCCCAGACAACATCATTAATTTCCGCATCTTTTCTTACCGAGAACAGGATCTTCGGCAAAAATCGGTTTATCTCCTGGCCATCAACTTCCAGCGTGGAATGCGAGGCTGTCTTTCGGAAATAGTTTCTGCAGGCCGCATCGCCGGTATATACGTAAGTCCCGGAATCGACAATGAAATTTTCATTTCCATAGGAAAACTCTATTGCCAGCAGGTCATTGTGTTTGTGACCGGCGAAATCAAGGTCCGCGGCGGCATTTGCAAAAAAAGCCAGATAGCTTCGCTCATCACGTATAACGGCTAAGCCGGAATCCTCAAAAAACATGGAACGCTTCTCTTTCTGCTTTGAAACAAGCCGCTCGAAATACAGCCTGAGACCTCTTTTCCCTGTCCATAACAGGAGTTCAGGTACTGGACTTATCTTATTCTTGCAATATCCCTTGAGTCCGATTACCACACATGCGAGATCAAGAATATTGGTGATGTCACGCTCATTACGCTTGACAATCTTAAATAATCTATCAGAACCGCCGTCTCCAAAATTCGGAACGGTATGGTCATTTTTGGATAGAGTATAGAGCGCAGCACAGCTCTGCATAATCCGCGCTTTCCATTCATCCGGGAAATCTGACCCAAAACTTCTCTCAAAATTGATTACAAAGAGACATATTTCCAACATCATGACCTGATAATTCAGAGATGACTCATAGCAGGTACCATCGGGACTTATCTGATTAAGTACCTCTTTTTCGAGTTCTCTTCTCGCGAACTCATACCAGAGGCGGCCGTCCGGAGTTCGGTAGAACAGCCTGCCTAAGACCATAAGACCCGCCAGATCGAACAAGAAGTGATTGTTGTTCAAGCCGGGGGTGCAGTGCGCCAGGTTCTGCCAGATCAAATGGCCATGTTGATAAAGAGCATGGAAGAATTTCAATTTGAAAGCATCCGTAAAAGATTTTGGATCGAAAAGCTCATAAGCTGCCAGCCAGTTCACGACGCGGATTGAAATCTCCATGGCATTGGCCCAGTTGATTCCGTAAGGGCAGGGATTCTCATAAATCCAATCCTCGACCAGCGCAGTAAACTTGTGATGATATTTGTTCAGATTGGTGAGTTTGTATGCCAGCGCCAGGCCCACCAGGTATTGAAAGCGGGAGAGCTCCCACGGTACCCTGGCATCAGAGTCGTCGCCCCAGAACATCAAGGGCACATCCTGATAGAAATCTCTCTTCCAGATTCTCCCCGACTTAAAATCAAGATGCCAGTCAATTTTTGCCCCCAGGTAGGTGGGACCGCTGCCCAGAACATCGAAGCAGTTTTCATAGACTTGCTCCGCGCCTCCAATCGTCTCTTTAACAAAAGCGGGATAATTCTTGCGAAGCAAATGACAGACATCCTCTATTTCAGAGGAGCGGAGAATCCACTCTCTTGAAGAGGCATAGTCACAAAAAGCCCGAGCCGAGGAATAGCCGCCTCTTCCGCACAATATGCGCTCAAATTCATTGGCGCTTAAGGGTTCGAAAACTGCTTCAGGGCTAATCATAAATCCCCAAAAATCCCCCGATGGAAAAAGCCTCTTGCCGGTCACTTTCAGGTGAATGCAATACGCTTTCCCATTATGAAATTCAAGATCAAAATCTATTCAGTAATATTCTTCAATACTATTTTATCGGTCGAGGTCAGTCTCTCGGCTTCATCCTCCTTTTTGGCCTCATCTGCGAAACGTTCACGCAGGATTCGCACTATCCTCTCGGCCGTCTGACCATCCCACAGGAAAGGGCGTCTCCGGGACAGCACACCGTCCTGCATATAATAATCTATCAGGCTTATTATTTTCTTCAGGTTCAATGCCACTACTTTATTCGTTCCATCGGTTACTGTAACTGAACGCTCGGTGTTTTTGCGCAGCGTCAAACAGGGTACGCCCAGATAAGTGGTTTCTTCCTGGATGCCTCCCGAATCCGTCATTACAATAAATGCATTTTTCTGCAGCTTGATGAAATCGAAATACCCCAGCGGATCTGTGAGAATAATATTCCTATTATTCAGAATGGCGCTGTTCCCTCCGTTATTTTCGAGATTTTTTCTTGTCCTGGGATGAATCGGAAATATTATTTTGCAGCGCTCGGCCGCGGCGCTGAGGATCTCAGCGAGCCTGTCAAGATTCTCGAGATTATCTACGTTCGAGGGCCGATGCAGGGTGACGAGTATATATTTACCCTCATCAATCCCCAGTTTGTCGAGAACCCTGGATTTTTCCGCCTGGGGTAAGAAGTATTTCAGGGTATCGATCATGATATTTCCGACCAGGAATATCCTGCCCACATCGATACCCTCTTTGATCAGGTTCAAATTAGCATCATCGCAGGTTGTAAACAGCATATCCGCGAGCGTATCGCAGACAACCCTGTTTATCTCTTCGGGCATACTCCTGTCATGGGAGCGCAGACCGGCTTCCACATGGGCAATCGGGATACACAGCTTTGAGGCCGCCAGCACCGCAGCCAGGGTGGAATTGACATCACCAAAAACAACCGCCATATTCGGCTTTTCGGATCGCATAATATCTTCGACTCTGATCATGATATTACCGGTTTGCTGCGCATGGCTGCCCGATCCCGCCTCCAGGAAGAAATGCGGCTCGGGCAGGCCAAACTGATCAAAAAACACACGCGACATGGCGTAGTCATAATGCTGCCCGGTATGGACGATGCGCAAACTAAAAACGGATGGATATTTGCGAAGCTCAAAATACAAGGGCGCCAGCTTCATAAAATCAGGCCTTGCACCTGCTACAAGTAATATTTTTATCATACTTTGACTATCCTTTTGTTTTGAGTACCCTCTCGGGTGGCTGTCTTTTTCGCGGTTTGGGGCGCAGCTTTTTCGGGACTCAATTCCGCGCCCCGTCCGAGAATTACCCTGCGCATTCCGTTACCCGTCATCTTTATTGCCCCTGTACTTTTTCTCCAATTCAAAGCGACTATGGATGGGATCAGTATCAATAAGGCTGCCAGAGACATAGCAGTAACGGCGGATTTTAACAGACCATTATTGGACGTGATACGGGCCGACCTGATACTCCCCGGCCTGAATTTACCGCTGCTCCTGGCCAGCATCAGCGGTGTCTCCTGACCTTCCAACTTTTCTGTTAAGCCGCCCCCCTCCCCTGGTTCTGCCTGCTCATGCTCCGGGGCTGCCTCATCAGCCTTATCCAGCAGGCTGATCTTCTCTTCGATCTTCTGCTGCCGTCTTTTCTCCAGATATTCCTCCAGTGCATTCACATAACTCTCTGCAATCTGCTGCGATAAATCGGGGTATTGCGTTGTTACAGATATTTTCAGCACACCGGAATTATCGAGCGCGTTTATTTCCGTAATATCATTTAATTCCTGCAAGGCATAGCTGACGTTATTGAGGGAAAAGTACTGCAACAGGTCCATGTCATAGTGTTTATACTTGAAGTTCACCGAGTATTTTGCCTGCAGTATTTCCATCTGGATCCGGGGAGATCTTAGTATTGCAGAATATGTTTCAATCGGTATTTCGCCATTTTCGAGAAAGATACTGTGATCATCCTGGGCATTGCGGTTCAGGTCACTGGCGATTTCATTGCCGGGCTTGGAGTAGATATAAACCGAGGCTGTATAATTGCGCTTGTAGATGATGCCGAAAATAAAAGCACAGAAAAAGGCGGCCACCAGAATCGACAACACGATCAGTTTCTTATCTGAAAGAACGCTTAAAACCGAGAGATATACTTCACTGCTGCCTTCTTGGCTTCTTACTTTATTTTTAATTTTTCTCGCTGCCATGACCTCCGCCTACAGCCTGTCCAAAATAAATATCGTGGTTGCTATGCTGGATATGATCGAAACTGATGTCAGGATCGTCTTACCCAGGCTCTTTTCCTTAATAATCTTGGATGGCACCAGGACCACATCTCCGAGCCCCAGCTTATAGCGTCTGGCTTTGCCATTAGGCACAACCTGACCATTGGCCCTGATTACCCTGATATTATCCTTATCGGCATGCGGCAGCAAACCTCCCGCCCTGTCGATGTAATATTGGGCCTTCTTCTCGGGGGCGAAGTGGATCGTTCCCGACGATGCCACAGCGCCTGTTACCTGCACTCCCGAGGGGCGCGGGGGTATATAGACTTCATCCCCCATTTGCAAAGTCACGTCTCCTTCTTCTCCTTTGCTGGCAAGAATCAAGTCAACATCGATTATCAAACGCGAAAGTTCTCCGGGATTGTACTTGAGAATCGAAGTCTGGCTATAGTTCCCGGCCGAATCAAATCTGACCGGATTGGAGCGGTCCAATATGCCGGGCAGGTTCATCCTTTTCAGTTTATCTTCTATTTCTCCCCTTATAAACACTGTTCCGAAAGCGTAGGCTTCCGGGGTCAAACCGCCCGCTCTCCGGATAAGATCGTAGAGCGTTTCATCCTTGCGATAGAGAGCATATTTGCCTGGAAATTCAACCTCACCTGTAATGCTCACAAAATTATTCAATTCCCAGGAGGGAATTCTGCGGATGAAAACATAATCATCTTCCGCCAGGAGAATATCCTCACCCGAACCGCCATTCTTCATCTTTTCCAGGTCGAGATAAATCAGCTCGATCTCTTTTCCGGGCAGACGCCGCGCGACCTCGGCCGTGAGGGTGTAGGCTCCGCGCTGGAGACCCCCGGCCATAAAAATCAAATCGGATATACGCATATTCTTGAAGAGCTGGTATTCCCCGGGCCTGGCGATTTCTCCATCGATGTTCACATATTTCTTCCTAGCAATTTCATTACTTCCATATATCCTCAGGCTGTCATTGATTCTGAGCTTGAGATCATGTTCCGCACTCTTATTGAGAGCCCATGCCAGGTTGATGGCGATCAGCTCCTTCTGGCTGTCAGGGCTGGTCCTGATCAGGTCGGCCCTTTCCATGTAGGGATTCTCCTTGAGCTGCCTGCCATCCTCCAGAAGCTCGGAAATGGTCAATCCGTTATCCATTTCATAGGCGCCCGGATGTTTCACATGTCCCCCGAGCCAGACAACATTTTCGCGCCTTTCATATATGCTGAAGACTGAGATATCATCCCCGGCCTTAATTTCGATATTGTTGGTTTTTTTATCCTCGGCAGTGGCGAGGGATAAATCTATCAATTTGCGTCCCTGGCCGTTATTGATGCGATCGATCATCACCCGGCCGAGGTAAGCCTCGTCGGCCGCACCACCGGCCAGTTCAATCACGTCCAGAAGCTTTTCCTGATTCTTCAGTTCATAGATTGCGGGACGTTTTACCTCTCCCCGGACCGAGACTTTAGGCCCGACAACAGGGACAAAGATGACATCCTCGGACTGGAGTTTGATTCCCGCCGTGTTTTTTCCGTGAAGCAGGAAATCGTATAAATCCACGGTTGCGTTCGTCTCTTTGCCTCGGCTCAGACGGATTTTTCGCAGGGAGCCATTTTCATTGGGGCCGCCCGAATAATGCAGGGCGTTGAATAAGGTGGAAAGCGAGCTAACAGTATATGCTCCGGGTTTCTTGACCTCGCCATAGACGTACACCCTGATTGTGCGGATTCGTCCCAGCATGACCCCCAGCTCGAAATCAGAATAGATGGTTGACAATTTTTTGCTTAAACGCTGCTTGAACTGCTCCAGGGTCAGGTTGAAGGCCACAATTTCGCCCGCCTTGGGCACAAAGACTTTCCCCTCACGGTCGACAGTCAGGTCCATCTCAAGATCGATTCGCCCCCACAGATAGACAATCAGATTATCGCCCGGACCCAATTTATAGTCAGGCGGGACTGTGGCGATCGGGGCGGGCGAAAAATCCGCAGAGGCGGAACTGAACAGATTGGCACCGAAGAGTTCCAGGCCGTCCGGACCGGGTTTGGGGATGACCTGCTCCCCGGGATCAGTTTTGGAAACTGACTCATCCGCATTTCCATCAGTTCCGGTATCCCCTCTTTCTGTCTCTCTCGGGATATTCAATGCCCCGTTTGATTGCTCCACCCGGATTGAACCCGTGGATGGAATGTTTTCATATATGGGCGGTGTGGAATAACGCTCGGATTGTGTCTTCTCCTGCCCGGCACCCATGGATTGGGGGGTAATCAGAACACCTTCAGTATCCGAGCCGCTTTGGGCAGGAAGGGATATTACTGTGACGCAGAAGAAAAACAAAAGAGTGTAAGCTAAAACCGCATCTTTATTCATTCATGCCTCTCTCAAATCCTATTTTAAGGCAGATTCTCTGGGACTAGTCTATGCAAGCTCAGTGCCGAACTTGGCGGCAATAGCTATCCGTGTGCGGCAGAATGAATTACAAGCAAGGCAACGTGGGATGAAAATTTCTATTGTTGAAATTGAGAGAAAAAATTAACGATCGGCATGGAAATTTTTTCTACTTCATGCGGTCATGAATTGCAGACAGAGCTTCATCCGCGCTCAACAGAGGGATATCCAGCTTCTCATGAGTCTGTTCGACATTCAAGCCGGCATATCGCGGCCTGCGGGCGGGACGTTTATGATAAATAGCGGCTATTGGTTTGACCAGGTCCTTATCAAATCCGAAAATCCGGGCAAAAATACGCGCAAACTCATAACGGGAAAGGTAGTCTTTACCCCCCAGATGGAGCATGCCCTTATAGCCTTTCTGTATCGCTTCGAGCAGAAGCTCGGCCAGATTTTCGACCCAGATCGGATTGGCATACATATCCTCCGGGGCCTGAACCTCCTTGCCCGCTTTCAGGCTGTCGTAGAAATAGTTTATCAGGTTGGTCTGGCCCCGATTGGGCATACCGAAAAGCGCGCAGGTTCTGGCAATCAGGTAGCGGGCATAATTATCGGTGATGTATTCCTCTGCCATCAATTTGGTTCGGCCGTAATAATTCAATGGGGCCGGCCCGTCATCCACATTAGCAGGATGATCGACACCGTTAAAAATGTAATCGGTTGACAGCTGTATGAAATAGATTCTTGAGTCCTTGATAGCGTTGATTAGATTTTCGACGATTGAAAAATTTGACTTGAGAGCGCGTTTGCGGTCCGATTCGCATCCATCTACATCAACCCAAGCCGCAGTATTGACAATAATATCAGGTTCCTGCGTACGAACAAGTTCATTGACAGCTTTCTTCTCGGACAGGTCAGTCCGTACGATTTCAACGCCATCCGGCGGATCATCTATCTCGGTCCTGTTGATTACCGCCGCCATATCATAATGAGCGTGGAATTTCTTGAGCAGAGCCTGCCCCAGAAATCCGGCGGCCCCGGTCAAAAGCAATTTTTGAGGAGAATTAGCCATATCATCATTCTCACTAACGATGCAAAAAGATTTTATAATCTACTCATTCTCAGTTTTCGGTCAAGTAAACTTTTTTGCTTTATACAGATTAAACTTGCCAAATAAAAATATTTTGCTCAACTTCTGGAAATGATTCCCTTGATCTGCGCCCATAGAGGCGCCTCGCACAAATATGCAGAGAATACACTCGAGGCCTTCAGAAAAGCGGTCGAACAGAGGGCTGATTCGATCGAGGTCGATGTGCGCCAGACCCGGGATGGAGAGCTGGTGGCCTGCCATGATTTCAATCTCTCGCGCCTTACCGGGATTGCCGCTGATCTCTCGGAGATAAGCCTGGATGATTTCAAAAAGCTCCGGATCATGGGCCAGGAGCCTCCCGCAACGCTGGAGGAAATCGTATCGGAAATCGGAAATCCTGTTTCCATCGTCTTCGATATAAAGGAAAATCATCTGGAGCAAAAAATCCTGAAGTTGATTCGGGATAAATCGTTGGAAGACAGGGCGATTGTCTCCAGCTTCGATCCCCGCATCCTGGCCAATATAAAACTCCTGAATCCGGAGATAAGGACCGCCCTGATTGCCGGACCTATTTCCATTATGCCCCTTGCGGTGAATGTCTGCTTCTACCTGCGCAGGGTATCAGAATATATAAAATCAGATTATATGCATTTGAACTATATGAATATTTTGTACCGCGGTTACCGCACCCTTTCACGCTGGGGCTACAAAATATCTTACTGGACAGTGGACCATCCGCGCGATATCAGGAATGCCGTAAGTCTCAAGCCCGAGCTCATAATCACCAACCGTCCGGGGCTCGCCAGAGCGGTACTGGAAAAGGCCATGCGATAAAGGCCGCTCTGTTACCCTGTGCTTCTGAATAATGACTTTTATGAGGGCTTCACGAAGATTCTCAGAATGCCCACACCGGTCATAACCGCTATACTTACTATTATTCCGGCAATTACAACTCCCAGGGCGAGAAACCAGAAGGCCTTTTTCATGTCGAGTTTAAGCAGCCAGGCGGCCAGAGTGCCGGTATAAGCTCCGGTCACCGGCAGGGGTATGGCCACAAAGAGCATCACGCCCCAGTAACCATATCTCCTGACCTTCTGCTCGGCCCGGTTCAGGGTCCTGTGAACATATCTGTCAAAAACAAGCTGATAAACTCGGACTTTATAAAAAAGGTTATGCAGGGTTTTCAGAAAAGTATAGAAGATGGGGATCACGAGCATGTTCGCGATGACACACAGAAAAAAAGCGGTGACCAGGGAGATTCCATTCGCAACAGCCAGGGGAATTCCGCCCCTCAGTTCCGCTACAGGAAGGAGAGAGATTATGAAAGCCTGAATATAAGGACTCATCCAATATTATACTTTTTTGCGTTCATTTGAATACAGTATTTTGATTTCAGGATTATAACCCTGTTAAAAAAAAGATGCAAACCATATCTGAAAGATTCAGATACGGTTTGCATCCAAAATTAACCTGCTCTTATTCCTGTTTTAATCTCAGGATCAGAAATTGAGAATCATCGAGGTCTGCAGACGCAGATTATCATAGCTGTCTGTAGATTCATCGATATTCACATATTCGGTATCCCAGTACGACAGCTCGGCGCCCAGGATAACATTCTCGACCAGCGTGTAATTGACATTGCCGAAAATGCTCTGGTTCTTGGAACGTCCGGTGCCGATATCCTCTTTGTCCACAGTATCCATGCCGAAACCGGCAGAGAGTTTGACTCTGTTGGAAGCCTGCATCCAGGCGGAGGCCCAGCCGCCGGTGGAGTTGACGCCCTCGATGCTGCTGTTATTGAGTATGCCTCCCAGGTAGCTCTGCAAATTTGAACCGGTATAGATTTCGCCCATGAAACCATAGCCATTCGGGAATGCGAAAGACATATGGCCATTTATGGCCCAGCTATCATAATTCTCCGATCCGCCTAAGTTGGTCTCGGACTTGAGAGTACCCCAGAGTCCCGAGATACCAAAGCGGGCCGATGAACCCGAGCTGAAATTGTGTTTCACATCAAACATTCCCTGGAATGACGGAATTCCGGCGTCAGTACCGTCATCAGTTCCGTCCGCACTCTCGCCTGCGGCCAGGGTGAATGTCGGAGTGAGGTCGCTGCCGATAGTGCGGAAAAATCCGCCGGCAATGGTCATGTCAGTATTTTCACCGCTTCCAAATGACTGCCAGAGACTGATTTGCGGCCTGCGATAACCGATATTTCCGCAACCCCAGAGAACCGGGTAGTTCAATGTTGACGGATTGAGCGGCGAGATCATGTCATAGGTCTGGCCAGCAATGATCTTGGTCCCGCCCATCTGGACCGAAAAATAAGCATGCCTGAGCAGAAGCATAGGCTCATTCTCGGCTACCGCTCCTGAGGAGGAGCCCGCATAAAGATCGAATTCGATCTTACCGTTGACTTCGGCATTCTCATACTCATTCCCGGTAAGCATAATGCCGAATCTGGATTCGTTGGCAGTCATGTTATACTGCTCGTCATTATCCTCGAATTGCTGAGGATCGACCCACATGACAAAGTTACCATGACTGGTCAGATTTTGATCATAGGCTCCATCGAGCTTGAGGGAACCATAGAGATCAAAATCAATAGAGGCTCCGTTCCCTGCGGTTGTGCCGAGAGCAAAAAGAGCAAAAGCTAAAATGATAAGTGCTCTTTTCATCATCCCTCCTTAGATTAACGATTTTTTAGTTGAATTCTCAGATTATCCTACTCACCCTACTATTGATAGAATAGCGGACGTGCTATTCCCTTTGGATGTCAACCTTTATGATTAATTTCGGCTAAAATCGCCAATACTTAAGAAAAAAGAGACTAAAAAAAGGCCCCGTCAGGTTGGAAATAACGGGGCCAGGATAGACTTATAAGTTATTCAATACAATGGGATTAAGGACATTCCGCACACGGCTCGGCTCCGCCTGCGAAGACATAATTGATTATGTAAACCGCATCTGAGACATTGACGTCGGCATCACAGTTCACATCCGCAGCCTGTAACGGCTCGGGCGCTGTTCCTCCAATGAAAACAAAATTGATAATGTAAACGGCATCGCTCACATTTACAGTCTCGCTGCCGTCAGCATCACCACAAATATACTGCGGTTCAGCCATAACCTCCAGTTCAGCCGGAATGACCACGGCAGCGTTATCCGGGTCATTGTTGGCAATGATAATATCGGAGATGTAGGTTCCGGGTTCCAGGGACTCGGTTGTTACAAAATCGCAATGGATTGTATCTGCCGCACCTCCCGGTATTTCGCCTTCGGTCTTGTCGAGAAGCAGCCAGTCATAGGGCTTGAAGAATTCGATTGCAAGGTTCTCTTGCAGGTAAGGGGCATCATAAACCACCTCGAGACCGTCATTACCCAGAGCATTTTCAATACCCACGCTGGCATTGTTGACATCAAATCCGGGAGCTATTGATCTATATTGATATTTAATGCGACCATCACTGCTTATAATGACTTCCATTGTGATCACATCGCCCGGATCTGCCCTGTATTCAGGATAATCCTCAAACTGGATCACACAGCGCTCGCCGTTGGTATGCAGGAATACATGCGCATTCGTATTGTCATAGTCAGTTGGGTCGAGATCATCCCACATAAATGCGAGAATATTATTTGGTGCCGTAGCGGTCGGAATCGGCCTTCCTATACGGGCTTCCATACTGGTTTCGTCAAAACCGATTATTCCGTTGGAGCCGATATAAATCTGGCTGTAGGTGTTGCCGTAGTAAGTGAACTCGAATCCGAGGTCAAACGGTCCGATATAGTTGTCATCATCCAGCTGGCCAACCAGGTCGGTTCCCATCGAGGAGACATCGATCCACTCGTAAACCGGGCCTCCGGATTCATCCGAATCCAGCCAGTAGTATCCGAAATCATCGGGACCGCCCTTACTCTCCTCCACCGAGCTGCCGAGATAATCAATATCGCTTCCCTTGGGCTCGTCATCGGTGTAAACATAATCGGGATAATCGCGGCTGGCCGGGGCAAATTCTCCGGTGCCGGACCCCTTCGCAAAAATACCATCTTTTACAACATGCGGGCTGATTCTGATATTGTATAACAATCCCCCCGGACCGGTATTTTCAATAATCAACTCAGCCTGGCTGGAGTCTCCCTGCATCAGGCTTTCGCTGAAAGCCCCGGGTGAAGCATTTATTTCCGGAGCCCGATCGAGACGGATGTTGTCGATAAACCAGTCATCCTCTCCCGCATCGGATCCGAATGTGCGGAACCTGATCTGGAGATTGCTGTGATGAGCATCCACAGGCAGGGCAATATTTACATATTCAAAATCAGTCATCGCTTCGCCCCCGCCTTCATGAACCATAAGGTTGGTCCAGACTCCCGCCGAATTGCGGTAATCGATCCAGAGATTATCGCCGGGCTCGGGCACATCCTCATCACCGCCCATCTCATAATAATATGAAAGAAGCACATCATTGAAGGCTGAAATATCGATTAACTGGGTTGCCATAGTATCGCTGCCGCCATCGAGATTGTAGCTGTACGGCAGGGACGGCGTCCCCGGAGCGGAATAGCGTATCAAGCCCCCGATATAAGTGAACCAGCGCTGGGTATAGAGTGAATCATCGGGGAATGTTTCGTACCAGGGAATTTCCGCCGGTGTGCCGGCTGAAACTGTCTCGATCATGGCATAAGCGGTAATATTATTGTCACCCTGAGATATCACAGTGACAGTTGTGGAATTATTTGTGTGAAGCGGGGTACCCGCCGGAACCTCCACCTTTACCACAATATCAATTGAATCACCGCCCGCCACCGGCGCGGTCGAGGTTATCTGGTTAGCGCCGGAGGCATCAAAGAAAGCTACATTCCAGGCCCCGCTGGAGGTCAGATCAAAAATATCCTGCAGGAAGCCGTCATTATAGACTCTCAGGCTATAGACTGCGCTGTCACCGGCAGGGCCGTATTCACTCTGGAATGAGGGGCCCACCGCAACATCATAATCAGAAGGATGACCCACGTAAATGTCATCTACAAACCAGTCATCGTAGTTGCCCGACGTCGCCGTGCACCTGATACTCAAGCGGAATCCGGCATGCATGGCGCCCGCGGGAAGCTGTAATTCAACTTCTTCAAATTCGGTCATATCCGGATCAGCGCCAAGATGCCGGTGCAGCTCGATCCAGTTGCTGTCAGCATCAAGGTATTCAATAATCAGGTCGTCATTGGCGTCCGGAGATTCAGCATCGCCCGTCTGCTGATAGGCATATTCTACCACGACATTGGACTCGTCTTTGAGGTTGATCATCTCGGTGATTATCTGATCTCCACCATTGGGATCGCCATTCAGATCGACGCTGTATGGCGAGCTCGGTTCATCTATCCCGAGCGTATTGATCTCCGCGCCGTCCCAAGATTCCCATTTGGTATTATCGAAAGTCGTGGTAGCGAAAATATCGGTGAAGGGGATTTCCCACGGTTCACCGGTGGAGATCGTCTTCAAGATAGCGGTTTTACTCAGTCCGGGCTGGCTAAATGACTCGGCTACGATATCAACCGAATCATATTCTCCTTCAAGACTCGAGGGCACCAGAACCCTTACATAAAACGGCAGGCTGTCCCCCGACAGCATGAGGGTGGTCTGGCCGATTTGATTAATTCTGGGCTCATCCCAGATCGATGTCTGCCAGACATTGCCGGCCAGGGTTAATGAATACTGGTCCTCATAGACACCATTGTTGATAATATACATTTCGCTCCAGACCGTATCGTAAGCCGGGGCGGCAACAGTATAAGTCGATGGCTCCAGGATTATATCGTAATCCAGAACCGAAAATGTATATGTGTCAGTAGTATCCGCGTCCCCATCGATGTTTTGCGCATATAAATAGTAATTTATTGTAGTACCGGGCGACTGGGCCGGTATAAAGGCATGATATTCATCCTCCGCACCGGTGGGAAGCAGAGTATCTTCATCCCAGATTGAATTTATTTCATAATATAACAAAAGCGAATCAGCAACCAGATCGGTCATAGACCATATAACCGCGGAGACCTCATAATCATTGAGGCTGTCCCGGGTATCCGGCAACGGGGAATGGGTTATAATAATTGAACCCATCTGGCTCAAAGCATTAAAGACATTAATCCTGCCCCATCCGAATTGGTTATCGAAACCCGCTGGCCCGAGGTCATCGGCGGTATTGATCATAATCTGCCTGACCGAATCGGGCGTCAAAGATGGATTCATGCTGAGAATCAAGCCTGCAAAACCGGCCACATGCGGGGTCGCCATCGAGGTACCGGCCAGAGGACCGTAAGTCTGTGGCAAACCGTAATTCGTAGTCAGGTAGCAGGGATAGTTGGGGAATGTGGACTGGATATCATCTGCGTCGAACGGGCTTCCGGTTCCACCCGGAGCAGCGACGGTGACCTCAGGGCCGATACTCGAGAAACTCGAGCTGGCATCATTGGTATTGGTTGACGACACACAGATGACATTGTCATAACTTACCGAATAAGCGCCGGGCCAGCTGACCGAACCCTGATTATTATTTCCCGCTGCGGCGCAGACAACGACATCGTTGCTGTCCGCATAGGCGACACCATGTTCCTTGGTCTCGCCGGCCGAACCGCCGCCGGAATAATTCAGCACCTTACAGCCATTATCGACACCGTAAATACAGCCATCACGGAAATATTCATGCGAACCCGATCCGGATGAATTGAAGACCTTGATCGCCATAATCTTGACATTCCAGGCCACTCCGGCCACACCGATGCCGTTATTGGTCTCGGCTCCGATGGTTCCGCTGACATGTGTCCCGTGACCATTGTCATCCAACGGTTCCATATCCAGGCTGATGACGTCCTGCCCCAGAATAAAACGGCTCGGATCATCCAGGTCGGGATGGCTGAGCGAACCGCCCTGAATCGGGATACCGCTGTCCAGCACGCCCACTATGATGGTGTCGCTTCCGGTACCTATATCCCAGCCCTCGGGAGCGTCAATATCCGCATCAGGCGTTCCCCCGGGGGGTACCTGACCGGTGTTATGATAATGCCATTGGGTATTGAAAAGGGAATCATTCGGAATAACGAAGGTACGATCGACCATATTCGGTTCTGCATACCTGATAATTGACATCTGGTCGATTTCTTCAATTAGCTCAAAGAGGCCGCTGCGCTCCTGAGCTTTCAATTTCATGAACCCCCATTTGTCGGCTTCCCGGACGATCTCAACGGGGTAGCCTTCGATAAACTGCTCAAACTCAGCCTGCGACTTGTTTGGCTGCAGCATCAGCAGGATTTCTCTATCTAAATATTCAATTTGTTGCCCCCGCCATTGTCCTGAAAGGATCTCCACACCATTCAAGGTTTCGGCTGAAACCAGGGCGGCCGATCCCCACAGCAGAATAATGCATAGTACTGTGATGGGTAACGTTCTTTTAAGCATGTAACCTCCGACAGATAGGTGGGTAAGTTTTGGATTCATCCTTAGTAAAATAATTAATTTTCCGAAAAGGTCAAGCGCAGTCTAATCCCATTGCAACCTTAAATTTCCGCAAAATATCGACTATTATAGTATTGATTCGGCTTTTTGTCAACCCAAAATAATACAACATCTTTGAAAAAAAGAAATAAACTGTATCACGAAAGGACATTGCATAATTCAGAAAAACCATAAAACCGGACAAATTTAATTAAGATAAATTTAATGTTGTATTTTTTCAAAAAAGGGATATATTAGATTATGTCAATAGAGCAGGAATACTTACACCCGAAGACCTTCTTGCTTCGTATATTTTACAAAAAGCAATTTTGACTGCGGGAATTTTATTCATTTGATCTTACGCTGTGGAAATTCTCTTGTTCTAACGATAATAACATCAATAACATAAAATTGTGAGGTTTTAATGTATTGGAAGAAGCTGCCTTTAATACTGCTGATGTCAGCGCTCACCCTTCTTCTGACTTCTGCCGATTCCAGGTCACAGGTTTCCATAGGAGGAGAGCCGCCCAGTTTTAGCAGACTTACAAAGGACAATGTTCATACTATTACAATGGGATATGTCGATGTTGAATTGCTTCTCGCTGAAGACGCAATTGACGAAGAAAACGGTATACCGCCCCGATTCGGATATCCATTTAAGGTCAACTATGACATGGAGAATTCGGGTACCTGGGAGACCCTACCGGACGGCAGCCGCCTCTGGCGTCTGCGCATCGCCTGCCCCGGCGCCTATTCCATAAATCTGGTGTACAACCATTTCTGGTTGCCGGAGGGCGCCCGCATGTACCTGTATAATGAAGATCGCAGCATGGTTCTGGGGGCCTTCACCTCTCAAAATAACAAGTCCTGGGACGAATTTGCAACCGGCCTGGTAAAGGGTGATGTCTGTTTCGTGGAGTATCATGAACCGGCCAATGTAGAATCTCAGGGTATTATAAGTATCAGTAGCGTTGTTCATGGTTACAAGGACCTCTTCGATTATAAGGAAGTTGACGGTATTCTCGGTTTTGGGGATTCGGGATCATGCAATAACAATGTCAATTGTCCCGAGGGTCTGCCCTGGCAGGATGAGAAGCGCTCTGTGGCCATGATTCTCACTTCAGGCGGATCGCGTCTATGCTCCGGATCATTGATCAATAATGCCCGGGGTGACTTAACTCCCTTCTTTCTGACCGCCAATCACTGTCTTCCCGGCGCCTCCACCTGGGTCTTCATGTTTAATTATGAAAGCCCGACCTGCGATAATATTGATGGTCCGACGTGGATGACGGTTTCAGGAAGTACTCTCAGAGCCAATAATTCATATTCCGACTTCGCACTTCTGGAACTGGCTGAGGCCCCGCCCGATTCATACGAGGTATTCTATGCCGGCTGGTCGCGTATCGATACCGCTGCCTCGAGTGCGGTGGCAATTCACCACCCCAGCGGAGATATCAAAAAGATTTCATTTGAGTACGACCCCTTGGCCTCCACCTCATATCTGGGAGGACCCGGAACCGGGGATTCACACTGGCGTGTGGAGGATTGGGATGACGGCACAACCGAGCCGGGATCATCCGGCTCACCTCTGTATGATCCCAATCACAGAGTAGTAGGACAACTTCATGGTGGATATGCCTCTTGTACAAGCCAGACCCCGGACTGGTATGGAAAATTTTCAAAATCATGGGATTACGGCAGCTCGGCCTCGACCCGCCTGAAAGAGTGGCTCGATCCTGATAATACCGGTGTCTGGGTTGTTGACGGGGTCGATGCAACCGGCGTTTCTATAACTCATACCCCCCTGGAGGACACCAAGGATAACGTGAATGACTACGAAGTAGTATGTGAGATAACATCAAATGCCGATCTGGTATCCGATTCTCTGCTCCTGTTTTATGAAATCAACACTGTCTGGACCGATGTCCTGCTGACTTTCACGGGCACAGAGGATACTTACAATGCCTTTATTCCGGCCCAGCCCCCGGGTACAACCGTAAATTATTATCTTTTCGCCAAGAACACCGATGGTGATGCCGATACGACCGAGACTTTCACTTTTTATGTGATAGACTATGACGTCATCCTGGATCCTTTAGCCGCTTCCGCCACAGGTGCGGTTGGCGATACTATCTGGTATGATTTCAGCGTAACCAACAACGGCGTGTTCAATGACGACATCGCTCTTTCGGTCCTGGACAACGCCTGGCCGACAACAATCTGGGATGCTTCGACCTCAACAGAAATCGGATCTACAGGGCAATTGATCCCTGATGAAATATTTGATTTCAAGGTTCGCGTGATAGTTCCAACCAGCTACTATGGAGATATCGATAGCGCTGAAGTAAAGGCTGCCTCCAGCGGCAACAGCTCTATCAGTGAAAGTGCAGTCATCCGGACCACCTCAGCGGGAGAGGCAGTCAATATTCCGTTTAGTGACGAATTCGTGACAACCACCCTGGATCCGGCTAACTGGGTTTATAACACCGGGGCCGAGATTAATGATCTGGCCTACAGCGAGCCCTCCGCTCCATACAGCTTGAATTTTGACGGCGATCCTTCCGGATCGGACACAGTCCTTTCGGTAGCTATCGATTTGAAAAATGAAACCAATGTGATTGTCAATTATTTTTATCAGCAGACCGGAAGCGGCGAATCGCCTGATACAAATGATGATTTAATAATTTCATATCTCAATAATATCGGGGAATGGATTGAACTAAATCGGCACCTGGGCGCTGAAGGTGATATGAACACATTTGGAGAGGTAGAATTGTCTCTGCCCGCGGATGCTTACCATTCCGGATTCCGGATCAGGTTCCACAATATTGCCACTGCCGGCAACTACGATGATTGGTTTATCGATGATATTTATGTCGGCGAGCCGTCAGATTATGACTTTACTGTGTCACCGTCGATTCAGAGTCTGTATGGTCCGGCGGGTGATTCCGCAACATACGCTGTCTGGATTTATAATGACGGTGCCTTGGCCGACACCTATGATTTGATCGACTCTGTAGGAGACTGGGATGTTACATTCTTTGACGCCTCGGGCAGCACCCAGATCATAACAACCTCCCCGGTACAGCCGACTGATTCGTTGGAGTTTCTGGCCAAAGTGGCTGTTCCTGTCGGCACACCCCTGCATGTAACAGATACTGCAAAAATATATGTTCGTTCGACCGGAAATCCGAGCATCACAGGTTACACATTGACAGCAACTTTCTCGGCCGGATTCCCGGCCCAGATACCCTGGAGCGAATCGTTCCCGGATGATACTCTTTATACTCAACGTTGGTTCAAATACCAGAATGTAGATGTTTCCGCCCTCGGGCTGAATGAACCGTCACCGCAGTATTCTATGCAATTAAACGGCGATCCGGACACGGCCACATCACAGCTTATCGACCTGGCCGATAAGGTTGACGTCTACGCCTCTTTCTATTACCAGGCCGGTGGCGGCGGAATTATGCCAACCTCGGGTGAGGATTTAATAGTTGAATATAGAAACTCAAGCGGGAACTGGATGTCGCTGCAAAGTATTTCCAGCAATGATTCGGCCATGGACGATTTCGATTTCATGACCATTCCACTGCCGGAAGATTCGTATCACAGCAGTTTCCAGCTGCGTTTCAGATCTTCAACATTCTGGACCAGCGGGGATTGGTTCGTTGACGATATTCGCATAGACTACGCCCCTGAGATCGATGTAGTTCCGAGCCTGCTCAGCGCACAGCTTGTAAAGGGCGATTCCACCGAAACTGACCTTCTTATCAGTAATAACGGCCTGGGTATTCTGGATTACGATATGGATGTGATCTATAATATCAACCCGCCCGGCCTGTTTTCATCTCTTCTCGAGCAGGGAATGGTGCAGCCCGCATCCTCGTCATATCCCCAGGATGCTTATATTGCAGATCAACCCAAAGGCGGAATAGATAATCTCTCCTACAGCAGTCCTGCCGTGAAATACAATGCCGGCGGCCCGGATGATTTCGGCTATCACTGGGTAGATTCGGATGAGCCGGGCGGCCCGGCTTACAGCTGGGTCGATATCTCATCCAGCGGCACCGATATTGTCGATCAGCTCGATGATGACAACTATGTGGGCCCGGTAGATATCGGATTCGATTTCAAATACTACGATATAGTCTATGAGCAGATCTACATCGGTTCCAACGGGATCGTTGGCTTTCTCGAGGACAACATGGAAAGCCGTTCCAATATGCCGATTCCCTATGCCTCGGCTCCCAATGCCATTTTGGCCTGGCTGTGGGATGATCTTGATCCCACCGATCTGGACAATCCGGGAGCGCATGTCTACTACGAAAATCTGGGGGATCGTTTCGTCATAACTTTTGAAAATTATCCGAGGTATCAGGCAGCTCCGGGGGACGTGATAACCGCGCAGGTTATCCTGTATGACAACAATGTCATAAAATACCAGTACCAGAGCATAGCAGCCGGATTCTTAATCGAAAGTTCTACGATCGGGATCGAGAACCATGAAGGCAACGATGGCCTTGAAGTGGTTTACAATAACTACTACCTGCATGACAATCTTGCAATTCAATTCTTCGGCCAGTACGACTGGTTTGTGCCCGATTCCTACTCCGGACAGATTGGCCCGGGCGGAATCGACACCATAACCTGCCGGTTCCTTTCGGCTGAACTTGATTCAGGAATGTATTCTGCAAATATTCTTATAAATAACAATGATCCCGTCGAAAATCCGTTGATCCTTGCCGCCGAACTTGAGGTGTCCAACGAGCCTCTCTATGTCTGCGGTGACGCCAATGCTGATGGAAGCGTTAATGTCAGCGATGCGGTGCTGATTATCAATTATGTCTTCATTGATGGTCCGGCTCCAGATCCGCTCGAATCAGGCAATGTCAATTGCGATTCCAATATTAACGTCTCCGATGCAGTTTACATAATTAATTATGTCTTCGTTGGGGGCGCCGCTCCCTGCGACTGTCCCTAAGAAATAGACTGTCAATTACTTATAACTGAATGTCTGGCTGATTTTAGCGGCCAGACATTTTTTTTGAAAAATTGCAGTTGACAGGAACTATTCGGATAAATATATTACTCAGTGTCCACATATAACGGGATAGTCACAAGAAAATAGTCATCGCGCCTTTGTGCGTTCATGGGATTTGCTTTACAGTGGCACCAAACCTACAATACGGGAGGAGAGAAGTGAAAATTCTTAAAGTCTTGATCGGGCTGATGCTGGTTTCAGTGCCAGCATTTTCAGCCGGGAATGTCGAAATCCATTTCAATTACCCGTCAGACACGATTTTCATAGGGGGAACAAATACTATGGAAATCTGGATCGGGAATGATGAGGTTATCCAGGGGCTGACGCTGGCGTTCGAAATTAGCGGATATGATGGATCTCTTACATGGAGCGCAACCTACGGCAGCTATCCGCCCTTCAACCGTCACAATCGGGGACAATACGGCCTTTACCTCGAAACGGACAGCAACTTTCTTGATGACCAGAGTTTACCTGATACGGTATTTCTGGGTGGATTCCAGATGCCGGACAAGACGGCTCTCCCGGCTGGTCCAACGGAATTGTGTTATAGTCTTCAATTCGAGATTCCTGAGGGCCAAGCCATAGGAAGTATATGCGTTAACAATATCTATCTTTATCCAGCCGGAGATTGGGTATTTTGTCCGGAGAATGGTCTCGACTACGCCCCGGATTATTTCAGCTGCGTCAATCAATCTCCTCTTGATCCTGATTGTAATGGTGTCTGTTTTCCTGTCGCGGGGCGTCCCGCGCCGGTTGCCGACTTTGCATTTGCTCCAGACTCTGGGGATATCCCCCTGCAGGTACAATTTCTGGATTTGTCTCTCAATCAGCCGACAAGCTGGCTCTGGTATTTCGGAGACGGTCAAACTTCCATGGAACAAAACCCTCTGCATGAATATACTGCCGTGGGAACATATTTTCCAAAACTGGTCGTCTCTAATACAGGCGGTTCCGACAGCCTCATCAGCCCCGACCCGATTATAGTTACCGAGCCTCAGCCGGAACCGGGGGTATTCGTCACCTGCACTGCCCTGCAGGAAACCTATTCCGCATCCACTGATACAGTGAGTTTTAATGTGGAGCTTATTGGAACAGCGCCGCATAATTTCAACCTGAATATAAATGACAATTCGGGGTGGTTTATTTCACCAACTTTCGTCCAGTTCGGTCTCGAGCCGGGAAGCGACACGACCATAAATGTTGCCGTCCTGGTACCTGAGGATGTTCCCTATGGCTCCGAAAATCCTATCACCGCAACGGTCACATCACAAAGCGACCCCCTGACCACAGACACTGAAAGCTGTATTCTCAGAGTGGTGAGTTTTATTTGCGGAGACATGAATCTTGACGGTAATATTAATATTTCAGATGCCGTTTATCTGATTAATCATATTTTCCTCAGCGGGCCTGCGCCCTGTGAACCTTAAAAATATTCAAAATAGAATAAAATTATGATTATCAATGATTTATATATATTCGGGAGGAAAAAATGAAAATCATTATTAGTATAATCGGGCTTCTATTGATCAGCAGCATCGCTGTCGCTGCCAACAATGTGGAAGTTCACATAAATTATCCTGCTGACACTGTCTTCATCGGATCATATAATCAGCTCGAAATCTGGATTGAAAATGATGTCGATGTGATCGGGCTGCATCTGGGATTTGAGTTCAGCGGATACTCAGGTACGATAACCTGGGATATGAATTATGGTGACTTCCCGCCGGCAAATGTGGAAAATGATGCCAGAGGAGCAATACTTTTTACTTATCTGGCCTATGGCTTCGAGGACAATTATCTTCCGGATTCTATACTTATAGGAGGACCAGCAATTCCACCTTATGAGGGTCTTCCTGCGGGCAATCTTAGAAAATGTTATACCTTGCATTTTTATATTCCTGAAGGCATATCAGAGCAAAACTTCTGTATCGACAATATTTTTATATCGCCGGTAGGCTGGGCTTTTGATGATGGCTATCAGGCGATAGCACCCGATTACCATGGATGTCAAAACAGCAGTACGGGTAATCCGGATTGCCCTGCTATATGTTATCCGGTTCGGACAACAGCGCGAGTCTGCGGTGATACAAATGATGATGGGAATGCGAATCTCGCTGACCTGGTTACAATATTGCACTTTATATTTCATGAATACCCAATTCTTTCTCCCTGGGTTATTTCTGACGTTGATTGCGATGGAAGACTAAATATCGGTGATCTTAACTATCTGGCCAATTACGTATTCTTTGGTGGACCGATGCCCTGCCAATATTGCCCGTAAAGATAATTACAGATCGAATCCCGCCTGAACCATGGGCGGGATTTTTTTATGCAATAAAACCTGTTTTTGAAACAATAATCTTGCTCAAGCTCTTATAAATAGATAAAGATAGGCTGGAGGAGAATGAATATGATAACATCTGATGATTCCGTTGAAGATTTGCTTGAAAAATATCCCGGGGCAACTCGATTCCTGATGAAAAGAGGCATAATTTGCGTCCAGTGCGGAGAGGCATACTGGGGCAAGCTGGGAGATCTTATCGATGAAAAAGGGCTGGACAAAGAAAAAATTATTGCCGAGCTTAATGCCGAGTTCTCTAAGGAATAAACTCAATTCAGGTATGGAAGAGATCATGAAATTAAGATTAACAAATATCAGGATTATCAAACTTGTTGCAGCGCTTTTGATAATCAGTATTATTTTATCCTGCTCAGGCGAGAGCAAAATAGAAAAAGATGAAGCTATGATTAAAGAATTGTTTCCGGATGAGATTGACGGCTGGAAGCCTGCGGGTGACTTTGAAACCTACGACCGCGAGGGCATCTTCACTTATATCGATGGCGCGGGCGAGGTTTACCGGATGTACGACTTCCGGGAGGTCTGGGTTAGGCACTATGAAAAGGAGGATGCCCCCTCGATTACGGTGGAGATTTTCGATATGGGCAAGTCAGAGGATGCATATGGAGTCTTTCAACACGCCAGCCAGGGGGGTGATGCTGGAATCGGCCAGGACTCTGAATTCAATGGGGGCCTATTAAGTTTCTGGCAGGACCGTTATTATGTCACCCTGCTGCCGCAGAAGCTCACTGAGGAAACAGAGCCTGCTGTCCTCAACGCTGGACAGGAGATATCGCGGAGAATCGGCGATACGGGCAGGCTTCCGGAGATAGTCTCATACATGCCCGAGGAACATCGTATCCAGAGCTCACTCAAATTTTTTCACCTGCATACATCCTTAAATTATCACTATTACCTCGCCAGCGAAAACATCCTGAATTTGAATGAGAATGTCAACGCCGCTTTGGCTGTATATGAGCCGGACAGGGCCTATCTCGTGTTGATAGCATTTCCTTCAGCCGAGGAAGCGAAAGTAGCCCGCTCGAGTTTTATCTCCGCCTACATTCCAGAGGCCCGTGAAGAGGGTTTTTATGAAATACAGTCGGATAGCTGGACCGCAATCGAAAGATCGGGGAGGTATCTGGTAGCGGTTTTTGATGCGGGCTCAAAGCAGCGCTGTCTTGATTTAATCAATGACGTAAAAGAAAATTTGATGCAATAAATCCACAGGGAGAGAATATGAAAGAACCAGGCGGAACATTAACCCGCAGGGATTTTCTGAAAGGGGCCACATTTGCAACTCTTGCGGCGACCATGGGACTGCCTTCGGAATCATTTGCCCAGAAGCAGGAATCCGCCAGGTCCTCCAGAGTCGTTCTGATAAGACATGCCGAGGTCCTGGGGGAGGATGGCCAGGCCGACCCGAAAATTACGGAAGAAATGATTCAGAGCGCAATGAAGGAGCTATTTCAGACTGAGGATGCAGAAGAGGCCTGGATGTATTTATTCGGTCCGGAGGATATTGTCGGTATAAAGAGCAATGTCTGGGGACCATTGCCCACCCCGGATGCCGTTGAAAACTCCATCAAAAAAGGGTTGTTCTCTGCCGGAGTAAAGGAGGAGAATATTGCAATTGATGATCGCGGCGTCCTGAGCAATGAAATTTTTAAACGGGCCAGTGCCTACGTCAATACCCGGCCGATGCGAACCCATCATTGGTCGGGTGTGGGCGGCTGCCTAAAAAATCCGATCATGTTCACCCCTACCCCCTGGAGCTATCATGACAACTCCTGTGCCGATCTGGCCAAATTATGGGAAATCCCGCTGTTGAAAGACAAGGTCAGGCTCAATATACTGGTTATGTTCACGCCGCTTTTTCATGGGGTCGGAGCTCATCATTTCAATGCGGAATATACCTGGAGGTACAATGGCTTGATCGTGGGCACTGACCCGGTAGCGGTGGATTCAACCGGGCTGTCTATCCTGAACGCCAGGCGGCGCGAATATTTCGGGGAGGAGCGGCCAATCAAACCTCCTCCGCATCATATAGTTTTTGCAGAAACAAGGCACAAACTCGGGGTTAGCGACCCGTCAAAAATCGATCTGGTCAAATTGGGCTGGAAAGAAGGTATACTGATCTAAAAGAAAAAACCCGCAACAGAGTCAATTGCGGGCCTTAAGCTATTTGCGCTGAATTATTTAATTCGACCTGGCTCATCCGAATCTGGAGCACAGGTTGTCTTGATGACATTGGCAATCTCACTGTACAAATCCGAAAGTCGAAGGACACCCACAATATCATTTCCTCTGATCACCGGAATAGAAAGCGACTGCCACATCACAAATTTGTGGATTGCCTCTGACAGCGGAGCATTTTCATCGATGTTCTCAGATATGGGATGACAGACATCTTTGACAACTATATTTCTTGCGCGCCGGCAAATATCCTCGAATTTGTAATCCCAGAATTTATAGGTTTCCATCATGGAATTGACAAATTCCGCGCTCAGACCTGCACGTGCCAGTGTCTTAAGATCTCCCAGCGAGCTGTACTTGGGCTCGAGGGCTTTCAGGAATGCCAGATGCCCCAGTTTCCCGACTATCTTTCCACTTTTATCCTTTATAAGAACCGCCCTGTGTTTCATCCTTCCGGGCGGAAGTTTTGCCTGAGCCTCTTCAAGTGCAATAACCGCATCAAATAATGTGGCATTCTCGTAAATAACCGCATAATTCTCCAGGCTCACCATCAGGTCTTTAACTTTTCTTGAATCCATATATGATCACCTTACTCCTTTCGATTCAATATAAGACGCTATTATAATCTACAACAGGACCATTTTAATTTAGTGCCGGAACCTGAATTTCTGCTCAAATATGCCTTTTCCATCTTGTTTAACAGTTCTCCAGTCTATTTCACCAGGATCGGCATGCCCATCACCGGCCAGATCACCAAAACGAAGAAGCCCAACACGGCGAGAAGTATCGCGCTGGCCGGCAAACCCTTCAAAAAGAATTCGGCTGATGTAAATTGTCTGCTTTCATAAGCAATGGCGTTTGGAGCTGCGCCGACCAGCAGCAGGAACGGCATACCCGCCACCACCAGAGATGCGAACAGGATAACCTCGGGGGCCACACCCAGATAGGGAGCGATTACCAGCGCCACAGGAAGCGAAATCGCTATCGCGGCAACATTCATAATAAAGTTCGTCATTATCAATACGAAGAAACTGATGCCCATTATAAATATAAACCAATGCGCATTCTGGAACATTACCAGCCAGTTTATGGCCAGCCAGTCTGCCGCCCCGGTATTGTAAAGGCAGAAACCAATGCTCATGGCTCCACCGAAAAGCAAAATTATATTCCAGGGTATTTCCTCCAGATCCTTGATGGTCAGAATTCTCAACATGAAGAACAGAATTGTGGTGCACAAGATCACCGCGCTCTTATTAACTGGCGCCAGAGCCGGTATAAATGATCGCAATCCCAGAACGGCAATGCTCGAAAATACTATTAAAAGTGTCAGTATCTCAGTTTTGGTAATCGGGCCCAGTCTATCAGCGAGCGGCTTAACTCTTTCACGCAATCCCGGTATGGTCTTCTTCTCCGGTTTGTACACCAGCATGAAAAAGCCCCAGAGGATTATGACCATGAGCGCCCCGATCGGCAGCATATAATAGGTTAATCCGAAAAATGTTATCTCCTCACCAATAACTCTTTTATAGAACCCGATGGCCACGGCGCCGCGCGCCGCGCCCAGGAGTGTGATTATTGATCCTGCGCCCGCAACATAGGCCATGCCCATGAAAAGGCCCTTGCCGAATCTGGTGGGCCGGTTATCCTCCGCATACAGGCCATAAATGGCAACCAGTAATGGATATACCGCCGCGGCCACGGCCGTATGCGCCATAATCAGCGTCAGGGCCGCGGTCATCACAAAAGCCCCCAGGTAGATCATGCTGGTCCTTTCACCTACCATGAGAAGCATACGATAGGCCATCCGTCTCGTCAGCCCGGTCTTGGCAAAGGACATACCGATTACGATGGACCCCAGAATGAACCATACCGAGGGATCCATGAAATCGCCAAAAGCTTCCTTGGGATCCCGTACCAGGAAAAGGGCCTGCAGCACGCCTATCGTTATGCTGGTGACCCCGATGGGCACAACCTCAAAGACCCACCATATTCCTGCCAGTAGAAATATGGCCAGGGCTGCCTTGCCCTGGGGGGACAGCACAAAGTGCTTTTCCTGCGGATCAACCGCATCAGCCCAGGGAGGCGAAAAATAGACAATGCAAAAAAGCGCGGCACCCAGGCCGATGAAAAATATGCGTCTCCAATCAATACCCCCGGCCTTTGCGAGATGCTCGACTTTTTCTGCTGTGGTATCAGCCATAATGCGTATCTCCTACTCTGTTCCAGCCGCCGTTAATAGGCCCTTTTTAGCACTGTCCGGGTATAATGACAATTGATAAATTTGCCGGTTATGGCTGGCGCAAGACCTTGGTGAATGGCCATTGCGGGGTTTCCTCGAAGAGAATTTACGGTCATTCATAATCATTTTGCGGCCAATAATTTATCATTTATGCCCTCCGATGTCAATAAGCTTAATACGGAATTTGATAAAAATTTCACAAATTGCCATATAATCTCGATTCTCTGCAAGCCGTTCATAATCCCCTAAAAAAGTCCTTGCCAAACCGGCCTGCAGGGCATATCCTCTACGCTGAAAGGAATTGGCTATGAGTGAAATACGAGTACGGATCGCCCCCTCACCAACGGGCTATTTTCATGTCGGAACTGCCCGCACGGCAATTTTCAACTACCTTTACGCCCGGGCCAAAGGCGGTAAATTTATATTGAGAATCGAAGATACTGATCTGGAGAGATCATCTCAGGAGATGGTTGACGTCATCCTCGACGGCCTGAACTGGCTCAATGTCCGCTGGGATGAAGGACCCTATCATCAATCCCGCAGATACGATCTATACCCCCCTTTCGCTGAAGAACTGCTGCTTTCAAAGCGAGCGTACAGGTGTTTTTGTTCTCCAGAAGAGCTCGCCGCAAAAAGAGATGACGCGCAGAAGAATAAGCAGACTTATCAATATGACCGCAGCTGCAGGAATCTCAGCGATGAGGAGATCGATGCCAATCTCAACCAGGGAAAAGCATTCACGGTCAGGCTCAAGCTGCCCATAGAGGGCCAGGCCAGTTTCCATGATGAAGTTCTGGGTGAAATGACCAAGGCCTATGAGGATCTCGATGATTTCATCTTGGTCAGGTCGGACGGGAGGCCTATTTATAACTTTGCTGTCGTAGTTGACGATCTCTTGATGAAAATCACCCATGTTATTCGCGGCAACGATCATGTAGCCAATACTTTTAAGCAAAATGAGATATATGATGCACTCGGCAAACAACGACCGGTATATGCCCATCTACCCCTGCTTTTGAGACCTGACCGCTCAAAAGTCTCCAAGCGTAAGGGTGACAAATCAGTGACTGAATATCGGGATGATGGTATTCTGCCGGATGCACTCTTCAATTATCTTGCTCTTCTGGGATGGTCTCCCAAGGATGATCGGGAGATAATGTCGCAGGATGAAATGATCAGGGTTTTTGATTTTAAGGGTATCAACCCCACCAATGCCATTTTTGATCCGGTCAAGCTGAGCTGGATGAACAGCCAGTATATTATGAAGACCGATAACCATAGCCTGGTTCAGCTTATTACGCCATTTATTATCGAGGCCGATCTGGCGACAAAATACTGGATAGAAACCCGCTGGCAGTGGATGCTCAGGGTGGTGGAGGTTCTGAAGGAGCGCTGCACAACTCTGCGGGACTTCGCTGAAAACGGCAGTTATTTTTTCAAGGCTGATTTCGAATATGACCCCCAGGGAGTACAGAAGAGATTCACCGCTGAGGGACTGGCAGATCAGCTCGAGCAGGCCCGTAAGGAAATGAAAAAATATTATGAGATCAAGAAGGATATTGCCGAGAAAATTGTGCGCGAAAAGGCTGAGGAATTCGGATTGAAGCCGGCCGCCCTGATCCATCCAATCCGGCTGGCTTTGACCGGTGTGACAGGCGGGCCGGGATTGTTTGATATAGTTGAGATCCTGGGTCAGCCCGAGGTTGACAGGCGGCTCTCAAGGGCCATTGAATTTATCCGAAACTTAGACTAAGGGGAGGCGATATGGCAGACCAGAAAAAGATAGAGAAGCTGGAAAAGGAAATCGAGAATCTGGAGATTCAATATGAGCAGAGCCAGAAAGAGGCTTTGTTCGATAAATCCAGGCAGGCCAATATCTATAAGCAGCTCAAGAAAAAGCGGAAGCAGCTGGAACAACTCCAGAAGAAATAGATATTATAAAATGTTGTCAAAATCGTGCGCAGATAATAAGCTTGGTCTTGACAAGCAATACTGATTTATATATTTTCCCCAAGTTTAACTGGGCGATCGTCCAATGGTAGGACATGCGGCTCTGGACCGTAGGATCGGGGTTCGAATCCCTGTCGCCCAGTTTTTTTCATGTTTTTAATCGAACCACCAAATTGAATCTCATAAACCGAAAAATTCGGAATTATATCGAAGTCGGAGGCTGGAGACCTCAATATTCCAGATTTCCAGGATTGTCTCCCCGGAATCTGCTTAATGTCTTGCGGCTTTGCATCTTAGGTTCTCATCTCAATGCCGTCAGAGAATCTGACCGACCGCTTTCAACGTCTATTTGACTCCAATTGGAAATAGACGGAACAAAAAGGAAACGAAAAACGTTTAATGTATCAAACGTTTCATTCCATTCAAGGAATTATTGTAAACAAAAAATTGCAGATTATTGCTGCTGCTCAACCTTTGTTTTCCCAGTTCGGCATCAAAAAGACGACTACAGACGACATTGCGAAACGAGCACACATATCGAAAGCGACGATCTATCGCTATTACCGTAACAAACAAGAGATCTTCGACGATGTCGTTGTCAGCGAGGTGGATCACCTGCAGTCGGCCATCACCGAAGCAGTGAATGCCGAAACGACAGCGGTTTTTAAACTGCGGGCCTATTTGTTGAGCAAGATGGGCAAACTGCGGGACCTGGCTAATCTGCTTCAAATCACTCGTGAGGCATGGAGCGACCACTGGCCCTACGGAACTGAAGTCCAGGATCAGATCCTGAAACAGCAGAAGGCAATCGTGGCAGATATCCTTGAATTCGGTAACAGGACCGGCGAACTGCGGGTAAAGAATGTGGAACTGACGGCGCATTTGATGGTGGTATCATTGCAGTCAGTTGAATACCGCTGGATTTTTGACACTTTGAATATCCCCCTGTCGGTGTATGTTGACCACATGCTTAAATTAATCGTTAACGGCATCAAGAAAAGGTAAATTATGAGGAAACTCTCAATCGGGATCATCGATCTCGTGGCCAAAGCCCCGACGAAAAATATGTGGGAACGCGTGATGGGCGCAAACTTTGCCAGCATAATGCCACAGGTTGTGGCAACCTGGTGCGAGGAAATGGGTCATGAGGTTACGCTTGTAACCTACACCGGCAGGGAAGACCTTCTGGAGGAATTACCGAATAATGTTGATATTGTCTTCATCGCCTCATTCACCGAAGCGGCCCTGCTTGCCTATGCCCTGAGCAATTTGTTCCGATCAAGGGGCGCCGTCACTGCGATTGGCGGATCGCACGCACGCTGTTACCCCCAGGATGCGCAAAAATACTTTGATTATGTGCTTGGATTCACTGATAAAAAACTGATCTTTGAGATTACTTCCGACTGCTCCCGGCATCGCCCCTTTGGTATGCATCTATCGGCTCCCCAGCATCCTGCAGAGCTTCCGAGTGTTAGGGAACGCTGGAAATTTATTGAGCAAACTACACGCAAAGCGCCGTTTATTAAAATTGTGCCTCTTCTTGGCAGCCTGGGCTGCCCGTACACCTGTGATTTCTGTATCGACTCAACCGTGCGCTATCAGCCTATGGATCCCGAAGCAATGAAGGAGGATCTGCGTTTCCTGCTGGGCAAATTCAAACGTCCCCATGTGGCCTGGCATGATCCCAACTTCGGCGTCAGATTTGACCGCTGCCTGGACGCGATCGAGGAGGCCGTGCCGCCCAACCGGATCGACTTTATCGCCGAGTCCACCCTTTCCCTGCTTTCCGAATCCCGCGTGAAACGTTTGAGGCGCAACGGCTTCAAGGCCCTGCTACCGGGTATCGAATCATGGTTCGAACTGGGCAAAAAATCCAGAACAGGCAAAACAATCGGGATGGAAAAAGTGGAGATGGTCTCCGAACACATCAACATGATACTGAAATATATTCCCTACGTGCAGACCAATCATATTGTAGGGCTTGACGGCGATTCCGGGCCGGAACCGTTCGAACTTACAAAGAAATTTCTGAACATTACCCCGGGCGCTTTTCCGGCCTATTCCCTGCTCTCGGCATTCGGGCAGGCCGCTCCTCTCAACCTGCAATTCCAAGAGAACAATCGCGTCCTTCCCTTTCCTTTTCATGTTCTCAGCAACTCCCAAATGAATATAAAGCCCAAGAACTATTCATGGCCGGAATTCTATGACCGTTTGATTGACCTTTTAAAATACTCCTTTTCCCCTCGAATGGTTCTGAGACGATTTATGGCAAACGGCGAGACAGCTCCGAGGATCTTGAACATCGTACGGGCAATATCATCTGAGGGCTCCGGAAGGATAAAGTATTTTAAAGAAATTCGGAGGCGCCTGGACAGCGATAAGCCCCTGCGAAGATTTTTTGAGCAGGAAACAAATGAAATACCGCAATTCCTTGTACAATCGATACGCAAAGACCTTCGTGAATTCTGGGACTGGCTGCCCGATGGAGCCTTGACCCATGACCCCAATGCCTACCTTCTGTCACAGCAAAACGGGTGTGCCTGCTGCAATGTAATGGGAATCAAAAATCCATGATGGCAAGAATGATGTTCGGGGCCCCTGCGCATAGATTCAGAACAACAGTGTCAAGAAAAAAAAGACCGGCCAGAGGCCGGTCTTCGAACAAATCAATTCACGTCAGATTTGATGTGCAATTTATTAGTTTGCCATTAATAAGGCCTGCGAGAGCCATTACCACTGCTGTGGTTGCTGCTCTGGGCACGCGATTTCGCTTCATTGACGTTCAACTCGCGTCCATTCAACTCCTGGCCATTTAGGCCGCTAATGGCAGCAGTTGCCTCGTCTTTTTCAGACATTTCCACAAACGCAAATCCTCTTGACTTTCCACTATACTTGTCAACAATGATTTGAGCGGCTGAGACATTGCCAAAATCCTCGAAGGCCTGGCGTAATTGTTCTTCTGTCGTTTCGAACGACAAATTCCCTATGTAGATATTCATTCTACACTCCTTGGTTGCTCATCCCGAAATAAAGTGCCCTCCAGTGAAGTCAGATACTTCGTGACAAACGGTATAATGCGCGTGATTGCGCGTTCAATTCGAGGTTAAGCTTTAGCGGAGTTTTGTAGATTAAGACAAGGCTACGGTAAAGGTCGAACTCAAATTAATGTGAACTTTTCATTATACACTATATCTCGACAAAAACCTACAAATACTTGCGGAAATTCAAAATTATTTTTCGACAGCCATCAACTAAATTGATAATCAAGATCATCAGGCCGCAAGGCCGAACCGCATAAACCAGGGCATCTTCTATTCCCCATCGCCCGGTAACGTCTTGCCGATCATCACAATTCCACTCAGATAGTTATTTATGGTTGTCCATTTAACAATAATCCTGCTATATTACGACAATGTTTTCAGGATATTCAACCATGAAATATACCGAATACAAGAATCCCGATAAATTCCTGGCTGTATGCCGTCCCGTCTTCATGGAGAAAGAACCTCTTTACGGTCTGATGCTCGGAATAACACTTCGCCTTATCAAGCATACCCATTATTACGGGGGTCAGCCCCTGCTGGCGACCATCGAAAGTGAAACCGGATTGGATCTGATAGCCCTGATGACCCCGCCCTATAAACTTCAGGTCGCCTCCCCGAATGATTACTCATTAGAAGCAATCCGGCTGCTGGCTTCCAGTTTGCATGAAAACGGATGGCATGTTCCAGCTGTGATGGGAGAGAGAAAGGTTGTAAAAGCGTTCGAGGCTAATTGGAATGAGATTGCCGGCACACGCAGCCATACAGGAATGAGGCAGCGTCTGTATGAGCTCCGGACTGTCCTGCCGATAAAAATCCCGGGTGGCAGCTTGCGGAAAGCGCAAATCGATGATCTGGAGCTGTCGCGCAGGTGGGGCAAGTCCTTTTACCGCGACTGCTTCGGGGATTCGGAACCGGTTGCAAATATTGATAACCTCGTAAAGAACACGATAGAAGAAGGCAATCTATTCTTCTGGGTAAATCCTGAGCCGGTTTCTATGGCGGCTTTGACCCGTCCTACCATACATGGTGTTTCCATCAGCTATGTGTACACCCCGCCGCATCTTCGCGGAAACGGTTATGCCTCCGCCGTGGTTGCCTGCCTTTCCCGGCATGCTCTGGAGAGCGGCAAAAAGTTCTGCACCCTGTTTACGGATTTAAGTAACCCTACATCCAACAGCATATACCAGAAAATCGGATATGATCCTGTCGCGGATATTATGGAAATTCAGTTTACTGATGCGAAAAGTTCAGCCTTATAAGATTGGCTTCTTCTGTTTGAGCTGATGTCTACGGGGCGCGGTAAACCATGGCATTGATGTTCATGCCGGCACCCACAGATGCAAAGACGACATTGTCACCACTTTTTATGTTATGATTATTCAGCTTGCCCTTCAGCATCATATCCAGAAGGGTCGGCAGAGTTGCCACGGAGCTGTTTCCAAGCTTGGAGATTATCATCGGCATGACATACATCGGAGCGCTGCCATTGCCATACATCTTGTAAATTCTCTTCAGGATCGCCTCATCCATCTTGGCATTGGCCTGATGTATAAGTACCTTTTGTATATCGTCGATACCCATTTCTATTCTATCTAGGCTTTCCTTAACTACCAACGGTACAGTCTTAATAGCATAAAGATATAATTTGTGGCCGTTCATTTTCAGGAAAAGCTGACTGCCATTGCTGGAATTATATGACTCATCCATCCACAGCATATAAGCTTCATCTTTGGTGTCAGACCTGGTGGCGTGGGAAAGTATTCCTATCGGGGTGTCGCTCTCCTTTGCCTCAAGAATAGCGGCCCCTGCACCATCAGCATAGATCATCCTGTCCCTGTCATGGGGATCGGATACCCTTGAGAGTGTCTCGGCCCCAATAACCAGAGCTTTTTTGGCGTCCCCGGATTTCAGGAAATAGTCGGCCTGAATCACACCCTGAAGCCATCCCGGACAGCCGAACGGAAGATCATAGGCAACCGTTCTGGGATTCTGGATTTCCAACTTATGTTTGACCCTTGCAGCCAGAGAAGGCACAAAATCTGACCGTCTATTGTCGGCCCTGACATCACCGAAGTTATGGGCCACGACCAGGTAATCCAGGCTCTCTTTATCGGTTCCGGATGATTCCAGGGCGTCTTTGGCGGCCAGGTAGGCAATATCGGAGGTCACCAGGTCATCGGTAACATAACGTCTCTCAAGAATCCCCGTTATCTCCTCCAGTTTGCCGACAATTTCTTCATTCTTTTTCTCGAATTTCGATCCATCGGTATCATAAAACTCCGCGTTGAGAAACGCACTGTTGGGGACTTCTCTGGGAGGGATATAACTTCCTGTGCCTGCAATTACCGAATATATCTTCTGATTATTCATAAATATCTCTCGTCCATTAGATAATTCTGATTGATATTTATAACCTGCTGAAGCCTTCTCTCAAATAGAAGACAGAACTGTAAAACGAGAAAGCTTAATTATTTTTGTTTATTAATACGTATTTAGTATTGTTTGTCAAGGAATAAGATCAAGGCCATAAGATAAATTCATGGTTTACCCTGGACCCTGCTATCAAGTTTTACAACGGCCATCTGCAAGTATATATTTTTCAATCCTTTTCACGCTTTAATCAAAAGGGAAAGCTTTTAAGAGCTTTCCCTTCAATAAATAATTTACCTGAATCAGCCAGCATTCATTTTTTTACTGTTTTAATTCGTTACAAATATTTTAGTATCTGTAATTGTTTCTGCGGTTGTTGTCTTCCCTTTTCGGGCGCGCCTCATCAACCTTCATTGTGCGGCCTTCATATTCACTTCCGTCCAGAGCATCCTTGGCCTTTTCGGCTTCATCGACGCTGGACATTTCCACGAATCCAAAGCCCTTGCCATCGATGATTCTGACATCATTGACCTGGCCATGATTCGCGAATAATTCTCTTAACTGCTCAGATGTTACCGAGTAGCTTAAGTTTCCTACATAAAGTTTGCTTACCTGCATCTTTACCTCGTTGATAAAATGTTTCTCGTTTGAATCATATTATTTTGAGGAAGACGCGAAGCAAAGTAGCTGATCTATCCTGCATAAGTAATATTCTTTCAAACACCGTTAATTAAATTGACCTCTTAATACACAGCGGCAAATTATCCTTTTGTTAGTTTATAAAAACTGGCTGGCTGTTATTAAGGTCAGCAATATAACACATTGACACAAACAAAGTTCCTTTTTTATTAAAAATTTTCCAAAAAGATTCTCAGGAAGCCCTGTCAAAAATGTAAGTTACAGGCTATTATGGACTTACGCTATTGGGGGAATAAGAATATAAAGAAAGCAGAGGCTCAGGATAGAGGCCAGCGCAAAGCTCTGGTACAGACTGCGGCCGAATAAGAAAGCCGGCATTGAATCAATGCCGGCTTTTTATTGGCAGGATAAACTGATTAACCGTTTATGATTTTTTCCGCCTGTTCCTTGTCGAGATCCATAATATACGGAATTCCGCTGATTTCGGCCGCCTCATGTGTGAGCGAACCCAGGTCATCGCGGGTCATATATTCGGTGCCGAATTTTCTGCTGCCGGCCATAAGCTGGCGCAGACCCTGAGCGAGACGCTCATAATATGTATACAGTCCGATTGCGCCGGTGGGCACCTGCTCGAATTCGGCATCGCCGAGCTCCTTGCGCAAATCGGCTGCGGTCACGAATATCTCATCTATACTGTCGCCAAAGCGCTCGACATAGACCGGGATCTGATGCGATTTGATGGCCATGCCAATGGTCTTACCGACCATGGCTGCCGCGATCGGGCTCCTGGCCATGCCAACGAGTTTGGCATATGGCGCACACATTGCCAGACCTTTGAAAATCTGGTCTTCAAATGTGAATCCCCCAGCCAGAGCGATCGCAGGAATATATTCTCCCTTATCATCGAGCATCTTGCAATATTTATACAGCAGCGAATGCAGCTCGACCGGGGGCATACCCCACTCGTTCATCATCCTCCAGGGGCTCATACCTGTCCCGCCGCCTGCACCATCGACAGTGAGAAGGTCGATTTTGTATTTGGAGGCATATTTCAGGGCCTGTGCAAGAGCTGCCGGACGATAGGCGCCGGTCTTAAGGAATACATATTTGGCGCCTGCTGCACGGAGTTCCTCCACTCTCTGTGCAAAACCCTCTTCTGTGACCATGCCGACGCGAGAATGGCGCTCGAATTCCTTGAAGGCTCCTCTTTCGAAGGCTTTGATGACGTCGGGATCGGTGGGATTCGGAAGCACGACATAGCCGCGGTCATACAGAAGCTGGGCCTTCTTCAAGTCGCGGATTTTGACCTCCCCGCCGATATTCTTGGCGCCCTGTCCCCATTTAAGCTCGACACACTGCACGCCGAGTTTCTCGATCGCATATTCCTGGGTGCCCAGACGTGTATCCTCGATATTGGCCTGAACAATTATGGCTCCGTAGCCGTCGCGCTGGTGGTCCATAAAGAGTTTGACCCTGCGCTTGAGGTCGACTGTGTCGACCACGCGGCCATTTTCGATTTTCGCCTCGACATCCATTCCGACGACATTCTCGCCTATCGTCAGGCCGGTGCCGGCCAAAGCGGTTCCGATTGCCAGACCCTCCCAGTTGTTCTTGGCGATATCGGTTGAACCGATGCCGGGAATGATCCAGGGATAACGGAATTTCAGGCCCTTGTCCTGCCCGAATCTTACTTCCAGGTTGACATTCGGAAAAACAGCTTTATCGCTGTCGGCCTCGATTCCACTGGCTCCGACGACCCCGCCCATAATATTAAAATGCGAATAATCCACAGGATAGACTTTCTCGCCCGCTGTGGTTATGACCCCGAACGGCTGCGGATAAATAACCTCATGCCCGCGGTAGGCGGATTTGCCGATTTCGCACATACCAATGCAGCCATCCACACAGGTGACGCACATGCCCGAGGATGGCACAATGGAGTCCTCGGTTCTGTTTTTTGTCAGGGTGGCCGCCGAGGCGTTTACTCTGGACAGTGACATTTTATGTATTCCTCCTTCTAATTATTTTCTTTTCTGATTTCACAGGCCACACAGGGGTCCATGTAACACATCATATCGTGAAAATTCTCTTTTTCCAGACAGGGCGGAGCCAGATTGGCACATCCGCCGCAGATAGCCTTCTCAGGCTCATTGTATGTGCACCTGAGCTGGCAGGCCGGGCAGACGTAGATACAGCCTCCGCATTGACGACAGACCTCGGACTTGATATCGAAGGGTGTGCCGATGGAGCGGTTTTCACCGCGCCCACGGAAGCCGATGGCCTTGGCCATCATCTGCTCCTCGCACATCCGCACACACAGACCGCAGAGAATACAATCCTCGTATTCCTGTTTGAACCTCTGCTGGCGGACATTGAACTTTGAAGCCAGGTCCTGGATTATCTTCGATTGAGGACAGGTAGCCAGCAAAAGCTCGATAATCATCCTGCGCGCCCTCATCACCCTTTCCGAGGAGGTACGCACCACCAGACCGTCCTCGGCGGGATAAGTGCAGGAACTTACCAGCTTGGAACGGGGCGGATTGCCGATCTCCACCACGCACAGGCGGCAAGCGCCGTAGGGGGTCAGCCCCTCCATATGGCAGAGAGTCGGGATCGGAAAGCCCAGAAACTGCGCGGCTTCCAGGACTGTCGAGCCTTCTTCAACACTGACATCAACGCCGTTTATCTTCAACTTTATCATAACTTGCTCCCTTCCGCAGTCACAAGTTCTTCTTCATGCTCTATTTCCGGCTTGGTAAACTCGAGGTCGCAGCGCATACACCTGAGAGCCTCGCGTTTGGCTTCCTCTTTGGTCAGAGACATCTCGACCTCGGCAAAACCCCGCTTGCGCCACTCCACCAAGGCGCGCGGGGTTGCCACTCTCTTCCTGGCGGCTTCTACCGAGTCACCATTATCCGGAGGTGGTACATATATTTCTGGAAGCTTGATGCGCGGTATCTGCCTGAGCTCCTCGCCCTTTATATATCTATCAATCATCACCGCGGCCTTTTTGCCTGCGGCGATGGCATCAACTATTGTGTTTGGGCCTGTAACCAGGTCACCGCCCGCGAACACGCCGGGACGATTGGTACTCAATGTATCCGGATCGACCACGACAGTGCTGGACCTGACATCAGTCTCTATCTGCATCGAACTCGCCACGGAGAGGCAATCGATATCGGAACCCTCGCTGATCGCCACAATCAGTGTATCCAGGGGCACTATGAACTCGCTGTTTTCGATCGGTACAGGAAGGCGGCGGCCGCTGGCGTCCCTCTCCCCCAGCATGTTGGCCACACATTCAATGCCGCTCAGCTTTCCGCCGGATGTTATCACCCGGTTTGGTGAAATCAACGGTTCAATTTTGATACCTTCCTGGATGGCGGCCTCGATCTCCTCCGGGTAGGCCGGCATCTCGTTGCGGGTCCTGCGGTAGAAGATAGTGACACTGTCGACATCCTCCTGGCGGATGGCCACACGGGCGGCATCGACCGCCGAGTTTCCTCCGCCGATCACCCCCACTGCGCCTTTCGCCACCTTCTTCCCGCTGACATTGAATTCTCTCAGGAATTGTATCGAGGGATAGACTCCCTCGGCATTCTCGCCCTCGATCCTCAAGGGCCTCGATTTATGGGCTCCAAGCGCAAGGAACACCGCTTTATAGCCGTCCTCAAATAGCCCGTCTATAGTGATATCCTTGCCCAGAGCGGTTTCGCACTGCAAAGTGACATTCTCATCGAGCAGGCTCTCAATCTCTTTCTCGATTACCTCTCGCGGCAGACGATAGGCCGGAATAGCCGTAAACATCATGCCGCCGGCTTTGCTTTCGGAGTCGAAGACAGTGGATTTATATCCTTTTAAAGAGAGATAATGCGCGGCCGTGAGCCCTGCCGGACCTGCTCCAATAATCGCTACCTTGTCACCATTGGTAACTGCATCAGGGCGGCTCTTGGGCTGATATATGCGGGGATCAACGCGGTCGGTCACAAAGCGTTTTAAGGCTCTGATTGCTATTGGATCGCCGCCGCTCGTGCCTGCCCGGCATTTGCTTTCGCAGGGATGGTTGCACACCCGCGCACATACCGAGGGAAATGGATTGGCTTCCTTGATTGCCATGTAGGCCTCGTCATATTCGCCCCTCGCGATATGCGCCACATAACGCCAGGCTTCGGTGCCCAGAGGACAGGCGGCCTGGCAGGGTGCGCCCACCAGCTCCCGACAGACTCCCGCGTCGCACTTTTTGTCCATCACATGTTCCAGATATTCATCCTTGAAATAGCGCATATTGGAGAGAATCGGGTTGGGCGCCGATTGTCCCAAACCGCACATGGAGGTATCCTTGACGACATAGGCCAGCTCCTCTAGCAAATCGATATCCTGAACAGTGGCCAGACCCTTGGAGATATCATCGAGAATTTCAAACATCCTCTGCGTCCCTTTGCGGCAGGTGAAACATTTGCCGCAGGATTCATCCTTGAGGAAGTTCATGTAGTATTTGGCGATATCTACCATGCAGGTATTCTCATCCATTACTATCATGCCGCCGGAGCCCATAATCGAACCGGCCCGGCTGAGACTATCATAATCGATTGGCATGTTGAACATATTGGCGGGTATGCATCCCCCTGATGGCCCGCCGGTCTGAACCGCCTTTATCTTCGAGCTGCCGACTGAACCGCCGCCGATCTCATTGACAATCTCACCAATGGTGGTCCCCATAGGCACCTCGACCAAGCCGGTATTTCTCACCTTGCCCACCAGGCTGAAGATTTTTGTGCCGGAGTTATGGGGTGTCCCAACCTTGGCATATTCTTCAGAACCCTTGCGAATTATGAGCGGTATATTGGCCCAGGTTTCGACATTGTTGATAGCAGTGGGCTTGCCGAAGATTCCCTTTTGAACCGGGAAGGGCGGTCTCTGCCGGGGTTCTCCGATTTTTCCTTCGATTGAATGTATCAGCGAGGTCTCCTCGCCGCAGACAAAGGCGCCGGCTCCCCGAACAAGTTTTATATCGAATGAAAAGCGGGTGTTGATTATATCTTCTCCCAGGAAGCCCATCTCGCGTGCCTGCCGAAGGGCGATAGTCAGGTGTTTGATGGCCAAAGGGTATTCATTCCGTACATAAATTACGCCGTCAGTGGCCCCGGTAGCATAGGCGCCTATTATCATTCCCTCGATAATACTATGCGGATTGCCTTCCAGAAGGCTGCGATCCATATAGGCGCCCGGATCGCCTTCATCGGCATTACATACAAGATATTTTCCGCGCTTCCCCGGCTGCTTGGCCAGAAGTTCCCATTTCAGTCCGGTCGGAAATCCCGCCCCTCCGCGCCCTCTCAGGCCGGATTTCTTCACCTCTTCTATTATCGCCAGAGGATTTCTGGCTTCAAATATCTTAGCCAGCGCGGAATAACCTCCATTTTCGATGTATTGGAAAATGCGGATCGGATCGATCTTCTCATTCTGCGACATCAGCGTCCGTACCTGCCTTGCGAAAAACGGAATTTTGGACTGCCTGGCAATGGAGCGTCCGCTTTCCGGGTCCACATAAAGCAGGTCTTTCACGACCTCTTTTTTGCAGATAGCATCAATTATCCGGGGGATATCGTCGATCTTGACTTTTGGATAGAAGGTCCCCTCGGGTTCAATCAGAAGAGAAGGCTCCATTTCGCAGAATCCATGGCATCCGGTAATTCGCAGACCGATTTTTCCGATCAGTTCTTTTTCCAGCAGTACGCGCTTGGCCATTCGGATCAGGTCATTGGCGCCGCTGGCCTGGCCGCAGGTACCGGTCGGAATTACCATTATCGTGCGCGGATCCTTTTCACTGGTAATCCTGTCGCGCAATAATTTAAATTCGTCAAGTGATCTCAGTCTTTGCATAGAGCTATCCCGATTATATTTTTGTCTAATTCCAGTTGATTTATTTTAAACCACATCTGCTTGAAACATTACAGCAAATCCAGCATATGCCCTTTACAGCCTTTGCGTGAGCAGATCTGCACCATGCCTCCTCCCCGCACAATCATCGGAACCATGGGCGCCCCGCATTCACTGCACAGAGATCCGCCCATCAGCTCGGCATTGCAATAGGGACAGAAGAAATTCACGATCGTATTTTCAGGAATCTCATACTTGGAGCTGGTGTTGTAACTGCCGTAAAGGCTGGAAAGCTCCAGCCAGCCGTGTTTCTGTCCAAACGATACCGTCACGCGAACCGACGGGTACCCATCGAGCTTATGTTCGGTATCCATCAGACTGTGATTACAGCGCGCACAGCTGACCTCGATCGGGAACACCCTGGCATCTTTATCGACCTCTACCTTGTCCAGTCCATCCCTGGCCCGGTCGATGATACCTTTCACCATGGAGGTCTTTACATTTGGGAAATAATGGCCGTCGATGACGACCACCGGGCCCAGGGCACATGCCCCCAGGCAGTTCACTGTCTCCAGTGTAAATTCCTTGTCGGGGGTGGTTTCTCCCGGTCTGATGCCCAGTTGCCGTTTGACCTCCTTGGCAATCTGCGGACCTCCGCGCACATGGCAGGCCGTACCCAGACATACGGATATCAGGTGTTTTCCCCTGGGCTTGAGGCTGAAGGCCTTATAGAAAGTCGCCACCCCGTAGACATCAACCAGCGCATGCCCGGTTTTTTCGGCGACTTCTTCCAGTGCCTCGCGGGGAAGATAGCCGTATTTGGCCTGGATACTCTCGAGGATGGAAATCAGCCCACCCTCCTTCTCGCCATGCCGCGCAAGGATATCAGCGATCTCAACCTGTTGCATAACATGACCTCTCTAATTATAAGATATACAGATCCTATTTTCAAAACTGGGCGAGTAACCCGATATGCTCCGGTTACCGGCGGGTGTCGATAATCCGGAACCCCTGGATGGTCTGCCGAGATGGAGCAACTTCGGACAGAAAACAGTAGTCCCCGGGCACAAAATCTCAGAGTCAGGATTCGCCTTCAGGCAATGCACAAGCAAAAAAACCCGTTGTAAAAAGTATCCACATGCTTTATTGACTGCAAACACCCCTTGCCAGGCGTCAAGATGTTTGAGTAAAGTAATATTGTAAAAATTTTCACAAAATCCGTCAAGCAGAATCGCTCAAAAATCTCAAAAATCGACGGCTTAAGTCTATGAAATCAAGCCAAATAGGTTCAATTCAATCAAAGCGGCTAAAAATAATCCAAATTCAGAGGCAATATACATTCCTCCGATTGCGAACTCCAGACTAAATAGATTCTTAATATGATACGAATACTACTTGATTTTTTTAAAATTATTATTATTATTTAGGTTAGCTTAGAGGCAACACTGGGCAGTCAACAGTGGACGAGATACATGCCGAACTATTTGTTTTTACCCGTAAGCCGCCAACGAGTAGAGAGTTTTAATCTATATATCATTTGTTGTGGGAAAGGAGGTGGATGGTCACGATTGAGCAGTCGGGGGTCCTTTATGACAGAGGGACTCCAGAATTTTATTGAATAAAGGTTTGTCTTTTCTTGAAGTAATCTTGAAAGGAGTTGAGAGATGCTGAAGAAATTTTCAGTTATTCTTTTCCTCACACTTTTCGTTCTAAGCATGAGTGTTGCGGCAAAGGATTCGGCTGTCAACCCCCAGCTGTCAAAAACGGTCGAAATCCGTGATGCCAAGCTGTTTGTTGATTATCCGGATCAGATGCAGATGATGGGTGTTAAACCCTATGCTTCGCAGTCTATTGCTCAGACATTTGCACCGACACGGCAGTTGTATAGTAACACAGTATCGAGCACGGACGGCCAGGCTAATACAGCTCTGGGACGTCAGATTGCCTATGGCGGTTACTACAATGCCGGATGTGACTATGTTTATATGATCTATATGGATCAGTTTATTGTGGGTTCTTCTACTTTACGCCAGAACAAACAGGCCGTATTTGACTGGTCGGGAGGAGTCTGGGACTTTACAGTCGGAGGCCTTGCGGCTATCAGCGATGATAGATCAGGATATGTTAATGCAGATACTGATCCGAAGAACGGCTATTCTGTAACGGGGTATCATTTTACTAACGGTACCCGCACCTGGTCAATGGGCGGCGTTGCCGGACCCTGTCCCAGCGATATGTACAATTTTGCTGCTGACAGTATGCCCGGTCCCCCCAATACTGGCAACATCCAGACCGGTTATTGCGGTGACCAAAATGCCCAGACTACCCCTTATATCTGGCCTCACATCGACGTTGACACAAATTCAGCCGGCGAAGTTGTGATCCATGCAGCCTCGAATGAGTTTGGCTGCGGCAACGAACCGGATGCCGCGATAGAGACATCGACACTTGTCTACTACCGCAAGGTAGGTGCCAATCCGTGGGAAGGCCCGATCTTCATGGATTCTGCCTATTTGATCTCGCAGCTTGTTGTGGCCGACAAAACCACTGACGATGTTTACTATTGCTACCTGAAGCCCCTGGGTTACTATACTGGCACCCAGGATCCCTGCCATGCCAATGGCGTTGGGCATTACCAGCTGGGCTCCGATGTTGTTTACAGGAAGTCCATTGACGGCGGATCCACATGGGGTCCGATAACCTATGTAACCGACTACTTGAGCGGCTTTGCAACGCAAAATACTGACCCGGCCACCTATGATCTTTCGGCCATGGTCGATCCCAATGGCAACCTGCACCTGGTCTGGTTCTCGGTTAACCGCGGCACGCCGGATAATTCCGATGATACCCAGTGCACGCTTTACTACACCGGTAAGCTGTATCACTACGACAGCGGCAACGATTGTATCTCGGTAGCTTATGATGCCAGCCACCCGACGTTCTATAGCGGGTCCCTCCCGACTTTCCACTGGACGGTGGCCAAGCCTAATGTCTCCTGGTGTAATGATAAGCTGTATATTTCTTTCATGCGTTATGGCGCCAATCCTGTCGGCGACACTTCATTTGAAATCGGTGCAGGCATAGTGGGAGACACAGCTTTATACCAGGTTGCTGACCTTCTGGTTGTCGGTTCCGATGCCGCCTCGGGCAGCATGGGTAAGACCTGGACCGAAGCAATCAACCTTTCACAGACACCGTCAGACAGCTGTCTTGTTGGCGAATGCTTCCATGAAACTTATCCAAGCATGGCGCGTTACTCCACCGACAGCCTTATGATTTTCTATATGGAAGATAAGGATCCGGGAATATGGTATGGCCGAGGTGAGGGCCACGAGACTGACAACCCGCTTATGTTCATGACCTGGCCCTGTTTCACCATGGCTGATGTCGGAAATAATCCCAGCCTGTCAACCGTACCGGCCGATCCGACTTATAATGAGGTTGCGCTCGCTCCTAATGGGAATACTTCGGGCTGCAATACCGATGCCAGCTTCTCAGCACAGATACAGCTGAACAACAGCGGGAATGTCGGATTGAACTACACGGCTACGCCCAACGACGGCTGGCTCTCAGTGGATGCCGGTGCCTCCGGTCCGATCGATGCCGGTGTGGGTCCGAGATTCTCCGATGATCCCTCCTGGAGCGGAGCTCCCGGCTGTGCAAGTCCGGCGACTATCGCGTGGACTGCCAGTTCAGCTACGCTGGCAGAGGGCAATTACAGCGGTACTATCACAGTTGATATTGACGATCCGGGTGTTGACGATTTCGATATTACAGTCAATCTGGTTTTCACCTGTGAATACTATGTGCCTGAGTGTGCCAGGATAACGGGCGGCTGCTGGATAGTCGATCTGTGGAACACTCCTCAGGCTGCAC
>DSEQ01000040.1 GCA_011056555.1 Candidatus Zixiibacteriota bacterium | reverse complement strand
GGATTGTACAGATAATCAGCCAGGGGGATATTTCCACCATGATTGCCACCGCCCCGCCCACAGCACGGAGTACAAAACCGGTAGCTATAACCATAACGTCAATAATCACAATCTGCTTCAAGATAAAGGAATAAAGCAGCATCAACACCACGTAGCTGAAAATTGTGGTAAAAAAGTATATATTCAAAAGCAAGAGAGAACCTGCAGACGCAATTATAATAAAAATCGCGGCAATTGTGATGGCATTGGCTTTGCTGACATTTCCTGAAGCAATCGGGCGTTTGGCTTTTTCGGGATGTTTCCGATCCCTTTCGGCATCAATGACATCATTGATGAGATAAATGGCAGAGGAAGCAAGGCAGAAAAGTACGAAGGCCTCGATTGATTGAATCACCAGATCTACGTTATCGAACTCTCTGGCAAAGATGAGGGCGGCAAAGACCACCAGATTTTTAGACCATTGCTCGGCGCGCAGAGCTTTGAGGTAAGCAAGAAACATATTGTGAATATCTTTTATAGAGAGCCAAAAGGCAAGCTATTTTCGATCGGTGTCAGGAAATCGGAGAGGAACTCGTGAAGGACCTCCTCGCCTGTTTTGACCGGGGCACCGGGCGGAATGTTGACGGTTAAACGAATGAAGGCGGCATCGGTCGGTCTCATAAGAAGCGCATTCAAGAACAAGTTGAGCTTAAGCTCGAATTCACCGGTGATCGTACCGGAGCGGGTTTCGAACCAATAGTACATTAACTGGCGGTTTTCTTTGGCACCGATGATTACATGATTAACCGGCAGAACTCGCCCATTTACTTCAATCTTTTCCCGTCTGTGAGAGAGAATCCCCCAACCCGAGCCGGGGAGACAGTGGCGCGGTGAATGTATCTGTGAGCCGTATTTCTGATCCTTGAAATAACCTATAAATAGAACCGGTATTAATTCATCGCCGGAGCTGTAAGTGCGCATCGTAGTCTCGTCAGCTTTCAAGATCTCATAGGTTACATCCGAAAAGAGGATTTGCTCTCCTCTCCACCGGTCTTTCTGCAAGGGAATATGCTCAAACTCGGCCATGCGGTCGGGCTCCACTTTCATGTAGCGAAGTGTGTATGCCAATGCACCGCTGACAAGCAGCAGAACTAAAATCAGGCCGAAACCGTATGCTTGAATTCTGGCTTTTTCCATTTTAATATAGCTCCAAATATCATCAAAAGGATTAGAGAAAAAACAAAAACAATCATGCCGGAGATTTCATGCAGGGGACCTTCCGCGAATTCGGTCGAAATTAAATGCGCTCCCAGAGCAGTAACAGTTATGCGGAAGACATTTCCGGCGATTGCTATCGGTATTGTTGACAGGAATAATATCACCGCCTTGACTTTATTGGGCTGGGTGAAATAGGCGTAGAGCGCACCCAGCGCCAGCAGAGAAAAAAGCGACCGGATTCCGCTGCAGGCCTCGGCCACCTCCATGGAATAGTTGGGAATGTGAATAATATTTCCCTGCCGGATCAGGGGCAGGTCGATAAGATTCAAAATATTGGTGGAGATCTTGGAGGCGAATAACTGCATGGGAAATGTCAGAGAATAATAGATCACATACGGAATCGGAATCATGAAGAGCATGAAGAAGAAGGCGAACCAAATCTTGCGTGTGAAGGGCCATCCGAACATATACAGCGAAAGCGAAAATAAAAACGCCACAAACGACACCCTGGTGGTAAAATATTCCGCTCCGGCGGTACCCCCGATCAGAAGGAACAGTGATCCAATGATGAACACCAGGCCGAAGTTATTGCGATGTGTTGGAGTTTCGGCCAGCTCCCTACGCTTGCGCCAGATCAGCCAGAGGGAGATGGGCAGGATCAGGAAGCCGTGCGTATAATTATCGTCGTTATACCAGTCGCCTACCAGATCGATCAGGACTGGAAGATATACTATTATGGCCAGTCCCAGGATGATCCAGATTCTCTTATCTACAAGCGGTTGTCCGGGGGCGCTTAGTTCCTGGGTTGCCATGAATTACTCGTTCTCAGCGGTCAATCTATTTGATTCTACAAGGTCTTTGAAATGAGTGACTGTTTCTTCCAGTCCATTTCTGAAATCCACCAGGGTTTTATACCCCAAAATCTTTTCTGCCCTGGATATGTCGGCCAGTGAATGTTTGATGTCACCCGGGCGCTCGCTGGTGAAGGAGGGCTCGATATCTGTGCCTATAATGTCGTTCAATTCTTCTAAGAGCTTCAGGAGAGTATAGCGTTCTCCGCAGGCTATGTTAAATATCTCACCTCTCACCTCATCTTTCTCGGCCGCCAGGAGATTGGCATGTACCGTATTGGCAATATATGTAAAATCACGGGATTGTTCCCCATCGCCATAGATAATCGGTCTGACGCCGGAAAGCAGCGCGAAGATGAATTTTGGAATAACTGCCGAATATTCGCTGGATGGATCCTGGTTGGGCCCAAAAACATTGAAATATCTGAGGCAGACGGTTGGAAGATCGTAGAGCCGGTTATAGATCATGCAGTAATGTTCGCCGGCCAGTTTGTTGTTGGCGTACGGCGAAAGAGGGGCCGGAGTCATATCCTCGATTTTGGGAAGCTTCTCCGACTCGCCATAGACCGATGAGGATGAGGCATACACGAACTTTTTGACCCCGGCTTTTCTGGCAGCCTCCAGAAGATTAAGGGTACCGGTAACATTCACTTCGTTCGAGGTGAGAGGGGCATTTACAGATCTGACCACAGATGGCAGGGCTGCCTGATGCAGGACATAATCGACCCCCTCAACCGCCTCCATGACAGTCCAGTATTCCCTGATATCGCCGTCTATCAGCTCGATACGATTAATATAAGGGGCCAGGTTTTCCCTGCGGCCGGTTGAGAAATTATCTATAACACGGACTTTCTTATTTTGCCTGAGAAGTTCAGCCACGATATTTGAACCGATGAAGCCTGCGCCGCCGGTGACAAGATAGAGCATTTATATATCTCCTGTGTTTTTGCCGTTTTATATTAGTATCGGCTTACAGAACAACAAGATAACCCCCCGGACCGCCTTATTGAAGGAAGAACCCGGAGCATACGTATAATCTACCCTCAGGAGTTAAACGGGTCAAGCCAAAGAACACTTTTTTTCTATTTGGACTGGCTTTCATCGCCTGTTGCCGTTTGTTCGGGAGAGCCGGCCTCGGCTTTTGCAGCCGGGGACCATTCGCCAAAATGCTCAGTTTGAACTTTAACTTTGCCTTTGGATTTCCATTTTTCATTTGAATTATAGCTCCATTCCAGATATTCAGAGCCGCCCCCGCCCTCTGTGGTAATCAGAAAGCGGTTCTGGAGAGAGCCGAAAAAGGCGGCCTGGCGCTCCGGCCATTCCTGATCTCCGCCCGATGGGTCCACCGGAAACCATCCCACCTCGGGCAGATAAATCTCGCACCAGCGATGGAAGACATCATCGGTTGAGGCATCATCCCCCCTCACAGCTACCGACCCGACATAGCGGGCCGGGATGCCCGCCGCCCGGCAGAGCGAGATGAATACAAATGAATATTCGGAGCATGATCCCGAGCCGCGCTCGAGCACAGTCGGAGCAATATTCCATCCCCCCGCCAGCTCGTAGTACATATGTTCCATTATATGCTGGTAGATATTGCGCGCTATCCAATAAGGATTGGTTTCATCTCCCACAGCCTTTTTGACAGCCATCTGCATGAATTCGTTATCCACGGCGAACTTTGTGTCATTCACAAGATATTTATCCTTGATCTCAGCCGGGATATCCTCGAGAGTACCCACATCCTCAGGATACACAAAATATGTTATAAAATAGAGCTTGCATTCAGTTGACATGGTGGGTTCTGCAGTCTGCCCGGCCTTTAAGGTGTCGTAGTGCCAAACAGCTACTTCCTGACCCCATTGATCGGTGCGGAATTCGTCCGGCGCGGTGCTGTATTTGATATCGCCAACCAGCTTCTGGTTGCCGCGGTCATGGGGAATGGCCATATATATCTCCAGGTCCAGAATGTCGCCCGGGCCATAATTCCTCACGTGCTCCGTGTAATGCATAACCTGGTGCTTCTCATCCCAGATTTTGAAGAGATTATCATCCTTTATCTTGATTGAGTAAATCGAATCTGATTGATAATCGCAATTCCAGATATACTTGCCGTCAAAGGCCAATCCGCGGGGGAATTCATCCGGGGATTCAAAGTAGAAGATAACATACCCGGTTTCCGGCTCGATCAGAAATATCTTGTTGGAAATCCTGTCGGAGGCCCACAGATACTTGCCATCGAAGGTCAGGCCGTGAACATTACCCGAGGGCGCCTTGTGCGACATAATGGTGGTACCATCCTCGGTCGATATCTGTATCAGCTCATCTCCCCGAATATCGGAGAGCCAGAGATGCTCACCATCATAGGTCATGCCCCGGGGACGTTCGCAGGGCGCCATGATCGTTTTGACGGTGATCTCGGTTTGCGGATCGATTTTATGGATCAGGTTTTCCTCTTTATCCAGGCACCAGATATATTTTCCGTCGAACGCCAGGTCCTCCGGCTGATAGCCCGGGGCAGGCAGAGAGGATATTACCTCGCCGGACTCCGGATCAATTTTATAGAGCATATCGGTTTTGCGGTCAGTGTTCCAGAGATATTTACCGTCATAAGTAAGGCCGGTGGGAAAATTCCCGGGCGCTTGGAATGATTTGACCACATCACCAACATCGGCATAAATCTGGCCGGTGCAAAGTATCATTATGATCAGGATCGGTATTGTTTTTTTGAATAACATATTTCCTCCCATGCCATGAAGATTTGAAATCCGGATTTAGAAAATGTATTATAATATATAAACATTCTATTCAAGAAGGTCGAGAGAAATCCGTATCTGGCTCCCGTTCGGATTTGATAACCGGGACCCTCTCTTCTTTGGATAGGTAGCGCTGCATCAGAATCATATGATCGGCGATTGATGCAACCACTGTAAAAAGAGCGAACAGCGCCAGAGAATTAATGATCAACACCAGGCCCATAAAAACTCCGCCGGCACCGAGAGAATCTTCGGCCGGGGGTCCGGCAAAACCGATTATCATGGTCATCATTCCCGAGAGGCATCCGCCTACCAGAATAATCCAGCCCATAACCTTGAGAAAGACAATTTTCCCGCGACCCTCCATCTCCAGGCCGTACGGATCGTAGGGGCGCTGCAGGGTGCTCTTTCTTTCAGGACCAAATTGCAATTTCCTGGCATATTCCTGAACTTCGGATCCGGTAATCTCCTCGGCATCTTCCGGAACCGTGACCTCAACCAGGCAATGCCGGCATCTGGCGGTCTCTCCCTTGCTGAGATACTGGACTATTATGTCTTTATGGCATCCGGGGCATTCAAATTTCAAAGGCATTGGTGTCTCTCCCTGTATTTGAAACCAATATTTCCCACGCGGATAAGTCAATATATACCATGTGATTTAAAAACTCAATTCATTTATGCCAAATAAATCTTGCGATTCTGCCGAAATATAGTATATATATGAACAATTGTTCATAGTTGATGTTTAAGCTGTGAGGCGAAATTATGGGATCACCGAATAAAAAAGAAGTCAAGTATCAGACTAATGGATGTTACAGCCCGTATGATATCGAGAGCATTTTCAGGCTTTCCGAGGCGTTCAAGGTGCTCGGGGATGCCACCAAGCTCAGGATTTGTATTTTATTGTCCGAGAGAGAACTGCCGGTATCCGGAATAGCTGCAGAACTGGATCTTTCGGACTCTGCGGCTTCGCACAGCTTGCGGATTCTGCGCAATCTTCGCCTGGTGAAATTTCGTCGGGAGGGAAAGATGATCTATTATTCTCTGGACGACGATCATGTCAAGGAGCTTATCAAAGTGGGCTATGATCATATTCTGGAAGAAAAATAATGAATAGAGAGATAGAACTTAAAATAGTTGATCTGGACTGTCCGGATTGTGCTGCCAGCCTGGAGAAGGGGATTTCGCGCCTGAAAGGTGTGAAAAATTGCAGTTTGGAATTTGCCACAGGCAAAATAAATTTGTCGATAGACAATCAGATAATTGACCGTGAAAAAGTAATAAAGGAGATTTCCCGCCTGGGACATGTGGCGGTTGATAAGTCCGCCGGGGGCCATGAGGTTTCAGAAACGAAGGGACGCGGATCGTTAGCGAGGCTGAAGGATATTCTTCTGATGGTGGCAGTGACCGCGATGCTGATTGAAATCGCACTTTCAGTGTTCGATCAGCCCGGTTACTTACAGATAATATTTTCCGTGACCGCAATTCTTACAGGCGGGCTGTTTATTTTCCGTTCGGCGTTCTATGCCTTGAAGAATCTGACCGCCGACATGAATCTTCTCATGAGCCTGGCTGTAATCGGCGCCGTGATTATCGGGGAATGGAGCGAGGCTGCGGTTACGATAGTGCTGTTTTCGATTGCCAATTACCTCGAGGGAAGATCGGTACGTAAGGCACACAGAGCTTTTAAATCGTTGACCGAGCAGATACCGCATGAGATCGAGATGGAGACCGCCGATGGTCCGCAGAGAGTGCGGCTCGAGGACCTGAAGCAGGGGGATATTATCCTGCTGAAGCCGGGCATGACCTGTCCCACCGATTGCGAGATTGCCGAGGGAACGGCCTATATCAATCAGGCCGCGGTTACGGGCGAATCTATGCCAGTGTCGAAGACCGAGGGCGACAAGCTCCTGGGCGGCTCGATCAATACCGATGGCTTCCTTAAAGCCAGGGTATTGAAGCCGTTTTCGGATTCGACCCTGACCCGCATTATGCATATGGTGGAGGAGGCGGCCTCACGCAAGTCCAGGCTGGCGAGTATCGTGGACAGATTTGCAAAAGTCTATACTCCGATCGTGGTGGGCATTGCAATCCTGGTGTTTGCTATTCCGGTACTATTCTTCCACGGCGCATTCGAGACCTGGTTCTACCGCGCGCTAGTATTTTTGGTTATATCCTGCCCCTGCGCCCTTGTGATCTCAACCCCGGTAGCGGTAATTTGCGGCCTGACTCGTTCAGCACGCGGCGGCATCTTGATAAAGGGCGGAGTGTTTCTGGAGAAGCTGGCAAATGTCAGGGCTGTGCTTTTCGACAAGACCGGGACCCTGACCGAGGGACGTTTTGGCGTGGTACATGTGGTCTCGCTGGATGGGCATTCTTCGGATAATATTATTGCGCTGGCTGCTTCAGTGGAGCAGTTTTCAGAGCATCCGATCGCGGGGGCGATCCTCGAGCATGCCCGCAGCATGAAGATCAAGCCATTTGAAAGCAGGGATTTCAGGGCTTTTCCCGGCGAGGGCGCCAGGGCGCAAATAGAGGGTTCGCAGTACACAATCGGAAGCCACCGATTTTTTCACGACAGCGATATCACTGATGTTGAACTTCATAAGAAGGTGACTGATTTTGAGGACAAAGGTTACTCGCTGGTGCTGCTGGCAAGGGATGACAGGCTGATCGGCGCTATCGCACTGGCGGATATGGCAAAATCTGAGTCCGCAGAGGCCATAGCTGAATTATATCAGAGCGGAATATCGGAATCTGTTATGCTTACCGGGGACAATGCCCGTACTGCCGAGTCTATTGCGGAACAGCTGGGTATCCGTCATGTAGAAAGTCAGCTCCTTCCGGAGGAGAAGAGTAAGCTGGTGCAGAAATATCGCGAGAAATACGGCTTGGTTGCTATGGTAGGGGATGGTATCAATGATGCTCCGGCGCTGGCATTGGCAGATGTTGGCATTGCCATGGGCACGGGTGGTTCGGATCTGGCGATTGAGGCGGCTGACGTAGCCATCATCGGGGATAATCCTAAGATGGTGCCGAAATCGATCAAGCTCTCGCGCAGGACGCTTGGCATTATCAAATTCAATATTGTCTTTTCACTTCTGGTCAAGTTCATCTTCATGATTCTGGCCGGTTTGGGTCTCGCTACGCTCTGGATGGCGGTTTTTGCCGACATGGGCACATCCCTCCTGGTGATTGCTAACTCATTGCGACTCTTACAGAAGTAGGCGGTGCAGAGATCTTTTTTGCCCTGTGTCTTGGCTGCCGGTCCAGAAATTTTGGAAAAAATGATTGAACTGGCGCGATTTTGAATATAAATTTACAAAATTATCACATTCCTGAAAGAGTTATCATTTAGAGCGAATAAAAAATATGTGAAGTATTCATATTTTCAGTAAACTTTTTTGCAGGAGGCAGGAGTATGCGTTACAAAAATCTATTTTTGCTGGTTCTGGGGGCGATGCTTTTATTCGGCGGCGCTCTTTTGATTGCCGGTGATGAGACGGCCAAGAAAGCCGGGAAGTCGTGGTTCGATATGGAAAATTGTGCATTTTGCAAGAACCTTATCGCCGAGCCGGGACTTCTGGAGCATTCCGACTGGGAAAACCACAAAATCGACAATGGTGCGATAATGGTTACCACGGTTGAGGATGAGTATCTTCCCGCAATGAGGAAGGTGAATGCCAACATGATGGCTGTGGCCGAAAAGCTTCAGAAGGGCGAGCAGCTCTATCTTTGCGGCATGTGTTCCGCTTATGGCGAGCTCTGGATGTCCGGCGCCAAAATCCAGACTGTGGAGACCAATCATGGCTATGTGGAGATATTCACTTCCGATGATCCGGAGATGGTGGCCAAAATTCATGCCTTTGCTGACAAGAACAACGAGGAGATGGCCCGTTTGATGGAGATGGAAATGGAGCATGGCCATGAGGCCGAGGAAGCTGATTAGCTGAATTGTGTTTGTGGCCGCCAAGAAGCCTTTCCTGGCGGCTGCACCGCTCGGACTTATTCATTTCCCCGACTGCTTTTTGAAATTACGAATCATCATGGCGAAACCGGGCTTCAGGCCTATTTTTGTATAAAATGCCTGGAGTTCCTGATCACAGACAAGGTCAATCATATAGAGACCGTCGAGTTTTCTCAGCATGCGCCTGACCAGTTCACTTCCGATCCCTCTTCCTTTATATTCCGGTAAGACCTCAAGTAGAGGAATGTAGGCGCTTAAGATTCCGTCGCTGATGGCATTTATAAAGCCTACAACATTGTCTGTGGCTTCATCGACAGCCAGTACAACCTCGTGACTCTGTTTCAATATCTTCAGAAATGTCTGTGTTGAGGGCGGATTGGGCCATCCCACGAAGAAGCCCTGCAGATTCTCGGGATTTATATCTTCGGTGGAGGAAGTATATATTATCATGGTTGCCCTACCGGCTTATTTCTTATCAAAGGAGGCCGCGGCCGTACATGTTCTCCCTGTATCGGGGTGAATATATATGACATTGCAATAAGTTTGGCAAGCGGATTTATGTCATTCTCTTTTGTAGCCCACCTGAAAAGGGCTTGTTGATAAACCCTGAATGCATCGATATTCGTCATTGCGAGGAGCGAAGCGATTTTGAATCCGGCTCCTCACGGACGTGGCAATCTCCGCGACCGTTCTTGAGGAAACCGCGAAGATTCCCACGGTCGTCCTCGCCTCTGGCGGGATTCCCTCGGAATGACTTGTGTCGGTTCTTATTTCAATATCTTTAACTTTTTCAACAAGCCCGAAAAGGCGGGGCGAAGCCAGCGATTCACCTGCTATGTATATTCTTAAAATATAACATAGCAGGAGAAAAAATAAACCCACATTTCATGTGGGATACACGCCTATTCGTTGGCGGTGTCTTCTTCCTCGTCGGAGAAATCTGATTCGCCGTTGATCGGTTCGTTTTTGTCGAGGCCATTGGTTTCCTTGTCGGAAACGACCCGTGCGACATCGATCACCTTGTCGCCCTTGTCCAGATTGATCAGCTTCACGCCCTGGGTGGCGCGTCCGATAGTGCGGATAGCGCCGACATGAGAACGTATCACGATGCCCTTGTTGGTGATCATGATCATTTCATCGCTGTCGACAACCTCTCGCACCGCCACAACCTTGCCATTACGTTCGGTGGCCTTGATATTTATCACACCTTTGCCTCCGCGCTTGGTGATGCGATAATCCGCGATTTCAGATCGTTTACCGAAGCCGTTTTCAGTGACAGACAGAAGCGTGGTCATGCGGTTAACCACCACCATGCTGATGACATAATCCCCCTTGCCGAGATTGATGCCTTTTACACCGTAAGCGGTACGTCCCATCGGACGGACATTCTCCTCGGAGAATCTTATCGCCTGGCCGTTACGTGTGGCCAGTATAACCTCGTTGGTGCCGTCGGTCAGACCGACCTCGATCAATTCATCTTTGGATTTATCCGGGAGGCTCATGGCGATTATGCCGTCCTTGCGCGGATTGGAGAAGGCTGTCAGGTCGGTTTTCTTGACCTGCCCCTGACGCGTGGCCATAACAATGTATCTGCCTTCCACAAATTCGCGCACCGGCAGGAAGGCGCAGATGGTCTCATCCTTCTCAAGGCTGAGCATGTTGACAATCGGCCGTCCCTTGGAGAGCCGTCCCCCGACCGGCAGCTCGTGCACCTTGATCCAGTAGCACTTACCCTTGTTGGTGAAGAAGAGTATGTAATCGTGAGTGGAGGCCACGAAGAGATGTTCGATCAGGTCCTCTTCCTTGGTTTCCATCCCGATCACCCCGCGTCCGCCGCGTTTCTGGCGGCGGTATGAAGAGATCGATATGCGCTTGATATAACCGCTGTGAGTTATCGTAATTACCATGTCCTCTTCTGCAATAAGGTCTTCGAGGGAAATCTCTTCTTCCTCATCGGTGACCAGAGTGCGCCTCTCATCCCCATATTTTTTCTTAAGCTCTGCCAGTTCATCCTTGATAATTTTCATGCGCTTTGATTTGGATTTCAGAATTCCCTGCAGCTTCTCGATCTTCTTGATGACATCCAGATACTCGCCTTCAATCTTCTCGCGCTCCATGCCTGTCAACCGCTGCAGGCGCATCTCCAGAATTGCCTGGGCCTGTATATCTGAGAGCTGGTATTCTTTCATCAGCCTCTCCTTGGCCACGGCCGGAGTATTGGAATTTCTGATCAGGGTGATGATGGCATCGATATGATCCAGCGCAACCTTGAACCCTTCTAGTATATGGGCGCGGTGCTCGGCCTGCTCCAGTTCGTACTGAGTTCTGCGCGTGACAACTGTATGCCTGTGCTTGATGAATTCATCCAGAATCTGCCGCAGGGTCAGAGTCACCGGCCGGCCGTCGACCAGGGCCAGCATATTGACGCCGAAGGTGGTCTGCATCTGGGTATGCTTGAATAATTGATTCAGAATAACCGGCGCCTGCGCGTCACGCTTGAGTTCGATCACAATACGCATGCCGTCGCGGTCGGACTCATCGCGCAAGTCGGTGATCCCCTCAATAACTTTATTGGAAACGAGATAGGCAATTTTTTCGAGCAGGTTGGATTTGTTGACCTGGAACGGTATTTCCGAGATAATAATCGATTCCTTGCCGCTTTTCTGCTTTTCAGTATTGGCTTTGGCGCGGACGATCACTCGTCCCTGTCCGGTCAGATAGGCGTCACGTATCCCCTTGCGTCCATAGATAATTCCGCCTGTCGGAAAATCGGGCGCGGTTACATATTCCAGAAGCTCATCATTCTCCATCTCGGGATTATCTATAATCGCAGTCAGGGCATCCACAATCTCATTAAGATTGTGAGGGGGTATATTGGTGGCCATACCGACCGCAATACCCGAGGAGCCGTTGCAGATCAAGTTGGGAAATTTGGACGGCAATACAACCGGTTCCTCACGGGTTTCATCATAGTTGGGAACATAATCGACAGTATTTTTCTCGAGGTCGGCCAGCATTTCGACCGCCAGCGGGGTCAGCCGTGCCTCTGTGTAACGCATGGCCGCGGCGGGGTCGCCGTCAATCGATCCGAAGTTGCCCTGGCCCTCGACCAGGGTATAGCGCATGTTGAAGTCCTGCGCCATCCTGACCAGTGTGGGATAGACCACACCCTCACCGTGAGGATGGTAGTTCCCGGAGGTATCGCCGGCGATCTTGGCGCATTTCCTGAATCCACGTCCAGGTGTCAGATTAAGATCGTTCATGGCGATCAGGATTCTTCTGTTGGATGGTTTCAATCCGTCAGCGACATTGGGAAGCGCACGCGCGGTGATGACCGACATCGAATAGTCAAGATAGCTGGTCTGCATCTCCTCGACCAGCGACAGCGGCAATATATTCTCTCGTTCCATTACCATGATTTATTTCCCCTGCTTACTCCTGTTTACCCTTCATACATTAGATTTGATTAGACTTTTTAAACATCGAGGTTGCGCACATACTGGGCGTTGTTCTGAATGAATTCCTTGCGCGGCCCGACCACATCACCCATCAGGATTGTGAAAATCCTGTCGGCTGCGGCGGCATCCTCGAGAGTTACCTTAAACAGCGTTCTGGTGTCCGGATCCATAGTAGTTTTCCAGAGCTGATCCGGATTCATTTCACCGAGACCCTTGTAGCGCTGAATATCGATTTTTTTGTCGCGCCCTATTTTTTCCAGATAGCGGTCGCGCTCATCATCGGAATAGACATACTGCTCGGTTTTGCCGTGGCTGATTCTATACAATGGCGGATTAGCGATATAGATATGACCGGACTCGACCAGTTCGCGCATATGCCGGAAGAAGAAGGTCAGGATCAGCGTGCGAATATGAGCGCCGTCAATGTCGGCGTCGGTCATGATGATGATTTTATAATAACGCAGCTTTTCCATATTGAAATTATCCCGCCCGATGCCGGCGCCAAGGGCGGTGATAATGGTCTTAATTTCCTCATTGGAAAGAATTCGGTCGAGACGGGCCTTTTCGACATTGATGATCTTGCCGCGTAATGGAAGAATGGCCTGGAAACGGCGGTCACGTCCCATTTTGGCATTACCTCCCGCCGAATCACCCTCGACCAGAAAAAGCTCGCAGGATTCCGGGTCTTTCATCGAGCAGTCGGCCAGTTTTCCGGGCAGATGCCCCGAATCCAGGGCAGTCTTGCGTCGAGCCAGATCCTTGGCCTTGCGCGCGGCTTCACGGGCGCGGAGCGCGTTAGTGCCTTTCTCTATGATCTTTTTGGCTATGGGCGGATTTTCCTCGAGGAAGTAACTCAGCTTCTCACCCAGCACCTGCTCCACAATTCCCTTGACCTCGGAGTTGCCCAGCTTGGTCTTGGTCTGGCCCTCGAATTGCGGATCAGGCACCTTGACCGAAATGACCGCAGTCAGCCCCTCACGGACATCATCACCGGATAAGGTCTTATCGCCGTTTTTAAAGAGCTTATTCTTGACGGCGTAGTTGTTGATCGTACGGGTGAGGGCGGTCCTGAAGCCCACCAGATGTGTTCCGCCTTCGATGGTATTTATATTATTCACGTATGTGAAAACATTTTCCTGGAAAGAATCATTGTGCTGAATAGCGACTTCTACCTCGACATCATCTTTGGTGTCCTCGATATAAATCGGTTTCTTGTAGATCGGGTTCTTGTTCTCATTCAGGTATTCCGCAAATGATGCTATCCCGCCCTTGTAGAAATAAAAATCTGAACGGTCATCGATTTCATCTCTGATCTCAATCTTGAGTCCTTTGTTCAGAAATGCCAGTTCACGCATACGGTTTGCCAGACGGTCGAAGCTGAACTTTGTATCCGGAAATATCTCGTGGTCGGGCATGAAGGTTGTCTTGGTGCCGGAGGTCTTGCGCTGACCGATTTTTTTCAATGGAGTGACTGCAATACCGCGCTCGTATTTTTGATGATAGACATTGCCGTCACGGCTTATCTCGACCTCGCACCACTCCGAGAGAGCATTCACCACGGAGACCCCGACACCATGCAGACCGCCTGAGACCTTGTAGGTCTGATGGTCGAACTTTCCGCCGGCATGCAGCATGGTCATGACCACCTCCACAGCCGGTTTCTTCTGGGTGGGATGTTCATCGACCGGAATACCGCGGCCGTTATCCTGCACGGTAACAGAACCATCTTTGTTGACAGTTACTTTGATAGTATTGCAGAATCCGGACAGGGCTTCGTCAATGGAGTTGTCCACCACCTCGTGTACGAGATGATGAAGCCCGCGCCTGCCGGTATCGCCGATATACATGGCGGGACGTTTACGTACCGCCTCCAGGCCCTTCAAAACCGTAATGGTTTTGGCATCATAGAGAGCGGGATCATTCTTGATCTTGTCAAGAACTTCTACCGGATCCACCTCTTTGACATTATTTTTCATCTTCTTATCCTTGCTTTTCTTCTTTGCCATACACAGCCTTACACAAAATATATATCATTTACCACAGCCTTGCCCAGGCGGGCATTGAGGGCTGCGATCAATTCTTTTTTAAGGAATATCAGTTGTTGCTTCCAGGCAGGATCGGGCACACGCACCGTCAGTCTGCCGTCAGAAATCTTTATCGCCCGACTGATTTTTGAGATTTTATCGCCCGCAACTTCCTCCCAATTTTTTACAGCGTCGAGCTCCGAAAGTTTCTTTTCGTAGCCTAAGTTCTTGATCAAATCTGAGATGATGGCACCGATATTTTTTGGCTCGCTATTATACATAACCCCTTATAATAATTAAATTTAAATAAAATGGCAAGCAAAAAACGGGCATTTTTCAAGATTTTTGGGCTTATAGTAGATTGTCTTGCAACGACTTATGACTGCTCTTCAAATGACTTCGGAACACCCCGTTCAACACTGAATTTAGACTCAAAAATATCTAAGTCGTTGACTTCAGACAGTTTAGACGTCGTCATAAATGACTGTCCCAGTTCAGGTAAGAGATTCATCACGAAATCAAGACGCATTCGATCCAGATCGGAGAATATCTCATCCAGAAGGATAATCGGAAGCCTTTCCAGCTTCTGTTTAAGATACTCATACTGGGCCAGCTTGAGACTCAATACGGCAGTCTTTATCTGTCCCTGCGAGGCCGCATTTTTGGCCTCAAGACTGTCGATGTAAAACTTCAGGTCATCCCTGTGCGGACCGTACATCGTCTGTCCCAGAGCGATCTCGCGCTGTCTTCGGGAGGCCAGCTTTTCACAAAAGTGATCGGCGGTAAATTCATCCAAACCGGGAGAGGGATTGTATTCTATTTTGAGATATTCCTCCGAGCCCGAGATTCTGCGATAGAAGTCGGCTGAGAGTTCTGCAATTTTTTTTGTATATTTTTTCCGGTTTTGATGAATCTGTACTGCGTGAATTGCAAGTTTCTCATTCCCCACAGCCAGCGAGGCTTCCTGGGATGCTGACAACCGGGGAGTTTCTTCAAATGATTTCAGGAGCGCATTACGCTGTGCCAGGGTTTTGTGGTAATCCGACAGAACCGAGACATGCGGAGGGTCAAGCTGGGCGATAGTGATGGAAATATATCTTCGTCTGACAGAGGGAGAGCCGATTATTATCTCGAGATCGTAGGGTGAGAATTCGACCAGGCGGAAGTATTCGAATAGTTCGCCGAGTTTGCGTATAGGTGCGGAGTTGACCTTGATAATTTTCCTTTTGCCGGGCTCGACTCCGATCTCTATTTGAACCTCATGCCGGCCGATTTTTCCCCCGGCCTCGATGCGGAAGAATTCAGAATCGGTGTTGGCCAGGTTCTCATCCAGATGAGTCCGGAACGAGCGTCCCGAGCCGATATAAAAGAGCGCCTCTAGTATATTGGTTTTGCCCGAGCCGTTGGGCCCGACAATCAGATTGTTTTTGGATGAGAATTGGATCTCGGCCTTTTTAAGATTTCGGAACTGGGTCAGTTTTAGATTCTCGATAAACATCGGGAAGAATATACCCAAATGAGTGCGGATTGCCAAGCATAAGATCAGATAGAGATATGACTTGCGAAATCGGGGCGAAATCACTAACTTGTGCTTCAAAGGGGATGTTGCGGGCCCCTGTATATGCATATATGAATTGACCATTACAGTGATATTGGATAAATTACATCATTATATTTTTTGAAAATGAAATCTGAAAGGAGTCAGTCGTGGGAACCTTTGAGAACATAAAAAAACTTCTGGGGGAAGATGAGTCCTTGCTGGATTACAAATGCAAGGGTATTCCCAGGGATCGTTTGCATCTGCCGGGACCTGATTTTGTCGACAGGGTTGTGTATAATTCCGATCGGCCTGTCAATGTGATGAAGAATCTGGCGTGGATTTTCGGCCACGGCCGTCTGGCGGGTACGGGATATCTTTCGATTCTGCCTGTTGACCAGGGAATCGAGCATTCCGGCGGAGCATCCTTTGCGCCCAATATCGACTATTTCGATCCCGAAAATATTATCAAGCTGGCGATAGAGGGGGGATGTAATGCGGTCGTATCAACATTCGGCGTCCTTGGTTCGGTGGCGCGCAAATATGCTCACAAAATACCCTTCATTCTCAAGATAAATCACAATGAGCTTCTAACCTACCCGAATAAATATGACCAGGTGCCGTTTACGAACATTGAGCGGGCCTATGAGCTCGGTGCGGCGGGCATCGGTGCCACCATCTATTTCGGCGCGCAGGAGTCGATGCGTCAGCTCCAGGAGGTCTCAGAACTCTTCAGCCAGGCACATGACCTGGGTATGTTTACGGTGCTCTGGGCCTATCTGAGAAATTCCGATTTTAAGGCCGACAAAGATTACCATACAGCCGCGGACCTCACCGGGCAGGCCAACCACATCGGTGTCACAATTGAAGCTGATATCATCAAGCAGAAGCAGGCCCAGACCAATGGCGGCTACAAGGCCCTGAAATTCGGCAAGACTCATGACCTTGTCTATGATAAGCTCACAAGCGATAATCCCATCGACCTCTGCCGCTACCAGGTGGCCAACTGCTATATGGGCCGGGTCGGGATGATCAACTCGGGCGGAGCCTCAGGAGAAAACGACCTGGCGCAGGCGGTCAGGACGGCTGTGATTAATAAGCGCGCCGGCGGTATGGGGATGATTTCGGGCAGGAAATCGTTCCAGAAGCCGCGTGAGAAGGGAATTGAGCTTCTGAATTCAATTCAGGATGTCTATCTCACCAAGGAAGTGACGATAGCTTAAATTCAACAATCAACTTCGTATTTCCGTAATGCTTAAAAGAAGAAGCCCCTTCTAATATTCGAAGGGGCTTATTTATTTCCAGGATATGTGTTCTCAGTCTAACCGCAGCCGGAACATCCGCCTTCGCTGCAATCTTCGCTGCCTATTTTTATCATATATCCGCTTTGACCCATCGGATTTGTCACAAAATCAACATTGATATCGCCGAATTTGCCGAGATGCTCCTTCAAACGAGGATCGATGTAGACATTGATTCCGTTGGATTCCAATTTCGTTAAACCATCTGTAGACTCATCCAGAGCCATTCCCAATTGGGGGCCGCTTCAACCGGCGCCCATGTAGTAGAGAATCAGATTCTTTCCTCTGGCTTTGGGAGACTCCATAGCTTTGATAAGTTCGCTGGAAGCCTTATCTGTTATATTCAGCATTTGGAATTCACCCTCCTCATTTCTATAAAAACAATGCTACTTTTTTCACAATGTTAATATTGTCAACTTATTCTGATACGTATATCAATAATCTCAAATTTGCATATATTGTGTTTCCGCTCTCATGTAAGGCGTATCCAATACGCAATTTATACATTCACTCCAGAAAAACAAGGCTTTTTGGGAAAAGTTTCCGTAATTGGGGCTAAAGATGTCCGCTTAGCAGTCTTTTTTCTGATTCGCCCTGAATCTGCTCAGAATTCCTTGAAGAGCCGTGCCAGCGGATGCCCGGGCGCCCGCAGGTCGAGATCGAGAAAATATCCAAATGGTGTCTGGCTAACTTCGTAGCCCGAGTCATCGAGACGTTTCTCGGCGCTGTCGAAAATCGTTTTGGTGAGTTCGGGGGAGGCTTTTGATTCTGAAAGATGCGCAAATGAATGCAGAACTATTGTATTGGTTTCGTTTTTGCGTGCGGCCCATTTGAGATTTTTTATGAGCTTGGTTTCGACATAGCCGGAATTCTCCTCATCCCTGGCCTCCAGCTGGATGAATCCGACCAGGGCGTTGTTAAATTCCGTGCCCTCGGATATATCGGGAGCATCATCGAGAGTTTTCATCCTCGGCTGGTAGCCAAATTTCTCGCAGTATATCATGAGCAGTTTCATAGCCAATATCCTTTTTTTCGTTAAGCGAATATTCGCTGAATCTCAAGAAGATATATTAATCAAAAATTGGGCCGATGTCCAGAAGAAGCATCGGGATTATCGGTAGGGTGATAAAGTGATTGCATTGTGAGGCCGTTTTTCTATTTTTAGAATATCATGATAAAATATCCCCGTCGTAAAAAGCATGGACGATTCTCCCCAACGAGAGGGGTTCGTCTGCCGCGCAAGAAGAAATTTGAGGCGCGTCTTGCGACCAGATCAGGCGTTAATGTGCGCTCGGAATTAGAGAGGAAAACAGCCGATTTTCTGCATAAGAGCGGGATTGAATTCAGGTATGAGCCGTTAATGCTTCTGGGTGGACGGCAGTTTCGTCCCGATTTCTATCTGCCGGCCCACAATCTTTTTCTTGAAATCTGTGGCTACAATCATATGCCTTTTTACCGCGACAGACTCAGGAAAAAGAAAGAGGTTTATCAGGCGCACGGCTTGAAGGTTTATTTCGTCGAATGCAGCAAGAGCAGCGAGCTGGAATGTCATCTCCGGAAACTGGGAAAGCTCCTGGAGAGAAACACCTAAATTTAAGATAAAATAAATCATGTGTGCCCACCCCCGTTGGGCCGTTCATGGCTCATAAGGGGTGGGAAATCGAAATCTAAGTTTCTACAGCTGCGGGGAGTGTTGATAAACCTGAAAACACCGAAATTTATCATCGCAAGGAGCGAAGCGATTTTGAATCCGGCTCTTGACGAACGTGGCGATCTCCGCGGTTATTCTTGAGGCAAACGCTGAGATTCCCACGGTCGTCCTCGCCTTCGGCGGGACTTCCTCGGAATGACGTGTATGGTTCTTATTTCTATGTTGCTGGTTTTTTCAACATTCCCCTGCGCAGTGGGTGACCTGTTCAATCATTGGCACTATTTCTCAACCCGTTCGCAGTACCAGATGTCAGCATCATAATTTCCTTCCAAATCAGAGAGGATGTGTACGAAATACAGCAGAGTGCCGTCGGCAGTAAGTGACGGTTCGCCCACAATACCTTGAATAACCAGTTCTGGCTCCCCCCATGCTGTTCCGTCTCTGACCGAGCGGTAGATGGCCATGCCGATCAAAATATTACGGTCGGAGGCGAAATACATCGTGTCACCTTCGACCGTGAAGGTGGGCTGGAGATCATCGCGAGCGGAATTAACAGGCGGCCCGAGATTTTCGGGCTCAGTCCATGTATCGCCAACCAGCCGTGATCTCCAGATATCAGCTCCGCCCTCGCCGATCGGTTTCAATGATGTGAAATAAAGCGTTAAGCCATCGGGATAGAGGGCATGCTCTCCGTCGGGATATACGGAATTGACCGGCGGGCCGAGGTTTTCAGCAGGTCCGGCCTCGCCGTCAGTTATTTCAGCCACATAGATATCCAGAAAATCATCATAGTATGGAGTGTGATTATATCCGGTGTTTTCGGGGCGGTTTGAATGGAAATAGACCTTGCTGCCGTCGGGAGAGAAGCTCAGTTCTCCATCCAGCGAGCCCAGAGTTCCTTTGCCCAGGTCGAAAAACACCGGCTGAGCGAATTCGCCCGGCCCTCCAATTCTCTCTGCACGATAGGTATTATTCTCGCGGGCAAGAATTTCACCCGGCGTCAATTTTTCAAGCAGATCGGTAGTGAACATGAAATACAGGTATCTGCCGTCGGCGGAAATCTCGATCGCATCTTCAGGGCAATTTGTGTTGATCGTCTCGTCCAGCCGAACGGGATCGCCCCAGTCGGCGACCATTGACTGCGGGGTATGCATGTCGGTACGTCCCGGATCGGCTTTGGTACATTCCGGGTGCAGAACTTGCTCCTCGGAGCTGGAGCTATCCTCGCTGCAGGCAGCGAAACAGACGGCAAGAATTGTTGTCAGAAGCGCTGACGCCAGCTTAGGTGTTTTCATTTCCTGCTATTCTTCCTCTTCTGTTTCCGGCTGGGGCGGGACGAGTTTGAAGCCGAGTTGCTGATAAAGCTCCAGCGGATTCATGAAGACCCATTCCTCTGCGATCATGCCATCTTCGATTCTATCAATAGCGGCCCCTGAAACCATAATTTCCTTTCCGGTGGGCGGCAATTCTCCAAATGATCCCGTATGCGTGCCTTGAATTGTCCAGAACGAAATTAGCCAATCTCCCGCGGTGCGATATTCTCCAAACTCAAAATGCACATCCGGAAAGGCTTTGTGTGTTCTGTCGTAGTATTGCTTTAATTCGGCCACTCCGCAAATATCCCTTTCAGCGCCGGGGTCATGTATTGCGGATTCAGTTGAATAGATGCTGTCAAGAAGATCAAGCTTGTAGTTGTTGCGAGCCTCGAGCCACGTATCCAAAATTTCCTTCGCCCGTTCCTCAGTTACAGCCGCTTCGGTTTCCGAAGTTCCGGTTTCTTCCGGCTGGCAGGATGCGATAATAATCATCGCGGTAAATGCCAGCGCGGCAAGAATTATCAATCTTCTTTTTCTCATAATTACTCCCCTGGTTAGTGTGCTTATCCTCGCTGAAAATAAGAGATTAAATATTTGCATGCAAGATTAAACAGCCAGGCAGGAGTTTTAATACCCTCTTTGCAGATCAACCCTGTTCGGCAATTCCTCGCCGCGTGCGGCTCTGTTGAGCATCTCCGCCAGAGAATCTATGTTCATTTCCTGGGATTTATCGGATTGCTCAGCCAGATGCGGAGTCATGACAACATTTTCGAGAAGGTTGAAATCGAAATCCGAGGGTTCATGATACCGCCGGGCTTCCTCAGTCTTCGGATAATGATACCAGACATCAAGGCCGGCTAAAAGCCTTTCGCTGTAAAGTTCATTGTACAGCGCTTCCTCGTCGATAATCGGTCCGCGGGCGATATTGACGACGATCGCCCGGTCGGGTAGAAGCGCAAGCTCCTCTTTGCCGATAATACCCCTCGTATCCGGAGTCATCGGCAGTGATACAAAGAGGACATTGGTATCCGGGAGTAGATACAGGAGTTTATCAATCGAAAATATTTCAGCAATATCATCTGATTTCTTTTCCGGATTTCGTTTCACCGCTTTGACCTTCATTCCGAAGCCATGACAGAGTTTCGCAATCTGCTTTCCGATCGTCCCATAGCCCAGAATAAGAGCTGTCCCGCCGTTCAACAATACGGATGGGTACGGATTGTAGCGGGGACGCCAGTCGTGATGGCGGAAGCGCCTGTCGATCGGTATGATATATTTAGCTGCCGCAAGCATAAGCGCAAAGGCGGTTTCGGCCACCGGAATATCATTGTAATGCAAGTTATGTACCTTGATGTCGGGTATTTCCAGGAGCAGTTCGCGTGTGCGGGTAGGAATTCCTGCCCAGGGAATGATCAGGGTATGGAGCCTGGGGCTGGCAGTGAGATGCTCCCTCTCCGGAACTCCTGCCACGAGAATCTCATACTCGGCCGGATCCGGGATTTCCTCCCCGTAGTACAGGTCAATTTCCGCATCCAGCTTTTTTCGCAACTTATCTACAAATTCATCATCATACTGCTCCAGCAAAAATACAGATATCGACATAAAAAGGGCCTCCTTATTTGAACTGAATTAACAGTATAATCCCGCTCAGGGCAAGAACGATTTTAAGAAGAGCCGAAATTCATAAAATCATTTAAAAAATTATTTATTACTTGAAATCCGCCAGAGCCCGATTAATTTACTTGAAAACAGGTAAGGGGAGTTCAATGAACAGAGTATTTGTAAATTTATTTTTAATCGTATGTATTGCTGCAATCACCGGATGCGGTGGAGAAGAAGAAAAAGCAGCACTGCCGTTGGATAAAAATGTGCAGATTGCTATCTGGGAAGACATGCGCCAGGCAGATACCCTTCTGTATGCGTATCTGGACGACGATGATCCGGGAATCCGCCTGCGCGCCTGCTATGCTCTGGGAATGATCGAGCCGGAGGGGGCCTCGGCTTATATCGCCGATCTCCTGGATGACCCCGAGAAAGATGTCAGAATCGAGGCAATTTTTGTAATGGGGCTGATCGGCGACAGTATGTATGCGGAAAGATTGATCCCTCTCCTATTCGATCCTGACTCACAGATTGTGCATCAGGCGGCAATCGCGCTGGGACGCATGGGCGGTGATGCGGCCGTAAGAGCATTGATGAGTTCAGCCCGGGACACGATCCCGGAACATAGAATCTGGGCGGCGGAGGGCCTCTGGCGTGCGGATGCCGACACCGCGGTTGAATTGCTTGAGAAGCTGGCGGCCGACAGCTCGGTATCTGTTGAGCAGGCGGCGATTTATGCACTGAGAAGGCTTGAGGCCCGGTCGGCGGCGGAAATTCTGCGTGCGCGCATAAAGGACACAATTCCGGAGATTCGCATGTATGCTGCTGAGGGCCTGCGGGCGATAAAGGATTCAGCCTCGCTGATGGCGCTCAGCAACCAGCTTTCGAGGGAACGTGAATGGACTGTAAAGGCCAGTATTCTGCGGGCGATCATGGAAGTTGGCGATAAGAAGATTATAAAGGCGATGATGAATCTCCTGAGCCAGAGGGAACATCCCCTCGTCACCGCCATGGCCCTGAGCCTGATAGGAAAATTTCAGATGTCTGCTCTCTCTTCTAAAGTTGAACCATTTTTGAAAAACGAGGAAAGATTTCTGAGAGGGGAAGCCCTTATTGCACTGGCCAGATTAAATCGCACTAAATTTATGGAGATTATACCCGATGAAATTGAAAACTATAACTGGTATCTGCGTATGAAAACCGCTGAGGCGCTGAAGTTTATCGAGACCCCGGAGGGGGCGAATCTTCTGGAAAAGCTTCAGAGCGATGCCGATCATCGTGTCCGCACAGCCGCGCTTTACAGTCTGGCTGAATATGATTTTGTGGAGATGGAGGATTACCTGGGTACAGCGCTGGAAGATTCCGATCCGGCGGTGGTATCATCTGTAATCGAGCTCATTGCAAAGTTGAAGTTGCATCAATTCTCGAAAAAGACACTCGATATTTATGAAGATGAGATGGATGAGGCAGATGCCGGCTTCCGCTTTTCGATTTTATATAATTTATCCGGATGGGTAGTGGACAGCCAGATTACCGATGAAAATATTCTCGAACTTCTAAATAAAGCTCTTGATGATCGTGACCGCAATGTGCGCCAAGAGGCCATTGATATTTTCGCAATGATCGGTATGGATAAATCGGAATATCTGGGATTTTTTGAGCCTATGGTGACAGCCTCTACCTATGATCTGTTTTATGGGCGCTTTGATGAAAACCCGGTTGCTGAAATCAATACCGAGCGGGGACAGATACGGGTGCGGCTTCTTTATAATATGGCCCCGAAAACCGTCTCGAATTTTATCAAGCTGGCGGAATCGGGTTTTTATGACGGTGTCATTTTCCACAGGGTGGTTCCCAATTTCGTGATTCAGGCCGGCGACCCGCATGGCGACGGATTCGGGGGGCCGGGCTATACGATTCGCAGCGAATTCAACCGCCATGAATACACTCGCGGCACCATGGGTATGGCGCATGCGGGCAAGGATACCGGCGGCAGCCAGTGGTTTATCTGCCATTCCCCCCAGCCTCATCTAAATGGGCGCTATACAGCATTCGGGCAGGTTATTTACGGTATGAGAATCGTGGATCGAATCCTTGTCGGGGATAAAATAAATTCTATAGAAATTATCTATCCCGGAGAGGAATAAACCGGTAATTTATCGTATCAAATAAAAGGAGTCTGCAATGGAAACCCATGTTGTCAAAGTGGACAATCCGAAAGAATTGAATCTGATTTTCGGCATGACCCATTTCATCAAGTCGGTCGAAGACATTTATGAGATAATGGTCTGTGCCGTTCCAAATATCAAGTTTGGTATGGCTTTCTGCGAAGCTTCCCAGGACCGTTTGATCAGGACCACCGGAACCGATGACGGTCTTGTCAAGCTGGCGGCCGATAATATGCTGAAGATCAAATGCGGGCATACATTCCTGATTTTCCTGGGTAACGTCTTTCCCATTAATGTACTCAACCAGATCAAGGCCTGCCCCGAGGTCTGCAGGATTTTTTGCGCCACAGCTAACCCGATCGAGGTGATTGTGGCGGAAACCGAGCTCGGGCGCGGTGTGCTTGGTGTGATTGACGGTTTAACTCCGCTGGGTGTCGAGACTGATGAACATAAAGAGAACCGCAGGGAATTCCTTCGCATGATCGGTTACAAAAAGTAGAAGAAAAGTTCTTATGCAGTTGACTTTCAATAATGGTATTGAAATCGAGGGACTCGAATTCCATATCGATGCCCATCGCAAAGCCGAATTCTCATTTGTATCTCACGCGCATACCGATCATATTGCCTCGCACAAAAAGATACTGGCCACTCCGGAGACGATTCTTTTTTTCAACCAGCGCTATAAACGTACCAAAGCGCGGGCTCTGGGCTTCAATCAACCGACCAAATTCCGCGGCTGTTCGGTGGAGCTGTTCTCTTCCGGCCATATCCTGGGATGCGCCCAGATTAAGATCGATAGTGCCGGGACAAGGATTGTCTATACCGGGGATTTTAAACTGACCGGATGCGAGACCACATCCCCGGCTGAAATAATCGATGCCGATATACTGATCATAGAATCGACTTACGGCGATCCCAGGTATGTCTTTCCTGACCGTGACCAGGTTGTCGATCAACTGATAACCTTCGTGCAGAAAACTCTGCTATCCAATCAGGTGCCGATAATTCTTGCCTATTCGCTGGGAAAAGCGCAGGAAGCGATCAAAATTCTTGGAGACTTTGGCTTTGAGATACATGCCGAGAGTAATGTCTATAAGTTCTGTCAATTGTATGAGCGCTGCGGTGTCAAGTTTAAGAACCTCTTTCCCCTGCATGAAGAGGAATTCAAAGGCAAAGTGGTTATCTTTCCGCCCTATTTCAAAAAATACAGAACCTTATTCAATAACATTTATCCCAAGCGTATATGTTTTCTTTCGGGCTGGGGAATGGACAGGTCATCGCGATTCCGGGTCGGTGCGGACGTGGTAATACCCCTCTCGGATCATGCCGATTATAATGACCTGATCAGGTATGTCGAGGTATCCAATCCCGACAAGGTCCTGACCCTGCATGGCTTTCCGGAGTTCGCGGATGATCTGAGGCGGCGAGGGTTTGATGCACGCTATCTGGGCAAAGGGGCAACGATCAGCCTCGACAAGAAGGGCAAAATCTTCCCCTCGGCTTCGGGAAACTACGATTTATTCATGTGATCAATCTATATCCAGCTCATTGACCTTGAAAATCGGTGTGAAGTTGTAGCCTTCTTTCCTGAAATTCTCTGATGCTCCCTGCAGGCGGTCAACCAGGCAGATAATTCTGACAACTTCGCAGCCCATCTCCTCGACCCTCTTGATTCCTTTCAGAACCGATCCTCCGGTTGTGGTAACATCCTCAACGATTATAACTTTGGAGCCTTCCTTCAGCGGTCCCTCGATCATCCGCATGCGTCCATGGTCGCGCTGCTCTTTGCGGATGATGAAGCCGTCAAGCGGCCTGCCGATCAGATGAGACATTGCCACAGTACCGCCTATAATCGGATCTGCGCCAAGTGTCGGGCCGCCGATATACTTGACGCCGTCATCTTTGATCATCTCCAGGATAACCTTGGCGAAATAAGCCAGGCCGTCGGCGGTCAGCGAGATAAACTTGCCGTCGATGTAATAGTTGGACTTTTGCCCGGAGGCCAGGGTGAAATCGCCCTTGAAGACAGCTTTCTTATTAACAATTTCCATTAATTTTTCACGCGCTTGATCAAGAGAGAGACTTAAAATATCCGGCATTACGCTCATCCTTTCGGGAGTGTTAAAAATGTTTTGGAAAGAATATACTTTGGGATGAATTCTGTCAAGCAGGATTTGGAGCACCACAGCACAGGATGCAAGGTCAGCATAGATTAATATTGAAATTTTTATAAATATTGTTATCTTTTTTGGTCATCATTCTTCAATATTGACCATCTTGGCCATGAGCCAAATTGCAGACGGGTGATTATGCTCAAATTAGTGGGGACCGACGGAAATAAATATTATAGCTTCGACCTGAAGCCGGGAAACTATAAAGTCGGCCGGAGCAAGGATGCCGATATATGCATCATGCACAAGACAGTGTCGGGAAATCATGCCCGGCTTTCAGTCGAGGATTCGGGCAGAATACTGATAAATGATGTCGGCAGCCGCAATGGTACAGTAGTAAATGGAAGGAAGATCTCTGAACCGACCAAACTTTCGGATGGTGATAGTATTATGTTCGGGTTGACGGAATTCAGGGTCAGGGATAGTGAGCTGCCGGACAAGGGCGAAGTGAGCAGCCAGAGGATTTCTTTTACCGGAGATGTGCCCGAGAATTCGATCTTTGTGCCGATCGACGAAGCCATGAGGCCCTTACCCCGGAAGCTGTCCGAAATGCCCGAGCTGATGCCTACTATTTTCGACATGGCCAAGCTTCTGGGGTCGGATGAACCCAGGGGTATCCTTCTGGATAAAGCTCTTAAGCTGATCTGCAGGCTCATTCCGGCGGACCGGGTTATCGTGATCATGGTCTCGGAAGACCAGCAGGATATCGATATCGCCGCCTGCCACACGTCATCAGTAAAAGGGGATGACGAAATCACATTGTCCAGAACGATCATCGTCGATATCATCGAGAATAAAAACTCGCTTTTGATCAAAAATCCTCTGACTGATCCCAAGTTTTCGACCCAGAATTCAATTATTTCTGCGGATATAAAATCTGTGATGGCTGTGCCGCTCTTTGATGAGGGACGCGTTCTGGGGATACTTTACGCTGATACAAGCAATCCGGCGCATGAGTACAATGACGATTATCTGAGAATAATGGCTACCTTTGGAAATCTGCTGGGCTCACGTCTTTTAAACTATGAGCTCTCTATTGAACGCGAGGCCAAGCAGGTTTTAAGTGCCGAATTGCGCCAGGCTTCAAAGATTCAGCGCAATCTGCTCCCCTCAGAACCGCTGGAAATAGACGGCTACAAACTGTATGCCTACCAGGAACAGTCGCGCCAGGTGGGCGGGGATCTTTATGATTATAAAATTCTTCCTGACGGGTCATTGGTTTTCGTTCTGGGGGATGTTACCGGAAAAGGTATGGGTGCTGCGCTTTTAATGTCGAATATTCTGGCCGCCTTCCGTGTATTGTATGAAAAGGAGAGTTTTACGCCTGCAACCGCGGTGAAGACGATTTCGACTCAGCTATTGTCGTATAGCAAATCCAACAGCTTTGTCACCCTGTTTGTGGGGTTGCTTGATCCGGATAGCGGGATTATGCGCTATGTCAACGCGGGCCATAATCCACCTCTATTATTGAAACAGGATGGCGCCCTGGAGCATATGGAACCGACCGGGATGATGGCGGGCGCCTTCGAATTTGCCGAGTGGGAAGAGAAGACAGTTGAACTGGCAAAAGGTGACTCGATATTTATATTTTCTGACGGTTTGAGCGAAGCTGACCGGAGCGGGTCAGGCGACCAGTTCGGGGATGAGCGCACAGAGAAGGCCGCCCTGGAATCGAAAGACAAGGATCCCCGCGGTCTTATTGAGGATATGGCGGAGCAATTGAAACAGTTCATGGGTGATGCTCCGCAATCGGACGATATTACCATGCTGGCCCTAAAAAGGATATAATTATGAGTTTTCAGGAAGGACAGAATTTCGCCCACTTCAAAATAGTCAGAAAGCTTGGCGAAGGCGGTATGGGCGAGGTTTATCTGGCGGAGGACCAGAAACTCGGCCGCAATGTTGCGCTTAAAATACTGCATGAAGAGTTTTTTGATAATCCGGATCGTCTGGAACGCTTTAAAAGAGAGGCGCGTACCGCAGCGCAGATAAATCATCCCAATATTATGGCGATCCACGACATCGGCACCGAAAAGGATGAATCAGGCAAGGAGCTCAATTATATTGTCATGGAATATATCGAGGGGGAGTCGCTCGGCAATTTTCTTGCAGACAGAAGCCATCAACTGAAGGACCTCATGAGAATTGCCGAAAAAATTGCGGTGGGGCTGGCGGCGGCGCATAAACTCAACATAGTCCATCGGGATATCAAAGCGGACAACATCATCATCGATGATGAGGGTACTCCAAAAATTCTCGATTTCGGTCTGGCCAAGCCTGTGGCCGGGGCGATTGAAGCAGCCGATGATACCGGGACAGTCTCCATATCGAAGGAGCTGACCGAGGAGGGCAAGATTCTTGGCACTGTCAGCTACATGTCCCCGGAACAGGCCCGCGGTGAGAATGTCGACCCGCGTTCGGATATTTTCTCATTCGGAATTTTGATGTACAAGCTTTTTTCGGGCAAGCCGCCTTTCGAGGGTTCAGACAAGGTTTCCACAATTGCCAAGATTCTGGAGGCCCGGCATGAGCCGATTCGCAGAATAAATGTTTCCTTACCCGCGGAGCTGGAGCGAATTATCGACAAATGTCTGCAGAAAAACCCGGATGATCGCTACCAGAATACACGCGATCTGGCTCTGGATCTGAGAAGCCTGCGTCGTCAGTTCGAGAGCGGCATCTCGGACAGCGACTCCACCATCGAGGCGCTCAGCCGGGGACCCGCCAAAAAATCGAGAAGCTGGATGCCGCTGATTGGCGTGGGCGCGATTGTTGTGGTAATCGCAGTTCTTATTTTCACACAGCTGGCCAAAAAGGACCGCTCTGTCGGTCTCGCGCAGGCGCAACCCGTCTTCCATCAGAATGCCCTGGCCATTCTGAACTTCGAAAATAAAACCAACGATTCGACGCTTGACTGGATGGTTTCCGGCATACCTCAATTGATTGAGACCGACCTGTCCCAGAGCAGTCAGGATATAATATCACGCAATCGACTTATCAGCAGTCTGCCCAATTCCCCCGCGAATCCATCGGAGATCCCCGATCGCGGAGAAGCTATAAAAGCGGCGGGTCAGATGGGAGCCTCCAAAATCCTGTCCGGGTCGTTCTATAAATCGGGCGATATGCTCAGGATAGACGCCCGCCTCGAAGATATCAATACCGGCCGGATCCTACTCGGTGAGAAAGTCGTTGGGTCGGATATTTTTGTACTGTCCGACAGCCTTACCCGGAAGATAGCCTCATCCCTGAATATTCAGGAAATGATCGGTTCTGACAAGAAAGTCACCTCATTCGTATCATCAAACAAGGATGCATACAGGGAATATGTAAGGGGGCTCGAGAAATTTGATAAGGGTCTGTATGATGAGAGCATCGAGGATTTCAATCGGGCCATAGAATTCGATTCAAGTTTCGCGTTGCCCTATATGCGCATAGGCATGGTGCACACCTTCCAGGGCCGTCTGGAACAGGGCAGGCGGTATCTGGCGCTGGCCCAGGAACGTTCCGAAAATCTCCCGGTAAGAGAGCGGATGCTTCTGGATATTTACTCTGATTTGTGGCTTTATACCAATATTGATGATGCTTTTGTTAAGATAAAGTCGTATGTCAAGAATTATCCTGATGACTGGGAGGGCAGGTTTTTCTATGCCATATTCTTATATCAGCTGGGAGAGAAGTTTGATGCAGCGCTGGCCCAGATCGACACAATGCTGTTGATTAATCCGCGCAGCAGATGGGGATTGAGCCTGGCCGCCACGATTCACGCCAGCCAGGATGACCTTGACAAAGCAATAGAGAAGGTGAAACTGGTCAAGTCATACTTTCCCGATTCCCCCCAGCCGTATCTGGAGCTCTCGAATCTGTATCGGCAGACGAAAAGTTATGATCTGGCACTGTCTGAAATTTCGCAGCTTCTGGAGATATATCCCGATAACTATGATGGAATTATCAGGGCGGCCAGGATAAATATATTACAGCGGGATTTTGAGAAGGCCCGCGAGAATCTGGAGCTTTTAAAGAAATATTACCCTGACAATCCGCATATCATGAATGAATATGAGGACTTGCAGATCGATCTCGAGGTCTGGGAAGGAAATTTTCTGGATGCGGTGAATCGCTATTACAAGCTGATCGATTACGCTTTGAAAACTGAGGACCGGACGATTATCCAGACCGCATACAGTTCTTTCGCAAATTACTTTCTCAACTTCGATTACCCTGACAGCGTCGTGAAATATGCGGAGAAAGCGCATGAGTATGCCCAGCTTTTCGAAAATCTTGACTACGCCCTGACCCTGGTTGAGCTCGACACTTCATACTGCGCCGGAGCCGAGAAGGTGCTTCAGGAAGTATTGAAGGAATTCAGGGAAAGAATGCCCGAAAATATCTGGCCGATTGCGAATTACTTAGAGGATATTTTCTACGGAACCTGTAATCTGGATACCTTGAAGGTTATCGAGGCTTACGATACACTTTTCAATTCGCCTCTGAACATGAGTGTGTCATCGACCGCTTTTGCTCTGGGAAGCCTGATGGTTTCTTACGGTATGTACGAGGAAGGTCTGAAATATTTAGAGAGAATCACTACCGGCGATCTTGGTACCACAGCCCCATTAAGATACCTGAAGGCAATCTATTATATCGGAGTGGCTCAGCAGGAACTGGGCAACTACTCAGAAGCACGCAGAAATTTCAAGGAGCTGCTGAAACACTGGGGTGATCCGCAGATCGAGACTGAGAAGATCAGGGACGCACGCAAAAGGTTGCAGGAGCTGCCTTCTTGATTAGCCTCGTATTGACCATCTGAATTCCAGACCTCTGCAGGCTGAATAACCTCTCCATCTGATGAGACTTTTCGTCCGCCAAATGCCGCATCCATGGCTTCGCTCAGAATGACTAAGATTGGGTAGGACTATTCGTAGCGTAATGACTCGATCGGGTCGAGTTTGGAGGCTTTCAAGGCGGGATAGAACCCGAAAACTATGCCCACAAAGGCCGCAAATCCGAAGGCCAGCATGATCGAGTCCGGTGCTATCAGTGTATTCCAGTTGAAGTATGTGGAGAGTATTTTGGATGCCCCCGATCCGAGGAATATTCCCAGTGCGCCGCCGAAGATTGAAAGCGCAAACGCCTCTATCAGGAACTGCAGGCGGATATCCCGCTTCCGCGCTCCCACCGCCATACGCAGACCTATTTCGCGCGTGCGTTCGGTGACCGACACCAGCATGATATTCATAATACCGATACCGCCTACCAGAAGCGAAACTCCGGCGATCGATCCCAGCAGCCAGTTGAAGGTGTCGGTTGTGCTCTGGTAGGTCTGGATTATATCCACCTGACTGAAGATTCTAAAGTCGTTTTCATCATTGCCGGTCAATCCGTGTTGTCGCCTGAGGGCCCTTTCAATCGCCAGAGAAACCGGATCCATCAAATCCAGGCTTGAGACCTTTACTGTGATGGCGTTAAGGTAATTATATCCGAAGACGCGTTTCTGGGCGGTCAGGAGCGGAATGACGACCATCTCATCAGGCGAGGACCATCCCGGCCCTTTCTCCTTAAGCTCTCCGATTACCTCGAAGCTGATCCCTCTGATTTTGATTTCGCTTCCGACAACAGATAAAGTGTCCTCACCGAAAAGCTGTTTTCTTATTTCTGTACCGATTATAGCCACTCGCCTGCGGCTGGCATTATCTGTTCGAGAGAAGTATTTGCCGCGCACCAGGGGCGAGTTGTTGACCCACTCGTATTCGGGGGTAGTGCCCAGGATGCGAGCATACATGACCTCATTGCCGAATTTGACCTGAGTGAAATTATACATCTGCGGAACCGCAGCGACTATTCCGGGAATCTCCTGCAAAGGCTCCACATCCTCGTTGTATAGACGCACTCGCTGTCCGGAGGCCCTGGCGGAATGGGAACGGCCGTACTCGGGATAAAGTGTCAGAACATTGGTGCCGTATTTCTGAATCTGCTCTTTGGTGGCCCTTTCCGCTCCGCGCCCCATGGCAAAGACGGTTATGACCGAGGCCACGCCGATAATGATACCCAGCATGGTGAGAAATGATCTGACTTTATGGGTTCGCAGCGAGTTAGCCGCGACCCTGAAAGACTCTAAAAATTGCATAACTGGAAGATACGCTCCTTTTGGGCAATGTCAAATGAATCCTGAATACCCAATTCAGGTGCCCCACCGCTTGAGAGTTTGTCAATAAGTCACGAATATATACGTATAGTCATCACGAGGCGCGAAAACTCTTAAGTCTTAGCGACGTGGTGAGCTCATAAGTTCCTTCATATAAAGCATTTTGAGATTCCCACGGTCGTCCTCGACCGAAGGTCGGGACTCCCTCGGAATGACGTCTCTCAGACGTACTGTCAATATCCAGCACTTTCTAAACACTCCCTTTAGCGAACAAATTTCTCAGATTATATATGATTTGACACCGTTTATACGGCTATGCTTGCAAAAGATTACAATAAAAAACGGCGGATAATAATATCCGCCGTTCAAATTAAAACTGCTTGCCTTAATCAATGGAAGAATGTCCAGCCCGCGGTGATTTTAATATCCGGGGAATCGGCAAAGCCGAGTTTCAGCTCAAGAAAGAACCTGTCGCCGTTGGAAATGCCTTTCTCGATGCCGCCTAATATATTGAATCCGAATTCGGTTTCGCTGTCGTCCGCCCCATCCGGCAAGCCTTCATCGTCAAAATTGTAAAAATTGATCCCCGGTCCGGCGCCTATATAGGGCGTCCAGACATCCCAGTTGGTGGCGAATCGGTATGATCCCTCAAAGTTGATTGCCAGAAGCATTAGATTATCGCCGAAACCAATTTCCAGATTTGGCTGGAGACGGATGTGTTTGGCAAAGTGTCCAAAATCAGCATGTCCTCCAAAATGAAATTGGTCGGGATCGATTGTGACCCCGATTCTGGGACCCCATCCGCGAAATCCAAAACTCGCTGTGGAAGCTTCCTGGGCAACTGCGATAGAATACATCATCACAACTGCCATTATGGCAATGATAAACTTCTTAAACATTATATCTCCTCTTCTGTTATTTACTTAGTCGGCCTGTGGCGCCGGCAGCTTTACAGGCTGGGTTGTCTGAATCAGGAATTTCTGTCCGGGCTTAAGCGTTATTCGGTTCTCCTGTGTGGCTATAACCACGGCGCCTCCGGCGGCAGCGCCCACAACAGCGCCGACCGCGGCACCTTCATCCCCTTTCGCAATCGCCCCGATAACAGCCCCGGCCAGCGCACCTGCGGCAATTTTCTCGACGTCGCCGCGGGTATCCGATTCGGTTCTGAGAGTGACATCGTGAGTCTCGAACGAGTATTCCTCACCATCCGGCATAACGATCGTGTTGAAGGCCAGGGTCATCTCGGCATCTTCACTTTCGCTCTCTGGTTCATCGACCTCTGTCAGGGTGCCCCTGACTGTTGTTCCGGCAGGTACGACGATGTTTCCCTCAACCGTTATGGGTTCAATGGTTTTGGTTTCAAATCTGTCTCCGGAGCTGTTTGCCTCGGTGCCTATAGTCTCCTGTAAAGATACTGTGACCGAGGTGCCTTCTGGAATTGTCACCATCTGCTGTTCCTGAGCCTGCTGCTCACAGGAAAGAATCAAAAGAGAAGCAAGAATGGAGACTGCCACCACTGCTTTGCTGAGAATTGATATGTTTATCACTTCCGGTCCTCCTTTTGATTTGTATATTATATAATGAGAATCATTGCCCGGAAGTTCGCAATATATTGAAAATATTGATGTAACGCCATGATATATATAGTCTTAAGTCAATCCATTTCCAGTGTATTCCCGCTGTTTTTTGGAGGAATGAACCCCATCATAATCGGCCATGAGATGCCTCGGCGCGTTGCCGGATCTCCGACCTGACGGAGTTGGTCCTTGCCATTTTTGTTGATTTGACAAAAATTGAGTTTATCTTAAAATTTACGTAATATGAACGTATAATTAAAGATGGCAGAGAAAAAGTTGAAAGATCTGAAGTTTTTTAAGGTTATCCTCGAGTCGATCGCTGACGGCGTTTTTACTGTCGACAATCAAAGACGCATCACCAGCTTCAACCATGCGGCCGAGAAGATCACCGGCATACCCGAGGAGAAGGCGATCGGCAGGAAGTGCTATGAAGTCTTCCATTCGGATATCTGTGAGACCGGATGCCAGCTCGAGAAAACTATGCAGACCGGTAATGTAGCAATAGATCAGCCGGTTCGGATTATTGACGCAGAGGGACGGACCGTGCCGATCAGTATTTCCACAGCCGTTCTGCGTGATGATGATGGTAATGTCCTGGGCGCGGTGGAAACCTTCCGCGATCTCTCCGCTATCGAAAACCTGCGCAAGGAGCTGGAGAAAAGCTATTCCTTCGAGGATATCATCTCCAAAAGCCCGATCATGCATAAAATCTTCGCCATCCTCCCCGATGTGGCCGAGTCGGAGAGTACGGTACTTTTCCAGGGGCCATCCGGATCAGGAAAGGAGCTCTTTGCCCGGGCGGTGCATAATCTGAGCCCGCGCAAAGACAAACCGTATGTGGTCATAAACTGCGGTACCCTCCCGCCTCAGCTTTTCGAGTCGGAGCTTTTCGGCTATGTCAAGGGCGCCTTCACCGATGCCAAAAAGGATAAGGACGGCAAGCTGGCGGCTGCCAACGGCGGGACTGTGTTTTTTGATGAAGTCGGGGAGCTGCCGCAATCGACCCAGGTGAAGCTGCTGCGGTTATTGCAGGAGAGAGAATATGAGCCGCTGGGCTCGACCACAGCGATAAAAGCGGACATCAGGATAGTGGCTGCCACCAATCAAGACTTGAAGGAACAAATCTCACAGGGGAAATTTCGTGACGATCTCTATTTCCGGCTGGCGGTGGTCAAATTCGATTTGCCGCCTCTTTCCAGGCGCCGCGAGGATATCCCCTACTTGGTGGATCATTTTATCTCCAACTTCAACGCCAAAAAAGGCAAAAATGTTATAGGCGTTTCGCCCAAGGTGATGGAGATACTGATGAAGCACGAGTATAATGGCAATGTCCGCGAGCTGGAGAATATAATCGAATACTGCTTTGCGGTTACGCGCGAACGGATTATACAGCCCTCGAATTTACCATCCGAAGTACTGGAGGCCGCCGGCGAACTGTCACAGCAGGAACAGGCCGGAAAGGTCAGCAGCTCCGCCTCAAAAGCCGACAGCGAAGAAGCTTTGATTCGCGATACGCTCCGGGAATGCCAGGGCAGCCGCAAAAAAGCAGCCGAAATATTGGGCATCGACCGCACCACCCTCTGGCGCAAGATGAAAAAGTATGGGATTGAAATTCCGTAAGCCTGAAAACCGCACTTAATTTCCGAAGCACTAATCACCTCCCCATAAGCCTTTATGCTGCATAATGCAACGAACACCCTGCAACATTACGTTGCAATTTATGATTATTGCAACATGGCGGTTCTTGCCCTTTTATGTAATAATTTGTCTAACAACGACTAAGCTAATTTGTGAATTTTGGCACATGTTTCGCATATATATACCCTTCTGGTTATGAAATTGGCGATTGCAACATACAAGGATGAGATCGCTCCCTGCTTCGAAGCAGCCAAGCGATTTCAAATCTGCCTCCTCGAAGAAAGGGAAGTGATCTCAAAGGAGCTGCTGAACTGTGACCGCAGCGGCCCTATAGCCCGTCTGAGACTTCTCAAGGATGCGGGAGTTGAGGTGCTTCTATGCAACGGCATCAGGTCCTTTTACAAGGATATGCTCGAGGCGGAAAATCTGATGGTATACAAAGACTTAACCGGAAAAATAGAGGAGACATTGAAGCTCTTCATCGGCGGCAAAATCAAGCATACCGGAAAAGCGGAAGAGAATAAAGAGGCTCCCTGCCTGTTTGAACTGGGGGAATTGGTGGAGATGACCCGCGAATATTTATCCAAAAACGGGTTCGTAATTGAGAATGATGAATCCGAATTCCCGGTGGATATAATCGCGACTTTGAAATGCCCCCGCTGCAAAAAGCCGATCCGTGTTGCAGTTTGCTGCGCCGGGCATGTCTTCTACTGGGAAAAGGAAATTATGGAGCTGAGATCCATATCCGAAAATTACGATGCTGCTGTCTATGTGCATGCGGCACAGGACCAGGTGGTGAAAACGTGCAAGGATTTTAATATAAATTTGCTCGATCCCTGGGTGCTCGAGAATCCGGAAATGGGCAGCGGAAAAGACCCGTTGCCGGTTTTCAGGATTCCAGTCAGAGGACATGAGGCAGTTTTTGACAAGAGATAGAATCAAATGGAAAAATGTGAACAACAACAATAGATGAGGAAGCGATGATCAAACCAATCACAGAGGAAGAACGACAACACGCCTTCAAAACCCAGCGCAAGCCGGAGGTACTGGAGAAGCAGAAGCTCGATGTACGGTACCATATCGAGGATCCGGTTGTGGATGGGAGGGCGCAGAAGTTTCTGGAAGCTTTTGCGGCCATATTGAAGAACACAAATTATGGATTTGTGCTCGATCAGTATGTCAGAAGCAGCGCCAAATGTTCGCGTTGTGCCACTGAATGCCAGGTTTATCAGGCGACCCGTGATCCCAAGGACATCCCCTGTTATCGCTCGGAACTGCTTTTGAGCGTGTACCGCCGTCATTTTACGGTCGGCGGCATGTTACGCGGCCGGGTCCTGGGCAGCAAGGGACTGACCGATGAGAAGGTCAATGAAATGGCGGAGTCATTCTGGAACTGCACCGCCTGCCGGCGCTGCACTTTGCAGTGCCCGGTCGGGATCGATCACGGCCTGGTGACGCATCTGGGGCGATATATACTGAGCGAGATCGGCATTGCTCCGCGAGCACTGGTGATCAGCACCCGTGAACAGCTGGAGGGCAAAACCGGAAATACCTCGGCCATACCTGTTCCGGCCCTTCTGGATACACTGGAATTTCTGGAGGAGGATATGGAGGAGGAGAAGGGCGTCAAGATCAAGTTCCCGATTGATCAGGAGGACTGCGAATATGTTTTCTTCCCGGCTGTCTCGGACTTTTTGATGGAAGCGGATACTCTGATGGGTAACGCGGCAGTCTTTACCGCCACCGGCGGCTCCTGGACCATCGGCACCGGTTATTTTGACGGCATCAACTACGGCCTGTTCTACAGCGACCGGATGCTGGATCGAATTGTCAAGAAGGTGGTGGAGGAAACTCGCAGGCTGAAGGGCAGGAAAATCCTGATCGGCGAATGCGGTCATGCCTCCCGTTCGGCCAAGTATTTCGTGCCGGTCTTCTGCGGAGGAAAAGACGCTCCGCCGGTTGTCAACTGCATGGAGTATCTTTATGATATGCTCAAAGAAGGCAAGATAAAGCTGGATCCCAATGTTATAACTGATCCGGTAACCTATCATGATCCCTGTAACATCGCCCGCCAGGGCTGGATCATTGACAAGCCGCGTGAAATATTGAAGTCATTCTGCAAGAGTTATGTGGAGATGACTCCCAGCGGCAAGAACAATATCTGCTGCGGAGGCGGAGGCGGGACTGTTTCGATAGACGAAATCCGTCCCTATCGCACGACTATCGGCGGCAAGGCCAAGGCGGAGCAGATCAGGAAGACGGGCGCCAAATATGTGGTCGCGCCCTGTGCCAACTGCAAAAAACAGCTGCGCGAATTGATGGAGGATCAGGGCATGGATGATGTCGAAATAGTCGGCCTGCATGATCTGGTTTACAAGGCGATAATTTTTGATGAATCGCTCAAGGTGAAAAAGGAAGAAAAAGAAGAAGAAACTCCGGAAGCGGTCGAAAAGGAGGTGGAGTAGATGCAGCCATTAATGGATTTTGTGGCAGGGCCTCTTTTCAGGCTGACCTTCGCCATCATGCTCCTGGGGCTTCTGCGCATAGTCGTACTGACCGTTTGGGGTGTGATACAGGCCCGCCGTCAGACCGATGACAAGGTAATGCCCTGGAAACTGATTACCGAGAATACATTGGGCTGGTTGGTACCGGTTCTGCGGCTCTGGAAGACGAGACCGATTTACAGCGTTGTTTCGTTTGTCTTCCATATCGGATTGATACTGGTTCCGATATTCCTGATTGGCCACATACAGCTCATCAGGGAGTCGATCGGTATCGGCTGGCCTGTACTGAGCGACAATCTGGCAGACATCCTGACCATCGTTACAATGGTTACGGCGGTAGCGCTTTTTCTGGGAAGGCTCTTTTCAAAAGAAGCGCGTTTCATCAGCCGTCCCCAGGATTATGTCTGGCCGGTACTTCTGGCGATACCGTTTGCGACGGGATATGTTTGCAACAATATGGCTATCGGAGCAGGTGTTTATCAATGGACGATGCTTTTCCACATGCTTTCGGCCGAACTGATTTTCGTATTCATACCGTTTACCAAGATCGCCCATTGTGTGCTGGTGCCATTCTCGCAGATGGTCTCCACACTGGGATGGAAATTCCCGCCCAGATCCGGCGAGGGTGTAGCGGAAACATTAGGTAAGAAGGAGATGCCGGTATGAAAGCTATCCTGACTGATATAACGAAATGTATAGGCTGTTTCAAATGCGTTAAAGCCTGCAAGGAAACATATGACCTCCCGGGCGACTACCCACGACGCTGGACCCAGAATGACGGCCTCTCGGCTTTAAACTGGACCTCCATTGTAATCAAACCTGACGATCACTTCATCCGCAAGCAATGCCGTCACTGCATCGAACCGGCATGTGTCTCGGTTTGCCCGGTAGGTGCGTTGAAGAAAACCAAAGAAGGTCCGGTCATTTATGATAATGACAAATGTATGGGCTGCCGTTACTGCATGATGGCTTGCCCTTATGGTATTCCGAGGTATGACTGGGATCAGCGGATACCATATATTCGCAAATGTATTATGTGTTACGATAGAATCAAGAACGGCCAGCAGCCGGCCTGCACTGCGGCCTGTCCCGAGGAAGCGACCATTTTCGGCGAGCGTGATGAGCTGATAGCCATCGCCCGTCAGCGGATTCTGGATAATCCCGGCAAATACTACCAGGATAAAATCTGGGGCGAACATGAGGTCGGCGGAACCTGTGTCCTGTATCTTTCCGACATCGACCTGAGCTTCCTTTCATACGACCGCAAGCTCGACAACGAGCCTTTGCCCCATACAACCGAAGCTGCGATGAAAGCTGTGCCGCCGGTTTTTGCCGGTATGGGTGCGGCCATGATTGGCCTGCACTGGGTGATCGGACGGCGCATGAAACGCGAACAGGAAAATAAGCCGAAGGGAGGATCGGAATAATGGATAGAGTCAAAATATTCAAACTGATCCTCTGGATCGTTACCGGGCTGGGACTTTCGGCGGCAATTGCACGATTTGCCTTCGGCCTGGGTGTTACCACTAACCTGTCCGATACTACCCCCTGGGGATTCTGGATCGGCTTCGATGTGGTTTCCGGGGTAGCTTTGGCCGCAGGCGGATTCGTGATCACCGCAACCGTATACATCATGCGGAAAGAGGAATTTCATCCGATCGTGAAACCGGCTGTGCTGACGGCGTTCCTTGGTTATATCGCGGTTATCGTAGGTCTTTTGTTCGACCTGGGCCTGCCCTGGAATATCTGGCATCCGGTGGTGCAATGGCAGCACCACTCGGCCCTGTTCGAGGTGGCCTGGTGCGTTATGCTTTATACCACTGTGCTGGCCCTGGAATTCTCGCCGGTACCGCTGGAGGAAACTAGCCGGTATGCCAAAATCAGGAGCTTCCTGATGAGATACAGGCTGGTATTCGTGATACTCGGTATCATGCTCTCTACCTTGCATCAATCATCGCTTGGCTCGCTCTTTCTGATTATGCCCTTTAAGCTGCATCCGCTCTGGTACACTCCAATCCTGCCAATTATGTTCTTTATCTCGGCCATTGCTCTGGGATTGATGATGGTTACTTTCGAATCACTTTTCACATCATGGCTTTACCGCAGAAAAGCGGAAACTCCGCTTCTGGCCAAGCTCGGCAAGGCGGCCGTCTGGGTTATTGCAATCTATGCCCTGGTACGTTTTATCGACCTGGGTGCGCGCGGTGCTCTCGGCTATATTTTCGCCGGATCATTTGAATCGATAATGTTTATTGTCGAGGCCAGCATGGTCATAATTATCCCGCTGATCCTGTTGAGCATTCCCAGGACCCGGCATTCGCTCAAGGGGCTTTGGGCCGCTTCGCTCCTGGTGGTATTGGGAATTGTATTTAATCGCATTAATGTTGCCGGATTGATGATGACCTCCGCAACCGGATCGCATTATGTGCCCTCGCTGTCGGAGATACTTATTTCCGCCAGTGTGGTATCGGCGGCAGTTCTGGCATTCCTGTTCGCGGTCGAACATTTCAAGGTCTGGGAAAGAAAACCGATTGATCCGGAAGCGAAAGTGGAAAAATTGCCGGAATTCGACCGAGCTTCAAATACATGGCTGGGTCGTCCGGAGGTTGCAGCACGAATTAAATATTCGCTGGCGTTTGTGCTGGCAGTTGCTGTAGGCCTGATGTTCTGGCCCTTCGACAGGCTGGAAAGCCGGGGTATCCAGGATACTCCGGTGGTCAAGGCACGGGGAGGCGAGAAGCTGATCATAAACGGCAACCGCAACTTTGACCTGGTGCTGTTCAAGCACAAAATGCATGAGGATACGCTTGGCGGCAAAGAGTCGTGCGTGAAATGCCATCATATGAATATCCCCGGGGATAAGGAGAGCGGATGCTGGCAGTGCCATGCGGATATGAATAAATATACCGATGCCTTCCGCCATGACTGGCACGCCTCACCCTCGGGGGGCAATCTCGGGTGCGTGAAATGCCATGAACCGGATCAGCCCAAGATGGCTTTGACCGCATCAGAATGCAATGAATGTCATAAAGATCTTATCCCGCCTGGTGCGGCGATTAAAGTCGAGGATTATACCGCTCCCGGTTACGTGGATGCCATGCATGGAAGTTGTGTGGAATGCCATAAGGAGAAAGCAGCCGCGCTCGACAAGCCTAAGCTGCCGCAATGTACAACCTGTCATGACCAGGAGGTCTCGGACAGTATCAATCAGGCTATAGCGGCAAAGCACGAGGGAAGAAAATCACCCTGGGTAACGATGCCTGAAATCGAGGAGAATTGAAGAGATGGCTTATAAAGTACTGGTCATAGATGATGAACCGGATGTCCTCAAATATCTGGAGTCGGTATTATCTGACGGCGGCTATGAGGTCAAGACTGCCGAGAGCGGTAAGGATGGTTTCGAGAAGGCCTGTGAATGGTCCCCGGATTTAATCTGCCTGGATATTATGATGCCGAAGCAGTCGGGAATATCGGTTTACCGCCAGATGCGCGAGGATAAGAAGACATGCAATATCCCGGTCATCATCCTGACAGGAATCGAAAAAGGTGATGATTTTGATTTTCACGCATGGGTGGGGGACGACGAACTTCCCCCTCCCGAGCAGTTTCTGGAGAAGCCGATTAAAGTCTCTGCATTTCTGGAAACGATCGGGAAGATTATCGGCTCCGGAAAGGTTGAATCGAAATGAATAAGATGATCGTTGATGACTTAAAGGAGAGCACTGTTCTTGAAGGCATACCCTTTAATGCGGCGATTGTGGACAGGGACTTTAATGTCGTGGCGGCCAATTCACGCTTCGAGCAGTATTTCGGACCCTGGGAAGGAAAGAAATGTTACGCGGCATATAAGGGCCTACAGAGTCCATGCAAAAACTGCCCCACACTTGAAACATTCAAGGACGGCAAGAAGCGTGTGATAGACGGCGTGGGCAAGGATGTTCACGGCCGCACAGCGCATTATGTCACCCATATAGCCCCGATAAAGGATAATGATGGGAAGGTGTTATATGTGCTGGAGATGTCACATGATATTACCGAAAGCAAGAACTGGCTGAAGGAATACAATATACTTTTTGAGAGAGTGCCCTGCTACATCACAGTCATCGACAGGGATTTCAAAATCATCCGCGCCAATGAAAGATTTCGCGAGGTTTTCGGCGAAAATGTAGATGATCATTGCTACAAAGTATATAAGAACCGTTCCCGCAAATGCGATCACTGTCCGGCGGCTAAAACATTCAAGGACGGCCAGATCCATTCTTCCAACCAGGTTGGTATAACCAAGACCGGCGAACGGGCGCATTATGTGGTTACCACCGCGCCCCTGACACGAGGCGAGGAGGAGATCGCACATGTAATTGAAATCTCCACCGATGTTACCCAGACCAAAAAGCTGGAAGAGGAATTGCAGCGTATCCACGCCTTCCAGAAAGCGCTGATCAAGAACTCCAATGACGGTATACTGGCAACCGACACTGACGGCAATGTTACCATCTTTAATCCAGCAGCCCGGGAACTTCTTGGATTTCCCGATAAGGGCAAGCCCTCGATGAGGGATATCAACCGCATGTTTCCGGGTGAATATATCGAGATGATGGATGATAAAGAGGATAAATGTGTTCTCGATGAATCAATTGTGCTTGATAAAAAAGGGGAGGAGATTCCGGTCAGATTATCCGGGGCCACTCTGAAGGACAGGAAAAAGACCCTCGGTTATGCCGCATTTCTGCAGGATATCCGCGAACTGAAGGAGCTGGAGAAGGAGAAGCTGGACGCTGAACGTCTGTCAGCGGTCGGCCAGACTGTTTCGGGCCTGGCGCACACGATCAAAAACATCCTGATGGGTCTGGAGGGGGGCATGTACATGGTGCATTCCGGACTGAATAAGGATGACAAGGAGCGCACCAAAGAAGGCTGGGGCATCCTGGAAAAGAATTTCGACAAGATAACCAGCCTGGTAAAGGATTTTCTCTCCTTTGCCAAGGGCCGGGTGCCCAATGTCCAGATGATAGATCCCAGTCAGCTTATCAAAGATATAATAGATCTTTACAGCGATTCCGCCAATCAGGCCGGAATAAAGTTGATAGCGAGACTGGATTCCAATCTCAAACCGGCCTCGCTCGACCCGGACGGAATTCATACCTGCCTGACCAACCTGGTCTCCAATGCGCTGGATGCCTGCGTGATGAGCGAGAAGAAAAATCCGCAAATAGTTCTTTCAACACGTCAGGAAAATGATACATTGATATTCGAGGTTTCGGATAACGGTATGGGTATGGATTATAACATCAAGCAAAAGCTGTTTACGACGTTCTTTACAACCAAGGGCGGGGGTGGAACCGGGCTGGGCCTCTTGACCACTCGCAAGATTGTACAGGAACACGGCGGTTCGATCGATTTCGAATCCGAGGAAGGCAAGGGATCGGTCTTCAGGCTATGCTTCCCGCGCAAACGTCTGCCGAAACCGATGGTTCAGGAAGAAAAGCTAAGACAGGAGAAAAAATAAAATGGCTGATCAATTAGACAAAACTGTGCTGGTTGTTGATGATGAACCGGATGTTGTTCGCTTCCTGCAGATGGCTCTGGAGGATGACGGCTTCACGGTGGTTACCGCCAGTGATGGTCTGGAGGGGCTTGAGAAGGCCAGGAAATTTAAGCCTGATTTGATTTCAATGGATCTGGTTATGCCCAAACATTCAGGCGCCAAGATGTACCGCGAGCTTCAGAAGGACAAGGAATTGAAAAAGATTCCGGTGCTGATCGTAACCGGCCATGCCCATGACGAGCTGGGCAAGGCTGATCTCGAAGAGTTGACCATGTCCGGCCCGGGAATATATCTGGAAAAACCGGTCAAACCTGCAAATTATGTTGCCAATGTGCGCAAGATGCTCGATATGCCCGAAACTGGACAGGCGGAAAATAAGCTGGACGATCAAGATAAGCTGAAGGAAGAGCTGGAATCACTCGCCAAAGATGCCGATCCGGAGAAGCTGAAAAAGATTATCGACGAATTAAAGAAGAAATGATTTCGCGGCGCACGGGGACGTACGCCGCGCACAATTATGTCCGAGCGCACGCCAATAAAACTCGTGCCGGGCGTACCTCCCGGTGCGCCCGGATACAAGGCAGGTTTCCTGCGAATCCGTCAGCAGGCGGATCTCCGACCTGCCAGCGAAAGATAAAGAAAAAGGAGCACAGGGGTCCTGCCCTAAAATTAATATCCGCCCAATATCCGCCTCGGTGGGAATTCATATCAGGTCGGACATTAACTACAGTTTGCAGCTTCACAAATCCGCATGTTCCGGGGAACATGGAGATTTTCTCCGAGTTAAATATATTTTGAGCTTGTGTCCGGGCTGGCCGGAAATTAGATTCATGCCTATATATACCGCTCCTAAGGAGGTTTCATGAGGCAGCCACGGGAAGTCTTCTCCCGATTATATCCTTTATCCGTTCTAATTCTGACGATTACTCTGATATGCTCAATGATAAGCTGCTCCCGCAATTCGGACGGCAATCCGCGTGGAGATAACGAGGGACTGATACCCTCTGTAGAGGCGGTACAGGCACGCTTCGGCAGTCTTCCCCTTACCGAGCGGTTGAGCGGGGTGGTTAAGGCCATGAACCAGGTGGAACTATATCCCCAGGTCAGCGCCCCGGTGGCGCAGGTTTATGTACAGAATGGAAATCTGGTGCAATCCGGCGATCCATTGGTACGGCTTCGTGATACAGAGTTCCGTGAACAGCTCAAACAGGCCGAGGCCAATTATCAGATTGCCCTGGCTCAGGCCAAGCAGGCCGAGGCGGAACTGAAACGGATGCAGTCGGAACTCCAGCGCAGCAGGGATCTGGCGGAGAAAGAGCTGATAAGCCCGACGGAAATGGAGAATATAGAAACCCAGGCAATAGCCGCAGAGGCCAGCGCCGAATTAGCGCGGGCGCGTGTGGAGCAGGCACAGGCAACCATTGACGAAAGAAAAGAAACTCTGTCCCGCACTGTGGTGAGGGCTCCGGTGGACGGTACGATTGGTAACCGCAACGCCGAAGTCGGCATGCTGGTTACACCCAGCACCAGGCTGTTTACGCTGGGACAACTGGACACAGTCCGAGTTGAGGTGGTACTCACCGATCGCATGCTGGGCTATATTGAAGAAGGTCAGAGAGCCGAGATTTTATCGCAGAATATACCATCCGGTCCGATTTCGGCTCCAATTGCACGTATCTCCCCCTTTCTTCACCCAACCGCCCATAGCACAGTTGCCGAAATCGATCTTGTCAATCCCGATAAAGCCCTGAAGTCAGGCATGTTTGTCACGGTGGATATATTTTACGGCGAGAGCCAGCAGGCCACGCTTGTGCCGCTGAGCGCGCTATGGGAAAATCCGGCCACATCGGCCGTGGGCCTGTATGTCAGCCATGACTCTCTGATAAGCGGGCCAAAAGCGATGATAGATGTGCCCCACAATGAAGTTCTTACCGATCCGGTCTCGTTTGAGTTCGTACCCGTTAGAATAATCGCCAAGGGCCGGATGAATGCCGGAATACAGGGAATCGATCCGGGCAGCTGGGTGGTGACGATTGGTCAGGATCTGATCGGCCCCGACAGCGGGCAGGCAAGGGTGCGTCCGGTCAACTGGGAATGGGTGGAGAAATTGCAGCGCATGCAGCGTGAGGATCTGCTTGAGGAAATTTTACAGCGCCAGAAAACCGGACCTGTTGATACGTCTTCGGTCGGTATGCTGGAAAGAGGTTCAAAGGATACTGCATGAACATTACCAGGACAGCGGTAAAACGTCCCGTGGCGACGGCTATGGTGTTTCTAATTATTATTGTCCTCGGTATAATGGGATTCAGATTTTTGCCGGTCGACCTGTTGCCTCAGATCGAGTATCCCATGCTCAGCATCTCAACCAGTTATCCCAATGTGGGCCCGGAGGAAATCGAGACAATCATCACCGACCGTGTGGAAAATGCTGTCGCTGTGGTACCCAACCTGACTGAGGTGCGCTCGAATTCTGAGGAAGGGCGCAGCTGGGTCAGACTCGAATTTGCGCAGGGGACGGATATTGACGCTGCGGCCAATGATGTCCGGGCGGCGCTGGATCGGATTCGCGATGATTTTCCGCCGGAAGTCGAGCCGCCGCGTTTATGGAAATTTGATCCCGACAATTTTCCGGTCGTAATCCTGGGAGCACATTCGGATCGTCCTATGGACGAGTTGACGCTCGTTTTGGAGCGCGAGATTGCCCAGCGTTTCGAGCAGATTCCGGGTGTCGGTTCGATAGATGTCTGGGGCGGTCTGTATCGAGAGGTGCAGGTGCGGCTCAAACGCGACCGTCTGGCCTCCAGCGGCCTCTCCGCGGCCGATGTGCGTGCGGCACTGCAACGTGAGAATGTCACTCTTCCCGGCGGCGACATGCGAGAGGGCATAAGCGATATGTATGTGCGTACTCGGGGAGAATATCAGTCGCTTGAGCAGATAACCAATACGATCATAACGGTAGTTGACGGCTATCCGATTCGGGTCGGTGATGTGGCCGAGGTGGTGGATGGTTTTGAGGACATCAACCGCATCGTGCAGATTGACGGCCAGCCCATGGTGCGGCTGGGGATTCGCAAGCAGTCGGGCGCCAACACGGTCGAGGTGGCCCGACAGGCGCGGGAAGTGATGGAGAGAATTGACCGGGAGCGGGATGATCTGGATCTGGTGATGGTGATCGACCAGAGCGAATTCATACAGAACTCGATTGATACCGTGAAGCAGTCAGCACTTTTCGGCGGGCTCCTGGCAATTTTCGTACTTTATATCTTTTTGCGAAACGGCTCGACTACATTTATCATTGCCCTCTCGATCCCGATCTCGCTCATTGCTACCTTCGGTCTTCTGTATTTCAATAACCTGACATTAAACCAGATGAGTTTTGGCGGGCTGGCGCTGGGGATTGGATTGATTGTCGACAATTCCATTGTGGTCCTGGAAAATATCGTTCGCCTGAGGGAGGGCGGTCACTCCCGTGAAGAAAGCGCTCTCACCGGTACAAAGCAAGTGACCGGCGCCATTATAGCATCGACACTCACCACCTCAGTCATCTTTCTGCCGGTAGTTTTCATGCAGACTATCTCCGGTATGCTTTTACGCGAGCTTGCGCTGGTGGTGGTATTTGCCCTTCTGTGTTCGCTCCTGGTGGCGCTCACCCTGGTGCCAATGCTTGCCAGCCGATTTTTAACGATCAAATCCGGCGGTGGAAATCGCAATGGTATTCGCAAGCGCCTCGGCAATTGGTTTCAGCGGCTCGAGGAGCGATACGCGGGTCTTCTGGATAAGGCCCTGGGGCATAAGAAAATTGTCTTTGGAGTAACCGCAGTGCTGTTGGCCGGCGCTATATTGTTGTGGCCGCTGTTGCCGGTGGAACTGGCTCCGCAAACCGATGCCGATGAAATTGATGTGGACCTGATGATGGCCCAGGGGACGAACATCGCTGTGGTGAACGAGTATCTGTATGAGCTGGAGCAGATAGTGCGGGAGGTTACGCCGATGGATGAGGTGCTTCATATAACCACTCAGATTCGTCCCGGAAATGCCGAGGTGGAACTCTCGCTCAAGAGTGCCGGAGAACGATCCATCAACAGTTTTGATTTGGCCGACCAGCTTCGCCGTGAAGTCTCGGGACAGATTCCCGGGGCGGATATCCGTGTCTCGGCGCAGTCGGGGCTGTGGATGCTGCGGCGGCTGTTTGGGTCCGGGGGCGCTGAAGCTGTACAGATTGAACTGCGGGGATACGATCTGGATGTGGCCAACCGCCTGGCCAATCAAATAAAGAATGTAGCTGAAAGAGTCCCGGAGGTGGCGGATGTCCGGATCAGCAGGCGGGAAGGAAGACCCGAGCAGAACCTGGTCATCGATCGTGAGAAAATTGCAGACCTGGGATTGACGGTAAACCAGATAGCACAGGTAATTCAGACCAATATCGGCGGAAGCCGGGCAGGGGTGTTCCGTGAGGGCGGAGAGGAATTTCCTATCACGGTTCGGCTTCAGCCGCAAGACCGACTGACAACCGTGGACTTAAGCAATGTGGGTGTGCGAACTGCGGGCGGCGACATCGTGCCGGTCTCTGCAGTGGTGGAAACTGAGCGGAGGCGCAGCCCGACAGAAATCGAACGCATTGACGGGCAGCGGGTGACCTATATCACTGCTAATCTGGAAAGCGGAGCGGCGCTGGGAGATGTGATCGGGAAACTGCAGAGGGGCATGCGCAACGTGCCTCTGCCGGAAGGATTCTCGATCGTATTCAGCGGCGAGTACGAGGAGCAGCAGAAAGCCAGGAACGATTTTCTGTTGTCGGTCTTGATGGCTGCGATTTTGATTTACATGGTTATGGCGGCGCAGTTTGAAAGATTTCTTGATCCGCTTATCGTGATGATCGCGGTTCCAATGGCCATCATAGGTGTTGTGCCCACGCTGCTTTTGACGGGCACGACCATCAACATACAAAGCCTGATGGGCATTGTTATGCTGATGGGCATCGTTGTCAATAACGCTATTGTGATGGTTGATTATATAAACCTGATGCGCCGGGAGCGCGGTCTTGATATCAATGATGCTGTGCGGCAGTCTGCACGGTTGCGTCTGCGGCCGATTTTGATGACTACCTTTACAACAGTGCTGGGTATGCTTCCGCTGGCCTTTGTGCTTGGCGCCGGAGGCGAGATTCAGGCGGCTCTGGCGAGGGCGGTCATTGGCGGTTTGACAGTTTCAGCACTGATCACCCTGATTTTGATTCCAGTTACTTATAACGCCGTCTATAATTTGCTGGAGCGTGCCCGCAGGTTGAGGGCAGCACCTGCGACGGAATAGGCTTATCGGCAATTTCCGCTTTTTGAGTTTGATTATTTTCGTACCGGCAGCCATAGGTCGAAGAGAAATTCCTCATCATTCGCATATGGATCCAGAAGTTCCTCCAGACCGTGATCGGCTATTTCATAGTCGCTTTCTTTAACCCAGTCATAAAGATAGTTCCACATCTGTGTGATGTTCTGCAAATTGGCTTTAACGACGGCGCATGTCCGTTCCGGAATCTGGTAGAGCTGGACTTCATCAGCATTAGTAATATCATCAGGGATCGTTACCATAGCATCATAACCATATTCTGCTTTATCATCTTGCGGTGGGGGATTATTCCTGCCGAACCATCTCGGACCATATTCTCTATCAGCCAAATTTCTTTTCTCGACCCATTTCATGAGCTTCTGAATTGATTCCATCTCCGGGCTGCTGCTCACAGTATTCACCAGCGCCAGTCGGCATGCAGGCATTTTGATAATACGTACTTCATGTTCTGCCATTCTTGTGCCTCCGATTTTGAAGATTTATTTTTTATATTACTCTACGATATCGTAAACGAAATGATTTCCTTTTTTTGATTTCATGCTGTAATTCCGGGATTACAATTCCGAAAAATCCAAATCAGGACGCCGCTGTACGGAAAGTTTGCCGGGAAATTGTGATTGCTTTGTGTGATTGGGCAATTATTTTGAGAATGACATCATTCGATATCGTATGAGGTATGTTTGACCGTTATGCATGGCTCTCGATGATAAACATAATTAACGAGTGCCGTCAGGAACCCTTTCCAGACGGCTATATCTCTATCCCGCATTTACAGCTTTGCCGATTTCGACGCCGTATTCGTAGCATTGGTTTAAGACATCATCTGTGGGGACATATTGTGTGCTGAGGCCGTCTCCGATGATATCGAATTTGAGGTCATCCATGTATTCTTTCAGAATCTTGGTAGCCTTATCTGACCAGCCGTACGATCCGAATGCTCCGCCGATTTTATCCTTTGGACGCAGACCTTTCATATAGGTCAGGAATCCGCCCATACCGGGCAGGATGTTATTATTCATAACCGGCGAACCCAGGATGATCGCCCGAGAGTCTAATGCCTCGGTGATGACATCGCTCCTGTGATTGAAGCGCAGATCGAGAACCTGCACCGAAACATCCTGCGAGGCGATACCTTTACCGATAGCGCGCGCCATCTTTTTGGTCGAACCCCACATGGTGTCGTAAACCACCACAGCCTTTTTGTCGGCCCTGCCTGAGCTCCATTTGTCGTAGAGTTCGATTATCTTATCGATATCTTTGCGCCAAATCAGGCCGTGATCGACCGCAATCATATCGATCTTAAGATCATTCTCTTTGAGCTTCTTCAGGAATTTCTGCGCCGGAGTGGCGAAAGGCATGAAGATATTGGCATAATACTTTGCCGACTGCCAGTAGAGTTCGCCCTGGTCGACCTTATCATCAAAACGTTCACTGGTGGCCCAGTGCTGCCCAAAGATATCATTTGAGATGAGCAGATTGTCTTCGGGAATATAACTGACCATGCTCTCCGGCCAGTGCATCATCTTGGAATCAAAAAATTGAATCGTCTTCTGCCCCAGCTCGATCGAATCGCCTTCTTTTATGACCTCAAACGGCCAGCTTTCATCATGGAAATGCTGTATCAGGGCGTCCTTACATTTGGCTGTACAGAAAATCTTTTCCGGTTTGACTATCTTGAGTACCTCAGGGAGTGATCCGGAGTGATCCATTTCGGCATGATTGACAACAATATAATCAATCTTTGATGGATCGGTTACCTGCCGGATGTTAGCCAGGAGGTCTTTCTGAAGTTCGACTTTGACCGTATCGAAAAGCACGGTCTTTTTGTCCACCACCAAGTAGGCGTTGTAGCTTGTACCTTTTTCGGTGGAGTAGCCATGGAAATCACGGAGATCCCAGTCAACTGCCCCCACCCAGTAAACATTCTTTTTAATCTCAAGCGGTTTCATATTGTCTCCATAATTCATATCTTTGCATTATTGCAGGTCAAATCCCTGTGGGATTTGACGCTTTGTCAAATTTCACAGACATTTGACCTACAAAAGTAGGCCACCCATGTTGTCCAATTAAACCCTAATTCTCGGTTAAGACCAGCTCATCGTATTCGGTTTCGAAACGTAGCTTGTGCTTGGCCTCCTCCTGGGCCAGGGCCAGGAGCATGTCCCGGATGGCGGGATCATCAGCCTGCTCGGCCAGAGAATTGTACAATTTGAAAGCATTTTTTTCAGCTTTCATGGCCAGGATCAAGGCATCCTGAAAATCGATGTTGGGAGTAAGCTCGACTGACTCCAGATGATCGCCGATCTTCAGGTCGAGAATTTTCTTTTCTGATTTCTGCAGCATTTTGCCCTGCTTGGCGGCCAGGAGTTTGGCTTTGTGGCCTTTTTCCTCACGGGCGAACTGCTCGAACATCTCCTTGATATTCGGCTTGCTCACTTTTCCGGCAAGCTCGGTATAAAAATCGGCGGCCTTTTCCTCCTCGCCGATTGCAAAATCCAATATTTCATCCACAGAATTGAAGTTCATCTTAACCTCGGTATTTTAAGTTGATTGCCACCCGGTTTAAAACGGCGCGAAACCGCCCGTGGACCAGTAATCCTCTTTCAATTGCTGCTGCTGTTCCCAGAGAGCGTTGTAATGCCCGGTTTCCCAGTCAGCCAGTTCCTGATAGAATCTCCTGACATCGGGATAACTGGTCTCCTTGGCCTGCTCCTGATAGAACCTGATCGCATCCAGTTCCAGCTGTACCCCGATGGAAAGCGCGCTCATCTCAATATGCGCATCGCTGATCCGCGATTTAAGTTTATCCGAGAAAATCGGGGAGATGCCGGTGAGGTCTTTGCGCGGACCGAGGCTGATACTGGTATCCGGTCTGCCGGTCTTCAGAATTGAATCGTACTGCTGGCGCAGGAAGTTCATGTGATCCAGCTCTTCGCGCGCCAGAGTCTCGAACACCTCTTTTCCTTTTTCATCCTCGGTGCTTCCGGCGGCCATCATATAGAAGCTGTAGCCGTCACGTTCGGCCGAAATTGCCTTCTTCAGGCCCTCTGTAAGTTTCTTTTGTTCATCAGACATAATGAAATCCCATAATTTACGTATTCAAAAGATCCTCTGATCGTCCTATTCAATCGGCGATTCCATCGAGAATTCCTGGAAGTCGAAAAAGTAGCCGGTTTTGCTGAGATAGTCGATCTCCGCCTGCACTATGGCCTTGTGGCCTTCCTCGATTTTCATGAAATGCTCGAACATCTTGCCTTCCTCGCCCATCTCGTCAACCATGCGTTGGTAGAAGCTGGAGGTCTCGATTTCAAGTTCCAGGGCCTTGCGCAGCATCTCCATCTCTGAGCCGTAATCAGACCTGGACATCTCCTTATCAAGTTTCTTCACACCATCCTCAATCGCCTTCTTTGAGGGCACGACGGTATCCAGTTTTTCCGTGGTGATTTTGCCGGTCTTCTGCCATTCAGCGAGCCTGCTCTGAAGGTAATTGATATGTCCCTGTTCCTCCTCGCCAAGAACCTTGAATATCCGTTTGCCGGTATCATCCGAGGCCTTCCTGGCGGCATCAATATAGGTGTCGCGCACTTTGGTCTCATATTCGAGCGCCATTTTGATAGCTTCTTCAAGAGTCATTTTATCCTCCGGATTCAGTCCGTTTCTGTAATCGATACTGGAAAAGAGAGGGCATCCATCACCCGGGTGATGAATGCCCTTCACAATATATTATTCAAGATCAAACATCGGCTTATTCACCGCCGCCCGATCCTCTTCCTGCCAGCTCGCGATCGAGCATGAACAGGCCGGGCTTGCCGTCGCCGATAAACTTCAGCCTGTCGACTATCGCCTTGGTCGAGGCCTCTTCCTCAACCTGCTCATCGATAAACCAGTTCAAAAATGACCTGGTGGCATGATCGTTCTCTTTATTGGCCAGCTCAACCAGTTTGTGGATCAGGTCGGTGACATGCTTCTCATGATTGTAAGCGGTCTCAAAGGCATCGAGAGGGGATTTCCATTCAGTCTGGGGACCGTCGATTGCCTTCAGCTCAACCTTCGAATCACGGTCGAAGACATAAGCATAGAATTTCATTGCATGTCCAACCTCTTCCTGGGCTTGGGCCTTCATCCAGGTTGCCATGCCCGGGAAGTTAGCATCTTCAAAATATGCAGCCATTGAAAGATAAATATAAGCTGAATAGAGTTCAGCATTAATTTGATCATTCAAGGCCTTTTTCATATTGTCGCTTAACATTTCTATTTTCCTTTCCAAATCACCCTTTGTTCAGTCATTAATAATTATCTATGACAAAACAACACTGAATTACTAATGTTTCCGAAATCCAGCAGGGATTTCCCTTTTTTTGAGGGATTTCACATCCCATTTATATATAGAAAATATCCGACGATTATGAACCGTACGGATACATATTTTTCTTTATTACCGAAAGATCCTGTAGAAGCGAGTTGTGCTTGTTTTCATCCTTCAGAAGATAATGCAGAAAATATTCGGGCACAACAAGTTTGCGGCCCTTCAGGCCTTCCAGAGATTTCTCGGCCATCTCGATCGTCTTTTCCTCGATACGGATATGGTTCTCGACCTCTGACCAGACCTTCTCCAGATCCTCGGGAGTAATCGCAATAGATTCCTCGGTCATCGAGCGCGCGATGAACTCTTGCACTCTATGATGCATCTGGGAGTCATGCTGGATGATTTCCATTACCATGCGAATAAGCGGATTATCGGTCTTCTCGATGATTTTGCCGGTTGATGACACAGCTGAATCCTCGATTGCCTGCCAGCGCTTCATATTCTTGACAATCTCTTCCATCAATTCCTTGGTGGACATCTTTTCCTCCTCAATAATTCTGTTATAATTTACTATTTACTCTTTCAATCCCTTTTATTCTTCCGAGAGGGTCTGTTTTCCACCCCGACAGAGAGTCCTTAAAAGGCTGTGAAATATATCACATAATCCTTGAAAAATCAAGGGCGGAAAAACCTGCCCTTATGATTTCCGATTCTAATTCCAGCATTCCCTCCGGACCAATTTAATTTTCCATCCAAGATAGAACAAGCCATTTTCAAAATGGTTCGGGGGCCGGTCCCGAATTTTGCCGATTCTCTAAAATCTCCGGTAAAAGCCGGATTTCTTTATTGGCCCGGTCATCGCATTCTTATATATTAATCCAAAACAGCAATTTTTCAAGGGGAGGATATGCATGGATAAGCCTAAAATCGCGGGCCTGGAACCACGACACATTGAACTCGAACCGAAAACCTATTACTGGTGCGCTTGCGGCCATTCCAAGAACCAGCCCTTTTGTGACGGCGCCCATAATGCCAGCGGCACCGGCATAACACCCGTCAAATTTGAAGTTGCGGAGAAGAAAGAAATCTGGCTCTGCATGTGCAAACATACCGGCAACCCGCCTTATTGCGACGGCATGCACTGCGAGCTGGAGGAGTATAAAGATATCTCATCCATTTGATAATCGTTTACTCTGCCTGGATTCCCGCCGCATATTCGAAGCGTCATCGGCAAACTGGACTTGTCGATTTGTGATACTCTGTCCCTGATAAAGACACATCCAAAATCCTATAAACCTTTGATATCCCCCCTTAGGTGAGCATAATAGGAAAAATAGGCAATCCAGGGTCTAACAAACACTTCCTATAAATGCGTAGATTCTAAAGCTGGACGGCAGAGCAAATGTTAAAATATCTATACATTTCCAGGCCCGATCGACCCTTCAAAATTCCCGGGCCGGGCTGTCTTTTCGAGCGCAATGCCCGATTGCAGACTGGAAGATATGTCTGCGGGGGATCTTAATGAATAATTGTGTCTGCCTGGCAGTCACAAAAGCGAATTGTAATTTGAAGTCAGCATCAATTACTACGCTTTGAGTCTACAAATTAACTGATTAACAAAAACGCCTTTCCTGTCCTGGGAAGAGCAAATGCATGCCTGCGCGCTATGGAGCCTGCAGTATGACTGCGGACGATTTAGTGTGGCGGGCTGATAGAATGCAACATACAGGGAAGTAATATGCAAAACATCGGTTCATTTTCGAGGAGATTATCCGGGGCAATTCGCGTGCTCGCATTTATCTTATCCATTATCTTTCCGTTACAGTTTGATAGTACCCTGACCGCTTCCTCCTTCAATGAAAGTGCGGTTGTGAGATTGAGGTGGACCGCGCCAGGGGATGATGGGAATTTGGGACGCGCCAGCAAATACGATATTCGCTATTCTCTGGACTCTCTCACAGAGGTAAACTGGAATTCCGCGATACAAGTGGAGAACGAGCCGGTTCCCGGGGTGTCCGGGACGACTGAGACCTTTGCGGTTACCGGCCTTGAGGTAAACACAGAATACTACTTCGCGCTTAAGAGCGCGGACGCGGCGAATAATTGGTCGCAGATCTCCAATGTAGTCAGTGTTACCGTGAGCAATATATATTTATGCGGGGATGTAACCGGCGAGGGAACGACAAATATCACAGATGTTTTAACAGTTATAAATTACGTGTACGTGGGAACAGAGATTCCTGGATTTCTGGAATCCGCTGATGTCAATTGCGACAACAAGATTAGTATTTCAGATGTAATCTACATTTCAAATTTCATTTTCCTGGACGGTCCTGCACCTTGCGATTCTGATTTTGATGGTGTTCCGGATTGCTGATTTTACAAACTACAGAAGACCAAAATCGGTGTATCCAATCAGATAGCGTTTAAAGCTTGCTCCAGGTCATCCAGCAGATCATCGATATTCTCTATTCCCACTGAGATTCGTATCAACGAATCTTTGATCCCGGTCTTCTTGCGTTCTTCCGGTGGTATCGAGGAGTGGGTCATAAGCGCGGGCAATTCAACCAGGGACTCCACACATCCCAACGATTCGGCCAATGTGAAAAGCCTCAATCCTTCCACAAATCCCCGGGCCTGATTCAGATCCGCTTTGAGCTCGAAAGAAACCATGCCCCCAAAGCCGCTCATCTGTTTTTTGGCAATCTGGTGCTGCGGATGGCTTTCCAGTCCGGGATAGAATACCTGCTCGACCTTATCATGGCCCTCCAGATATTTTGCTATTGCCATGGCATTTTGCTGGTGACGTTCCATGCGCAATGAGAGGGTTTTGGTACCTCGCAAGACCATATAGCTGTCGAAGGGTGAAAGTATGGCCCCGGCGGCATTCTGGTTGAACCGGATTTTATCATGAATATGATCATCCGAAGTAATCACCGCCCCGCCCACGGAATCGGAATGGCCATTTAGATACTTGGTAGTGCTGTGTACCACCAGGTCGGCTCCCAGGTCGAGCGGAAGCTGGAAGTAGGGGGTCATAAACGTATTGTCCACAGCAAGAAAAATCTTTTTGTCCCAGGCGATCGATGCAATGCTCCTTATATCACACATTTTCAAGAGCGGATTGGTGGGTGTTTCAAGCCAGATCAGGCGGGTTTTGCCTTTCACCGCATCGGCGATATTCTCCACCTTGCGAGCATCCACGTAGCTGACATCGATATTGAAATTTTCTTTAAACAGCTGTGAGAAAAGCCGACGAGTGCCGCCGTAGAGATCGTCGAATGCGATCATGTGATCCCCGGCGCGGAGAAGACTCAGAATGACGGTTGCCGTGGCTGCAAGTCCGGAGGCGAATGCAATGCCGTATTTGCCGTTTTCCAGGGCCGCCAGGCGCTTTTCCAGTGCGTCACGGGTCGGATTTGCTGAACGGGAGTACTCATATCCTTTAGTCGGCTGGTCGATTTTGTCTCGTGCGAATGTCGATGTCAGGTGTATCGGAGAAACAACATCCCCGCTGCCCCCGTCGGAAATGTTCGGTTCTTCGCCCACATGCAGCGCTTTGGTTTCAAATTTCATCGCCGGTCTCCATTCAGGAAGCCATGCTCACGCATCCAGTTGTCGTTATAGATTTTGCTCAGGTAGCGGGAGCCATGATCCGGCAGAATGGTAACGATATTCTGCCCGGGCTTGGCCATTTCCTCGGCCACTTTCAGGGCGGCCCAGACCGCGCTTCCCGATGATCCGCCGGCAAACAATCCTTCTTCGCGAGCCAGCTTCCGTGCGGTTATAAAAGAGTCTTTATCAGTGACTCTTATAATATCATCGATTAAGCTGAAGTCAACAGCTTTCACGAGGTAATCTTCGCCGATTCCTTCAACCTTATAAACATGCGGCTGGCCGATATCGCCGGTTTTGAAGAAATTGTAGAATACCGATCCCTCAGGATCGACGGCGATGATTTTTATATCGGGATTTTTTTCTTTCAGGAATTTGGCGGCGCCGCTGAGTGTCCCGCCGGTGCCGATTCCGGCCACAAAATAATCGATATTACCATCGGTCTGCTCCCAGATTTCGGGACCTGTGGTTTTGTAGTGCGCTTCTATGTTTTTGGGATTGTTGTACTGGTCGGGATAGAATGATTCGGGTATTTCCCCTGCGATTCTTCGCGCCACGCTGTAATAGCTCTCCGGCGATTCGGCCGGGACATCTGTGGGGGTAACGATAACCTCTGCTCCATAGGCACGCATCAGGTTAATCTTCTCATCGCTCATCTTATCCGGAATTGTGATGATGCACCGGTAGCCCTTGACCGCGGCGATCATTGCCAGGGCGGAGCCGGTGTTGCCGGAGGAGTTTTCTACGATTGTACCGCCCGGCTTCAAAAGCCCGCGCTTCTCGGCATCCTCGATAATATAGGCGGCCATACGATCCTTAACCGAACCGGTAGCATTGTAATATTCCAGTTTGGCCAGAATATTGACGCCCGAGCCGTTGAGCATCGATTTCAGCCGCACCAGGGGGGTCTGGCCGATCATTTTCAGGGGGTCCTCGCTGATTTTCATCTGATTACCTCACAACTTCCGGTTTCATTTCTGAGTGCAATTTTCTTTCTAATCAGGACTATTCCTATCTCATATGCACTTATAACGCATTTGGTTTCCTGAAGTGCCGTAAAAAATGCAAAAATATGCATAAAAGCTCTATTTTGGCGATGTTTTTTAAAAAGGCTGGGCCAACCGGCTGTCGGCTGAAATTTCGGGGCACGCATATCCAACCGATTGGCCCGCTTGCATCTGACTGTTGCTGAAAAAGCCTTCAGTTATTCGGCGTGGAAATAAGAGTGCAAATTTTTTGCCGGGTGATGGTAGGCAGGTTCTCAATACATAGCAAAATTATAATTATTTAATCATAGAATTATAAAAAATCTGCATTCCTGTGGACAAAGCGCTGTACTTGACTCACATAATAAAATCGTCAATTATTAAATCATGTTTAATCTTGCAAATTGCCGCGGTTTGCATATCTTTCTTGCGTCACATCCAGTTGATAAGCACCTCGGGATACGTTTTATATTTCATTTAGTCTTGATTTCTATCTTCAAGATTTGCAGGAGGATACATGAGTTTGGCCAAGGGCCAGAGGTTCGGACCGTATGAAATCGAAGGAATAGCCGGTGCGGGCGGCATGGGCGAAGTATACAAAGCACGTGATACCCGTTTGGACCGGACAGTGGCAATCAAAGTCTTGCCCTCGCATGCCGCCCTGAGCACCGAAGCCCGCTCACGCTTCGAACGCGAGGCCAAAATAATATCAAGCCTGAATCATCCAAGTATTTGTGTACTTCATGATGTCGGTTATGAAGGAGGAATAAATTATATCGTAATGGAGTTCCTTGAGGGCGAGACTCTCCAGGAACGTCTGAAAAAAGGAAAGATAGAGACCTCGGAATCCTTACGGATAGGAGCGCAGATAGCGGCCGCTCTGGATGCCGCCCATCGCAAGGGCCTGGTACATCGCGATCTCAAGCCAGGCAACATTGTACTAACGAAGGAAGGCGCCAAGCTCCTGGATTTCGGTCTGGCTAAAGTGCATGCTGAGGCTGTAACCGGTATGACTGAGGAGTCGCACACCACGCCTGTCACCGGAGCCGGGGCCATAGTGGGGACCCTGCAGTACATGTCTCCTGAGCAGCTGGAGGGAAATGAAGCGGATGCCCGCAGCGATATATTCGCATTTGGCGCGACAATGTACGAGATGGTGACCGGTGAGAGAGCTTTTGCCGGTGAGAGCAGGGCCAGTATAATCGGTTCGATCATGAAAGAGGAACCGAGGGCAATCTCAGAACTGCAGCCAACCTCTCCGCCAGCGCTTGATCGACTTATTAAGAAGTGTCTGAAGAAAAATCCAGATGATAGATGGCAATCGGCTAAGGATCTAAAGGATGAGCTGGAATGGATTGCCTCGGCCGGCTCGCAAGCCGGAATTCCGAGGCCGGTGGCTTCACGGCGACGAATCCAGTTGCGGATTTCCTGGATAATGGCTGCGGCTTTTGCTGTGATTGCGATGGTATTCGCATCATCGTATTTTTTCCGGGAAAAAAAGGAGGATTATCCGGTGCGTTTCACTCTTGATGCTCCAGAAAATGTTGATAGAATAGACTGGCCCCTGATTTCTCCCGACGGCAGGCTTCTGGCATTCCTTAGCTTCGATTCGCTCGGAAATTCCCAAATATGGATCAGGCCGTTAAACGGATTGAAGGCCTATCCACTCTCCGGTACGGAGAACGCATATCGTCCTTTCTGGTCACCGGACAGCAAGTATCTCGCATATTTTGATAGGAGGAGCGAAGTTAGGGTATTGAAAAAAATCCCGGCTGCTGGAGGCCAGCCCCAGGTTATCTGCAAATCCGAAGGAGCTGATGGATGCTGGGGTAAAAAAGACATCATTCTTTTTGACGATTTTGGTAATGATGGCCAGTTAATTGGCCGGGTCTCGGCCTCAGGAGGAGAATCAAAAGCGGCGACAGTGCTCGATACAGCGAATGGTGAATCGAATCATGGCTGGCCATGTTTTCTTCCCGACGGAGAACATTTTGTTTTTACCTCATGGAATGATAGCCCTGAATCAAATTTCTTGCTGAAAGTTGGAAATATAAATGATAAGGCCTCCAGAGTCATAGGCGAAACTGAATCGCGGGCTGTTTACTGTGATCCAGGCTATATAATTTATATGAAAAGCGGTTTTCTGGTTGCCCAACCTTTCAATAAAGGATCCCTCGAGTTGGAGGGAGAGCCAATTCCGATCAGTGATTCCATTAGTTTTGCCCGCAACTCAGACCATGGAATTAATGCCAGTGCCTCCTCTAATGGTGTGATGGCAATGCAGACAGGCACCAGGGGCGATAATATCAGACATCTTGTTTGGGTCGATCGTGCAGGAACTGTGCTGGACACTGTCGGTGAGCCTGCAGAGTATTGTGATATTCAATTATCCCCGGATAACGCATATATCGCTTCCACAATACTTGAACTACCCGATGCTCATCTGAAAATATGGATCGATGATCTGAGGCAGGATAAGACTTGGAAGTTGACTTACGGTGATGGGGATTTTTATTTTCCGACCTGGTCGTCAGATAATCGTGTGATTACCTACGCTAATTTTGATTTTTCAAATCCCAGATCGCAGGGCGGAATACTAACTCAGAGTGATGTAAAGTCCGGTTGGGTGGTTCAATTGCACAGCTCTGATACAGGTGTAGCTGCATTTCCCTATTGGCGGAAGGAAGCGGGGGAGCTGCTATTTTTTGATTGCCCATGGGCTCAAAATCGAGAAAACGCACTGATGTCGATTGATATTGACGACACAAGTCGAGTTCAGAGGTTGTTATCCGACGAAGGTGCCGTATATACTTTTTCTCCTGATGGCCGTTATTTCGTAACAGCGGTAGACTCGGACACTGATCATGGGCTCTATATAAGAGATGTCGAATATCCCAATCGCAAATATAGAATACCGGTATATGGTGCGGCTGTGCGATGGAGCCCTCTCGGTGATGAGATCTTCTTCTGTAAAGGTTACGATTTCATGACCGTGCAGGTTAATACAGTGAATGGACTAATACTGGGATCTCCCAAAAAGCTGTTCACTCGTAGACGATTATACAATTCACTTGATCCCTTGAGTGCGTGGGGTTATGATGTGTCCAACGATGCCCGGAAATTTTTATTCGTAACTCCAGGCAATCAAACTGGGACACGAAAGAACGAAATCGAAGTTACACTCAATTGGTACAAAGAACTGAAAAATAAATAGATTTTAAAAATCATCAAAACCCAATATAATTAAGGAACATTTTTCTCCAAATTTCCTTCATATCAGGGATGCGTTTTCCGGATTTTTTATTATATTTATGCGCTTTTGAAAGGCGTTGCCTGAATAGCTTAATTTTGTCAGCAAGACATTGAATATTATAGATTCCCAATGTTGGAATAAGATAAGGAAGAGACTTTATGCGAACTGTTATTCTTAAAGACGCTTACGATACGCTGGTAAAACGGATAGAAAAGATCAAAAAGGATATACGTCTGAATTCAAAGGAGATCGGCCGGGCCGCGGAATTGGGCGACCTTTCGGAGAATGCCGAATATGACGCCGCTAAAGAGAAGCAATCGGAATTGTTCAGCACATTGAATAATCTGGAGACGTACCTTAAAGCAAGGCTCATCGAGGAGAAAGATATCAATACCGAAGTGGTTTCATTCGGGACCAGGGTAAAACTGTTCGATATGAATAGACATAAGGTCGTTTCCTATGTTGTGGCCGGTCCGGTCGAATTCGAGCTGGAAATATATCCCTCGATCGTGACATTCACCTCGCCCCTGGGGCAAGGCCTGATCGGAAAGAAAAAAGGCCAGGTAGTCGATATCGAGCTTCCAAACCAGACCTCCAGATTCCTGATCCTGAATATAGAACCGGTAACGGAAGAGGGCCCAACCCATCCGGATCTGCTTATTTTGGGTCATGCCGGATATGATGTTAGCGATTCCGGCAGCAGTGAGAAAAAGAATTTGCTTGGCGGGCCGGCATACTATACCGGGGTTGGCGCCTCAAGTCTTTCCGATAGAACTGCAATAATAACTTCCATTAAAAAAGATCATGATGAGCTTTACAAAGCGCTCAATAATTTGAGTGTTTTTGTCGATGGTATAAATTTATCGGATGATGAGGATAGCTTTTCAATTACTGATATCCCCTCCGAATATCACAATGCCAAATATTTGCATATATCGGAAGCCCCGCCCGATAAGCAACTCCAATGGTTAAAGGATGTTAAAAAAGGCGGTAATTTCGAAGGTCTCTTATCAATTCAAATCTCCGACAGTTTCTCTAAGGAGCACATATATATCCTCGCAGAAATTTTGCAGCATTGTGACTTTATTTTCACCAGCGAAGATGGGTTCAAGTTAATGGAAGAAATGGATGATCTTGAAATTGAGGATAAAGTGATAGTGGTCATCAAATCGGATGCAAGTACTGAACTGTGGATTGATGGTGAATTGCAGCTTGATGCAAAAGGTTTTGATAGCGATTCTGTCGATTCTACCGGTTACAAGGGAGTTCTGGCCGGAGCATTTCTTGCGGTATTATCGATGGGCCAGGTTGAAGAAACCGCCTACGATGTGGCTGTGCAGCTTGGCTCAAAATCTCTCGAGGATGATGGTGTCGAGCATCTCTTGAAAGTCAAAGAGGATTAAGATAGGAAAAGACTTCTTCAGAGGGGAGGGCGCTTATGGCCGGGAACAGTCAGCTGCGGCGTTCAGGCGCAAAATTGATTGCCGTAATTGTTTTGATTTTGTGTATTATCCACTCGCCTGCTTCAGCGATCGGGCCGTTCGAGATTGCCGATTCTGATAGCAGCGCTATTCTCCGGTTTCAGCTCGCCGGTCAATTTCAGACGCTCTGGGAAAGCCGGGACAGGGGGGATGATAGCGGGAAGGAAAACTCCGTTTATATGAAGGTGCGCAGAGTACGACCGACCCTCATGGTCACCGTTCCTGATTATAAAACATCATTCAAGTTACATCTGAGCGCTGCGCCCGGGGCGGTTGAACTGATGGATCTGTATTTTGATTCCGAGCTTCTTTCTTTTTTTGCATTCAGGATCGGGCAGTACAAGATTCCATTCACAAGATACAGAATTCAATCATTCCAGCGGCTCACACTTGTGGATTGGGCAATTGTGACAAAATATTTCGGAGCGGAGCGGCAGATGGGGATTGCAGTGCATAATGGATATGAAAAGCCGCCGAGGCTGGCTTATGTGGCCGGTATTTTTAATGGTGTCAATGCCCGGGCCTCTCATACTTCCGGGCTGGCCTCGCTGTTTGGTGAGAAGGTAATAAACAGGTCGGACCTGTCCGCATCCAGCCCGAGGTCAGAATTTCATCCGGAACTGGTTTTTCATTTCGCCTATAATGCTAATTCTATCAATGTCCGTTCCGATTCTGATGCCGGGGGCGGCGGCCTCCGTTACAGCATTGCCTCCAGCATTGCCTGGGATATTGATCCGACTGAATATCATGACCTCGCTCTCCGGGCCGCCCAGGAATTTCTGGTCAAATATGAGGGGTTTTCCGTGATGGGAGCGGGTTACCTTGGATTCAGTGGAATCGGTGAATCGCTCCGCAGCCGTCTGGCTTTTTCAGGTCTGCTGATTCAGTCGGCTTACAGAACAACAGGCCGTGTTGAGTTCTCATTGCGCTATGCCCACGTAAAAATCGAGGATGCGATTGCGGATGAGGCGTTTAACAGGGCGCAGTCAATTATCGCGGAGACCGAAGATGATGCAATTATTTCGCAGTATATAGATGCCGGGATGTTGCTGGCGGAACATGAGGGAACTTTCGGTTTTAATATTTATCTGGATCAGCATAATCTCAAATTGCAGAATGATTTCGGGTTCACCAGGTACGAGAGGCGGGACGAAGACCGGACTGACTACCTGATCAGATCACAGCTCCAGCTGGCTTTTTGAACTCATTACTCAGAATGACCTGGTGGTGCAGAAAACTCGACAAGGTAATATAAAATATGTATATAAAAAGTGTAAACCATCTGCCCGGAATGAACTGTAAAGGATGTGCCCGGAATATACCAATTAAGCGGAGGAGGTAGGATTCGAACCCACGGTACCTTGCGGTACAACGGTTTTCAAGACCGCCGCTTTCGACCACTCAGCCACTCCTCCGGCGTAGTCGCAGTCCGATAATTTAAACCCTTATCGGATGTTTGTCAATTCCATTTAAGTTAATACAGCCAGGCCCGATTAAGTTGCATGGCAAAATAAGATATGGAAGGATATCCCGAAAGATATCAGGAAATGACTCAATCTTCGGGCCGTCACTATCAGGACTCCGGATATACTATTATTATCGGCCGGGTGGAGCTGTTAGTGGAAGTCTGGTTGTTATAGTTGTACACGTCGTAATAGAAAAAGCCCTTCTCAGTAACTGCAACGGTTAGATTATCTTGAGTCTGTGTCTCCAGAACCAGCGTGTCCGTCCCGAACAGGCTTTTATCGGGAAACAAGACCCCCACTTTGCCCTCGCCCAGATTCTCGAAGGTAACAATTGATTTGGGAGCCACAAATAATTCGCCCGGGGTCACCCGGACTGATTCTCGATCCGAAATAATCGATACTTTTGGATTTCTGGTAATACCGTCTGCCATTGTTAAATCCTCCATCTAAAAAATTGCCTATTTGCTCTCGTTCTTTGCGGCTGTCAGATATTGGATTATTTCCGGATCGATTCGCAAAGAGTCAAACTCGGGAATATTTTCTATATGTTGCGGCGGGACGCCGTTTTCCAGGGCTTTTTTGACCCATCTGACGGCTTCATCACGCCTGTTTGCAAGTTCATAAACAAGCCCGGCGCTGACATAGTAGTAGACCTCGTTGGGAGAGATAGATATGGCTTTTTCAATATGCTCAATGGCCTGGTCGTGCATGTTCAATACAGAATACGCTTCAGCCAGGTGCGAAAGGACCTCCGGATCCTCCGGATTTACCCGTTTCTGCACCTCAGCCATCTGGATAGCTCTCATATAAGCAACGGAATCATCTTCCCCGTCAGATCCTAATCTCCGATAAAGACCAGCCAGATTTATCCAGACTTTATAGTCGCTGTCATTCAGCCGCAATGCCTGTTCGTACATTTGGGCCGCTTCCTGGAAACGCGATTCGTTGACAAAAAACGACCCCAGATTTGAATAGGCGCCGTAATTCGGCTGGATTTGAAGCGAATGCTCCCACATCTCCCGGGCTTTATCATATTCTCCCATTAAATAGTAAAGAGCCCCGATATTATTCCAGTCGGTGAAACCTTCCGGCTTCAGGTCGATCATTTTTTGAGCTGTTATTTCGGCATCGCGCTTTCGTGCCTGATTGATATAGAACCTCCCCAGGTTAAAGTAGGCTGCGGTATAGTCCGGTTTTATACTGATCGCTTTTTTATAGGTCGATTCAGCCATCCGGTTGTCATTTTTTAATTCGAATGCGCGCGCCAATCCCTTGTAAGCCCTGTTATCGGTTGAATCGATGTGAAGGGCATTCCTGAATTCTCCAATCGCCTGGTCGGGTTTCCTGAACTCATTAAATATTTGCCCGAGAACCACGTGAGGCTTGGAAAGGCGGGGATTGATTTCGATCGCGCGCCGGCAGTTTCTCTCGGCAGATTCTATCCAGGCTGAATCCTTCACAAATTTATACTTGTCCCAATAGGCCATGCCCAGCCAGCAATAGGCCAGGGCAAAATCATTATCTGCCCTGATAGCCCGATTAAACAGGCTGATCACGCTATCCAGCTTTTCCGGGTTGCCGACCTCTTTCATGCGTCCCAAGCCTTCCAGATAATAATAGTAGGCCTCCGTGGACTTGGTGCCGCCCTCGGACAGAAAGCTCTTTTCCTCGGGTCTAAGTTGTATTTCCAGCATTCTCGCAAGTTCGAAGAGGGTGGAATCCTGAAGCGCTTGAATCCCCGAGGCCGGATATTGAATGGCTGCGGATCGCAACTGCCGCTCTTTTTTTGCATCTACCAGATTTATGATCAGCTGAATGCTGTCTCTGATCATATGGATACTTCCGGTGACCGCCAGGTTGGCGCCAAAGGCCCGGCGCGCCTGCCGGGCGCTGCTTATATTGTTTTGCCTGATTTCGCTGGCCGGTATTACCTGCAGCTTTCCATGGAAGGCCTCCAGCTGGCTTAGTTTCGCCGTGAGTATTTCCAGTAGCCCGTCATTTAGCTCCGGAGCAGAGGCTTGCTTTTCCACGCTGACAAAGGGCAGCACGGCGAGGTGTTTTTTGGCCGGGACACCGTCTAATCCCAGCAACCCAAAGATAGAATTCCTTAAGGATGGGCTGATCAACGGGAGGGCTAGGAGTGCGATTATGATCAGGCTGAGAATATATCCGGTCAGCCGTCTGCCGAAAATTCCGGGAGGGTGTATCTTAACAGTTTGCAGCCCTGACAGTGACCGGACCTGCAGCAATTTTAAATCGCTGACCACTTCGTTGGCCCCCTGGTATCTCAGTCCCGGATCTTTCTGCAGCAGCTTGAAGACTATTTGTTCCAGCCCCTCCGGCACACCGCTTTTATATCTGGAGAGAGGTTCCGGGGTATCATTAATAATCAAGTTCATAACGGCTGCGCGGTTTTCTCCTTTGAATGGAGGTCTTCCAGCAATTATCTCATACATCACAACACCCAGGGAGAAGAGATCTGTGCGCTGATCCACTTTTTTAAACTGTAGTTGTTCGGGAGACATATATCCAATCGTGCCCAGCACAGAACCGGGTTCCGTGAGCTTTTCGGTTCCCTGAATTGAGGCCAGGCCGAAATCGAATATTTTAGGATGGCCTTTTTTATCAATAATGATATTGCTGGGTTTGATGTCGCGGTGTACTATGCCCGACTGATGCGCGCTGTGCAGACCCTCGCATATCTGAGATGATATATCGATTAGTTCATCAAATGCAATTCTGCTGTCCTTAAAATATTCGTTCAACGGCAGGCCCTCGATATACTGCATGGCGAAGAATGGTCTTCCGTCAAATTCATCGACCTCAAAGATTGTGGCGATATTAGCATGCTCCAGCCGGGCCGATGCCTGTGCCTCTCTCTTGAAACGCGAACGGCTGCCTGCATCCTGGCAGATGTGGGGCAGCAGAAATTTGAGTGCAGTCATGCGGTTTAGACTGGTATCCTCTGCCAGATATACCTCGCCCATTCCTCCCCGGCCGATTCGGGAGATTATCCTGTAGTTTTTTACCATGCTGCCGGCAACAAGAACCCTGTATGGTCTTGTGTAACCACCATTATTTTCATCTGCCTTCATAGGCAGACCCCTCTCCTTATGCTGTGAAAATCATTCCTGGATGTTAACAAAATAAACATTTCCTGCAATAATGCAAACCCATTATGTCTACTTTCAAAATTTGTTTTTTACGTAAAATGCAGGAAGTTATCCGGGTCAGGGGATCCGCATAATCGGGATTTACTGCGAGATTTTATGGGCAAGGAGCTTTTTGACAAAGACTATGAATAATCCGGTCAGCAGCAGGTTCAGTGCCAGCGAGAGCATGGCGACCGTAATCATAATACCGCCTATTCCGTAAGAAAGCGATATAATCAGAACTCCGGCTCCGACCTCGCCCCGCGGCCACATGCCGATACATATGGCCAGTCGCTCGCGCCATGAGGATTCCTTTTTGTACACGAATAACGGAAACATCTTGCCCAGATTGGCCAGTAATGTGATCAGGATCACATGAACAGCAATCGTGCCCCAGCCAAAGGAACTGCCATCAGGCTGGCTGCCGAGAACCTGCGCAATGGGCGGCATGGTCAGGCCAACCAACAGCATGAAAATCCCGGAAACCATGCTGGCAACTTTCTGCTCATTGGGAGCCTCGGGACCCTCCTGATGGCCCTCGCGTCTATCATCTGCGTGAGGGTCGTGGCCCTCAGGACGTGCCAGCATACATCCCAGGACAAAGGCCGGGAGCAGAATTTCTATGTGCACCGATACCACCTCGTCTATAAGTTTGCTGGTGAGATAGACTATTTCGGTTATCAGGGTGAGCCCGGCGGAATAGACCATTACCCAGGGCCATGTTATCGGCAACTTCAGCCTGCGCATGAATTTCCAGGCCATCCACAGCTGCGCGAACATTATTGCCACCACAACTCCCAGCTGCCATTTCAATCCGACGATCATCATTTTCAGCGGGATCATCAGCAGAACCGTGTCGAGATCATCGAAGATTGCCAGAATCCGGAGTTTCTTGAAGACCCATGTGGCCGATAGTCCTGCAGCGGACAGCATCGAGAATAAAATCCCGGCCGAGGTGGGGGCAGCGAAGCGGCCGGCCAGAAGCGATTCCTTCCAGGTATCGAAGCTACCCCAGGCCTCGGGAGGAGTCAGGATAAATACAAAATATGCGGCCACGAAAATCCAGGGGAAGGCCGCTGCTGTGGCCGCGACGCCATAGTCAACTGCATAGCTTTTCAAGCGGCTGCGGTCGATTTCGAATTCGTAGCCGACATGAATCATGATGAATCCGAGACAGAAAACGGTCAGCAGGCGGATTATCTCGGTGGCGGGTTTAAAAAATCCTGCACCCAGCTCGCCCAGGTATTGAGAAATAATCAGCCCCGCTATAAGCAGTATGGAATATATCAGTACCTTTTTCAATCCATTTCCCTTTTATTTATTGCCCTCAACATTGTCGTCCCGGCAGAGGTTCCGACAATCGGGAACGTCGAAATAGGTCTGGTCCGTTCTGAGATCTCAGGATAATCCCGAGATGCCCATCCAGAATATAATCAAGAAATAGTTGCTCCGGGCACAGTCAACTACAAATTTGATCGGTAACGAAAATCCCGTTAGAATATCTCCACTTCGACATTGAGGTACTTCTTGGGATTGCGCCTGATATCGTCGATAATAGCCTCGACCGAACGTATGGTCTTTTTTAAATCCTGGTACATGGTTTCGTCGGAGCTGAGCAGTCCCAGGGTGCCCTTGCCCTCTTCGATATCCGTGAGGAACCTGGTGATCGATGATGTTATGACGCTGATTGAATCGGCTAACATGTTCAGAGTCGTGGAGGCATTAGCGAAATTATCCAGAGTGCTGTCGAATTTTATACTGGTCGTGTCGATAATCGCGCTCAATTTCTCGGTCGCGTCTTCGATATTGGTGAAGGTTTTTTTAATAGAGCCTTTATTATCGAGGAAGAAATCGTTGAGCTTTATAGAGAGATCATTAAGGGAAGATGCCAGATTAACCAGATTTTTCAGATTCTTCTCGGAAGCCACGGTGCTTTTGATGTCTGCCAGAATATCGCGCACATCTTCGATTGTTTGCCCGAACAGCCCGATCAATTCTGCGGTGCCCGGGTCGGTCTCGCCCTTCTGTACCTTTGAGAGATCCAGCGGCTCGCCCGATTTACCCGGCTCAATATAGACGAAACGCTCACCCATCAACCCGTAGTTCTGTACAATAAAGCGGGCATCCGAATGCAGGAAAGCGTCGGCCTCGATGACCAGCTCGGCCATTACGCCGGTCCGTTCCAGATTTACCCTGGCCACCTTGCCTTTGTTTACACCGGATACGGTCACCGGGTCGCCCCGTTTGAGACCTCCGACATCTTCAAAGGTCACATCTATTCGCTTATGCTCCTGACGGAACTGAAACCCCTGAAGCCATAAGATGGTGGCCACAAATAGAATGCCGCCCAGTATGACGACTATCCCGACTTTTAATTCTACCGCTTTTTTTGCCATCTCTTTACCTATCTACTAAATCGACATATTGAGATAATATTATACTTATTCCTAAAAACATGTTTCAATATTAATTGTTTGCTGAAATATAATATTTTTTATAGTGTTCGAAAGGATTATCGAACTTGACAAGCTCTCGGCCATATATTAACTAAACCTGACATTTTCGGGAGGGAGCTTGGATTGAGGAATTACGGTGGATTTTTATAGTGCCATATTCGCGTCCGCCACTCTGGCATTCGCGTTTGCGTGCATACTCTGGGGCCTGAGAATATTTAAGATATTCCTGGTCATTCTGGGACTCTGGGTTGGATTTGTTGTCGGGCTGTTCATGGGCGAAGTCTTTGTGGGTCCCTCGGGGTCTTTGATATTTTACGGCATTGCGGGAGCGGTTATATTTGCCTTGCTGGCGTGGCCGCTGCAGAAATTATTTGTCTTCTCTGGCGTAGGGCTACTGGTCGGATTTTTTGTATTTGCCATGGTCATGTCGCGCGGGGGCGAGCCGGAGTCGGGCCTGATCGCCGGCGCTACCATGTTCATTGTGGCCGGATTTATTGCAGTCCTGGTTTATGATTATTTTGTCATTGTAATGATGGCGCTGGTGAGCGCCTATGCAATTATCAATATCTCCTACCTTCCTAATGAATTACGGGAGTTGCTGGGGATACTGGCCAAACGCAGCGAGGGCCTGATACAAACTGTCGAGAGATTCGGCGGCTACTATGCCGAGCTGATCTGGCCCAGCATTGTGGTTCTGGGAATGGTGATCCTGTTTTCAATCTACATGCAGAAAATTATCCCTGAGAAGCAAAAGAAACTCGATCCGGAAAGAATCATCAAGCGCGGCCTGGTCTGGCACACGACATTTTTCCTGGCCGCAGTGATCGTGGTATATGCGTTTCTGAGCCGCCTGTTCGGCCTGGGCGGACATCTTTATACCGCTCTGGAATGGTCCGCATATCAAGGGGGGTTGATGCTGCTCACTCCGGGCGAGTCGGTGGCGCATTTCTGTCATTGCCCCATTTTAAATCTGAGCCCGATATCATTTCCGCTGGCCGCTTATATTTCCTATCGATTTATTAGATTTTACCGCAGCAGGGTCTATGTGCGCCTGTTCAACCGCAATAAATGGCTGAATGGATGGCTGGTGGGACTGGTTCTCGGAATCATCATCCTGCCACTGGTGGAAATGTTCACATTGTTTGCGATGTTCAAGTTCGAAAATTTCGATCTGGCCGGACAATACTGGCTGGGCTATTATAAATCATTCGTTGCTGCACCATGGAAAGTGGTTGTATTTAAATGGCTCTATTCCTGGGTCATATTTCCCCTGGCTTTCATATTGATAGTCCCCCGTCCTGATGAAGAAGCCCCACGGGAAGAAGAAGAGCCTTCAGTTGTAAATTACTGCATTTGAAAAGTATTTCGCCGCTTTATAGGCTTCTGATCTTCATCGCCCGAAAATCCTATTTTGATAAAGCGATAATATTTCTGTCAAAAACAAAAACCCATCCTCATGAAGGATGGGTCGTTTTACCCGCATTGGTGCTTTTCACAGATGTAACTTCTTCAGGCAAATTTGTGATCCGCAGGGAACCTGAGAGCCGCTATGAAGCGGTCCGGCCTTCAGATTCCCCTGGTGCGGATCATCCAGCAAAACAGCGCCAAACTAGCTGTGTTGCGCAGTAAATCTGCTATATTCAAACAACGATTGCGCCGCGGCCCCGCCGCGAATGTCAATCGCACAATTTCTAATGCTGCGTCCCTGCATCAATCTGCTAAATAATCAAGGATGTCCGAGTTGCTTTACCCCGAAGAATACGGTCAAGTGGATGTCCGATCGAAGCTGTTTTCGCCTGTTTCACACTTATAAACTTAGTTGGTTCCAGGGACTGAGATAATCTCAAATAGAACCAGCCAATTCATCCTTGAATCACTTTTCCATAAACGCCCTAAATCGTTGCAGGGCTAATAATAAAGTGTGATCTAACAATCAATACCAAGGCCCTAGACTTTTGGAACTATTAACAAATTAATGAGTTAAGAGTTCCCTTCCAAAACAAAAAATGGATAAAATACTTATATATTTGAATGGAATAAAAAAGCGCAGAAATTACGCCAGAAGAGTGCCGTTGGGGACTTTACGCTCCGGAACCGCCGGCATCTATTTCAACCGTCTCTAAATCCTCCCACTTTGTTTCCGGCATGAGGCCCTCGTGAATCAATTTCCAACATTATATTCCAGCTTGACTTTCATAAAGAGGGAATTTTCATATTGGCTGTCAAAAAGCTGGTTGTCATTCATATCGAATAGCTCCAGCCTGCGATAAAAGCTCCTGCCGGCACTGATGCTCAAATCCAGACCTTTGTAGATATTGAATCTGATTGACGGCCCGGCGTTGAGAATAGAATACTTTACCCGTCCCCCCCGGAGCGAACTTCCATCCTCCAGGCTGATATCCTCGCCGATGCGAAAATGCGCACCCGTGACCTTGGCCTCGATTCCCGCCCATATTTTGGAATTGACCAGGTACCATAGCTCGAGTTTCTGGGGAATGTCAAATTTGAATCTCCAGCCGCTGGCCGGTTTCCAGTTTAGCCTGGCTACCGGTAAGATCTTCTCATCTCCAAAATCGTCTGAGTATCCTGCGCCGAAACCGTAAGAGAACTTGTCGCTGACGCTCTTCTCGAATACAAATCCGGCTCGCAGGCTGATATGCTGCGTGGTTATCTCCGTTAAATCGCTGTGCATGCTGGGTTGAAGCAGGAATGCAAATTGCCAGCGGGGAGAAAGCCTTTGAACAAAAACCAGACCGTATTTGATGCTGTAAAGATATTCGGGACGATAAACCTGCCCGGCAAGCGCCACCTGATCATAAGACTGGTGCAGCCACCTGAATGTCAGGAAATGCAGGAGCATCGTATTTCGACCTGAAAGCGATACAGGGATCGCCATCTTGGCGGTGAAGGTCTGCTGGGCAACCTTCAGCTCCTCCGCTTCCACCCCGGTCAAATCGATCTCCGCCTCGGGCACAAATTCGTAGCTGAAAGATACCAGCTCGAGCCCCTCGGCGGACACAGAATTGTATAATACCGTCAGGTTAAGAATTAGAACTAAGAAAAGCACCTGGAACTTAGTTTTCAATCAAAATTCCTTTTATGTTGCTATATACATTGAAGTAATATTCTTTATTAAAAATCACAAGTTGCATTGCCACTAAAATGAAGCTAATTAACTGATAGTTCCAGCCTCTAACTGTTATACTTCATTAAAATCATCAAAAACCTCCTGAAGTCGATTTCATCGCGTGCGGAGAGGGTATCGTGACCCCCAAAACTGATTGTAGCGCCACTGTTAATGTCAGCGATGCTGTCTGGACCATCAATTATGTCTTCATTGGGAGGTACCCGCCATGCGACACAACCGATGACGGGGGTCTCGAATTGCTGATAAGATCTAACATTAAAAGAACGGGGTGCCATAGCCCCAGTGTTCAATAATCTGCTCGTCGTCTATGCGGTAGATTTCGATAGTCGATAGACTTTTGCCGTTTCCCCTTTTATCCGCCACATCAACTGTAGTCCTCACCGCCACCAGGTCACGCTCGGCTATCATCTCTTCAATATTAAACATTGTCTCGGGATAGATTTTGAAGAACTTTTTCAGCGCTTTCTTGAGGCCTTCACGATCGTCACATCCGGCATGGTCAATGGCCCTGGTGGAGTAATATTTGTCGACAATTTTGGTATCGCGGCTGTTCATGTCGCGGTTGAATTTGCGGATCAGTTCTTTATTTTCATCAATAGACACGAAAAGTATCCAATACTTCTTATTCTGTTTCAGGCATTTTTTTCGGTTTGGCGCTTTTGGAATAATTCATTTTCACCGGCGCCACCGCTCCTCCCGATACTATGAAACTCATGGCCTCGTCCACTGTCCAGTTAGTATAGGTGACTTTGTGGGCCGGGACAATTTCCAGATACCCGGAGGTGGGATTGGGAGTGGTGGGGACATACACCGCAGCCAATTTTTCACCGGTATCGGAATCCTCCAGGGTGCGGGTTAAAAATCCCAGAGTTTTCATCTCGGGAGATGGAAAATCGATCAGCACCACAGTCTGCGTGCCGTCCGGCCTGGCCTTGAATGATTCGATCAGTGTCTTGACCCCGCCATAGACCGTCTTGACCAACGGAATTTTCACCATCAGAGCATCGAACATCTCCAGCATCTGTTTGCCGATAACACGTGTGGCCAGAACACCCAGAAGGTAGAAGATCAGCACAATTAGTGCGATGGCCAGTATGCCTTCGATTATCGGGTTAATGAGGATGTTTGCTATTGTCTCAGAAAATGGCGCAATCAGGGCGGCCAGCGCATTTATAACCGGTTCGCCGATACCGGTCAGAATATCCAGAATAAATTTGACAACGACCCATGTGATTAGAATTGGAATGGCGGTCAGGAGGCCTGTGATCACGAATTTCTTGAAACGGGAGTCGTGTTTCTTTGTTTCCCCTTCGGTCTCAAATACAGGTTCAACCATGATATTATTTTATCATCAGCCAGGATAATTGTCAAGATAATGTAGGACGGCAGCGGGTGGAAAAACAAAATTCCAAAAAAGACGGTATTAATGAATAATGCCCTTTTTATCGTAATAGCGCTGATGGTACTCCTCGGCCGGATAGAATTTTCCTGCCGGTTTGACCTCGGTTACAATCTCTTTTTTGAATTTGCCGCTGGAATTCATTTGATCTTTTGATTTTAGGGCCTTTTCCCGCTGTTCCTCATTGTGGTAAAAAATTGCCGACCTGTACTGGCTGCCGATATCCAGGCCCTGCCGGTTTTTCGAGGTCGGGTCGTGCATATTCCAGAAGGCATCCAGTAAATCCTCATACGATAGGACATTTGGGTCAAATTCGATCAGCACCGATTCCGCATGCCCGGTCTTTCCCGAGCAGACATCCTGGTAGGATGGGTTCTCGTAATCGCCACCCGTGTAGCCGACTTGTGTCTTTATTACGCCGTTAATTCTCCTGAAGGCTGCTTCGATGCCCCAGAAACATCCGGCAGCAAAAGTTGCTTTTTCAATCATGATAACCTCCTTTTATTCAATCTTATAGTTGAAACCGCCCCGGATCATTTTCGTTCCCGGATTGAATTCGCCTGACTCAGGGTATATTGGTGATGCTCGGCTAACGATGACAATCTCGACTCAAAAAAGCAGATAGTAGTTAAATAAGTCTCGCCCAAAAGATTTTGCTTCTTTCAAGCCTGACCGATAAAATTCGGCGAGGCTTTTTTGAACTATTTTTTAAAAATATACTTGATTATGCCGTATAATACCGTATAATGCTTTATAATTTGTATTAATACTATGTAATGAGGTGATAATGTGACTGATAAAAATGCGAAATCTAATCTTAAGTTCTATACTACCAACGAAATAGCCGAAATACTCAAGATGAATGTGCAGGTTATCGCCCGCAAATTGCAGTATGGCGAGATTCCGGGCTATAAAATCGGCAAGGACTGGCGGGTGAAAGAGGCCGATTTGATGTCCTGGCTGGAGCGGCATTCCAACAAAAACGCTATGAATCCTGCGCAGAAAATTGTCGGGCGCTTTATGAAAGAGGGCCGTTTCGAGCAACTTCCGGTGCAGCGCAAAAAGCGCAAATATATCCTTGAATATATATTGAGGCAATTCAGAATTGGTAAGGTTTATGACGAGGCTGAGGTCAACGAGATCATCCTGAAATATCATGATGATTACTGCCGGATCCGGCGCGAATTTGTGGATGAGCGCATGATGTACCGCAACGAGGGTAAGTATCGCCGGAATGCGGGGTATAGATTTATTGCTGAGGTATGATCGGATTTATCGACGCGGCGCACAGGGTGCCCCATCCCCGTTGAGCCGTTATCGGCTCATAAGGGGTGGGATCTTCTATTTCATAAATGAATTCCTTTGAAGCAAAAATCCCACTGCTGGCGCAGCGGGGCACCTATGATCTCGGTTATAGCTGTTAATGCTCAAAAAGTGTTGGTTTTTTACTTGTACTAATATGGTATGATTGATGATATGGGGGACATCCGTTAGCTTTGTTTTCATGCCAAGCCAGTTTGGACAAGCCGCCCTGTATAAAACGCCCAGTCATAATGGGGGTTGACCTTTGGAATGGATTCGAGTATCTTTGCATGGACTAAGATATTACCCGGCAGATGGGGACATACGCCGGGCACAAATAAGCAATTGTAGGTCAAAACTCTTTGAGTTTTGACGATTGTCAAATCCCACGGGGATTTGACATACGTTTTAATTCAGCGCACGATTTTGGTATTATCATGGCTGAGAAGGAAAAAGAAAAGATAGAAGAGCAGGAAGAAGAAGAGAAGCCGTTGTACGAGTGGGTGTTTCATCCGGCCAAAGCCAATCGGCTGGTGACCTCGCTAGTAACGATTTTTTTGTTCCTGCTGCTGGTAATTGTTTACTGGCTGACCGAATCGCGCCTTTTTACGATAATCGGTGCGGTGGTGCTTCTGGCCTCGATGCGATCATTTTATTTTCCGACTACGTATAAATTATATGATGATTATATCGAGATAATCTATACTATATCGAGAACAAAAAAGAGCTGGAATATATACAGAACGATTTATCCCGAACGAAACGGCGTATTTCTTTCGACATTTACACGCCCAAGTCGTCTGGAGAATTTCCGCGGCCTTTTTTTGAGATATGGCGAGGGCGATGCCGACAGGATACTTGGAATTGTCAAAAGCAAGATAGGTGCATTAGAAGATGAGCGAGAAGATGTTTCCTCTTCCGCCCAAGGGGGAGCCGGAGAAAGGTAAGCTCACCCCGGAGCAGGATGAGGTCTTGGAAAAAGTTGCCCGAAAGGTAGTCGAGAAACGTATGACTGTCCCGGCCCTGATGTTTATCGAGTCGGTTAAGCCCTTGAATTTCATAGGCTCACAGGTGATGGTCTTTTTCGAACCGATTGTGCAGACGCTTTTTGATTTCAAAAGCTACACTATCTTCCGCGAGGTGATCGAGGATCGCAAAAATGTCGAGCTCTTGATGCAAAAGATCGAAAAACATGACGCTAAAGCGGTCAAACTCGAAAAAGCCTACAAGATAATGAAGAAAGAGCACTTCAAGGGCAAGTCCTTCTGGTATAAGCTGAAAATGCGCTTTATCGGGTATCGTGTCCCCACGGAAGAGGTGAAAGAATTTGCCCGAAAGCTCGAAGAGGATAGAAAAAAGGCCGCTCGGAGCAATGAGAGCAAGATCGGAAAAACCGGTTTTGACAAAAACGAAAATCCAGGTTCACCCAGCGACTGAGATCTCCCAACAAACAATAAATTTTCATCCTAAATCTGAAAAAGCTCTTTCAGGGCGGCAATTCCGGGACACAAGGGACTCGAACGCCGGAATAGCCAGATACAGGGCGCCTGCTTTCCGCGCGGGATTTACCCCAAAAGATCAGTCCTTAGATTTCCGGCACACTGATCTTAAATTTAACCTGATGGCAATCAAATAATTAATTGAAAACGTATTCAGGACAAATCGCGGGTATAGATGCCTGCGACGACCAAAGTGAGACGCATGGGCGTGGATGTATTCCGCGCCCTGCCTTTTATTACTATCGTCGAGACCAGCAGGCAAACTTAATATTTTATTTGCCTGTGAGAAGCAAGATGAGCACGACCACCAGGCAGCTGCTTAGAATTGAAATGTAAATCCGCTTCATATCAAATAGTCCTCTTTCAAATAAATTCGCGGCATTAAACGATCCAAAAATTAGAGAAATGTTAGTGAATCATGAGAAGATCGAGATTCTGATCTTTTGGAACATTGTCTTCAAAGGTGATCGGTCTTAGACGGGTGCCGCTTCTCAATCACGCTCCTAAGGCGCTGATTCATAGATTTTTAACATTTTTCAGCTTGACAAAACCGAGATTCTAAGTATAATTCGGCTGAATTTAATTCAGTTTTTGATTGGCCGTCCGATAAATCATCTGGACCGGCATTGGTTTCAAGGAGGCGTCATTTAACTGAATTGCCTTATTTATTGATTTTTAACTGTAAGTTTCTTTTGTTTGGCAATGTTTTTCTAAAAGGTACCAGAATCGTTTTTCCGCATCTTCAACCTTCACAAAGAGACATTCAAAAACAAAGAGCTTCTTACGAGTAGGAGTTTTTCTAATGCAGGGTAACAAGCTTTATGTAGGCAACCTTAATTATGCTGTTACTGATGATCAGCTGCAGGCATTGTTTGCCAATTACGGGGAAGTCCGTGATGTCAGAATCATTACCGGCAAAGGTTTTGGCTTTGTGGAAATGTCCAACAACGAAGAAGCCGAGAAGGCTATGGAATCATTGAACGGCACCGATTTCGAGGGCCGTACACTTAGAATCGACGAGGCCCGCCCGCCCCGTCCGAGAGATGATAGAAGAGGGGGAGGCGGCGGAAGACGATATTAATCATAAAATGAAATAAATCGGCCCCGAAGATGAAGATTTGCCGGTCAATTGTCCCATTCAGCGGGCGGTTATTTCCTCTTCGGTTTTAGATAGATTACAAACAGAAAAATATATTATTATCAAAAAACAGGGTGCGACAAGCTCACACCCTGTTTTATTTCGGGTTATATTTCCCGGGTTCAGCTCAGCTTATCCTGCGCAGGGCCTCCAGCGAACGGGCATAATCGGGTTCCTCGGTTACCTCCGGGACTATCTGGAAATCGGCGATCTTATTGTCCTTGCCTACAATTACCACAGCCCGGCTCAACAATCGTATCTCCTTCAACAGCAAACCGTATTTCAAGCCGAAATCGGCATCGTTGAAATCGGAGAGGGTGATGACGTCCTCGAGCTCATTTTCATCGACCCATCTTTTCTGAGCAAAAGGCAGATCCATGGAAATAGTGAAGAACTTTATCTCGTCGCTGATTTTTTTGACCTCTTTGTTGAAACGCTCGGTTTGCAAAGCGCAAACTTCGGTATCGAGTGAGGTGACCACAGAGAGTAGACGGATGGCACCGTCCGAATCAGATAGCCTGACAGTCTTGAGATCATTATCCAGAAGCTGGAAATCCGGAGCCGGATCGCCAGCCGTGAGTCCGGGGCCAAGGAGTGTCATGGGTTTACCCATTATTGAAACGACGCCCGTTCTTTCTTCAGCCATTACTACCTCCTGCTCTGTATTTACCATAATTGGTTTGTACATTAACGCATAGCGGGGACGAAAAGTCAAATATCTTTTGAAGTCAGGGGGATTTTATCTTGTGAAGAGATTCTCAAAATATAAATGCTGATTACTTGACAAATGGGCGCGTAAAATTATATTTTAGGGTTTTATATTCGGGGCATAATATGCCCGGTCAATTTAGTTTAATGTATGCGTTAGAGGTATTTTTATGAAAGAGATAAAGCCGGAAGATATTAATGTAATTTTGGCTACGGATTGCGGATCGACCACGACCAAAGCGATTCTGATAGAAAAAGTTGGAGACGAGTACCGCTTGATCGTCCGGGGCGAGGCCCCGACCACGGTGGAGGCGCCTTTTGAAGATGTGACCATGGGTGTTCTCAATGCAGTGGCTGAGGTCGAAGAGCTCTCCGGCCGCAGGCTTCTGGACGAAAATCACAAAATCATTTCGCCCAGTAAGGACGAGGGTGACAAGAAAGAGGGTACTGATATTTATGTCTCCACCTCCTCCGCCGGAGGCGGACTGCAGATGATGGTGGCGGGAGTGGTGCGTTCCATGACCGCGGAATCGGCGGAACGGGCCGCGCTGGGAGCCGGCGCCATTGTGATGGATGTGATTGCCTCTAACGACAAGCGTTTGCCTCACGAGCAGATCGAGAGAATTCGGCATTTGCGTCCGGATATGATTCTCCTGTCCGGGGGAATCGATGGCGGTACGATTACTCATGTGGTGGAGATCGCCGAGTTGATCTCAGGCGCCGATCCAAGGCCGCGTCTGGGTTCCGGTTATAATCTTCCTGTGATCTATGCCGGCAATAAGGATGCCCGCGAGGCCATCAAGGAGACCCTGGAAGATAAAGTCGATCTCGGCATCGTAGATAATATACGGCCGGTGCTGGAAAAGGAAAATCTCCTGCCCGCCAGAGAAAAGATACATGATCTTTTCATGGAGCATGTTATGGCTCAGGCTCCGGGATACAGCAAGTTGATGGAGTGGACGGATGTGCCTATCATGCCCACGCCGGGAGCGGTCGGCCTGATCATGAAGACTATTGCCGATCTCGAGGATATCGAGGTGCTGGGTGTGGATATCGGGGGAGCCACCACCGACGTATTTAGCGTGTTTCAGGGTGTGTTCAACCGTACGGTTTCGGCCAATCTGGGGATGAGCTATTCTGTTTCCAACGTATTTGCCGAGGCGACTTTGCCGATGGTTATGCGCTGGGTGCCGTTCGACATGGACGAGCGCGATCTCAGGAACCGCGTCAAAAACAAGATGATCCGTCCCACCACAATTCCCCAGAGCATGCAGGAATTGATTTTCGAGCAGGCCATCGCCAAGGAGGCGCTGCGCCTGGCCTTCATACAGCACAAGAATTTTGCCACAGTGCTCAAAGGTGTGCAGCAGCAGCGAACCATTGCGGATGCATTTGATCAGAAAGCGGGGGGTGAAACGCTGGTTAATATGATGACGCTCAATATGTTGATAGGTTCAGGCGGAGTCCTGTCCCATGCCCCGCGGCGTCAGCAGGCGGCCATGATGCTGATCGACGCTTTCCAGCCGGAGGGAATCACCCGTCTGGCGGTCGACTCGATATTTATGATGCCGCAGCTTGGTGTGCTGTCACAGGTACATGCCAAAGCCGCCAAGGAAGTATTCGATAAGGACTGCCTGATCCATCTGGGGACCTGCATCGCCCCGGTCGGTGAGACGAAGCCGGGTAAACCTGTGATGAAGTACAGATTTGAACTGCCCGGCGGCAAAACCGAGCAGGGCGAGCTCAAAGCCGGGGAGATGATCAAGATAGATCTGGGATTCGATCCCGACACTGACCTTCCGCTCAAGGCCAAGGCTGTACTTGAGCCGGAGCGGGGATTTGATGTCGGACCCGGCAAAGGTTCGCATCTCGAAACTACGGTTTCAGGCGGTGTCAGCGGGCTCATCCTTGATGGGCGCGGGAGACCGTTCAGCCCTCCGGAAAATAATAAGGACAGGGTCGAGAGCCTGATCCAGTGGATGACCGCTTTGAATGTATATAATGAGGATGCCCTGCGGGGTTAAGATAGATTGATGTTAGACTGATATAAAGGAGTCATTTATGGCGCATTCATATACACCAGGATTGAAAGTTACCGAGAGGATGAAGATCACAAAAAAACGTATTCTTCCTCTAAAAGGCGATGTGGTCGTGAAAGTCGGCGACAAGGTCGAACCCGATACGGTGGTTGCCCGGACAGATCTTCCGGGTACGGTCGAACCCTTGAACGTGGCCAATATCCTTGGCGTACCTCCCGAGGATGTCGAGGATTGCATGGTCAAAAAGGAAGGCGACCAGATTGAAAAGGGCGAGACTATAGCCCTGAATAAAAGTTTCTTCGGGCTTTTCAAAACGGAAGCCAAGTCCAAGATTTCCGGTTCAATCGAGAGTGTTTCCTCGGTTACCGGCCAGGTTCTTTTGAGGGGCGAGCCTATTCCGGTTGAGGTCAAGGCCTATCTTCAGGGTGAGGTGGTCGAGACTATCGAAAATGAGGGCTGCTCTATCTCCACTCTGGGTTCTTTTGTCCAGGGTATTTTCGGAGTGGGTGGCGAGACTCACGGAACCATCAAAATTGTAGTGCCTGATAATGCCACGGTATTGGAAGATAAACATATCGGGGAAGACTGTAAGGGCTGCGTGGTCGTCGGTGGTTCGATGGCAACCGCGGGCGCGGTTAAGAGGGCTATCTCTGTCGGGGCAGCGGGAATTGTGGCGGGAGGAATTTCCGATAAAGATTTGCGCGAATTCCTGGGTTATGATATCGGTGTCGCTATTACCGGAAACGAGGACCTGGGAGTGACTCTCGTTGTTACCGAGGGCTTCGGTGAAATCGCCATGGCCCAGAAGACTTTTGATCTCCTGAAGTCCAAAGAGGGGATGATGGCCTGTATTAACGGGGCTACCCAGATCAGGGCCGGTGTTATCCGCCCCGAAGTGGTCATCCCCTTGGCCGGCGATATTCATGAAGCCGGAGCCGAAGAAGTGGAAACCACGGCGGGTCTTGAGGTGGGTTCGCCGATACGTGTGATCCGTCAGCCTTACTTCGGACAGATCGGTACCGTATCCGGCCTTCCGCCCGCCCTGCAGCAGCTCGATTCTGAATCCAAAGCTCGTGTACTTGAGGTTGAATTTCAGGAAGGAAAGAAGGTCATTATTCCGAGAGCCAATGTTGAATTAATCGAAGGCTGAAGCTTTTTGGCTTGACTTATGATAAATTGACAATAAATTCGTGGCTGTCTGAAAGAGCTGAACAGCCCTGGTTTTTCTAATTAGCATCCTCAGGAAAGTAATGCTGAGAAAACGAATTCTAATCATCTTACTGCTTTGCTTATTTGCTTCTGCGAATTTCCTCCCGGCGCAGGAGAGTCCGTCCGCAAATATTAATACAGAGTTTTTGGAGCGTTTTAAGGTTAAACCGCCCACCGATTTTGAAGTCAGGGATACGCCTAATGACAACGGCAGCTCATTGACTTTGAACTGGCGGCTTTCGCCCGACGACAATCTCTGGGGCAAGCGGGGGCTGGTGGAGAAATATGTGATCGGGAGAAGGCTCGCGGGCGAAGAAAAATTTGAATTTATCAGCACTGCCACTAATCAGAGCCGGATCGCTTTCGATAATTCGGTCAATAATAAAGACAGATATGAATACCAGCTGGCCGCATATCCATTTAAATATATCTTCAGGCCGATTCCCTGGAACAGCATCATGATGGTCAAACAGATGGAAAGATTCAAGGCGCTGGCGCCCTGGATTTCCTTGAATCCGCATGGGGTGGTTCTTTCGATGCTATCCCAGAATTACAGCTATTATGTTGATCTTGACGGTTTTCGGTCCGATCTGGCCCGCAAATCTGTCTGGGAAAATTTCAGCGCCGGCACTGAACTGAGCGGGCCGGAAGGAATCACTGCTGCCTTTGCCGCAGGCCAGGTCGTTTCGCCTTTTTTACCTTTCTTCAGCTTTTTTGTTCAGAGTTCACTGACCTCTGATCCATATCAGTTGGTTACTATTGGAAGGTATCTGGGAGATGGTCTCATGGCCAAAACCGAGGTGGCGGGGCCGGTCAAAACAAAGAAGTCATGGCTTCACCTGGGACGCATTAATGTTCTGATTATTGCCGTGGTGCTATCATTCTTCATACTTTATTTCATCCGTCAGGCCCGCAAGGGCAAAGAGCTGTTTATCAGGAAGATTGCCGGTCTGGACGCCGTGGAGGACGCGGTGGGACGCGCAACCGAGATGGGCAAGGAGATATTCTTTATTCCCGGTACTCAGGATATGCAGAATATTCAAACTATTGCTGGAGTGACGATTTTGGGACGTGTGGCGCGTCTGACAGCAGAGATGGATACCAAGCTGGAAGTGCCGGTTTCACGTTCGCTGGTGATGGTGACTGCGCGCGAAATTGTTCAGGAAGCATATGCAAATGCAGGCCGTCCCGAGGCTTATGATGAAAATATGGTGCATTATCTGACCGATGATCAGTTCGGATATGCCGCTGCTATCGACGGCAAGATGGTGCGTCAGAGACCCGCTACGATCTTTTATATGGGCGCTTTCTATGCCGAATCCCTGATTTTGGCTGAGACAGGAAATTCGATTGATGCGATTCAGATTGCCGGCACGGCGATGCCGGCCCAGCTCCCGTTTTTTGTGGCCGCCTGCGATTATACCCTTATCGGCGAGGAGCTCTTTGCCGCTTCCGCTTATCTTTCCAAAGAGCCGAAGCTTCTGGGTTCACTCAAGGGTCAGGATATCGGCAAAGCCTTGCTCCTGATTGCGCTGGCCGTGGGAGTTGTGGTGCAGACATTTGGATGGTATGATTTTGCGTCATTATTCAGGTTGTAAGATTTTATGAGACGAGAGATTCCATTAATAATTACAGCGACTGTCGGTATAGCTTATATAATCCAGTATTTTATACCGCACACGCCGTTCGACAAAGTCGAAGCTCTCTTCAGCGACTGGCTCTCTATTATCGCCGCCTGCGCAATCTGGCTGGGGGCGTTAAATCTGCTGAAACTTTCTTTTCTCAGCGTATCCAAACGCAAAAAAGACTGGTTTTTCTCACTGGTAATAATCATTTCATGGCTGACCATGGCGCTGGTGGGAATTTCCGAGGGGCCGGGATTTCAGGAACCCGGCACAAAATTTGACTGGCTATATACTAATATATACACCCCGTTGTCCGCGACAATGTTTGCGATGCTGGCTTTCTATGTAGCCTCGGCTTCATACCGTGCCTTCAGGGCCAGAAATTTTCAGGCTACGCTGCTTCTGGTGGCCGCCTTTCTGGTTTTGTCGGGCCGGGTTCTTTTTGATGAGTTGATTTTCGGCTTTTTACCGGCCGACTGGAAAATACTTTCGACAATATCGGATTTTATAATGCAGGTCTTGAATACTGCCGGTCAGCGTGCAATTTTGATCGGCATCGCGTTGGGGACTGTTTCCACCTCCCTGCGCATAATTCTGGGTATCGAACGTTCATACCTGGGGAGTGATTAATGAATTTTTGGAAAGCGCTTCTGGCTATAGACAGACGCTGGATTTTCCTGTTCGTCTTCCTCGCGCTGGCTGTACCGATGTTTCTGAATGTCGATTTCGAGCTTTCGATATCCCGCGAGGTGCAGGGCCTGTACGATGCGCTTGATAAATTGCAGCCCAATTCAAAGGTGTTGATGTCGTTCGATTACGATCCGCCTTCCGCGCCTGAGCTTCAGCCTATGGCCGATGCAATCATGAAATATTGCCTGAAGAAACGTCTCAGGATAATCATCATGGGACTCTGGCCCCAGGGACCGATTCAGGCCAATATGGCTCTCGCAAGGGCCTTCGCTGATAAAAATATCGATCAGTCTGAATATGTTTACGGGATACATTATGTTAATCTGGGCTATCAGGCCGGGAATGAATTTGTGATTCAGAGAATGGGTTCGTCTTTTTACGATATGTTCAAGAATGATTATGCCGGCAATCGATATGAAGAGCTGCCCCTGATGCGCGGTATCAAGAACTTTAACGATATAGATTTTTCTATTAATTTCTCTGCCGGGTATCCGGGGACTGTTGAATGGGTGCAGATAGCTGTCGATCGTTTCCATGTGCGTCTGGGCGCCGGTAATACTGCGGTGCAGGCGCCTCAGGTTTATCCCTATTATAATTCCGGCCAGGTTGTGGGACTGGCGGGGGGGATGCGCGGAGCAGCCGAGCTCGAGGGCATATTTGCGTATAATGCCGAAACGGATGTGGTGTACAAAGACAGGGGAACCAAATATATGCTTTCGCAGACAATCGCTCATGCGGTTGTTATGTTCTTTATCGTGGTTGGCAATATTGCCTATTTTGTAATCGGCCGAAAGGATAAGCTCAAGACGAGTAAGTGAGATGGATTCCAATATAGTTGGTGTTTGGATAGCAGCTTTCCTGACTCTGGGTATTATGTCCTTTTTATACAAGGACAATCCCTGGTATAAATTTTCGGAGGCTATTTTTGTCGGTCTTTCGGCAGGGTACTGGTTTGCCTCGCTCTTCTGGCAGAGCCTGCATGCCAAATTCTGGACCAATTGGAGTCCGGCGGTGCAGAGTCTTTTCCAGGGGCAGTTTGATTACAACCTGCTTTACACGGGCGCCGGTATACTGGGATTGATGATGCTTTTGCGTCTGGTGCCTCCCATTGGATGGATTTCGCGCTGGCCGCTTTCTGTGGTGGTGGGCGGAACCGCCGGTTTATATCTCATCAATTATCTTGTTTCCAATGCAATCAGGCAAATCGGCAGCACCATTCAGCCTGCGGTAACTTTTCCCGAATCTATCGGATGGGTTCAGTCGGGCGGCGTGATTATCGGCAATGTTCTGGTATTCGCAGTGCTCCTGGTTTCGCTGGGGTTTATACTCTTCGGGCGCAGTTCGACCATTGACCTGCCCACACCCACAAAGCTGTTTTTCTTTTTGATTGCCCTGGTAGCGTGCGGGCTGGGAACCTTCTACAGCCTTTCGATGCCGCTGAATCTTACCGGCCTTATAATTTTCATGGGTGTTTTCTGCGGATTAATATACTTCTTCTTTTCCAAGGAGCATACCGGGTTCTTCGGAGGTGCGGCCACAGTGGGGACCTGGTTCCTGATGGTCACATTCGGTGCATCATTCGGATATACTGTCATGAGCCGTATGTCGCTTTTGATCGGAAGAATCGATTTTCTACTGGTCGAGTGGCTCAAGGTAGTTAAATAAGCGTAATTGGTTTCCATTAAGCCTAATTATTTATCCTTCGAATTTCAGGTTAAAAAAGTATAAAATATACTCGGGCTGCGTTAAATTTTCTGCACATGGTAATGGATGAAATGCCATAAATTACTTGACTTCTCGAACCGGAAATAGTTATAATAAGCGTCAGTTTTTGTATTGGGCGTTGCCATTGATGAGGCATAAATTTTGAAAATAAGAATTTTTAAATAGAATATGTAACGGCGGCCCCACATAAGGATATGTGCGGCCTTTTTTGTGTCTGGAAAATGTTAAAACTCAAAGTTGCGATTTTCACCTTACTGTTTCTCCTGCTGTCTTGCTTCTCTGCGGTTGCCCAGACTGAAGAGGAAATCTCAGACACAACCGCTTCGGAAGAACCATCCTACCGAATTCCGAAGCTGGCCCCGGTAACAAACCTGGAAGTCCAGGACAGCCCGGATGATGCCGGCGGCGAAATTGAATTGACCTGGAAGCTTTCAGCCGATGATACTGAAGACAATGGCCTGGTTTCCAAGTATGTTATCCTGCGTTCGCAAAACCGAACTTCTGATTTTCATATTGTGGGCGTCGCCAACCATCAGGATACATCGTACATAGATAAAGGCACCCAAGACGGTACGGAATATTATTATAAAGTGGTTACCTTCCCCAAATATGAGGGTGAGGTGAGACTTACCAGGGAAGAAATCGATCCGCTGATGGATGAATTTCCCGAGTTCACAGAGCTGGGCATCAAGGATGTCTCCATGCTGGCCGAGTATGATCGGAATTTAGCGGCCGCTTTTATAGATGAAATCCTGGGAATTTCCGCTGTTGCCGGCCCGGTAAAGTCGAGCGCGCAATGGTTCAACTCGAAAGATCTGGATACGTTTATCATCGGACTTGTAATCTGCACCTCGGTGGTGATCTTTATCGGCCTGGCCCGGGGCGGCAGGAAACTATTTTTGAGACGCATCGGCGGGTTGCAGGCGATTGAGAACGCCATCGGCCGCGCCACCGAGATGGGCAAGTCGATTCTATTTATTCCCGGCATTCAGGATATGGATGATGTCCAGACCGTGGCCGGGATTACCATATTGGGGCGTATCGCCAAAACTATTGCAGAATATGATACCAAGATAAATATGCCCGTGTCGCGTTCGATCGTTATGACCACGGCGCGTGAGACGATCAAGGAGGCCTATCTTTCCGCTGGCCGTCCGGACGCATACTCTGATGACATGGTGCATTACATTACCGATGAACAGTTCGGCTATGTGGCCGCGGTTGATGGCATCATGGTCAGGGAGAAACCGGCCACCTGCTTCTATCTGGGTGCGTTCTTTGCGGAATCTCTGATTATGGCTGAAACCGGCAATTCGATTGGAGCTATCCAGATCGCCGGGACTGCTATGCCCGCGCAGCTTCCGTTCTTTGTGGCCGCCTGCGACTATACCCTGATCGGTGAGGAATTGTTTGCAGCCTCTGCCTATCTCTCCGGCGAGCCCAAACAGCTTGGGTCATTGAAGGGTCAGGATGTGGGTAAAGTTATCGCGATGGTCTTTATAATAGTCGGGACCGCATTTGCAACACTCGCCGCCGTAACCGGCAGCGAAACTTTTTTGGAAATAACCAACATGATTAAATCATGGTTTTCGGCGTAAGGGATTATGTGGCGTAGAACAGTACCCATAATGATAACATTTTTTGTCGGCACCGTTCTGGTGGTGGCAGAATTTATACCGCATAAGCCTTTCGGCAATCTGGGCGAGGATTTTTCATTGTATTTCGATATTATTGCCGTATTTGCCTTCATACTCGGCGGCGGCAACCTTTGCCGCGTGCATTTCTCCAAAATTTACCGCGGAAAAACGGACTGGCAATTTTCGATTGTCACCCTGCTGGGATTTTTTGTAATGCTGGCGGCGGGATTATTCAAAATCGGAAATCCCATGGGTATTCAGGGCGATGTTACAGCGGCCGGATCGCTTTTTGCCGACCTGTATGATTCGATTTTCACGCCCTTGCAGGGTACCATGTATGCGCTTCTGGCGTTTTTCGTGGCCTCGGCCTCCTATCGTGCCTTCCGCGCCAAAAATATTGATGCTTCTATATTGTTAATAGCCGCCTTTGTAATTCTCCTGGGACGCACTCCCGCTCCGAGCCTGATTGCGGATTTCTTTGCCGGAGCCGGTATCGGCTTTATGGCCACGGCGTTCAATTTCGTGCCGACCTTGACAGACTGGATTATGGATGTGCCCAACCTTGCGGGCCAGAGGGCGATTTTGATCGGGATTGCGCTGGGCGTTATATCGATGGCACTGAGATTAATACTGGGTGTTGAAAGAACCTATCTGGGTGCTGACAGCAAATAAAGGGATTTTATGCCTGACGATGTGAAAAATAAAGCGGGTCTTCTGGAACGGCTGCAGTTTATCGACCGCCGTTATATCTTCATCTTCATTGCACTGGCGGTGATTATCCCGCTGCTCCTAGGACTGCGGTTTGAGGAAGAGCCCTCGCCCATAGTCCTGGCGTTGTACGACAAAATAGATGAAATGCCTCCCGGCTCGCGTCTATTGATGTCGTTCGATTACGGCCCGACTACCGCGCCTGAAATTCAGCCTATGGTTGATGTTATCCTGCGTCACGCCTGTTTGAAGGATCTGAAAGTTTACCTTATGGCGGTCTGGGCCACAGGGCAGAGCCTTACGGTTCAGACTGTGGAACAGGTGTTGATGCCGGAATTTCCGGACTATGAATATGGAATAGACTATGTCAATCTCGGATATAAAGCCGGAAACCAGGGGCTGATCCGTGTGATTGTGGACGATATGAAGCGCATGTACAGCACCGATGCCAACGGCACGGATATTGAAGAAATTCCCATCATGAAGCAGGTGTCAAGTCTCAAGGATATGGATTTGATTGTGTCTTTCGGCGGCGGATTCCCTGGTATCAAGGAGTGGATTTTATTCGCTGGCGACCCGGGCGGAATTCCAGTCGGAGGCGCCTGCACAGCAGTGTCCGCCCCCCAGCTTTATCCCTATTATCCCAATCAGATGGTAGGGCTCCTAGGCGGGATCAAGGGCGCGGCCGAATATGAGAGTCACGTGCTGAACACATATCCGGAGGCATTCGCGAAGACCCCCACGCCGGGCATGAATATGATGGTTGCGCAGATGGTTGCGCATATTGTGATTATGCTCTTTATCGTTTTTGGAAATGTGATGTACTTCATGTATCGCGGTAAGGAACGCAAATTGACTCTGGAGAAATAAGGACTGTGAATCCAAAGACCATTAAGTGGATCATATTTGTAATCGTACTCTCCGCTATTGTGCTGAGTGTATATTTTGTGAGTCTGGACAGGGGCTCATTCCGGGATGGCGTTTTTGTCACCACCGCAGCATTTCTTACTTTGTTTATCATGTCCTTCCTGTACAAAGACAATCCTTATTATAAATTTGCGGAGCATCTTTTTGTGGGAGTATCTGCGGCTTACTGGATGACGATGGGTTTCTGGGGTACTATGGTACCGAACTTGGTGGCCAAACTCTGGCCGGGCTCGGTCAGGGGAGTGCTGCCCGCATTGGCCGACAAGGATCCCAGTCTCTGGTTCCTGATTCCGCTTTTCCTGGGGATTGTACTTCTGATGCGTCTGTCCCCCAAAGGCGGCTGGATTTCGCGCTGGGCCCTGGCCTTTATTGTGGGAACCACCGCGGGTTTGAACCTGATCCGTTATCTTCGTTCCGATTTTATTCAACAGGTCAATAACACCATCCTTCCATTAGTGGACAAAACTGAGGCCGGGATAAGTTTCTGGGGCAGTTTTTCCAACATATTTATATTTGTGGGCGTGCTCTGCGGGCTGGTATATTTCTTCTTTTCCAAGGAGCACAAGGGGTTTTTCGGGGGCGCAGCGCGTATCGGCATCCTGGTCCTGATGTTGACCTTCGGAGCCGGATTCGGCTACACCGTTATGGCAAGAATATCACTTTTGGCCGGGAGGATGACCTATCTTTTCGGCGATTGGCTTGGATTAATCAAATAATTAACAATTTATTAGAGGTGCTTATGAAAGATTGCCTTTTCCAGATGCGATTGAAATTACTGCCCCTGGCAATACTGTTGCTTCTGGCAGCGCCTGTATTTGCTCAGGTGCCGGATCAATCTGGTGAGGCTTCCCTGGAGGCAGATACGCTTCAAGAAGAACCTCAAATTCCACCACCCGCTCCACCTGAAATTGTGGAAATCAAGGATTCAGACAATGACCATGGACATTCGATTGACCTCGAGTGGGAGCTTTCTCCCGATGATGACGGTACCGGAAATTATGTAACCGGGTACGAGATCTGGCGCGGCGAGATGGTCGATGGTAAAATCGAGTTCAAACTTCGGCGAACTGTCCCCTACGGAGTCAAAATTTATACCGATCGCGGCGATGCCGCGGGCGGGGTTGATCCTTTGCCCAACGGCAAAGACTACTGGTACAAGATCGCTGCTGTAGCCGATGAAGATGCAAAAACAGAATCCGAGGTTTACGGACCGGTGCAGGCTACCGGCGAATGGTTCCACACCGGTAAGACGCCTGTGGCTGTAGCGGTACTGATCTTTGCTTCATTCTCGGTGGCTTTCGTGATAGTTGCCGGAGGCCACATAGACATGAAGCAGTTCTTTATCATGTGGCCGATTATCTTCGTCCTGATTATCTGGCTGGTCTTGCTGATCAGGCTGGCCGCCGGGGCCTCGGTCAATGCACTGTGGTTTTTATATGCGATACCCGGGGCGATAGCCGGCAGCCTGGGACTGGCTGTCAGTATCGGCGCTATCGGATTCCTGGTCGGGTGGTTTGTATGGCGTACCAAGGGTGAGGAAACTAAACTTTATGTGCGTCCCCTCTCCGGTATCAATGCGGTTGACGAGGCTATCGGACGCGCGACAGAGATGGGCAAGCCGATCCTCTATGTTCTGGGCCTGGGAACCGCATCGGATATTGCCACAATCTGTTCCTTCACGATTCTTGGACGTGTGGCCCGCAGGGTCGCGGATCATCAGAGCTCTTTGATGGTGCCCTGTTATGACCCGATTGTGATGACTGTGGCACAGGAGGTCGTGAAAAATTCATATGCCGAAGCGGGACGGCCCGATGCCTATGATGAGGACCAGGTCTTCTTTGTCACGCAGAGCCAGTTCGCCTATGTGGCGGCGGTTAACGGTATGATGCTTCGCGAACTTCCCGCATCGAACTTTTATCTGGGAATATTTTACGCTGAATCACTGCTTCTGGCGGAAACCGGATCCCTGGCAGGGTCGATCCAGATTGCCGGTACCGACCAGGTGGCCCAGCTGCCATTCTTCATCGTAGCCTGCGACTACACGCTGATCGGTGAAGAGCTGTATGCCGCCAGCGCCTACTTGAGCGGAGAGCCCACGCTTCTCGGTTCACTGAAGGCCGAGGACTGGGGCAAGGCTATATTCATTGTACTTGTTATTGTTGGTGTGATTGCAGCAACTGTTGGCTGGGATCAGTTCATTGAAGCGATGACGGTGAGACTGTAAGTGAGGTGATGATATGAAGCAGTGGATTCCTTTAAAGATAGTTTTGATCACCGGCCTTTTCATGATGATCCAGTATTTCATTCCTCGCGAAGAAGCGGAGTTTTTCTATGAATATATGATCGACTTTACGATCATCATCGGCATTTTCGCGTTGGCTCTGGGTATCTGGTCTCTGGTGCGAGTATCCTGGGACAAAATACGCAGAAAAGCGCCGGGATGGATTTATTCATGGGTCATTTTGATCGGCCTGGTCGCCATGTTATTCTTCGGATGGTGGCCGTACAGGGCAGGCAATGTCGGCGACCAGCCCGAGAGTGTCGCGGTCGGTGATGTCGATTTTGATCAGGATGATGATATTGTGGTCGCCAATTACGCCAGCGACAACGTATCCATATTTAAAAATCGGGGCAACGGGCTGTTTTTGTCGGCTTATACTTATGATGCCGGGAAAGCTCCAAGTGACCTTGTGCTTACCGATCTGGATGACGATAATGATCTCGATATTGCGGTTGTCAATCAGGCCTCGAATCAGGTCAGTGTATTAATAAACAACAGCACAATCGAGGATTTTGAACGCGTGCGCAAGAGGATTACGCCGGATCGAAAGCTTGATTCGATCTTCAATGTAGGTAAGCCCAAATTCGATAAGCCCGCGAGCTATGCCGCCGGGGAGACCCCGGTTGCCATCGCCCGCGGTGATTTCGACGGTGAGGGCGGGCTTAACGATCTGGTGGTGGCCAACAAGGTCTCCAACAACATCTCGGTTTTTATCAATAATGGGGACGGCACCTTCGGAGATGCGCGCACATACAATGTGGGCGTCAGCCCTGTTGATGTTTACGCCGCTGATTTTAACCGTGACTTCATTAATGATATCGTAGTTGCCAATGAAGGCTCGAGCAATGTCTCGCTCCTGCTTGGGGAGGGGAACGGTTCCTTCCAGAGCGCGCAGAACTTCGCGGTGGACGGCGGCCGGGTTACTGCCCTTGCTACGGGTGACTTTGATGGAAACGGCTGGATCGATCTGGCCGTGACCGAGGACACGGGAGATGAGCCGGGCAGGCTGCATCTTCTGAGAAGCGATTCGACCGGTATCTTTGTGACCCAGGATTCATATCAGACCGGTATCAAGCCCACAGCTGTCACTGGCGGAAATATCAATGATGATGAGTTTCGTGATCTTGTTGTAGCCAGTCTCGGTGATAATATGGTCTGGGTTCACAGGAACGATGGCGAAGGCGGTTTTGCCAGCGCCAATCGCTTTTTCTCCGGCCGTAATCCTGTGGATGTGACTACTGGAATGATAACTGAAAACGGCAGAACGGCACTGATCTCGGCCAATGAACTGTCCAACAACATTGCCACGTTTTCCAACCGGGGCAATTTCGATTTTGAACCGGGTGCCTCTCTTGAGTCGGGCGATATACTGCTCCTGGGAGGATACCTGCGGAATTATTTCTATGTGCAGTTTTTCGATAATATAATGATTCCGATCCAGGCCACCATGTTCTCTCTGCTGGCCTTCTATATAGCTTCAGCGGCCTATCGTGCCTTCCGGGCCAGGTCGCTTCTATCGACGATTCTGCTGGTAGCTGCCCTGATTATCATGATAAGGTTTGTACCGCTGGGACCGATTTCAGGTGCAGTTTCAGACTTGTCGAGCTGGCTTTTAAAAATACCAAATATGGCTGCGAAACGCGCAATCTTTATTGGTGTGGGACTGGGCATGGTGGCCACCGCCGTGAAGGTCCTGCTGGGCGTGGAACGCGGCTATATGGGAAGAGATTAGGAGGTGCCTCAGATGGATTTCTTTGAGAAAATTTCACAGCTGGACAGGCGCTGGGTCTATCTCTTCCTGGCGGTCGTGGTGGTTATCGCCTTCCTGACCAGGTTTGACGTGCCTGTAACGATTACTACTGAAGTAAAATCGATTTATGACAGAATCGAATCGTTAAACGAAGGCGACAAGATCCTTATAGCCTTCGATTACGATCCCAACGCCCTGGCTGAGCTGCACCCGATGTCATTCGCCATTCTCGAGCACTGCCAGAGACGCGGGGTCAAGGTCATAGGTGTGACTCTTTCCCAGTATGGCGCAGGTATGGCGGAAAACATTCTGAGGACCGCATCCGGTACATACTCGGACAAAATCGATAGATTCCGGGAGTACAACCAGGGAATGTTTGAAAAGACCAATGACAACCGTTACCGTGACAAAACTTACAAGAAAGACTGGGAGTACGGCATTGACTATTGCTTCCTGGGATACAAGCCCTATCCCGCACTGGTTATCCTGGGTATGGGACAGAATTTCAGGCTGTATTTCCCGCAGGACTACTATAACACGCCCCTGGGAGAATTGAATATAATGCAGGGTGTGCGAAACTACGATGATATTAAACTGGCGATAGATATCACCGCCGGTAATACCGCCGACTTCTGGCTTATCTATGGCAACGGCCGCTACGGTGTGCCATTGGCATTAGGCTTGACCGGAGTTATGGGCGCCGACTACTACCAGTATCTGCAGTCGGGCCAGATCTTCGGCCTGATTGGCGGATGGAAGGGTGCTGCTGAGTATGAGACGCTGGTGGAATTCCAGGGAGGTAAGGCCCAGGAGGGTATGCCGGCGCAGGTGGTGGCACACCTGACAATTATACTGTTCATCGTACTCGGAAACCTGGGCTACTTCCTTTCCGATAGACGTAAACAAGCTACCGTGACCCAACAGGTATAGGAAGGAGGGAGAAAAAATGCAAGAGACATTTATATTGCCATTATTATGGCACTTACTCGGACTGGTTCTGACCCTGTTCACATTCTCCTTCCTGTATAAGGATAATCCGTTCTATAAGTTTGCGGAGCATCTGGTGGTTGGAGTCTCGGCCGGTTATTTCGTGGTCCTGCTGTTCTGGACCAGTTTGAAACCCAAGCTGATCGATACCGTATTTTATAATTTCTCCAATGAATGGTTCTATATCCTGCCGGGCCTTCTGGGCATAATGATGTGGTTCAGGTTCTCGCGCAAGCTGGCCTGGGTTTCACGTTATCCGATTGCGGTCTATATCGGCATCGGAAGCGGCCTGGCGATCCCGCTTAATATGCAGAACTTTGTAAACCGCCAGCTTTCCGCGACAATGATCCCGGTTGGATTCGGCAGCGCCACGGAATTCTGGAATATATTCATTGTTGCCGGAGTCATCTGCGGAGTGATATACTTCTTCTTCTCCAAGGAGCATAAAGGTCTCTTTGGAGGACTGGCCAAGATCGGTATCTGGGTTCTGATGGTTGGTTTCGGGGCGAGCTTTGGCTTTACCGTCATGGCCCGTATTTCGCTGTTTGTAAATAGGATTAGTTTTTTGAAGGACGTAATTGAGATATTTTTCGGGAGTGTCTGAGCTCCCGCTGTGTATGAGGAATTGTTAACTTAAACGAATGTGAGACAGAGGATTGTAGTGTGAAGGGCCTACGGGGCGATATTTGTATGATTGCTTGCATTTGAGTATTTAATACGTTCCATAATCGGTTTATTATCAATAGAATAGGTTGACGAATTTTTCAGAAATTTTTTTGATAAAATCGACAAAAATCTATTGACATGACAACCCATTCGTATTAAATTAGTTACATTGACAACCTTTTTGGCTCACATCTTCGATATTTGGACTGGTTAATATTTAACCAAGGAAGGTGTTATGGCTAAGATTAATATATCAAAGCCTCGACGACGCAGAAAGTACAAAACGCCTGAAGAGGCTCGTGAGGCCCGTCGGGAGTACCAGCGCAGGTATTACTTAGCCCACAAGGAAAAAGCCAAAGAGTACCAGAGACTCTATAACCTGACCCACAAGAAGAAGCAGAAGGCTGGGGTGAAGGGTGCAAATGGGGTGGAATTCGTCCGCGAAAAGTACAAGCAGACGGTGAATACTCACGATCTCATGCATGCGCCGGTTGAGAAGACCCTCAGGCTTCTAAATGACATTATAAAGGGTGAGCGCTTTTTCACAATGTAGGGCTTTTTTGCGCTATTTTTGAACCAACATCATCCAATCCAGTTCTGTATGCTAATGGTTTAGTGCGCCCATTTCAAATTAAACTTGCGTTTTGGCATAATTTTTTGTAATTAGGCAGAAAATTTCAACATAATGGAGAGGATATGGTTGCAAAGGCAAAAAAGCCCAAAAAGAGGGTAGCATCTAAGAAAAAACCGAAAGCTAAAAAGGTCTCAAAAACAAAGAAGACCAAATCCACAAAACCTAAAGGGGCAGCTAAGAAAACAACCTCCAAAGCAAAAGCTGCCGAAAAAACTAAAAAAGCCAAGACCGCCAAAAAGGCAAAGGCTGACAAGAAAGCAAAGACAACCAGGAAAACAACAACAACAACAACCAAAAGGACAAAGACATCTAAGATGAAAATGGTTTATTATTTTGGCGCAGGCAAAGCCGAAGGCCATAAAGAGGATAAATATCTACTGGGCGGTAAGGGTAAAGGTCTGGCGGACATGACTCATGCCGGGATACCGGTTCCTCCCGGATTCACAATCACAGCCGATGTTTGCCGTGCCTATTATGAAAACAATATGCAGGCCCCGGATGGTCTGGATGAGCAGATCCGAAAGGCCATGGCCAGGCTGGAAAAAGATACCGGCATGAAGTTCGGCGACCCCGAAAACCCGCTTCTGGTTTCGGTGCGTTCCGGTGCGGCATTCTCCATGCCCGGCATGATGGATACCGTCTTAAATCTGGGTCTGAATAGCGAGACGCTGCAAGGCTTGATAAAAAAGACCGACAACGAACGTTTCGGCTACGATAACTATCGGCGTTTTATTGGAATGTTCGGCAATGTTGTGCTGGGCATCGATAAAGATATCTTTGAAGAAGTGATTACCAAGAAGAAGAAGCAGCGCAAGATTCGTCAGGACACCTCCCTTTCAGCCGATGATTTCAAGTCTATTATCAAGAGTTTCAAGAAAATTGTTAAGGACAAGTCGGGGGAGGAATTCCCCGAGGATCCCTGGCAACAACTTGAGATGGCGCGGGATGCGGTCTTTCGTTCCTGGAACAATCCGCGCGCGATAACTTACCGCAAGTTAAATGATCTCCCCGGCGACCTGGGAACCGCAGTGAATATTCAGACCATGGTATATGGTAATATGGGCGATACCTCGGCTACCGGCGTAGGTTTCACGCGCAATCCATCCAGCGGCGAGAAAGAATTTTACGGCGAGTACCTGACTAATGCTCAGGGCGAGGACGTGGTAGCGGGTATCCGTACACCCAAGCCTATCGTTGAATTGAAGAAAGAAATGCCCAGCGTTTACAAGCAGCTGGTCGATATAACAAACAAACTGGAAACATTCTATAAGGATGTCCAGGATTTCGAATTTACGATTCAAGAAGGCAAGCTGTATATGCTGCAGACCCGTGCCGGCAAACGCACAACTCCGGCAGCGGTCAAGATTGCGGTGGATATGGTCAAGGAGAAGCTGATCAAAAAGGAAGAGGCATTAATGCGCATAATTCCCAAGGATCTGGATCAGCTCCTGCATCCCCGTATCGATCCCAAAGCGGAATATGATGTTGTTGCCACGGGCCTGACGGCATCACCCGGGGCCGCCTGCGGCAAGGTTATCTTCACCGCCGACCAGGCCGTGGAGGCCCGTGAAAGCGGAGAGAAGGTAATCCTTGTCAGAACCGAAACCAATCCTGACGATATTCATGGAATGTTTGCGGCCGAGGGTATCCTGACCTCCCGGGGCGGCATGACCTCGCATGCTGCGGTGGTCGCCCGCGGTATGGGCAAGCCCTGTGTAGCCGGATGTGAGGATATCAGAGTCTATGAGTCCCAGCGCCAGTTTGCGATCGGTACAATGATCGTGAAAGAGGGCGACATGATCACCATCAACGGTACCACGGGCGAGGTGATGCTGGGCGAGATACCTACAATTGAACCGGAATTGACGGGAGAATTCGGCGAGTTTATGAAGTGGGCCGATGAATATCGAACACTGGGCGTGCGTACCAATGCTGACACCCCCAATGATTCCACGACTGCACGGAGGTTTGGTGCCGAGGGTATTGGGCTGTGCCGTACCGAGCATATGTTTTTCGCCGAGGATCGTCTGTCCGTCGTACAGCAGATGATTCTGGCTGACACAACTGCCGAGCGGCAGGCTGCGCTGGATAAGCTCCTGCCTTTCCAGAAATCGGATTTCACCGGGATCTTCAAGGCCATGGAAGGTCTCCCCGTAACTATCAGGACTCTCGATCCTCCCCTGCATGAATTTCTGCCCAATGCCGACGAGGTCAAGGCCAGGATCAAGAAGCTGATTGATGATGGGGCTGATGAGGAAAAGATCGGCCGGCAGGAAAAAATACTGGCTCGTATCCAGGAACTGCATGAACAGAATCCCATGCTGGGCCATCGCGGATGCCGCCTTGGAATTACATTTCCGGAAATAACTGAAATGCAGGTGCGTGCCATTATAAAGGCGGCCTGTGATCTTGCCAAAAAAGGCAAGAAGGTTTTCCCGGAGATCATGATCCCGCTGGTGGGAAATGTGAAAGAGTTCGAGAACCAGAAAGAAGTTGTAGTCAGGGTTGCGGAGGAAGTGATCCGCAAGATGAAGTCCAAGGTTGAATATAAGGTTGGCACAATGATCGAGGTGCCTCGGGCAGCTTTGACTGCCGACGAGATTGCCTCGCATGCCGACTTTTTCTCCTTTGGAACCAACGACCTGACCCAGATGACCATGGGCTTTTCACGTGATGATGCCGATAAGTTTCTGAAATATTATATCGACAAAGGCATCTTTGAAAAAAGTCCCTTTGAAACCCTGGATCAGACCGGTGTCGGTCAGCTTGTGCAGATGGGCGCTGAAAAAGGACGCTCGATCAACAAAGACCTGAAAGTTGGAATATGCGGCGAGCATGGCGGCGATCCGGCCAGTATCGAATTCTGTTACAAGATTGGTTTGAACTATGTCTCCTGTTCACCTTTCCGTGTACCGATTGCCCGGCTGGCCGCGGCCCAGGCGGTAATCAAGGAAAAGCAGGAGAAGAAGAAATCCGGCAAAGCATATACAACAGCGTAGCTGAAATAAGGCCCCCGGTAACGGGGGCTTTTTTCCGTAGCTAATTAGCTTCAGAATAAGTATATATCAGAAAAACGGCTGGCTGCAATTTTTGATGAGGAATAATTCATGAAAGGGTTAGAACATATTTTCGATCCCAAATCGATTGCCGTGATCGGCGCTACCCCTGTCAAGGGCAAGATCGGGCATGAAGTTCTGCATAACCTTATAAGCTATGAATTTAATGGTAAGGTTTTTCCGGTCAATCCCACTCACTCGGTTATACATTCAATCAAGGCCTATTCCACTGTCCTTGATGTTCCCGACGCTGTCGACTGCGCTGTTATAGTAGTTCCGCGTGATCACGTCTCTAAAGTTGTGGATCAATGCGGTGAAAAAGGCGTCAAGGGGCTGATAGTCATAACCGCTGGTTTTCGTGAGGTTGGCGCGACCGGGGCGAAGATGGAAGAGGAGTTGACCCGAAAGGTTAAAGAATACGGTATGCGTATGATCGGCCCTAACTGCTTCGGCGTGATCAATGCCAATCCGTCCTGCCGTATGGACGCCACCTTCTCTAAAGTCAGGCCTAAGTACGGCAAGATCGGGTTTGTGTCTCAGTCGGGCGCTATGGGAGAGGCTATTATGGCGCTGGCCACCCAGATGAACCTGGGATTCTCAAAGTTCGTCTCAATCGGTAATAAGGCTGATGTGCACAGCATCGATGTCATGGAATACCTCGGTCAGGACCCGGATACGGAAATTATTCTTTTATATCTCGAGGATTTCGGTAATCCTCGCAATTTCTCCAGCTTGGCGCGTCAAATAACGAAGGTCAAACCGGTGATCGCGGTCAAAGCCGGCACGACAGCCAAGGGTATGGCTGCGGCATCATCCCATACAGGAGCTTTGGCGGGTTCGGATGTTTCCGTTGAGGCGCTTTTCCAGCAGACCGGGATTCTCAGAGTGGGTACTATCGAGCAGATGTTCGATGTGGCCTCGGCCTTTGCGCGTATGCCGCTTCCCAAAGGGAGCAATGTGGGGGTTGTCACCAATGCCGGGGGCCCGGGCATTATCGCCACCGATTCGCTGGTAAACCTGGGGCTGGATCTGCCGGACTATGCCGCCAGCACCCAGAAAAAAATCCGACCCATACTTCCGCCGGATACTCCCATCGGCAATCCGCTGGATCTGATTGCGGGAGCGGGGGAAAAGGAATTCCAGCACGCGCTTCATGCAGTCTGCCATGATAAAAATATAGATTCCGTCTTTGCGATTTTCGTACCGCCCATTACTGTCAACCAGGAGGCGGTGGCGCATTCAATCGTTGACACATTCAAAGAACACGACAAACCGATGGTGGCATGTTTTATGGGTGTTGGCCTGGAGTCCACCGGACTGCAGATTCTTCGTAATAACGAAATCCCGTCATTCATATTCCCGGAATCTGCCGCACGCACATTGGCCAATCTCGAGAAATATCGTCAATGGAAGGACCGTCCCGAGGGTGAGTTCAAAAAATTCGAGGTGAAAAAGAAGAAGGTTCAGAATATTATAAATAAAGCCGGGGGCAACGAGATAATCGGCGAGCAGGCGCTGGATATTCTGGAGGCCTATGGCTTCCCGATTGCTCCCTATGTTTACGCTTTTTCCAAAGAAGAGGCGGTCAAGCAGGCCAGGAAGCTGGGTTTCCCGGTGGCGATGAAGGTTAACACACCCAAGATCCTGCACAAGACGGATAAAGGCGTGGTTGCTCTGGACCTGAGAACTCCTGATGAGATTAACAAGACCTTCGACAGCTTGAAGAAAAGGGTCGCCGGGGACCTCAAAAGCAAAGAAAAATTCTCTGTGGTGATACAGGAGATGGTTTCCAGCGGAGTCGAGACTGTTATCGGCATGTCCACCGACCCGGCCTTCGGCCCGATCATTATGTTTGGCCTGGGCGGTATTTATGTCGAGATTATGAAAGATGTTGCCTTTAAGATCAATCCGCTATCCGACCTGGACGCAGAGGAAATGATAAAATCGTTGAAGGGGTACCAGATATTGAAGGGTTTCCGTGGAAGCGAGCCTGTCGATATGGATGTTTTGATTGATTCGATTCTGAGGATAAGCCAGCTCGTAAGCGATTTTGCTGAAATTATTGAGCTTGATGTCAATCCATTTATAATTTCCGGATCACCAAAAACTACCAAGGCAGTTGACGCCAGATTTATTATAAAATAGAAAAATTCTGCGACTTGATCCTATGGGTCTCCCATTCTTCCGAGTGAGAGGCCCTTTTGCTATATCCAATAAGATTGAACAATGGAGATTGCATTTCTGTTTTACTAATTTAAGCAAAATCAATTTTAAAAAATTGACTAAGAACAAAAGGAGAAGCTATGGATGACGCTCGCAGAAACTTTTTGAAGGGAGCCGGCGGCGCTATTGTGACGGCGGGAATTGCAGGTGCGCCGTTTATATCATCACAGGCCCAGGCCCAGAACGCAATGGCGGCGGCCGGGAAATTAACCGAACACAAACTGCCCGATCTGGACTATGCCTACAATGCACTGGAACCGTATATAGATGAGCAGACAATGAGGCTGCATCATGACAAACATCATCATGGATATGTCAACGGTCTCAATAATGCTGAGAAGCAGCTGGCCTTGGCCCGTGGCAGCGGCGATTACGACATGGTTCAGCACTGGTCACAGATGGCCGCTTTTCACGGTGCGGGGCACTACCTGCATTCGATTTTCTGGAAAGTTATGGCGCCGCCCAATAATGGCGGAGGCGGGACTCCCCCGGGTATGATCGCTGAGAAAATTAAAGAAGACTTCGGATCGTTTGAGAATTTCAAGGGACAGTTTTCTGCGGCTTCGAAATCTGTTGAGGGATCCGGCTGGGGAATTCTGAGTTATCGTCTAAGAGATCAGCGTCTGATAATATTACAGGCGGAAAATCATCAGAAGCTGACCCAGTGGGTGGATACTCCCCTGATGTGCATCGATGTCTGGGAGCATGCTTATTATCTGAAATATCAGAACAAGCGGGGCGAGTATGTCGATAACTGGTGGAATGTGGTCAACTGGCCCCAGGTGGAAGAACACCTTAGGCTGGCGATGAAATAGATTTTCTATGGGAATAGTAGAGTTTTATCAATATTTGAACAATCAGTCAAAAAGATAGCTGGTTATGAGTGCCGGCGTAAAAATTCTCCGGCGATTGGACTGATGCGTTTAGCCTGCGTTAACCACGGGGCATGCCCTCCTCCCACGATATGCAGTTCGGCATCCGGCATTGACTCAACCATCGCTTGTCCTATGTCAGGGGAACCGAAGGGGTCATTCTCACCCCAAAATATCAGTGTCGGTTGGTGTATTTTAGTGAGCTGATTGGCTGTCAGTCTTTTCTCCGGCCGGGTGCCTCGCAACCGCAGCAGGGTGTGGACTGTTGAAAGAAACATCTGACGGAAAGCTGGTAACCGTTCTGTTGCAACCAGAAGATCGATTAACTCCGGAACAAGAGGATATTCCTTCACCATTTTACTTAATTGCCTGACTTGTTTTTCAGAAGGCGGCTGAAGCCGGGTCATGAGTCGGCCCAGCGGCCTGACTGAAAGAATACGCATTGGAAAGGGAGCGGAAGAATTGAGAACCAGCGCGGGACATCCGATATGGATCATTGGTCCGACTCTGTCTCGATCCAGGGCCAACCAGTATGACCAGAGCGATCCGAGCGAATTGGCCATGAATGCCGGCCGGTCAAGCCCGAGGCTGCCGAGCACTTCCTCAAGAAAGAGAACCGCGTTGCGCCGCATGTCGCTGGCAAAATCTGGATGAGTATCTGTAAGACCATATCCGGGCAGGTCAACCGCATACAACTGGAATCCCTCTAATTCAGCCATCAAGGGAGCCCACATTGCACCGGGCGTTCCAATCCCATTTATCACAACCACCGGCGGCCCTTCACCCGAAACCAATACCTGTGCATGTCCGCCTATCGACGGTATTTCGATAAGTTGAGATTGAGCCTTGATTCGATAACGGTCCAGCATTCGTTGCTGGGTCTGTATAAAGTCTTGTCTTTCGCCTGTCATGATAAAAAGACCACTCTCCGATAGAGCCCTGCTTTATATTTTGCAAATCAGAAAGTGTCCAGCGTCCCGCGAAACTTGGCATCATTGAGCATGACCTTCATCAGGTTGGTCATGTGCTGTTTTTCCATCTCGATGATGGCATCAAGCTCCTCGCTTTCACCGATAACATCTTTCAATGCCTGATAATAAAATAGTGTGGACTTCTCGAATCTGAATGCTCTCTGGATGACTTCCTCCGCTGTCTCGACTTTGGCAATTCCCTTGAAAGCGTCGGTCTTAAAGAACTCCGAAACCGAGGCAGCCTTCAGATATACCTCACGTTCAGGATCAATATCTTTATCTTTTGGCACCTTTCCGAGAAGCTCCTTGAATTGTTTCTCATGAGTCTTTTCATCTTCTGCAAGCCGGGCGAAAATATCTCGGATTTCAGGTTCATCCTTGAATCTCTCTGCCAGTTCCTCATAAAATCTGGCCCCGATTTCTTCTGTTTTGATTGCCAGTTCAATACTCTTCTGGATTGTAGGATTGTCTAACATCTGCACCATCTCCTTTTTTTGTTTGTCGCCTTTCCAGTATGTATAAGGTCTAACCTGATACAGATGTTCCGTTCAGGGCGGTCTCAATTCCAGGGCTTCCGACTGCGCTGGAATCAATATTTCGCTTTGATTTGCGAGATCATAATCGTATAATTAGGCTATGAACATGGATAAAGAACCGAAATCGAAACCGTCATTTTTTGCTGAATTCTGGTCCTTTGTGGCTAATAATAAGCGCTATTGGCTGACGCCGATTGTGGTTATAATTCTGATTCTGGCGGCTTTTATACTTTTCACCGAGAGCTCCGCCCTGGCGCCATTCATCTATGATATCTTCTGATTTTTCTTGCATTTAAACCGTCCGATTCTTTCATTTAATCAATATGATGCAGACCCAAACCAAAAGATTGTCAAGCGGCAGAAAAATTCTCTACACCCTGATATTTCTTGTAATTGTATTCATTCTATTTGAGGCATTTCTCAGAATCGTAGGGATTCATACCCGCAGGGAATCGCCCTTCTTCCTGCTTTTGAGAGTCCATGAATACCCCGAATACTTCCGGCGGCATGCCACCCTTTTCTGGGAATTTATCCCCGACAAAACGATCAAGGGGGATTTTCTGGCAGAGGGGGAATACCGTATAAATAATCATGGTTTCCGTGGCGAGGATTTTTCCGCAGATAAGCCTCCGGAGGTGATCCGGATATGCTGTATCGGCAATTCCTGCACTTTCGGATGGGAAATACCCGAGGGCAAAACCTACCCGGAGCTTCTGGAGCTTGAGCTCGAGGCAACATATCCCGATCAGGATTTCCAGGTGCTGAATCTGGGCGTGCCCGGCTACACCTCGCATCAGGGGCTTGTTTTGCTGAAGGAAAAGGTGCTCGATTTTGAACCGGATATTATCACTCTGTCATTTGGCTGGAACGATATCTGGGGCGCAGGTAAAGGCATCACCGACAAAGAGCAGGAAATACTTTCGCCTTTTGTGGTCTGGCTCCAGAATACATTGGCATACCTTGAGACATACAAGCTGATGAAGTACCTGATCCTGGAACTCACCGAAGAAAAGGGCCTGGAGTCATTTAATATCCGGAATCCTCAATACCGGGTCTCGCAGCAGGATTATATGTATAACCTCTCTCAAATAGAACGGATTGCGGCAGAGGACGGCATAATACCCATCTTTCTGACTTCTCCCGCACCGGATACCCGGGTATATTTCGGGCCTCAGGCGGAGAGCCAGCTCGAAAATCTTTTCCGGATTCATGAGGAATATAACCAGGTAATTCGCAGCCTGCGGGACAGGGAGCAGTTCTGGGTGGTACCGCTGGCAACGTATTTCAAGAACCAGTCCGGATTCTTCGATCCTCGGCTGGAGGATTATATTCATTACAATGTGAAAGGTCACGAATATGTGGCCTCGATAATCGCACAATTCCTGAGACGCTTTATGATAATAGATAATATAATTCAATCACGGTAACTGGAGCCCGGGTCATAGTATTTATTGATTGACATAAAGCGGGCTGGTGCATAATTTCAGGCGAATTTAAGAGAGACTCGATTTATGAATGTTGTTGTTGTCGGTATGGGCGAGGTTGGCAAGAATATCGCGCAATACCTTTCCTGGGAAAATCATGATGTTACTATTATAGACAACTCTTCTACGGCCCTGGCGGAGGCGGAGGAGGTTATGGATGTGCTCGCGCTGATGGGACCGGGCGGGTCGCTGGCCACACTCCGTAAAGCTGAGGTCGGTAATGCTGATCTCGTGATCGCGGTTACAGATGATGAGGAGGTCAATCTTCTCTGCGCCCATACTGCCAAACAGCTCGGGGCAAAGAAGGTAGTGGCGCGTGTCAGTTCCCAGGATTATATCGAGGGCGAGACCGGTTTTTATCATAATATTCTCGGAATTGAGATGGTTATCTCGCCCCAGGTGCTGGCGGCGATAGAATTTCAGAAGCAGATTCGCTCGATCGGGGCGGTGATGGTCGAAAATTACGCCCAGAACCGTATCGAACTGATTCAACTGCCTCTGGATGAGCAGCTCAAGGTGGTAGGCCGCCGTCTCCAGGACCTACATATGCCCCCCGGAACATTAATCGCCGCGATCAAGCGCGATGCGAAGCTGATTATTCCCCGCGGTGATGATGAGCTGCTTTTAAATGACGAGGTCTTTGTTATCGGCAATGTTGAGTCGATGTCCAGGGCAGAGGAATATTTCGGGAAAAAGAAACGCGGGGCGGCCAAGAAAGTCGTGATTGTAGGTGGTGGAAATATCGGCTTTTCAATAGCCCGTTCATTGCAGAAGGACAATATTGATATCATTTTGATTGAGAAGGATAAAGATATTTGCCGCAAGCTCTCTGAGTCTCTGGATAATGTTCTCATTGTTAACGGCGACGGAACCAATATTAATCTGCTGAAAGAGGTAGGCGTCGAGAACTGTGACGCCCTGGTTTCGGTTGTCTCGCACGGTGAAGAGATCAACCTGCTTTCGGGATTGATTGCCAAGAAACTGGGAGCACAGAAAGCGATCGTACTGGTACATCGACCCGCCTACCAGGACCTTTATGAACAGGTCGGGATCGATGCCACAGTTTCTCCACGTCTGGTGGCCGCAAACCAGATTCTGAAATATGTGCGCAGGGGTGAAATTATCGGGGTCTCCATCCTCGAGGGAGGTATGGCCGAGATTATTGAGCTGATCGCTCCGGAAAGGTCCGGAGCCGTAGGCAAAAAGCTGAAAGACATAAAATTCCCTAAGGGCGCTATTGTGGGGGCGCTGGCCGGCGAGGACGGGGTTATAATACCGACCGGTGAGGACCAGATCGAGCCTGGAATGACCGTCATTCTTATTGCAACTCCGGAAGTTCGCTCCAAAGTCGAAAAGTTGTTTGCAGTTTAAGCTGTCATGAACTATCGCGCAGTATCATATTTGCTGGGATCGCTCATAATCGGAGCCTCCCTCTTTATGGCCACATCCCTGTTATGGGCCCTTTTTGTTGATGGCACCCAGACCATTATTTCTATGGCTGTCTCCAGCGTGATTTGCTTTGTGGTCGGTTTCCTGTTGCGCCAGCTTGGTAAAAATGCCGACATGACATTTCATGCCCGCGAGGCGGTGGCAATAGTGACCTTGGGATGGCTGTCAGTATCTATTCTGGGGGCGATACCGTTTATACTTGAAGGTGTGCTGATCCATCCGATTGACGCCTTTTTCGAGACAGTTTCAGGCTTCACGACGACCGGATCAACTGTCATCACCGATCTTAACGAATGTTCCAAAGCGCTCCTGTACTGGCGTTCACTGACCCAGTGGCTGGGCGGTATGGGTATTATAGTTCTGTTTATTGCGATCCTGCCCCAGCTCGGAATTGGCGCTAAACATATGTTTAAGTCGGAGGCGCCGGGGCCGATCACGGAAGGACTCAAGCCGAAGCTGAAACATACCGCCGGCGTACTCTGGATGATCTATGCCGGAATCACCGGTGCTGAGATAATAGCCCTTTTACTGGCGGGGATGAACCTTCACGATTCCGTCTGCCATTCACTGACCTGTATGGCGACGGGCGGATTCTCGCCTCGCAATGAGTCCATTGCCTTTTACCAGGATCCGGTGATTGAGATAATCGTGATCGTATTTATGCTCATGGCGGGAATTAACTTCTCGATCTATTATCTCATACTTAGGAGGAGAGTCGGAGAAGCAGCCTCAAATGCTGAGCTGAAAGTGTATTTGACGATCTTTGCGACAGCATCGGTCTTCATAGCGATCAATACATTTAATTTGCATGACGGCGTCCTTACCAAAATCGTTAAACCCGCGTTCCAAGCTGTTTCCATGCTGACCACTACCGGGTACGCGACCGAGGATTCGAATCTCTACCCATCATTCTCGAAGATCATCATGGTTGCACTGATGTTTATTGGCGGCTCGGCGGGTTCAACCGGCGGCGGAATTAAGGTCTCGCGGGTGATGATTGTGGCCAAGGCCGGCTTGAACCACATTTTTAACTCATTTCAGCCCTATGCTGTACGGGTCGTCAAAGTAGGAAAGAGGCCGATTGATGAAACTGTCGTGAAGGAAGTGCTCATATTTTTTTCAGTTTATGTTTTTCTGTTCCTGCTTGGTTCAGGGGCCATGACCCTAATAATTCCATATAGTGAGGATCATATTGTTACCTCTTTTACTGCCACGATTGCATGTTTTGCAAATATTGGACCGGGATTTGGTGATGTCGGCGCTACCCAGAATTTTGCCTTCATCCCGGGAGCCGGCAAGGTTATTCTTGCACTTTTGATGATAATCGGACGTCTGGAATTATTTACGGTGCTGGTATTTTTTGTCCCGGCTTTTTGGAAAAAATAACTCCGGGTGTGTATAAATAACTGTCGTCCATAATCGGTCAATGTATAAAAAAACGAGACAATTGTACTTATGCAATGTAGGCTGGCAGAGAAATTAAAACTGAAACATAATCCAGTGGCCATTCTTTTCACCGATGAGAAACCCGAGGATGCCATGCAGTTTAGAAAGGGCAAATGGGGGTGTGTTATGATGCTGTTTGCTCAGGCTGCAAAAGGCAGGACGACTGTATTCGACCGGGAGACTTTTGGCTGTTTCGGCGGCGGCACAGGCCTTGGATTCGGCAATCAATATCATAGTTTTACCGGCGGTATAGAGTGCTTTTACCGCTTTCTGTCATCCGGAAATATCGCGGCCGACGAAGGGGAAGACATAGCAAAAGGAGGCGGGGAATTCCGGAGAAAGGAATCCTCTGACGATTTCATGTACGGCGAGGGATATGTCAAATCGCCGGAGCTGGTAAAAAAGTTTGTGGATAAGTTGCCCATAATAGATGTGCCGACCAGATATGTTATGTTTAAGCCCCTGAAAGATGTCGATGAAAAGAAAGAGGAGCCTCAGGTGATAGTGTTTACTGTCAATCCCGATCAGTTATCGGCCCTGACAGTTCTGGCAAATTATGAGAGGGAGAGCTTCGATAATGTCTATGCTCCTTTCGCCGCCGGCTGCCAGGCAATCGGCATCCTGGCGTATAAGGAGAAAGAAAAAACCAATCCCCGAGCGGTAATCGGGCTTACCGATTTATCCGCCCGGACCTACAGCACACGCCAGCTTGGCAAGGACGCTCTTACTTTTTCAGTTCCGCTTAAGATGTTTCATGAGATGGAATCCAACATCGAGGGCAGCTTCTTGGAGAGGGAGACGTGGAAGAAGCTGGTGCAGATGAATATGGAGTAAGGGATGATCGAGCCTGATGAAATTATAAAAAGACTGGGCCTTCAGCCGCATCCGAATGAGGGCGGCTTTTTTGCCGAGTCATTCAGATCAGATGAAATCTTGAGCCGGGATGATTTGCCCGGTCGTTATTCCTCCCAGCGGGCATTTTCGACATGTATATATTATATGTTAACCAGGGAAACATTTTCCGCGTTGCATCGGTTGCAAAGCGATGAGATATTTCATTTTTACCTGGGCGACCCGGTGAGCATGCTTTTACTGTACCCGGATGGCAACAGCGAAATTATTACATTGGGGCATGATATTATCGATGGTCAAAAGCTGCAGGCGGTCGTGCCGAAAAATGTCTGGCAGGGATCGTTTCTGAACGAAGGTGGAAGGTTCGCGCTCATGGGCACGACTATGGCGCCGGGATTCGATTTCGAGGATTACGAGCATGCCGATAAAAATGAGTTGATTCGAAAATATCCCGATAGAAGCAGTTTGATAGAAAGATTAACGAAAGAACAGGATTAGATGGAAATTTATCAGAAGTTAAAGAAATTCCTCAAGGAAAATAGGATCGAATTTCGAGAGATAAATCATCAACCCACGTTTACCTCGGAGGAGTCCGCCAATGTGCGCGGGGAGGATCTGTCTGTGGGCGGCAAGGCGCTGGTAATGAAAATTGACGATGATTTTAAGTTGTTCGTCATCAGCGCATCCAAGAAGATCGACTCCAGGAAGATCAAGAAGCATTTCAATGTCAAAAGGACGCGCTTCGCTACCGAAGAGGAACTTAAGGAGTTGACCGATCTCGTTCCCGGGGCCGTACCGCCCTTCGGCAGGCCGATCATCGACATTGATCTTTATGCAGATAGATCCGTAACGGAGAATGAGAGAATCGCTTTTAACGCCGGGTCGTTATCAAATTCGTTCATCCTCGAGACCGGAGATTATCTTAAAATAGCCAAACCGGAAATAATTGACATGGCAGAGGATTAGAGATGGCGGTTTGTGAGATTTTGCGGTTGGGTAATCCGAAACTGCACCAGAAATCGGAAGATGTTGAAAAATCCGAACTGGACGATATTAAACGTGTAATAGACGATCTGCACGACACCATCATCGATTTCCGCGCCCGACATAATTTTGGGAGGGCCATTGCTGCGCCGCAGATCGGCGTATTCAAGCGCGTTATCTACATGCACATCGGAACTTCGATCCCGATCATAAATCCGCGTCTGCTCGATATGAGCGATGAGATGATTGAGGTCTGGGACAACTGCATGAGTTTTCCAGATTTGGTGGTTAAGGTCAGGCGGCATGCAGGCGGCAAGATCATTTACCGTGATCAGGATTGGAATCAGCAGAGTCTGGTTCTGGGGGGAGATCTGGCTGAACTTCTGCAGCATGAATGCGATCATCTGGATGGTATACTGGCAACTCAGCGTGCGATAGATAATAGATCATTTGCCTTGAAAAGCGAGATGGATAAGCTCGAGCGAAGTACTTAGATCATACTGGTCGAGGTAATATTTCGCCTGGCCCTCGTAATCAGGCGATCTATCAGATAGATTCCCAGCAGCACAACCGCAACCATACCGGCAAACCTCAGGTCGAGTCCGCTGCTTTCAATCATATTTTTAAATGATGTCGCTATGACTTTTATGAAATTTTCGCCTGTCTCTCCAAAAACAGCAAATCCGCTGAAGGCCTCTTCAACATCCGTAAATCTGACTAAGAGCGCGACACCGGCCAGGATGCCTGTCACCCAGAGAATAATATGAGAGAGGCGGAAGAAAAATCTCTCTGCTCCTTTCTCTTCAATCGAGGCCACCACCTCGGAAGCGAAATCGTGCGAGAGCTCAAATCCGACATCCTCAGAAAGAGCGGCCGAAAGTGATTTATACCTGGCCAGCTCAGCCCGGCAGGCATTGCAGCTTTGGATATGCTCCTGGATCACTTGGACATTTTCGGCGAGATTACCATCGAGATAATCCTGAATTTGCTCATCTGCTAAATGTTTTATTTCCATAATTTCTCTTCCCCGTAACTGGATTCAATCGAATCCTTCAATTCTTTTCTTGCACGAAACAGGTAGCTCTTGACTGTTCCCTCCGGCAAACCCATAACATCGGCGATCTCGGTGTAGGTCATCTCATCCAGATGATATAAAGTCACGATCGTTCGGTATTTCAGCGGCAACTTATCGATCTCCTTCCTGAGGATTTCTCCAAGGTCCCTGTTTTCTGCGATAAGGTCCGGCCCGGGATCATTGGAAACATTTTGCTCAAAATTCTTTGTGTCATCTGTGAGATCCTCGTAAAGCGGTACTTTCTTCTTTTCCAGATAGTTGAGACATCCATTATAGGCGATGCGCCCGATCCAGGTTGACATCTTGGAATCAAACCTGAAATTCCGCAAGTTTTTGTACACCCTGAAGAAAACATCCTGACACAAATCCTCTCGATCCGCCTGGTTGGGAACCATCCTGAACACAATATGGCTCACCAGCTTCTGATATTTCTGTATAAGTCGTTCAAAGGCATAGTGATCACCTGCCAGTATCCGTTCCACCAGGGTTCTGTTTTCGTGCATATCATATTCCTAATCAAAACCGACAGATAAAACAATATAATGTTGCATGACAAAGACACAATTTTCTGCAACAAATTCTGGAATGTCCTGTCAAATCGATTAGAAGAAATAAAATAGCAAAGGAGTATTAGATGGGTCAACTCGAAGAAGTATTAATACCACTGGGAGCTTTCTGGGTGATCTATATGGTGATCAAAATCTCACTGGATTATAAGACCAAAAAAGCCCTGATCGAAAAGGGTCAGGTGAACGAAAATATAAAATTCCTGGCTAGGCACCAGAACGGTTTCATGGCCTCGCTTAAATGGGGTCTGGTGCTTTTGGGAGTAGGCATCGGCCTTCTGGGTTATAAGTTTGCCGAGCTGGAGACCTATGATGTAAGGGGGGATGAAGAGGTTCTGGCTTTCGGCATGATGGCGCTGTTTGCCGGAATCGGTCTGGTAGTCTATTACTTCATAGCCTTGAGAATGTCCAGGGAGAACAGGCTTGAGGACAAGGAGTAGTTTAAAGGATATTCATTTCGAGATTAAGGGCAGAACCATCAAGAAGTTCTGCCCTTTTCTTATCAGCATGGTCAATCATCTTCTAAAATGCCGTTACAAATCCGACCACCGCACGATTCTCCTCATGTTCTATATCATATGTATATTCGACAAAGAACCTGATATTACTGCGGAAGACATGCCCGACATGGCCGCTCAATGTGCGGTAGTTCAAATCCCTGAAATCTGATTCAATCCAGTTGAACATACCGACAGCGTACCATTCGGAAAATTCTCCGTCGGGAAGATAAATTCCCTCGATCAGCGCTCCCCGGCTTTCGATATTATCATCCGGCTCATCAACGGCGAAGAATGGATTTGAGTCCCGCCGTTCCAGATACTGCAAGTTAAGTTCAACCGGGCCGTAGGCAAAGGATGCATCGGGACCGAAATAATAAGCTTCGTTAGTCTCTCCCATGCCTTCTTTGCCCCACAAGCCGAAAGCTCCAATGCGGAAATACTCGCCGATATCCTGCGAGATTCGCCCTGCAAACACTTTGTATTTATCATTATCGAAGACACGATCCTCGTCGGCCTCCTCAAGACCGTTGCCATTCACGACTTCGGCAATAAGATCGGTACCGGTTTCGAATCCGTAGGTAATCATAAAGCCGCGGTCATAAGCCAGACGAATATCGGATTCGCCCACCATAAATGTATAAACCGGATAATCTTCATAGGTCAGGCGAAGCTCGCGTTTGAAGAGCGGGTCTGAAATCTGAAACTGTCCAAAGTAAATATCCAATTCGCTGTTAAACAGGTTATTGAACATTACATAGGCATCCTCAACGCCGGCCACCTCGCCGCGCTCATAAAAATAGAAGTAGAAATAATAGGCGAAATGATCGGTGAGCGAGCCTCCAGAGAGCAGCTTGATATTATATGGAGTTGAAAAATCCACATCTTTATTGGTCTCGCTCTGATACTTTAAAAAGCCTTCCATCCGCACTGCGATAGGAAACTCCCGGATCAGATCAAGCTTCTCATCGCCCGTTTCGACAAAGTAACGCGGCGCCTCTTCATCCTCCAGCACAAAGCCGTTGCCCGCAAAGTCATCGCCATACGCTTTCAGCTTTGGATATGGTGCGTGGCAGGTTGTGCAGGACATCCTGTATTTTCTTGCAAAGGCCGGAATCGCCTTTGATGTTTCGGTCTCCTGCAGGAAAAAGATCGCCATACTGGATACAAGCCAGACAGCAACCATCCCCAGTGAGAGTTTCTTACGCATCAAGCCTCCTTTATGGTAACACCTCTACTGTAGTTGAATGCTCGTTTACAAGTATGATTTCGGATTCCTCTTCGGGCACCTCCAGAAAGTCTGCCACGGGTTTCACCAGTTTGCGGTAATTCATGGTGGCGGTGACTGTCATCTCACCCGGGGCAGCTTCAAACGGTACCTCGAATGTATATGTCTCAACCTTTGTTTCGCGCGGGCCCATGCGGTAATCCACACCCAATGAAGCAGTGTTCCACTGCTGGATTGTCATGCGGCCCTGCGGATCGAAATAAGGCATGCGAAATATCCTGTCGCCGATCGGCACATCTTCACGCCTGACCCCCTCAAAATCAGGATCGTCAAGCGCTATGCCCATATCCTGGTAAGCCAGGACATCCGAGGCAATTGTGTACTCCTCGCCCTCAAAGCCCTTTTTGTCCACCGGCAGATGATAGATGCTGCCGTCAGCATCTCTGGCTTCGACATGTACCCAGACGATCCGGTCTTCCACAGACCCGGAGGGGAATTTGTGACCGGTCTTCTGGTTGAAGAGTATCAAAGTGAACTTGACCGGCTCGCCCGGTACCACCTCATTCAAATCGGGATTAATTCTAAGCTCGACAGTGCCCGCTATTTTACCCGGGTCATGGGCGCCATGGAATAGATGCATCCAGCTATCATCATATGTATTTCCCATCGAGGCAGACCGAAGCTTACCCTGGGTCATATGGCAGGTCTGGCAGACATAGCCTTCTTCGTAATACGGTCCCTCTATCAATTCCAGGTGAGTGGACTTGACCCAGATATCATAGGGACTCTTCTCGTTATGGCAGGTGCCGCAAAACTCGGCCGTATTGATAAAGTCCGACTTGGCCATCTCATGGTTGGGCGACTCTGTCGCTTCCTCCTTAGTTCGCGGACCGTACTTAACATCCCCGGGCTCCGAAACCCAGTTGAAATTATAGGGAGTGTCTCCCACAAATCCTGTTACGGTATGACAGAAATCGCAGGAAACCGACTCATTAGCACGTGAGCCCTCCTCGGGACGCGGCGGCGGAACATCACCGGCGAGGAATGCCAATGGCGTATGGCAGCCATTACATCCCGCCTCAACCTCGGCCACCTTCTCATCACGTTTTGCGTGGGGCACGGCCAGCTCGAAGTATTCGATTTCATCCCAGTGATGTGTATAGGCCTGCGACATCATGGCCTGTTTCCACTGCTGATAGAAATCGGTATGACAGGAGCTTCCGCAGTAAGCAGGAGTGTCGAAATCGTCATATGATCTGGTTCCCTCTGCTTCCGAGCCGGTCGGAAACTCTTCGGCTAATGCCAGGCTGAAAAAAACAAAAGCCGCAAGTGTTGCCAGAGCAATAAGCCTGGATGTCAACGATGCGGCCTTCAATTCTGATAATGATTTCCCTATCCAGAATTGCATAGTCTACCTCTCCGCTAAAATATGTTCCCTTTTTCACAAACTTGTTAATATGATACATTCATAAGAGTATATATACAAGTGGATTTTGAGAAAATACGCATGGTAATCTTCGCTTTTATTGTCCTGCATATATGTCACCTCATAAACAGTAACTTTTGTCTTGTAAATACGGAATTTCAGATATATTAATGCTCTTGTGGAAAAGCTGGATTTTTTGCGGAAGAGTCCTTTATGTAAGGGCCTGACAGAACCCGAACTGAAAAGGTTGTCGGCAATCTCAAACCTTAGAAAATTGCACAAAGGGGAGATGCTGTTTTTTGAGGGGGATGAGGCCACCGGCTTTTATCTCTTGCTGGAGGGAAAGGTGCGGGTTTATAAAGCATCACCCGAGGGCAAAGAACAGATTCTGCACCAGATAAATCCGGGTCAAATATTCGCCGAAGTTGCCATTTTTGAGGGCCAGCGTTATCCGGCCAACTGTTCGGCGCTGCAGGATTCGGTCGTAGCATTCTTTCCCCAGAATGATTTTATAAAATTGATCGAGCAGTCCCCACAGATTTCGCTTAAAATCATTGCTTCCATGGCCGGTTTTCTGCGGGAGTTCACCGAGACAGTTGAAAATCTTTCCTTAAAGGAAGTACCCGCACGGATTGCAGGGTACCTTCTCAAACTCCCGTTGAAAGAGAATGACGATACGGTAACGCTCGATATGACCAAGGCGGAACTGGCTAAAAAGCTCGGAACTCAAAGCGAGACGTTTTCCCGCGGACTCAGGAAGCTCAGCGATCAAAAAATAATTAAGGTTAACGGCAAAAGGATTTTAATCCTAGACAGAAACCGATTGATAGATATTGCTGAAGGCGAAAAAATCTGATTTATTGATATAGATCAAAGACTTTATTCCTCCCGATTTCGATATTCTCCTCGATAGATTCAATTTTGAAAGGAGAATATTATGCCATATAGAAATATAATCCACATCGACGAAGAGAAATGTGACGGTTGCGCCAAATGTGTCGACGCATGCGATGAAGGGGCTTTGGAGATCATTGACAGTAAGGCTGTTCTTGTCGGTGAAATCCTCTGTGACGGCTTCGGGGCATGTTTGGGTTCCTGCCCGCAGGACGCATTGACGATTGAGAAGCGGGATGTTGAGGAATACAGTGAAGAGGCAGTCGAGAAGCATTTGAGCAAAAAGAAAGATGCTGAAACGCCGGTTCCCCAACACATTCATCAGGGTTGCCCCGGTTCAGCTATGCGCTCGTTCAAGCCATCCGCGGATTCTGAGAGCGGACATGGTATCGCGGCCCGATCGCAGCTTGGTCAATGGCCGGTTCAATTAATGCTCGTGCCGCCAATGGCGCCTTATTTGAAGAATTCCGATTTACTTGTATGCGCAGACTGTGTGCCCTTCGCGGTGCCTGATTTCCATAACCGCTACTTAAGAGATCGAGCTGTTCTGGTTGGATGCCCCAAGCTTGATGACCTGCAGCATTATTTTGATAAACTGAAAGACATCTTCAGAACCGCCAAGCCGCGGCGAATTACTATACTCAAAATGGAGGTGCCCTGCTGTAACGGTATTGCGCAGGCGGCTGTAATGGCCCGTGATGAAGTTGATTCCGGTATTCCGGTTGAAGTGCACACGATAGGCATCGAGGGCGGAATAGAAATAGAAAAGCGGGAGAAAATCCACAGGGCGGGATAATATCGCTTCTCAAAACTGTTCCAGTTCTTCAAAACTCGCGTCTTCATAATACCATAATCTGAACTCTGAGTAAAAACTCATGTTATGTATTCTAACTGAACAAAAAAGGAGGTCAGATAATTGTGGCTGTACCAAAACTTTCGCATATCAAAGAAACCGGGATTTATATTAAAGATCTGAAAGCGGCGAAGAAGTTCTACCATGATGTCCTGGGACTCGAGCCGTTTATAGAAAAACTGTCAAGACATCTGTTCTACAAAATCGGGAATACGATCCTTATCATTTTCAATCCTGAAGCAACAATGGAGGAGCACTATCTTCCGCCTCACGGCATCAAAGGAATCGGACATATCGCATTCGAAATAAATTCCGAGGATGTAAAAGCCTGGAAAGATCATCTGAAGAAACATAATGTAGAAATTCTGAAAGAGGCATCGTTTGGAGGGGGCACTTCATTTTACTTCCATGATCCGGGTCAAAACCTTATCGAATTGATAACAAAAGAAAGCTGGGATTGACTTGCATAAAATTTTCAACCGATTTAATTCTTCAAAAACATTGCACTACTGTCTTATCCTATCCTGAGAAAGGCATACTTTCTGTGCCCCTGTTCTTATTGAATTGACAAGATTCAGCAAATTGTTATATTTTTTCTGCATACCTTGTATTACAACTTCGGGGGAATATATGACGGCGGGCTATCGGCCTCGTACTTTTTGTAAGAAATCTACAAACTGCTTTCAGGAGGGTGGTCATGAAAAAGTGCCAGTTTATTCTAATTATTTTGTTTGCTTTGTTATTAGCACCACATGTTTTCGGTCAGGTACCGCATATTATGAATTATCAGGGGAGATTATTGAACAACGCAGGAGAGCCGGTACCGGATGGTGTTTATGACATCACATTCTCGATTTACAATGATCCTGTTACGGTTGATTATCTCTGGCAGGAGACATTATCGGTGGAGGTGTCGGGGGGCGGATTTTTTCAGGTGAATCTGGGGACGGTTGTGCCTTTTGAGGACCTGTTCTTTATAAACGGTCCTGAGCTGCTTTTGGGTCTTAAGGTCGGCAGCGATCCTGAACTTGAGCCGCGAACACCTCTCACCTCGAGCGGATTTTCGATTCATTCGGAACTTTCGGATGTTTCTCATCTTGCTTTGAATATTGAGCCAAATACGCTGACAGGCGATTATATAATTGATGGTTCGCTTGGACTGGAGGAGATTAACCAGAGCGGGGCTTCAGATGGTCAGGTCATCAAATGGAATGGAGCTAACTGGCAGGTAGCCAATGACGAGGGCAGCGGAGGCTGGATGGATGAAGGTACGGTTCTCAGGCTTTCTGACGAGAGTGACAGCATTGTAATCGGCAGCGGTAACCCCGCTGCAATCCTGAATGTGTATGCGAACGATGTTTGCAGTACCTATGAGGCTGCTGTATATATAGAATCAGTTTGCTCTGGCTCTTCTGGGGGGACTGTCACATATGGTCCCACGTATGGATTATACTGCTCCCACGACATTGATTGCGGGGGCGCTGCGATTTACGGAGAGGGGAATACCCAGAGCGATGGTGTAATTGGAAAAGCATTGGGTTCTTACGATAACCATTATGGTGTTAGAGGAATCGGTACGAGCGATATCGGCGGCGGGGTTTACGGCGAATGTTCTCCGGGTTATGGTATTCATGGGGTCAGCAGTACCGGCTATGCCGGATATTTTGAGGGCAAGATGTATGTCAGTGGCAATCTCGGTATAGGTACGAGTAATCCCATTCGAAGATTGACCGTGGACAGCGGCGATGTTCTCATCAGGGGTGAAGACGGCTGGAATGGTGCCGGGGACACGGCTTTTCTGTTTATGGGTGATCCCAATCATGGAATTCATTCTATTTATGGGGAAGGCATGAGGTTCAGAACATTTCGAGATTCAGAGCATGACTTTCAGTTCCTGAATCATCTGGGAGATACATTGATGACTATTGGCGCAAACGGGGGTGTGGGGATAGCTTCTGATCTTGATTCGAATGTTTCTTTAATGGTACGGCAGGCTGCGTACCCGGGAAGCGTGGCTATTTATGGGCACAATAGTGTAATCGGCACACCTCCTCTCTACGGCGGTACAGGGGTTGGGGGTCAGTTTGTTTCTGACAACATTGCCGGATTTGGTGTTAGTGGGGCGGCCTTTTCTCTTAGCGGAGGTGGAGCCATGATCGGTGTGTATGGTACTACCAACAGCTCCCAAGGTTATGCCATATACGGCGAGGGTGGAATGGCCGCTACCGGACCGATTTCGACAATAAATGAGACCAGAGATTATGGATACAGACAGAGCTATGCGACCCAGGCTACAGGCAACTGGTGCGAGGATTTCGGACAGGGACAGCTTTTAAATGGCGAGGCTGTTATTGCAATCGATGATATATTTTCACAGATGACCAGTCTTGATGCAGGTTATCATGTGTTCCTCACTCCGCTGGGATCATGCAATCTATATGTAGCCGAGAAAAATAGTGGTTCATTCATCGTGAAGGCAATAGATAATGATGCCTGCGGTATCGAGTTCGATTACAGGATAGTTGCCAAACGCAGGGGATATGAACAGGAGCGCCTGAAGGCGGTCGAGAAAATGGCTGAGATTCGGCAGGTCGTAAAACATTTCAGCAGCCAACCACAATGATATACTGAGTTAACTGATGATCCGAGCTTATGACATTATAAAACGGTTATAGCCCATACTTGGATTTGAATTCGCCGATCCAATCTTTATGGCGCTTGGATAATTCGATATGCCTTACAATTTGCTGGATAGTCATTGATGCAAGCTTATCCTTATGAATTTCTGGCACAAATTGCTTTAAAAATGGCCATAGACCTAAAACTCTATCCCTCTCAGGGTCATATTTTATGAAGGCCGGATTTCGTTCATCGTGCAGGAGGATGTACTTTCCGTTATTATGTATAGCAAACAGAAGCTCCCTGAAGAACTGGTAATAATTTGCCAGTGGGCATATGGGGCTGTGTGAAATAGCGCCGTCCAGAAATCCGTATTCCTTCATTCGCTGCCAGTACAATCTGTCGATGAAATTAAGGTAGCATTCATTAAGACCCCCAGTACAGGGATTATGACCGTCGCAATTACCGCTTTTGAAGATGGAGCATGAACCGAATTCACGCTCTGCCAGCTTAGCTTCAATAAAAAGATTCACGTTCTTTCCCAGAATTGCCAGATCGAAGCTGGTAGGCTGGCCCGCGTCCTCATTGAAAACCTTTCTGTCTTCAAACTCGAATTGCGTTCTTACCTCAACCTCGGGGAAGTCTATATTTATTTCTAATAGCGCTGACATAAATGGCTCAAGGTCGCGCCGAACAATTAAAGGACCAAGCAGATTAAAAATCATTGCCTGGCTACTTAAACCGTGGTGAATATATTTGTGAAGGAGAAAGGGCCTTTTGCCGCCATCTTCATTGCGAGCTTTATCAATATATTTAGCAACATCATCACAAATGATATTTCTTTTCCAGTATGCCCATGATTTTAAGATAAAGGGCTTTATCTTGTTGACAAAATATCGTTTTGACCTGAACCATTGTTCGGCGGAATCTCTCAAATCGTGTTCATAATCCTTATGAAACGTGAAGGCCCATGATTTTGCTCTCCTCCGGCTTGTCATAATTTCGGGCATTATACAATCCTTTTTATATGATTATGATATCCAAAATATTCTTTAAGCGTCTGTTTAACTTCATCGGTTTTTTTAAAATTTCCTTTTGACAAAATCGCACCTCAGGGCGTTATTTTATAGGGATCACAGCGATAGACGTTGCTCCACATGAACGCAATATTGGATATATTGAGGGAGAGATTGCAATGAAAGGGATTAGGATTTTACTACTGATCAGTCTTGTGCTTGCGGGGACGTTTTTAATGTGGGGTTGTGAGGATAAACCCCATGAACCTCGAAACCTGCCGCCCGAGGAACCCTCGAACCCATCGCCCGTTAACTTCAAAGTAGGAATCACTTTGAACAGTGCGGAGCTTAGCTGGGAATGCAGCGATCCCGAGGGGGACTCGATAAGCTATGATATCTATCTCGGGACTTCAGAAAGCCCGCCCCTTTTGGAAAGCGGATATTCGCTTGATATTTTTTATCCCGGACTATTGGCCGGCGATGCCCAGTATTACTGGCAGATTGCCGCCTCGGACGATCAGGGCAATCCTGTGTTTTCGCCCACCTGGACATTTTTCACAGTAGGAGCGCAAGAATTTGTATATCCCCTGGGGCTTGGCTACAGATGGGAGTATGAACAAAGTACAATCTTTACAAATTTTGATCCGCTTGAAATTGAACCTCTTGTACCGCGTCTTCCGGACAGCTATTCCGTGATCGAGATAAACGATTATTCCGATGTGGATGGGGAACGACGTTATCAGCTGCATGAAGTCGTGGAACAAGGCCCGGATACGTTTGAGCAGAATTCGATTTATGCCAATGGTCCCTATGGCCTGCTGTATTACGGGACAGACGGCTCCGTCGGCGGTATTATGGACACGCCCGCTCCCGTCCGCAATCAGGTACGTTTTCGATTTGCTGGCCGGGAATACAGTTCTACTGATGAGCTACTTCGCGACCTAGGTTTGGATTGTCCGGCTCCATTGTCGAAAACGGCCGATTTTTATGATGAGCCGCGCGCATCGCTGCGGTATTCGATGAATGTGGGCCTGCACTGGCCTTATCGTGACAGGCCAGAGGATATCTTCCATATCGAAAAGATGATTGTCGCCTGGGATGATGTTTATGTTCCGGCGGGAGATTTCGAATGCTTCATCGTCGAATGGCTGTATGATCTGGACTTCAGTGACAATTTTGATGAAGACCTACAAGTTCTCGACTATATCTCGGCGGCCGGACTTGTGAAACGTGTGGCAACGATAAGAAATATTGTAGTTGTCACCTATGCTAATCCGACCGGGATTGGCACCATGGATATGATTGAAACATTGATCCTGACCGACTATTCAATTAAACCACAGACCGATCAGTAAACACAGACCGACTCGCACAGGGATCGGTTCCATTCCCGCAGATTTCCGCCAGGTTTGCAGCCCGACGGAACATACGATAATTTTTTACCGCCAGGCGCCGATGATTATTCCCACGATCAGAAAAGCGATCAGATGATATAAGATATTGATCACCGTAAGTCCCGAGGGACGTTTCTCGAAAACATCATTCATGCCCATGGTGGCCAGCACAAATGTTACACCTGCCAGGACCGCGACTTTGATGCCGTCGGCAATCGAGTCTCCTCCTGCCCAAATCATGAACCTGGCAATACCATAGGATGCGATGAATGCAAATATGAGAGCAATAATATAATTTACCGGTGAAAAATCGGCGTTAACCTGCTCCCTGGTTTTGCCGATGCCTTTCATCCAGGCTGTCCCGAACAATATTGGTGAATACCATAAGGCGCCCAAAACCATATAAGCTATTGCGGCGACCACCACCGCAAAATAATTAATTCCAACCGATTCAATTGACGGCATATCTCCTCCTTGAGTTTATATTGTCTGCTATGAAAAATATATACTAAGATGGTCTAATTTAATTGATGAGCGTATTGAAGACAAATAAAAAATTTCTTATTGGCAAATTGCAGGTCAAATGTCTTCGACATTTGACAAGGCGTCAAATCCCCCAGGGATTTGACCTACGATTGTTCGTGCGCGGAGTACGTCCTCCTGCTCCGCGTCCACAGCGTGTACTGGAGGTACGCCCAGTACATTTGCGATGTAGGGCATGATCCCTGTGATCATGCCTATCAAATCAATGGCAGGTTCGCGTGGAACCTGCCCTACGAATTCAGCTTCAATTCCATGTACACAACATCCTCAATCGGATTATATACATAAGCGGTGGTCTCTTTGAAGCCCATGGAGCGGTAAAGCGATATCGCTTCTTTCAATCTTTCGAGTGTATCCAGCCGCATCAGATCATATCCGATGTCGCTGGCGTCCGCAACAATTCTCTCGGCAAGCATCCGTCCGATCTTTTTGCCGCGGAATTTGGGGCGCACATAAAGACGTTTCATCTCGCACACACCTTCACCGATTTTCTTAACCGCCACACAACCGGCAATCTCGGAATTATATTCCGCTATTATCAAGCGTCCCTCGGGGGAAGCGTATTTCCCCGGCAGGGTCTTCATCTCCTCCTCAAAATTCTGGAAACATAGATGAAAGCCCAGATACTCCTCGTATTCACGAAATAGCTCCCGGATTATTTCAAGATGCTCATCCGTTTCAGCATATATCAGCTTAAGCGCCACTCCTATCAGCCTTTCTCAGCGGCGATGATGCCATAGACATGTTTATGGTAGTTTCGTTTCTCGCCATAGTACATACGTAACGCCGGAATGTTGTGCAGGAACCCGAGTCCCCGAAGGAATGCGATAAACTCCCTCTGAGGTTCGAGGGGCCCGATCAGGATCTGTTTTTGTGGATACTCGGCCATAATTCCGAGTAACAGCCTTTCCGCCAGGGAGGAATTCTCGGCCACCAGAGGGCCGATTGCGTAACTTCCGCCATTTCGTTCCCGGACCATGCCATAAGCCAGAAGATTATCCTCCGTGATAGTATATATTGAATCTGAGAATTCAATGCAGAAGCTTCTCAGATGTTTGCTCCGACCTAATCCGGTCAATTTCCTGTCCAGTTCGATAATCTTATCTGTCCGGGAGATATCAAAACGCTGGACCCTCACATCTCCGCCTGAAGATACCTTTTTAAACCTGTACGAAAGATGCTTATCCTTAAAACCGAGGCGCCTGTAGAGACTCAATGCCAGAAAGACAGCGTCGAGTTCGATCGATTTAACACCGCGGCTTTTGAGATAATCCATTCCCTTGATCATCAGCTTCTCCCCGATTCCGTCGCCGCGGAATTGCTCTCTGACAATCACCGGCCCCATAAAGGCGTAATCCTCATAGCGGGACGTGAACAGAACGCCGGCCAGGCGGGTGTCCGCGAGTGCCAGGAAGTTTCCTTCCGGATCAAATTCAATCAGCCGCTCGACATCTTTCTTAAAGATACCCCCAGTTCATGGAGTCGACTATTTCGAATGCTGCTCCGGTATCCTCTTCTGTCATCACTCGTATATCCAGCATGGCTCCTCCCTTCCAGCGCCTGTATCGATGCCATACGGTTGCAATAATAATAAGTTACAAAACCGGAACGATTAACACAAAAACTTTAAACATTGGGATAAGATTCTTGTTCTGATAAGTGCGAGAAACAGTATAACAAGCGGTGGTTTATTTTTCATATTTTTCCGAAGTTACAGCATGAACGAGAAAGAAACAAAAAATAAAAAGACCTCATCAAACCGGCTGAAAAAATCCAGAAGCCCATATCTTCTGCAGCACGCGCAAAATCCGGTCGACTGGTACCCCTGGGACGAGGAAGCATTTGCACAAGCCAAAAAAGAGAACAAGCCTATTTTCCTGTCCATAGGGTATTCCACCTGCCACTGGTGTCATGTGATGGCACATGAATCTTTTGAAGACTCCGAGGTCGCCCGCATGATGAATGAGAGTTTCGTCTCCATCAAAGTTGACCGCGAGGAGAGACCGGATATCGACAATATTTACATGACCGTCTGCCAGATAATGACCGGCAGCGGTGGATGGCCCCTTACCATTATTATGACTCCGGATAAGAAACCGTTTTTTGCCGGCACCTATATACCGAAGCACAACTCCTACGGGCGCATCGGAATGATCGAACTGATCCAGCGCATTGATGATGTCTGGAAAAATCGTCGTGATGATGTCGAACAATCTGCTGACCAGATCACTGCCGGAGTTTCTGCCGCCGGGCCGTGGGAACCTGGGCCGGAGTTGGGATTAGAGATCCTGAAGGTGGCTTACAGTCAGCTGGAATCCAGTTTTGATGATACCAACGGCGGATTCGGAAGCGCTCCCAAGTTTCCATCACCGCACAATCTGATCTTTTTATTAAAGCAATGGAAACGTTTTCATGGAGACAAAGCTCTCGATATGGTTGAAAAGACTCTGCAGGAGATGCGCAAGGGCGGGATTTATGACCATGTCGGCTTCGGTTTTCACAGGTACTCTACCGATTCACGATGGTTTCTTCCGCATTTCGAAAAGATGCTCTATGACCAGGCGCTCATGGCTTATGCCTTTATCGAAGCCTTCCAGGCAACGGGAAAGACAGAGTATAAAGATACTGCTGAGGAGATTTTTAAGTATGTAAAACGAGATATGACTGATCCGGCTGGAGGGTTTTATTCAGCCGAAGATGCCGACAGCGAGGGCGAGGAGGGAAAGTTTTATCTCTGGACGAAAAATGAACTCAGCAAGGTGCTGGAGGACAGGGATGCCGAGCTGGCATTACGTGTGTTTAACGCCAGCGCTACAGGAAACTACGCGGAAGAGGCGACGGGACGAAAGACTGGAGATAATATCCTTCATATTTCCAAAAGCTTCGAACAGCATGCCGAGGAAATGAAAATACCATTGGATGAATTTGAAAAGAGAATGAAGAATATTCGTGATAAGCTCTTCGATCATCGTGAGCTGCGCGAGCATCCACATAAAGACGATAAAATCCTGACCGACTGGAACGGCCTCATGATTGCCGCCTTTGCCAAAGGTTCGCAGGTATTTGACAATCCCAATTTGGCCGAGGTAGCGGTACGGGCGGCAGATTTTATTCTGGGCACTATGAAAAATGATGACGGCTCTCTCTTACATTTGTACCGCAAGGAAAAATCGAATCAGACCGGGTTTATTGATGATTATGCCTTTATGATCTGGGGCCTTCTGGAACTCTATGAGGCCACATTTGAAATCCGGTTTCTTGATGAAGCGATAAAACTGCAGGAATATCTTATAGAGCATTTCTGGGATTTTCATGATGGCGGATTTTATTTTACTTCTGATGAGTCGGAGCAATTGATTCACAGGTCTAAAGAAATCTATGATGGGGCGATACCCTCCGGCAATTCTGTATCAGCATTGAACCTGATCAGACTGGCACGCATTACTGCCAAAACAGAGTGGGAGGAGATATCCCGCCAGCTCACGAGAGCTTTTGCCAACCAGGTCGAGCGCTATCCGGCTGGCAACACAATGCTTTTGACTGTCGTTGATTATATGGTTGGACCGTCATTTGAGATAGTGATCTCCGGCAATCTTGAAAAGTCGGATACCCATGAGATGATCATGGCATTAAGGCAGAAATATATTCCTAACCGGGTCATAATCTTCCGTCGGGGCATGGATGATTCCCCGGAAATTGTCAAGTATGCTAAGTATACCAGGGAACAGAAGTCAATCGGTGAGAAGGCCACCGCCTATGTCTGCCAGAATTTCACCTGCAGCCTGCCGACCACAGATGTCAAGGCGATGCTGGAGACACTCGAGGAGACATATCAGGCAGCGACAACTTCTTAATCCATAATTCCCTAAAAAAATAAACGGGATAGATTCTGAGTCCATCCCATTTATTTCAATCAGTCGGGACAAATCATCTATTCCGAGTATGCCCTAACTTTGACTTTGCGATTCTCAGTGTCTGCTGTGCCCACACACCATACCTGAAGCTTATTGACCCAGGAATATCTGGGATCTGCCGTATTCAGTCTCATGTTTAAACGCAGGCCTGCCTTCCCCGGATCATCCTCGGAAGGTGTAAGAATGCCGTCTTCATAAAAGGCAATATTCACCCCATCATCTGTAGTAATTCGGCCGTGAATAGTCAGCAAAAAGCGTCCGTCTGCACGGATATTCAAATAATCGGTCCCGATTATCTTGCCATTGATATTCTGACCTTTGGCCAAACCCTCGAAATTGATATCGAACCTTGCGCCCTCAAGCGGTATGGCTTTGTCTCCGGAGCGTATATCATCCCAGCTAAATCCGTATTCGGTAATACCCGTGAGGCTCAGTTCTTCCTCGAAGAGACACTGCCTGTCTACTGCTACTGTTTCCATAATTTCACTTCCTTTCTTATCGATACATTTGTGTAACCTCCCAGCTTATGCCTGGGCAGTCTGCTTTGTCATCTCGGCAGTGCTAACCACATTAGAATTGAGCTCGGCCCAGGGGATGTCGAATGTCGCGGTTATGTTATTGCGGCCGAAAATTCCAGCCACTCTTACTTTCCCCTGGCCCACATTCTTGAGGTCATGAGGAACCATTGTCGGTACCAATGCAATCGATCCGGCATTCACAATCCGGCGTTCATCGCCGATCTTGACTTCAACCTTACCCTCCAAAATCAGGAGAATTTCTTCGGCGCTGTCTGTGTGCTGTCCGAGGTTCTTGCCCTCATCAAGCTCGAAGTACACCATGGCGGTGTCCTCGCTTCCGACAGCCTCCAGAATCGGAAAAGTTGCCCGGCAATGCTGGGTGGGACGGTTCTTGCCGGTGAATTCGCTTAATTCCAGTTTGCTTAAATCTGCAGTAATCATTTCTAACTCCTTTGAGTTTTTATGTGAATAGTTGAATCAGTTAATTTTCTTGTTTTTGTCACTATATCCTTTATGCTTGGCAACTCCCCGCAATGGACTTGTGCATGACATCATAAATGAGCTTAGCGATCAGATAAATCAGTTCGAGCTTATCAGGGAAACCCATTCCAGAATATTTTTTAATCTGTGTATTTCGCTTTTCTTACTTCCGGATGCGTACCGCAATGCCTGATTATATTATTTAAATAGGATAAATCAAGTCCTATTTTGTAATATTTTTCATTCATTAGTGGGTCCGGACCATTACTTATTATCTCTCATAGGATTAGGGATTCAGAAGGAAAGATACCAAGACTTTAAATAAATAGATGATAAAAATTATCCAAAATTCCCCAAATTACGGAACAAAAGCATACTAAAATGGTTAGAATTCTAAAATACTGTACTTTTTAGTAAAGTAATTATAAAGGATTATTTGGAAATAAGATTGTGAAAGTATCGGCGTTAGAAGAATACGGCCTCCGGTGCATGCTCCAGCTTGCCAGAAAAAATGGCGGGCCGATGACATTGCCGGAGATATCAAAAGCCGAGGGTGTTTCGCTCTCGTATGCGGGGAAGCTCCTGATGATCCTGAAAAAGGCCGGTCTGGTCAAGGCAGTAAGGGGCCGTCAGGGCGGATATGCCCTGGTCAAACCGGCTGAGGAATATGATCTTAAGGAGATTTTTGATGCCCTGGGGGAGCCCTTATATAATCCCAAGCACTGCCGTAAATTCACCGGCGACCTTGTAAAATGTGCGCATTCAAAAGATTGCACTGTGCGTGATATCTGGAAAGAATTCAGCAAGATTATTGACGGGGTTCTGGGGAATATGACTCTGGCCGATGTGGCCTCGGGCAGTTATGATTTCGGAAATATGACATCGAATATACAAGTTGGAATAAAATGAATAAGACGAGGTAATCATGAGCGATAAAAAGACAATATTTTCATTCTCCGACATCCATGTCGAGGTAGAGGGCAAGGAGGTTGTCAAGGGTGTTTCGCTGGATATAAAGGCGGGCGAAATTCATGCTGTAATGGGTCCCAACGGCTCGGGTAAGTCCAGCCTTGCCAACGCATTAGCCGGGCATCCCAGCTATGAGATCACGGGCGGGAAGGCCATCATCGACGGGCAGGATTTGCTTGAAATGGATGCTACCGAGCGTGCATTGGCGGGATTATTTCTGGCTTTTCAGTACCCGCTGGCAATTCCCGGTGTGACTGTTGCCAATTTCCTGCGGGCGGCTGTCAAGGCCAGGCATGCAGGTGATGAGGAGGCCTTGAGGTCGTTCAGAAAGGACCTTAAGGAAAAATTTAAGCTACTGGAAGTAGATCAATCGTTTGCCACACGTTATGTTAATGACGGTTTCTCGGGCGGTGAGAAAAAGCGTCTGGAGATTCTGCAGATGGCCATGCTTGATCCTAAGATCGGCATTCTGGATGAAACCGATTCCGGTCTGGATATCGATGCATTGAAGGTGGTTTCTAAGGGCATCAATTCTGTAGCCTCGGACAAAAACGGCATGCTTCTGGTGACTCATTATCAGAGAATTTTGGATTACATCAAGCCTGACAAAGTTCATGTAATGATGAATGGCAAATTCGTCCTTGAGGGGGGACCGGAGCTTGCCCTCGAGCTCGAGGAGAAGGGTTACGATTGGCTAAAAGCAGAGAATCAGCAGGCAGTCGAGGTGTAATATGGCCGAAGTTATTAAAAATAAAGAGATTGCAGATATAGGACTTGATTACGCCACAAGGTATGGGTTTCGTGATCCGGAGGAATATTTCCATAAGGGCGCCAGGGGGGTAAATCATGAAGTGGTGGAGATGATCTCCCAGATGAAGGGCGAGCCCCGCTGGATGGCGGATTTCCGTCATAAGGCGCTGGACATCTTTCTGTCCAAGCCGATGCCGACCTGGGGAAATACCAAGCTCCTGAACAGTATAGATTTTGATAATATATACTATTATATAAAACCGATTGAAAAGCAGGGCAAATCATGGGACGAGGTCCCGGAATCTATCAAGAACACATTCGATAAACTTGGTATTCCCGAGGCTGAACGCAAGTTCCTGGCAGGTGTATCGGCCCAGTATGAATCCGAGGTCGTATATCATTCGATGCAGAAGAATCTCGAGGATCAGGGTGTTATATTCAAAGATATGGATACTGGTCTCAGGGAGCATGAGGATATCGTCAAGAAGTATTTCTCGACCGTTATCCCGCCCAACGACAACAAGTTTGCGGCCCTGAATTCAGCGGTTTGGTCGGGCGGTTCATTTATCTATGTTCCGCCGGGGGTGGATGTCAAGATTCCTCTTCAGGCCTACTTCCGGATCAATGCCGAGAATATGGGCCAGTTCGAGCGAACCCTGATCATCGCCGATAAAGGCTCACGTGTACATTATATAGAGGGTTGTACAGCTCCTTCATACTCAACGGATTCACTGCATTCGGCGGTGGTTGAGCTGATCTCGCTGGAAGATTCCTACATACGATACACAACCATCCAGAACTGGTCGCAGAATGTGTTCAATCTTGTGACCAAGAGAGCCCATGCGCACAAGAACGCGACGGTGGAGTGGGTTGACGGTAATATCGGCTCCAAGCTGACCATGAAATTCCCCTGTGTCTATCTCCTGGGTGAGGGCGCCAAAGGTGAGATTCTGTCGGTAGCGTTTGCCGGGGATGGCCAGCATCAGGATGCCGGCGCCAAGGTGATTCATGTCGCCCCCCGGACCAGCTCCAGGGTGACCTCCAAGTCCATCTCGAAGGCGGGTGGAAGAGCTTCCTACAGGGGCATGGCCAAGGTATATCCCGGTGCCGAGGGAAGCAAGATATCGGTGGAATGCGACGCCCTTCTTCTGGACGGCGCGTCGAGGTCAGATACCTATCCGACTATGGAGATAGATAATGATAATGTTCGCATAGAACACGAGGCCCGGGTCAGCAAGGTTGCCGAGGAGCAGTTGTTCTATCTGACCTCGCGCGGCCTGACCGAGGATGAGGCGCGCCTGCTCATTATCAACGGCTTTATCGAGCCGTTCACAAAAGAGCTTCCGATGGAGTATGCTGTTGAATTGAACAGGCTTATCGAACTGGAAATGGAAGGCTCGGTTGGCTAAACTGAAAATTATAAATGATCAGGGTGCAGATATGATAACAGAAACATTGACAGAACAGAAGGTCTCCTTCAGGCCGATTGCGGAAAATGAGCCGGAATGGCTCTATGATCTCAGAATTCGCGCCTGGAACTATTTCCAGGAAGCGGAGATGCCCTCGCAGGTCGAGCATCTCTGGAAATACACCAAACCCAAATGGTTTATGCCGGATGGCCTGGAGCAGAAAATGTCGGTCCTTCCGGTGGTTTCAGAGATAAAGGACGAGGAGATTGCGCCATTAAAGCCCGAGTTTGCGGCATTTGGATGCAATCATGGCGATCGGGTTACCTATACACAGCTTTCCGACGAACTTAAATCATCGGGGATTATATTTGAGGATATCCAGAAAGCGATCAATAATCATGGCGAGCTGGTGCGGAAATATCTGGGGCAGCTGATCGGCTATGATTTCGGCAAGTTTGAGGCGCTGAATATGGCCCTCTTCAACAGCGGGATGTTCCTTTATATTCCTCCCGACATGGAACTGGGAAAACCGATTTACATGCATCGCCATCCGGATGACAAATATAACATGCCGCGTCTCCTGGTCATTGTGGGGGATAATTCCAGGGCGACTATAATCGACGACTATGCCGGCAAATCGAATGATAAGCCATACAATGCCAATAGCGCGGTGGAGATATTTGGCGGGCAGAATTCACAGATACGCTTTGTCAGTCCCCAGAATCTCTACAAGAAATCGCGCTCTTATGTTACCCAGCGGGCACGGATCGGCCGGCATGCAAGGATGTTCTCGATTTTTGTGTCTCTTGGGGCCGATGTTTCCAAGTACAATCTCGGGACAATTCTCAACGGTCAGGGCGCCTACAGCCAGATGCTGGGTATATTATTCGGTGATGACAACCAGCATTTCGATCATCATACCATGCATCATCACAAAGCCGGAGAATCATTCTCAAATATTGATTTCAAGGTTGTTCTTAAGGATAAGGCGCTGTCGGCTTATACCGGGCTTATCAAGATCGATGAGAATACATTAAATTGCGAGGCGTTTCAGGAAAATAGAAACTTACTTTTGAACAAGGGCGCTCGGGCAGAATCGATTCCAGAGCTTGAGATTTTGAATGATCAGGTGCGCTGCAGTCATGGCGCAACTGTCGGCCCGATTGATCCGGAGATGGTTTTCTACCTGAAGAGCCGGGGTTATTCGACTGATGATGCGGTTAGAGCAATCGTAACGGGCTTTATTGAGCCCCTGTTGAAATCCGTACCTGATGATTTGCGCCAGATGATGCAAAATATGGTGCAATTCAAGCTGAGAAACGGAACCGGAGAATAAAAAGCTTGTTGTTTAATCAAAATGGATAGTGACAAACATAAAAGATGGTGCGGGCGCAAGAATAGTACATCTCGCACTGGCATTAAGCCCGCGCCATTTGATTTAAAAGGTAAGATGGGGCATGAAATGATAAAATCTCTGTCTTCAAATGCGCATCTCCTCAAGGGGAATCAATTCCATGGATAGCAATCTTAATGAATTATACCGGGATATTCTCATGGATCACTACAAGTATCCGCGAGGGAAGAAGACCCTGGATAATCCCGATCTCGAAAATCAGGGACAAAATCCGCTTTGCGGGGACTCGCTTACCGTGCAGGTGAAAATCAGTGACAGCGTGATCGAGGATGTGGGCGTAAGCTGTGTCGGATGTGCGATCTGTACTGCCTCCAGCTCGATGCTGGCGGATATCATTAAAGGTAAGACACTGGATGAGGTCAAGGAGATCGCCCGGGTGGTCAAGCATCTTTTGAAGGGCGATGACTTTGAATCGGATTTGGATCTTGGGGATCTGGAGGCATTGGAGGGCGTGAAGAAATTTCCGGTTAGAATCAAATGTGCTCTTCTTTCCTGGACAACCCTGATCGACAGTATTGAATCATGGGAGAAGGGTGCAGAATTGAAGGTTATAAGCACGGAGTGAATGCTATGATTACCCCGGAAGAGATTAGAGAAAAGCTGGCGCCAATTCAGGACCCTGAGATCGGCCTGGGAGTGGTCGATCTGGGTCTTATATATGATATCGATGTTTCTGATGATGGTAAAGTGAAGATTCTGATGACCCTGACAACTCCTGCCTGCCCGTACGGCCCGGAGCTTGTCGATGCTGTCAGGATTGCTACTGAGAAGATGGAAGGAGTGACAGAAGCTGAAGTTGAGGTTGTGTGGGAACCGCAGTGGAATCCCGAAGAGATGGCCTCCGATTACGCCAAGGACGTTCTCGGTATCTGGTAAAATTCAATTGAATTTACGGGGAGATGGATTATTTTGACGAAAACTTATATACCGATTCTGGAGTCGGAATAATACTATAGTGAAAAATCAATGATGTTTACGAAAGGATAGAGGTACCCGATGTTGTTGAAAACGTTTGATCCGCTTAAGGGCAAACAGTTGCGGATCATGGACGAGAATGGCGAGATAGTGGATGAGAAAAATATGCCCGAACTGACTGATGATCAGGTCGTCGAGGCATACAAGTATATGCTCTATGCCCGCCAGGTTGATCTTAAGGCTGTTGCCTATCAGCGAATGGGAAGGCTTTTTACTCTGCCCCCGAATCTTGGACAGGAAGCTGCCGCATTCGGCAGCGCCTATGCTCTGGACAAAAAGAAGGATTGGATGGTTCCGGCGTTTCGTGAGATGGCGGCCTGGCTGTACTGGGGCGCCACAGCCAAGGATCTGTATCTTTACTGGGCCGGTAGCGAAGATGGCAATGTTACCCCTGATGATGTAAACTTCATGCCCAGTGCGGTTCCGGTAGCCTCACAGGTGCCGCATGCCGCGGGTCTCGGATATTCCATCAAATACAAGGGCACGGATCAGGTTGTAATAACATATTTCGGCGATGGCGGAACCTCGGAAGGCGATTTTCACGAGGGAATGAACTTTGCCGGTGTATTTAAACTGCCGGTCATATTTTTCTGCAATAATAACCAGTATGCCATTTCAGTGCCGAGAAGAATGCAGTCCGCCGCCAAGAACCTGGCGGACAAGGCAATCGGGTACGGCATGCCGGGTATTCAGGTTGACGGCAATGATTTCTTTGCTGTCTATGCGGCCACAAAAGAAGCTGCCGAATATGCCCGCGATGGCAACGGCCCCGTTATGATCGAGGCCGAAACATACCGCCGCGGTTATCATACGACTTCCGATGATCCGACCAAGTATCGTACAGCCGAGGAAGAGGCCGAGTGGGAAAAGAAAGATCCTCTTATCCGGATGAAAAAATATCTGGAGAAAAAGGGCCTCTGGGATGATGACAAAGAAAACGACTATGTCAAGCATGCCAAGAAAGATATCAGCGCACAGTTTAAGGAAGTTGAGGAATATCCCCGGACATCGCTGGAACAGATTTTTAAGTACATGTACGAGGAGATGCCGGATATACTCAAGAAGCAGAAGGTGGAGATGGAAAAGTATCTGGCCGGAAAGGAGGGCCGTTAAATGGCGGTAATGAATATGGTACAGGCCATAAATTCGGCTCTGGATTTCAAGCTCAAAGATGATGAATCTGTTGTTGTTTATGGCGAGGATGTCGGCCTCGAGGGCGGCGTTTTCCGTGTAACCGAGGGTCTTCAGAAGAAATACGGCGAAAAAAGGGTTTTCGATACACCTCTGGCAGAATCGATGATCATCGGCACCGGGGTCGGAATGGCCGCAGGCGGGCTCCGCCCGGTAGCAGAAATTCAGTTTTCCGGGTTTATATATCCCGGTTTCAACCAGATAATTTCACACGTTTCCAGAATGCGCAACCGTTCCCGCGGCACAATTACCTGCCCCATGGTAATCCGTGCCCCCTATGGCGGCGGGGTGCGGGCATTGGAAATGCACAGCGAGTCACTCGAGGCTGTATACGGGCACATTCCCGGTTTGAAAGTGGTTATGCCGGCGACACCCTATGACGCCAAGGGCCTTATGATTGCGGCTATAGAGGATAATGACCCGGTCATGTTCCTGGAACCCAAGAAAGTCTATCGTGCGATCAAGCAGGAGGTCCCCGAAGATCCATATAGAATTAAAATCGGAAAAGCCAAAATCGCTCAGGAAGGTGAGCAGATTACGGTCGTGGCTTATGGCGCAATGCTTCGCACAGCTCAACAGGGAATCGCCAAAGCCAAGAAGGACGGTATTTCGGTCGAGCTAATCGATTTGAGAACGATCTTCCCGATGGATACTGATACGATTATAGAATCTGTCAAGAAAACGGGCCGAATTCTGATAGTCCACGAAGCCGCCCGCAGTTTTGGGGTGGCAGCCGAAATAATGTCCCTGGTAAACGAAGAGGCGTTTTTGTACCTTGAAGCGCCCCCGACCCGACTGACCGGTTTTGATACGATTGTTCCGTTTCCGATGGGTGAAGATCTGTATTTCCCTGATGCGGATCGCGTCTATCATCATATCAAGAAAGTTGTGGAATTTTAAGGAGGATTTATGCTGTATGTATTCAAGTTTCCCGATATCGGTGAAGGCATTCACGAAGGCAAAATCCTCAAATGGCACGTGAAAAAGGGTCAGGAGGTTATGGAGGGCGACCCCGTAGTCAATGTCGAGACCGATAAAGTTGTAACTGATATTCCGATTCCCAAAGACGGTGTTATCAAAAACACCTACGGTAAAGAGGGCGAAGTTATCAATGTCGGCGATGCCCTGGTTGAAATGGAAGTCGAGGGCGAAGAGGCCGAAGAAGAAGCCGAAGTTAAGGCTCCTCCAAAAGAGGGACGTGAGGCGGAAGGCGAGCCCGCTTCCAGGACAGAAGTGGCCAAAGCTAAAACCAAAACAAAGAAGATCGAGGAAAAAGGGTTTGGCGTCGTGGGGCAGATTGAAGAGGCTGACACCGATGCATTTCTTCCGGCTACCGGCGAGGGCATGGAGGCCCAGGCAGCCGTGGCAGCCGAAAAAGAGCCCGGAAGAAAGGCTTTGGCAACACCGGTCGCGCGCAAAATGGCCATGGACCTTGGCATCGATATAAATACTGTCCGCGGTACAGGTCCCGCCGGCCGTGTGATGAAAGAAGACATTAAAAAGGCCTTCGATGAAAAACAGGCCGGTCCCAAAGTTGCCCGGAAGCCGGGCAAGATCGAAATTCCCGCCGAGGCCGAAGATATGGTCGAGGTCGAGGAACTGACCCAGATCAGGAAGACGATCATCAATCGCATGGTGCAGTCCAAGTTCACCGCGCCTCACGCCACTGCATTTGAGGAGGTTGAGGTCTCGAGACTGGTCGAGCTTCGTAAAGAGAAAAAGGAAGAACTGGCAGAGCAGGGCGTCAAGCTGTCATACATGCCATTTATAATCAAAGCGGTATCGTTGGCATTGAGGCGCCATAAGAGCCTGAACTGCAAGCTGGATATGGAAAACAACCGGGTGATCTACCAGAAGTTCTATAACATAGGCTTTGCCACTGATACTCCCGAGGGCCTCATGGTTCCTGTGATCAAGAATGCCGACCGCAAAAGCATCATTGAAATAGCGGAATCGATCAAAGATCTTTCCGACAGGGCGCGTGAGCGCAAGATCCAGCTCGATGAACTCAAAGGCGGAACCTTTTCGATCACCAACTATGGTTCGATCGCGGGCACCTATGGTGTTCCCGTGATAAATTATCCGGAAGTGGCCATACTGGGCGTGGGACGAATTGTCCAGCGTCCGGTGGTCAAGGGCGGCGAAATTGTACCCGGCAATGTCCTGCCGTTATCCATGAGCTTCGATCACCGAATTGTGGATGGCGCAGATGCTGCCAGATTTATCAAGGATTTGATGGCTATGCTGGCCGATCCTTTGACCATGTTAATGATGTAGGAGGCAGTCATGACGACATTTGATCTGATAATCATAGGCGGTGGCCCCGCAGGGTATGTGGGTGCTATCCGTGCCGCACAGCTGGGTATGAAAACGGCGGTAATCGAAAAGTCCAGGATGGGCGGTATGTGCCTTAACTGGGGATGCATACCCTCCAAGGCATTCATCGAATCGGCCAAGCTTTTCAAGAAGATAGCCAATGCCAAATCATTTGGAATCGATGGTGTGGACAAGAAAGCCCTGAAATTCAACTGGAAGAAGGCGGCCCAGAGAAAGGACCGTATAGTGATGAGGCTGGTCAAGGGCGTGGAATACCTGATGAAGAAAAACGGAGTTGAGGTTTCAAACGGTGAGGCCAGGATTCTGGATAAAGAGCATGTAGGGGTGGGCGACACAAAATACACCTGCGACAAGATGCTGATCGCCACAGGATCGCGTCCATTGAGAGCCGAGTATAAAGGCATCGATCAGAAAAAGATCATGGAAATCGACGAGTTTTTTGCGCTCGAAGAGAAACCGGAATGCGTTCTGGTCGATGGAGGGCGTATCAATGCCTGCGAAATGGCATTAATGCTGCGCTATACCGGCAGCAAGGTGACTATGGTAACCGAGAGCGAGAGCCTGATACCGTTTCTGGATGAGGAAATTCGCAAGTTTGTGATGGATAAAATTGAAAAGGCCGGGATTAAAGTCTATACTAGGTCAGAGATTACCAAAGATGCCCAGGATGGAGTATATGTCGGCGATAACTTCGTCGAATGCGATATTATCCTGAATGCCAAGCGCCGGCGTGCGATTCTGCCGGAAATGGGCGAGCTTGAGCTCGAGATGAACGGGCATTTTCTGCAAATCAACGAATATATGCAGACCTCTGTGCCCAATGTTTATGCCGCCGGTGATGTTACCAAGCAGTTCTTTGCCCAGGTGGCCTCGGCCCAGGCCCTGACCGCAGTCAATCATATGAACGATATCAAGGAGACTCTTGACTACAACAAGCTGCCGGTTAATATTTACACCGACCCGGAGATCGCCTATGTCGGCCTGAACGAGGAGCAGTTGAAAGAGAAGGGAATCGGATACAAAGTAGGTAAGTTTCCGCTTTCAGTCAATGGCAAGGCCATGATCGAAGGCGAAACCGAAGGCTTTGTCAAAGTGTTATCGGAAACCAAGTATGGCGAGGTAATGGGTGTGCATATAGTCGCAGCCGACGCTACCGATATGATAGCCGAGGCTGTGATGGCGATGCGTCTCGAAAGTACGGTTGATGAGCTGGCGCGTGTTGTCCATGCCCATCCTACAATAAGTGAAACATTCATGGAAGCCAGTTATGTGGCCGCTGACCGTCCGGTGCATATTTAAAATGCGATGAGTATCAAGATTTCCGAAGATTATAATTTACCCGATTCGGAGATGCTCCGGTCGGGCAATTCCTATAAGGGGCTGATGGTCTGGGTGCCGGAGAATCTAATGGTTGTGGTCGGCAAAGGCTCTGATCCTGAAGAGGAACTGCTGGCAGAGAATATTCTGCTGGACCGGATACCGGTCATACGGCGCGGGACTGGAGGATGCGCGGTTGTGCTGTCGCCCGAGATGGCGGTCGTGTCGCTTATCCTCGAAAATGATCCTGACAAAAAGCAGAATGAGTATTTCCGTCAGTTTGTTGGAGTCATCACAAATGCTTTCAAAAAGATGGGAGTCGAAAATATCGAGATGAAGGGAATCTCGGATATTGCGATTAACGGTCTCAAGGTTGCGGGATCATCGATATTCAGGAGTAAGGATTATGTCTTCTTCCATTCGATCATCAATATTGCCGGCAATACTCGTGCCATGGAACGTTATCTCAAATTCCCGCCCCGTCAGCCGGATTACCGCCTGAACCGTTCCCACAGAGATTTCGTAACATCACTCAAAGAGCAGGGCTACGAAATAGACATCCATGAATTCGAAGAAAACCTCAAAAGCGAGTGGTTGCTGCATTTTCGGTAGGGGGCTAATTCCGAGCAATCATGTCAAATATGTTCTCTAACATTCCAGCATATCCCTCTGAACATTTCCCTTCCCCGACCGTTTAGTAGACTATCATACAAAGACAAATAAGTCAGATATAAATCGAATTGACAAGCTGATATATCAGGTTATCTTGCACTTATCTCGCAAGATACTCGCTTAAAAGGAGCTTATGCTATGAAAGTTAGATACCGAGCGCCCAGCGCAATTATCGTCGCGGCAGCAATAATTATTGTCTTCGCATCACCTTTAAATGCCGACCTCTATGAACCATTCGAAAAATCAAAATTGACCCCGCCATCGCTGGAGGAATTCCAGCAGATGGCCGAAAACCGTGTGGAAAACCATGCATGCATGAAAAAAGCTGAAAAGTGGATTGAGAATCAAAAGCTGCTGAAGTATCAGTCATGGACCGAACCGACACCCAATATGTATGATTACGATGTTACTCATTATGAAATCAATATCGGTTTGGACTTTGCTGATGCATTTATATCAGGCTATTCCAGAACGACTTTGACAGTTCTTAAGGATGAATTGAGCATGGTTGACCTTAACCTGGGCTATATTTACGATGTTTCCCAGGTGATGCTCAATGATTCGATCAATATCAGTTTTTCAAAGGCCGAATGGTACCTTCTTCATACCTATCTGCCCGAGCCGCTCGATTCAGGAGAACAGATCAGCCTGACAGTTTACTACGCCGGTTATCCGAATCAGGTTGGTTACATGACTTTTTATAATTACGGCAGCAGCCAGGTTTGTTTCACGAGCGTCGAGCCGTACGGTTCACGTTACTGGTGGCCATGCAAAGATTTCCCGTTCGACAAACCGGATTCAGTCGATGTTATCGTTACCCATCCCGCAAATCATACGCTGGTCTCCAACGGACTTCAGCGGAGCCGTATGGATAATGGCGACGGCACCGCCACGACCCACTGGCATGAAGGCTATCCGATAGCAACTTATCTGGTTACAATCGGTTGCACTGATTATGAAAGATTCGACCAGTCCTGGGAGTACGCTCCGGGGCAGTTTCTGCCAATCGAGCAGTATTATTATCCGGGCGCACCTCCCTCTAATCAATCTTATTCCTCATACTATTTTGACCTGTTCACTATTCCCAGCCTGGAAGCCCTTTCCTACTGGCATACGCTATACCCATTTATTGAGGAAAGGTACGGTCATAATCATTACGGCTGGGGCGGCGCCATGGAACACCAGACCATGACTTCTATCTCTCCCAATTTTAACACTGAATATGTTATCGCGCATGAGGCCGCTCATCAATGGGGAGGCGATCTGGTCACCTGCCGTAATTTCCATCATATCTGGCTGAATGAGGGCTTCGCCTCGTATTCGGAGGTACTCTATTTCCGCTATCATTATGGAGAGCAGTATGCCAAAACCTGGCTGAATTACCAGAGACATCTGGATGCCGGGACGCCGTATGTGGAGGATTTGGAAAACGATTATATCTTTGATAACGTTACCGTGTATGACAAGGGCAGCTGGCTGTTTTATATGTTGCATATGATTCTGGGTGACGAGGGTTTCCGTAACGCCATGGATACTTATTTTCATGATCCCGACCTGGAATACGGCAGCGCCCTTACCGATGATCTGGAAGCTGCCTGCGAGACTGTCTATGGAGAAGAGCTGGACTGGTTTTTCGATGCCTGGGTCTATCAGGAAGGAAATCCGGTGTACCAGTATTCATACCAATATGAGCAGATTGGGCCCGAAAATTATCAGGTAATCCTGGCAATAGACCAGGTCCAGGAATATGATAAATTCACGATGCCGATTGAACTGCAGGCCTTTGCCGGGGCATCGGATACAACCATTAAGGTTTTCAACAATCTGCGAAGTCAAATTTTCCTGTTTGAGCTTGATTCGCCGCCGGATTCGATTTTGATCGATCCTAATGATAAGATTTTGTGCGACAAGGTCTTTGAACCCGAATTTACAGTTCATATAATCGGGCAGGAGCTGCCAGAGGCTTACGTTGGTGTACCTTATTATGCCGAATTTGAAGCTGTGGGCGGTACGGCTCCATACACTTGGAGCAAGGTCTCCGGCCAGTTTCCATATGGACTGACATTCAGTACTAACGGGGACCTTGCTATTCTCGAGGGAACTCCGACTTTCGCCTCCGCTTTCACATTTTCACTGAAAGTTGAAGATAGCTCGATACCGACTCAATCCATGACCATGAATTTTGTTATCGATGTAAGTCCCCCGCCGCCTGTCTGCGGCGATCTGACCGGTGACCGGGAGGTAAATATCGCCGATATAATATTTTTGATCAATTATATCTATCTCGGCGGAGAACTTCCGGAGGTTCAGGAAGTTGCGGATGTCAATTGTGATGACAAGATTTCGCTTGTAGATGTCATATACTTGGTGAATTATGTCTTTCGGAACGGCGCCGTGCCATGCGCGGATTGTCCAATCTAATACGGACCTTGGATCTCAAATTCAGGCCGTTCGGGATGGCCCGGACGGCCTCTTTATATTTGAAATCCAGCGCCACAATCCGCTTGACAGATTCCGAAATAAGCTTAAATTATGGGGTTTTGATGGCTCAGTACAAGCTTCTGGCAGGGCTGGGTAATCCCGGCAAAAAATATGCGAATACCCGGCACAATCTGGGCTTCATGGTTCTGGATTATCTGGCCCGGAAAAACGGCCGCAAGTTCAAGTCGGGCAAGGGAAAATGGAAAGAGGCCCGGCTCGATCTGGACGGATACGAGATCTGGGCCATCAAGCCGCAGACATTTATGAATCTTTCCGGGCAGGCGGTTGCGGATTTTTGCAGCTACTTTAAAATTGAACCGGAAGAGGTTTTGGTTGTTTGTGATGATATCAACCTTCCGCTCGGAAAAATCCGGATCAGGGATTCCGGTTCCGCGGGAGGACACAAAGGATTGAAGGATATCATCGATTTTTTCGGAAGTGATCAGTTCAGCCGTGTAAGGCTGGGGATCGATCTTCCCCCTGCGGGTGAACCATCGGAGGCTTATGTTTTAAAGCCGTTTGGCGATAGAGAGCAGAAGATAGTAGATGAAATGATAGAAAATGCTGTCCGTGCCGCGGCCCTGGTAATATCAGATGGCGTCACGGCGGCGCAAAACGAATATAACTGATTGCAATCAACCCTGTTCTTTTAAATTATTAGAAGAACCAGATGACCGAAGGGAGTTTTATTAGTGAAGTTTTATGAAACCGGTCTCATTTTTACGCCACAGCTTGATGAATCCGAATTCGACAATGAGATCAAGAAGATTACGGATCTTATCGAGTCCAACTCCGGAAAGATCGAAAAGATCGACCGCTGGGGTATCCGCAGGTTAGCCTACGAGATCAAGAAGAAAACTCAGGGCTACTACACATTTGTCTATTATACCTCTCCTACCGATGTGCCCGGCAAAATTGAAACGATGCTGCGCATCAACGAGAACTGCCTGCGCTTTATGACTATTGTACCGGAATTCAAACCCGAAATTGAGAAACCTGAAAGAGAGCGGAGACCGTCACGGGAGCCTGCATCCGAGCCCGCCCCGGAACCGATTCCGCAGCCCGAGATGGAAGAGCAGGCCGAGGAAAAGACAGAGGATATGATGGGCGATGAAGAGGAAAACCTGTAAAATCTAAAAACGAGGTATTAGAAAATCATTATGTTCGATAAGAAGACACGAAAATCGGGACGCTTTGCGGATATCAAGCTGGATAAGATCGATTACAAGGATGAGAGACTTCTTCGCAAGTTCATCACCGAACGCGGCAAGATAATTCCGCGCCGTGTAACCGGAGTCTCCGCAAAGACTCAGCGCCGCCTGTCCCGTGCGATCAAACGCGCGCGTATTATGGCGCTGCTTCCATTTGTGGAAGAAACTTTTAAGTAGGCAAAGGCCTGTAGGCGGTGAATGACAAGCTGACTGTTCCGGCCGTAATTGCGGTACTCGCCTTTGGGGTCCTGGGTCTTTTCCAGATTCTCAATGTCTTCCTGGCGGTACCAGCGGTTGCCGGGCTGGTTCTGCTGCTGACGGACAAGCGATTGCCAATTGGTGCGTTTGCGGCAATCGGCGCATTGGCGCTGGCCTTAACGGTAGGCGGATCATACTTGCTGTATGAGACTATATTGCTTGTCGTCCTGCCGGGCGCTATTATTGCCGCCTGCGTCAGGGCCAATAAAGATGCGATATTTTCAGTATTTATTGTGATGGTTCCGATACTGGTTCTGAGCTTAATATTCTTAGCCGGTGTCGGTGAGACAGAGTTATTTTTTCAGGAGATCAAACCTGATCTGGAGAAAGATTTTCGAGTGATGGCCGAAAGGCTCGGTTTTGAAAGCGGCTCTGATGGTTCCTTTGAGGAATATGTTGACATGAGTATGAAAATGATGAAATTGATGATTCGATTCCTGCCGGCCATTTTTATGACGATTTTCACGCTTATCTCAGCCGGGGCTTATATGCTGGCCGGGTATGCTTTCAAACGTGAAGGACGTTATCTGCTGCCCTTTCCCCGTTTTGATCACTGGAAAATCAAGGAATTTGTGATGATCATCTTTGGATTGGGTCTGCTTCTGATCTTAATTTCTGATGGTGTTGCCGAAGATATTGGTGAAAATGCCGCTATGTATACATTTTTGCTCTTCAGTTTCGGCGGACTTTCTATAGTAGAGTACAATCTTAGAAAGCGAAATGCCTCCAAGGCTGTAAGAGTTATAGCTTATGTCGGTATTGCAATCCTGAATATCTATTCCGCAATTATCCTGGGTATAGCGGGACTGATCGACAGCCATTTCGATTTCAGGCGCCTGCGGGCATTGAGGATAGGATAAATTACTATATTTGGCTTGAAGCTTGTAAAAAAATACATATAATAGATGTGAGGAGATATGAAAGTAATTCTCAGAGAAGATATGGAAAATCTCGGCAAATGCGGCGAGATTATCGATGTTGCCGCCGGATATGGGCGCAACTTCCTGATAGCCCGCAACCTTGCTATTCCCGCAACACGGGGCAATGTTAAAGCTATCGACGAAATCAGGAAACAGAAGGAAATGCGCGACCGCAAACATATGAAGGAGGCGGAGCGTGTAAAGGCCAGAATTGAAAAAGCTTCGATAATGGCCGAAGTCAATGTGGGGGAAGAGGACAAGGTCTTTGGTTCGGTGACAGCCTCGATGATTTCTGAGCTGCTGGCCAAAGAAGGTATTACGGTTGATCGTAGAAATATTATACTTGAGGAGCCGATTAAATCATTGGGAGTCTTTACGGTTCCGGTGAAAATCGCCTCTGATGTTGTTGCCAGTTTGAAACTCTGGGTTGTAAAGAAGAGTTCGTAATGAGTGAATTACTAAAAGTCAAAATTGACGGTCTTGCACTTGATGTTTCAACCAATTCTCCGGTTGTGGTCTTAAAGCCCGAAAATGGCAAGGGCGAAGAAGACAACAGGGTGCTCCCAATCTGGATCGGTCATTTCGAGGCTATGGCCATAGCCATGGCATTATCGAACATGACCCAGCGCCGTCCCCTGACACATGACCTGATAAAGCTGATCGTTACGGGTTTTGATGGTACTGTGGAAAAAATCGAGATTACCGAATTGAAGGAACAGACCTTCTATGCGGTAATCTATATCAATTCCAAGGATGGTTTGTTGCAGATTGACGCACGTCCTTCAGATTCCATCGCAATCGCTTTGAGATGTGACGCTCCCATCTATGCCAGCGAGGAGCTCTTTCATATCAAGAAAGGTGAGGGCATGCCGGATGATTTCCCGGATCCTGAAGCATTGAAAGAACGTCTGAAAAAAATAAATCCTGAAGATTTTGGCCGCTATTCCTTATAAGTAAAAAATATGGGAAACAGGGTTAAATCGCAAAAGCCTCAGGTGGTCTTCATTTGCTGCCTGGCGCTCTGTGCTTTCTTCGTTACGCCACTGTATGCTCTCGATTATACCTATGATGAGGATGCGGGGCTGCTCTATTCGGAGGCCCTGGATCTTTACCGACAGGACAAATTTGAGCAGGCCGCCGAGGAGTTCTCAGAGCTGATCAGCAATTATCCCTGGGAGGCTCGCATTACAGTCTTCAGGTTGCTGCGTGGCAAGTCGCTTTTCTATGCAGGTAATTTCGCCGAAAGCAAAGAGGCGTTCCGGAGACTGATTGAGGTCCATCCAAAATCCACCTATGTTCCGGCCAGCCATTATTTCCTCGGCAAAATATACTATTATCAGGAGCACTACGACAGTTCTCTCCAGTCTTTTCTGAAAGCGGCTAATAATGCACGTAAACGCAGTTATGAGGAGATTTATATACAAAATTTCCTGTCTGTGGCACGAGCTTATCTGAATGCCGATGAGCTTTATTCCTATATGCGTGATGCCGGCCCCGGAAGCTTCGCTTTCGAGATAGGACTGGGCTCGGCGGAAAAGTATTATGCCGAAAGGAGATTCGAACGTGCCGAGGAGATAGTAGACAACCTCGAGGTCCTTTATCCGGATTATGCCGGCGACAGGCGTCTGGATGCCCTGAGGCAGAAGATTGTGCAATTTGCCTCTCAAAAAGCGATCCTCGCACTCTTTGTCCCGCTTTCCGGGGACTGGGCAAGGTTCGGGCGTATGATGTCTAATGCTGTCGATCTGGCACTGGAAGAATACCGCAAACAACCGGGAATTGAGGTCGAGAAAAAGACCTTTGATACCTTCGGCAATATGATTGCGGCCGCTATCGATGCCAAGAAGCTGATGGATGATCCGGTCTCGGCCATAATCGGGCCGTTATCATCGGGAGAAGCTGTGGGGGTTGCCGCCTTTTCCGAAATCGGCAATATTCCGGTCATCGCCCCGACAGCCTCGGAAAAAGGGCTGACCTCGATTTCCGATATGTTTTTCCAGCTTACTCCCACGTCTGAACGGATGGGCGAGGCGCTGGCGGAATTCGTGGCCCGCGATATCGGCTTCGATTCGGTGGCCATCTTGGCCCCCCTGGATAATTATGGCAAGCAGATTACTGACGGTTTCGTGCAGACCGCTATCGCAAACGGTGCCACCATATTCTACCAGACATTCTATCCGCGCGGCACACGGGACTACCGCAGGTTCCTTTTAGAATTGAAACAGGAGCTGCTGCCGGACACATTTGTGGCGGAGATCTTCTTGAACGACGAGGGTGATACCCTGGAACTGGAGGAGATACCGGTTCATATCCCGGCTATTTTTATGCCCTCGTATGAATCCGAGCTGAAGCTTCTCCTGCCCCAACTGCGCTTCTACAAGATCAGCACAATTCTACTCGGCTCCGATTCTTATGGCGAGAGCGAGATTGTGGAAATGAAGGAAAGCCGGGATAATCCGGTGATGTTTGTGTCCAATACCCTGACTCTTCCAGAGGATACACTCTGGCTCAGATTTAATTATCTTTATCAAACCAAATTTGATGAGGCACCCGAGCAGGTGGCCGCGGCAACATACGATGCTGCTAACATCGTGCTCGAGTGTGTGAGTAAAGGTTTATACACCTCGGATGAGATCTGGCAATGCGTTATGGAGAAAAAGCACTACCAGGGCGCCTCGGGGAAAATCCGCTTCAGCCCTCAAAGAGAAAATATCTTCGTGCCCGTATATTTTCTGTCGGAAGGAGAAATCATAAGGCTCGAATGAGAAACGAACTGCTTGAAAAATACGAGAAGCTCAAAGATATAATATCCGGCTTTAACTCGGCGATTGTGGCGTACTCAGGCGGTCTTGACTCCGCCTTTTTACTTTATGCCGTCGTGGATACCCTGGGGGCGGAGAATGTTTCTGCGGTTACCGCCGATTCTCCCAGCTATCCCAGAAGCGAGCTTGAAAAGGCGCAGGAGTTCGCCTGGTCCCTGGGTCTGGGAGAGCGGCACCGAATAATCAAAACCGAGGAGCTGGATGATCCCAACTACGCCAAAAATCCGGTTGACCGCTGTTTCTTCTGCAAGCAGGAGCTCTACGGCAAGTTGTCCGATCCGTCGCTGTTTGACGGGCATGATGTTATTTTTGACGGGTTTAATGCCGATGATGTCGGCGATTTTCGTCCCGGACGAAAGGCGGCAGAGAAGTATAATGTGCGTTCACCTCTATTTGAGGCCGGTCTGGGTAAGGCCGATCTTCGGGAGTTAGCCAGCCATTTTGGGCTGGAGGTCTGGGACAAGCCGCAGATGGCCTGCCTTGCGTCACGCATTCCCTACGGCTCGCCAGTCACGAAAGAAAAGCTGGCGCAGGTGGAGAAAGCCGAGGAGTATCTGCGTTCACTGGGATTCATGCAGCTGCGGGTGCGTCACCATGACAGGCTGGCGAGGATAGAATTGCCGCTTGCAGATATAAAAAAGGTTTACAATCAGGAATTACAGCGTAAAATAGCCGATGAGTTCCGCAAGCTGGGATTTGTCTGGGTTACGCTTGACCTGGCCGGATTCCGTTCCGGAAGCATGAACGAGGCCATAAAAAGGAGTGATGAGGATGTTTGAGAAGAAGAAAGTTGCGATGAAGATACAGATGCCCGACGGCAATGTTAAAGAGGTGTCGTTCGAGGAGCTGGCGCTCTCCAACAACCTGGCCTCGCAGGCATTGGTCAGGCTTTTGATCAAGAAGGGTGTTATCACCGGCGAGGAGTTCATGGAATCGATGCAGGAAATGCAGAAATCCCATTACAAGGATCCGAATGCCCCGGAAGAAAAATAGCTCTCATTAGAGAAAGCCAAATTTCGTGACCGGCGGATGTCATCATTCGCCGGTTTTTTTGGATTGCGGCGAAAGAAATTGTAGGTCAAAAGTCTGTGACTTTTGACATTGTCAAATCTCACAGGGATCTGACCTACGAGATGTCCATTAAATCTTAAAATGATTGCAAATTCTGGGTTAATAAATATCTTTATTGACACCATGTCGAATTTAAGAAGATATTATTCACAAGGTCAAATTTATTTTGTCACTGCTGTAACGTATAATCGAATGCCTATCTTGGTCGAGGAGATCGGAATATTCAGAGCCTTAATTAAATCAAAAATTCTTGAAAAGAGGTCAAATGTGATTGCATTATGCGTTCTTCCCGATCATTTTCATATGATGATAGATCCCCAAAGGAATGATCTTTCTTTACTGATAAAGTCTTTCGAGCTCTCGTTCTCAAAGCTATATATGTATAAACATGATTTGAAAAAACATCGTATTTGGCAATACCGGTTTTGGGATCATATAATTAGGGATCAAAGGGATATGAATAATCATATTAATTATATTCACTATAATCCGGTCAAGCATGGCTTCACCTGCAATCCGTTTGAATGGCAGTATTCAAGCATCCATAAGTTTTATCGACAAGGATATTATTCCAAAGGATGGGGAATAAATAAGAAAATTGAATTTGAAGGGAATTATGGAGAATAGTCGCTCGTCAAAAGTCTGTGACTTTTGACATTGTCAAATCTCACAGAGATTTGACCTGCTTACTTTTATTCGCCAATCCAAGCTTCTCAATATAATCTGCCCGGATTTGCTCTAATAAATCATAGATGTAATAAGACGGGTAGCCGACGCCGTAGGCGATATCGGGAACCACCGCAGTCACGATTCCGATTATGTAGCGCCTTCCGCCTATATGGGCGATGATGGGGGAGCCGGAATCTCCGATCTTGACAGACATCGACAAGAGCATAAAATTGGCCTTTCGCGGCTGTTTATCAATGGTCAATTCCAAATCATCGCTGGTAAACAGACCGATCTTACCAAAGCGCGAGAAATGATAATTGATCCGGTCGATATAGAGCGAACTGGTGAGCGAAAAGCCGATAATCTCTACATCAGTCCCCTCCTCCACACCCATACTATCAAGACCCATTCTGCTTAATACAAGTCGGGAATCGAAACCATATGTCGGTTTGCGGTTTTTGAGCGGCTGGTCGGGGTGGATCACGGGAATGATCGCCAGGTCGATATTGGGATCGGGATGCGAATAAAACAGGTTCCGTGTCTCGCCGTTCTCCTTGTCCTTAAGATGGACATAAAATCCAACAGTGTCGGAGACGACCTGTTTTGTCTTGAGAAGCTTGTTTCTCCTGACAAAAATCTTGTCGAAGAAATCGCCGTTCTCATCCTGTATAATATGACGGCAGGTGATGAGCATCTGGCCCATCAGGCTGTCCTCGATCATGAAGCCGGTGCCAAAAAAGCCGTCCGGCTGAACGATCTCGTATATCGACAGCTTATCCTCTTCCCGGGAGGTCTGGCCCAGCGCCAAAATGGGCAGAATTACAACTAATATGATGGTTCTAATTATAGCCATAGTTAATATATTTATACTGCTGAAAAAAACCACAGTATGGGCCTAAAGTCAATGTTTTTCGGTATTTGTTTATTAATGTCGGGAGCCCAGCATAATATCTGAATGACAGTGCTCGGAGTACGTCCTTGTGCTCCGCGTTCATATTCCCCTTCGCCTTTTGAATACCAGACCGGGTGTACCGGGAGCTAAGCCCAGCGCCATATTATTGTGAGAGAAACTTTTCTTTCCATTTATCGCTCAAATTCTTATATTAACCACCCAAAAATCGTAAATCCGAAAATCGAAAAGATGGGGATGTGAAAATGAAAAATCCGAAAGTTGAAGCCATAGAAGTAAAATCGAGTCGCAAAATCTCGGGCCTTATGGAGGCCATGGCCAAAACCGGATTCCAGGGCAAGAGCCTGGCGCGTTCGGTCGAAGTTTTCGAGAGGATGATCAAGGAGAAAAACATCACCATCCTTTTCGGCTATGCCGGATCATTGTCCACCACCGGGCAGTGGAAGATAATCAACTGGCTCCTGAAACAGGGCTTCATCGATATATTGGTTCCTACCGGCGCCAATATCTCGGAAGACATAGTCGAATCTATGGGAGGGGCTTACCTGCAGGGCTCGCATGTGGCCGACAACGAGAAGCTTTTCCACGAGGGTTATAACCGCTACTATGATGTTTACGGTTCGGAAAAAGAATATTTGAAGATGACCGAGTTGATCGCAGATTTTATCATGACGCTTGACGAAAATCACAAATACTCCTCGCGCGAATTTCTGGGATTATTCGGCAAATGGCTCAAGAAGAAAAGCATCCGCTCGATTGTGACCGCTGCATATGAGGCCAATGTGCCGGTTTTCTGTCCGGCGATTATCGACAGCCCTTATGGCGACGCCGCCCTGATCGCCAAAAGCCGGGGATTCGAACTCACACTTGACGGGGTCAAGGACTATATCGAGTTCATGCAGCTTGGAGAGAAAGTCAAGAGCACTGGCGTGGTCTATATCGGCGGAGGAGTTCCCAAGGACTTCATCCAGCTTTTCGCGGTAACCGGCGACCTTCTCTACAAGGACCGCGAGGTTCCCGGCCGTTCCGGCGGGCATAAACGACAGGGTACCGATGAAACCTATTACCCGCACAAATATGCGATCCAGGTTACCGCTGATGCTCCTCAGTGGGGCGGGCTTTCCGGCTGCACATTCGAGGAGGCTGTGACCTGGGGCAAGGAGACCAACAAGGGCGAGTATGTGCAGTGCTACTGCGATTCGACCATTGCGCTCCCGATAATTTCGCATGCCCTGGCGGAACGGATCAAGAGCAAACGCTCCGGCAAAAGGCTTTCGCGGAATTTCAATGGTTAGCTGTTTATATTAAATTGACAAATCAGGCGGCGCGGTACATTTTGGAGAATAATGCAAATTGAATTGGGAGGGATAATGAAAAGAGTCGCTCTGTTGATAGTATCCGCAATTTTGATATTGGCCTTGCCTCTCGCCGCACAGGATGACGGCAGGCCGAGCTATGCAGTTGACAGGGGCAGTATTCTTGCGGGCGGAAGCGCCGGGTTTGTAAGTGTGGGCGGGGATGCACGCGCGGATGAGAGAATAAGCATCTTCACATTTAATCCGGCTGTTCTGTATTTCGCCATTCCCAATGTGGGCGTGGGCGGACAGCTTATGTTTAAGAGGGAATCGACCGAGGGGGATACGAAAACATTTTACGGCGCCGGGCCCACGGCGGCATATTTCTTCGGGGGCGAGAAAAGTGTGGTCTTTCCATTTCTATCGATGAGCTTCATTTATGGCAAGAAAACCGATGAGTACACTGAAACGGTTCTGCGCTTCACCGGGGGTACGACCTATATGCTGGCCAGAAATGTGGGTATGACCGGCGAGATATTCTATCTGATCGAAAATTTCGATATGGAGAGCTCGGATGTTTCGGTTTCCGGCAATACCTTCGGGGTTGCCTTTGGCCTGAGCGCCTTTATTTTTTGATCCGATTTATCCCGGCCAATCCATTTTCAAAAATAAGCTCCCGGTCTTCATAAGTTCAATAAGCGTAATAGATTACTTACACATCTCGTATCTGCACAAAGAAACAAAATCAGCATTAATTCCGAATTTTTGTTTCAAATTAAGGATTAGATGGTATATTTATAGTAAGAACAGGAGGTTATTATGAAGACCTTTGTTCTGATGACCAAGCTTGCACCACAGAGCGCGAGCCTGATTGAGGTGGGTCATAAGCACACCGATCGGGCCAAATGCAACCAGGAATGGCTGGATCAGATCAACGAGCAGTGTCCGGAAGTGGAATTTCTTGCGCATTATGCCCTTATGGGGACATGGGATTTCATGGATATTTATCAGGCTCCCGATGAACGTACCGCCGCCAAAGTATCGCTGATTACAAGGGAATATGGCGCCTGCCAGGTGGAAAGCTGGCTGGCGATTCCCTATGATCAGATCGCGGAGATTACCAAGGAAATTAAAAGGCCTGAGAAAGCCCCCCAGTAAGTGCGAAGTTTGGTTTTTTGGAATGAGCCGCGGATTTGATTTTCCGCGGTTCTTTTTTTATATTCGGGAACACGATTAAGAATGACTAAGAGTATAAGTTAAGGAAAATAGTAGTTGAGTTTCTATGGCTGTCAGCGAGAGCTTTCTGCAATATGTAATAGACCAGCTTCAGGATGTGGGCCAGATCAGTACGCGGCGCATGTTCGGCGGTGTGGGCATCTATTCCGGTGGCCTTTTCTTCGCCCTGATTGCCGACAACACCCTATATTTTAAAGTAGACAGCACTAATATCGAGGATTTTGAAAAACTCGGCATGGAGCCGTTTAAGCCATATAAGGACAGAGAGCAAACCATGAATTACTACGAAGTGCCCGCCGATGTCCTGGAGGACTGTCATGAGCTCGCTGTTTGGGCACATAAAGCAATAGCCGTAGCTGCCAATGTGAAGGGAAGGGAAGACTCCCGTAATTGAACTACACCCTCATCTGTTGTTTTTTCTTATATGTCAAAGAGCGCCAGAGCCATTCAGCCGGACCGAAACGGAAATGCCGCAGCCAGATCGGACTTACTACAAGCTGAACAATCCACATGCCCAGTACAAAAAACATCAGCTCGAAACGCTCGAATCTGGCAAATAATCCCAGACCGTAGCCATAGAAGATGAGCGTGAAGACGATTGAGTGGGTGAGGTAGTTGGTTAAGGCCATCCGTCCCACAGATGACAACGCATTTTTCAGCTTCGGCAGTAGATTAGACTTGCAGAACAGCATGACGACCCCGACATGTCCCAATGCGATCAGGACACTTCCAAGATAATTATAGTATTTGCCGCCCGCAAACTTATAGACGTAGTCATATTCATGAGCCAGGAGCTGCTGACCGCCATAATACACCAACGGTAATCCGATTGCATATGCAATCATGAGCATGGTGAGATAGAACCTGCGTGAACGCTCTGCCGAGAATATGCCAAGCTTGAAAAATCCCATGCCCAGAAGCATCATGCTTCCTGCCCGCCATAAGCCGAAAAAAAGCAAGCCGTTTGTATTAGTCATGGCTGCAAGCCTGGCACGGTTTTTCATGATAGCGCCAATTCCATTACGAAATTCCTCAATGTTCTCCCGCAGATCTTCCGGCGCTGGATTGAATGCCTCCTTCTGGTCAGCGGTCATTTTCTGCAGTTCTATATCAATTTCTTCAGGTTCTTCTCCCGCTAATCGCGCATCTTCAATTCTTTCCTCTGCACCCGCAGCATAAATGAAGAAGGCTCCTATGCCGACTATTATCAGGAAGCCGAAGGCAAGGGCAAGGAGACCGTCAATAATCAATGCTTTTGGAGAAAGTTTCCGGAAGAAGAAGATCAAAAGCCCGCAGATCCCATACAGTAAAAGTATATCGCCATGCCAGATAAAGAAGGCATGAATCACTCCCAGCAGGATCAGCCATCTAATCCTGCGGTAATAGATTTTCTTCAATGGCTGTCCTTTTTCCTGGAAACGCTGGTACATAACCACCAGCCCCGCTCCGAAGAGCATGGAAAAAATAGACATGAATTTCTGGTTGAAGAAGACATAAGTGAAAAGCCAGGTCCCGATGTTGACGGGATCGGTGCCCCCGTAGGCAAAAGGATTACTGTAGGCGGAAGCCGGCAGGCCAAATGAATATATGTTCATTGCCAGTATACCCAGGACTGCCGTCCCGCGCAGGATATCCATGGAGGATATGCGTTCCTGGGGCGCTATCGGAGCTGGATGTTCGATTTCAGACGGTTGTTTTGCTCTTATTTCTTCGTCCATGCAGTCTCTAAATTTTGGGCGGGGCGATGCCCAGGATTCTGAGATAATGATTTATCTGGCTTCTGTGATGAATGTCGTGTTCAAACAGATGCATGAAGATCCAGTAGCCGCTTCTGGCAATTTGCCAGCTTTCTCCTTCGCGCTCATAGACAGCCTTGAACGCCTCCTCATCCTCGGCGAAAAATCTTTCCAGCCTTTCCCAGTGCTCCTCGAGATGTTCTGCAATTTGGTCTTTGGATGGACATTTTTTGTCCAGAAAAGCCAGCTCGGTGGCGGGTTTGCCTTTCATGATATCATCATACCACCAGTCCGATGTCTCGGCCATATGCAGAAATATCATGCCCAGCGGAATCATGCCCTCGGAAGGGGTCCAGTCCAGTTTGTCATCCGGCGCGGCTTCGAGCGCCTCGATAATACCCGGCTTTATCCTTTTGCGCCAGTGATCAATCTGCGCTTTAAATAAAGGATTTATATCTTTAAGCATGATTCCTCCCCGTCTGCTGACTGTTTGACAGCCCTCATTGTAATAAACTGCATTTCGAGGGATATTTCAATTAAAATGTGCACGAATCAGGGATTCATGACTGTTCTCAGAAATCCAGAACATTGACCCTCTTTAATCTGTTCTATAATTACAAGTTATAAACAATCTAAAGGAGGGAAAAATGCTTACCTGGGCAGTTATATTTTTCGTCATAGCGCTGATTGCCGCGATTTTCGGTTTTACCGGAATTGCCGCCGCCGCCGCTGGTATTGCCAAGATCCTGTTCTTTATCTTCCTTGTTATCTTTGTAGTGACATTGATTCTGGCTCTTTTCAAAAGGCCTCCCGGGGCAAGAGAATGATTGACCCGATTGGGTGCTCTACATAACGATATTGTGGTTTCATGGTCAGTGCGCCTGAGGGCTTATCCCGCGCAAAAAAGCAGTTGAAGCCGACATCGCCTGCGGTTACAGCCTTGCAATAGTACCACAAATCGGTTGACATTCGGCTTCCGCAAAAGTTATACTTCTAATTAATTTCGGCGTGGGAGACAGGATGGAGTGGTATTCTTACCCGCTCTTGATAGCGGGCGGTTTTGGCTGTGGTTTTATCAATATTCTGGCCGGGAGCGGCTCGCTTATTACGCTGCCTATCCTTATATTTCTGGGACTGCCTGTGAATGTCGCCAACGGCACCAATCGAGTGGCCATCCTATTTCAGAATATTATCGGCGTGGGCCGATTCCGCCAGAGCAGAGTTCTCGATCTCAGGCAGGGCTTAAGGCTTGCCATCCCCGCAGTCTTTGGGGGAATACTGGGGGCACAGATAGCGGTTAACCTGAATGAGCGAGTGATGGAGCTCACAATCGGCGGCTTGATGATCGTTATGCTGGTGGTGGTGTTGATTCGTCCCAGAAGGTGGCTGGAGGGCCGCGGAGGAGAGGACATTCGCACTAAGGGTATAGAACAGATAATTGTTTTTTTCCTGATAGGAATTTATGGCGGATTCATTCAGGCCGGTGTGGGGATTTTCCTGCTGGCCGGCCTGGTCCTGAGCTCCGGGTATAATCTGAAGTATGCCAATCCGGTCAAAATACTTATAATCCTGTGCTTCACTATATTCGCTCTGGTTATTTTTATCCTGAATGATCAGGTGCGCTGGGATGCCGGGCTGATACTTGCTATCGGCAACATGGCCGGGGCCTGGGTGGCCACCAGGATGGCGGTTCAAAAGGGCGCGGGTTTCATCAGGTACGTTCTCATAATTGTGCTGATTGCAACCGCAGTTAAGCTATTTGGTGGATTTGAATTTATGGCGGAGTTGTTCTGAAAAGGTCTGAGCTGTGGAATAAATTAAGGCGGTGGGAAAGGTCTCCCGCCGCCTTTTAGTTTACCGTCTGAATGAGAGTATGCTTACAGCTGCTCCGGTATGGGCCGTTCAACGCAAAATTCACCACTCTGCTCCACAAGTAAATCGATTGTGAAGATCAGGCTGTCCTGATTCCATAAATACGGCTCGAAAAATTTAATCGTATACTCCCCCGGAGGAAGGTTAACAATCTCGTGCTCGAAATCGTAGGGGCAGATACAGTCGCATCCACCATTCATGAGAATCTCGCCCTCTTCGATAGTGATCAGACTTGCCTCTACATCGATGTTATAATCGCCCGTCAGCTCTTCCACGCAGCAGTTAAAAACAGCATTGGTGTGAACAATGGTCAGCGTACCGCTTGCGTTATAACTCCAGATAGCGCAGCTGGCGCTGTCATTGCCATTATCGCCATCAAAATTCTCAAAGCCGCCGCACTCGCTGACCGACTTGAGATTTCCGGACCAGCCATACTGCCCCCAGGGGTAGCTTGTTCTATCGAGGCAGAATGTGTCCGATTTTTCCGCCGCGAAGTCCGCCGTAAATTCCATCACCGCATCACCGTCCGGAAGATAGGGCTCAATGATCTTGATGGTGTATTGGCTTTCCTCGAGGTTCAAAATGAAGTACTCGTAGTCAAACAGGCAAAGGCAATAACAGGCTGCACCGTCGCCGTCAGCTTCAGTAATAGTAATCAAATCACCATCAGAATCGATGTCAAGTTCCGCTCCTGTACAGCAGTTGAATCCGGCGTTGAGATGGGTGATATGCAGGACGCCGTCGTCGAATTCATATGCGATGCAGTCCTGATCAGGGCTGACCCGCGGATCCATAGCTGTTCCGGACTGAAAATCCTTACAGCCCGAAAGCCTGGGTGCATATTCATCGTCGGGATTTGTTGAACTGTCGCTGCAGACGATTGCTGCGACGAAAATCAAGAGAGGTATGGATAAAAATGCTACGGCTCGAGAGGCCTCTTTCAAAAAAGGCGCACGTATAAACATGGATCACTCCTTGTTAATTGTGTCTTTAAGCCGTTAGCATTCCGTCATAAATGTATACGATTTTGTCGCCGTTTCGTTCAATAAAATGTTTATCTTGCTCCACGATAAAAGATAAGTTTTATCTCGTTTGCAGACTGATTTTGGACTTATAAAATCACTAATCAAATTACAAATAAATTGCTATACTGCTATCTAATTTGAGGCAACAGGATTTCTAATATGTTTTTTCTTTTCCTGGCCATATTTTCCAGCTCGGCGATTGCGCTCATATTCAAGTACAGCGAGACCTCGGGCATGAACCGCTACGCTGTCACCAGCGCCAACTATTTTGCCGCAGTTTTAACAAGCGGAATGATACTTACATTCAAAGGTCTTCTGATTCCGGAGGAGCTTAATCTAACCGGTGCACTAAAACAGATTTCAAGATCGATCAGCAGCAATAATGCATTTATTTCAGATGAGTCAAGCTTTGTCTGGGCAGTGGTTGTCGGGTTAGGGGCAGGCGGGTTCTTCTTCTTGGCCTTCATCTATTATCAGATCAGTGTGCGCAATCATGGAGTAGGGCTATCGGGGGCATTCGCCAAGCTGGGTATACTGGTGCCGATGATCCTCTCGCTTTTATTCTGGAAAGAATATCCGTCGCAAATTCAATGGCTCGGCATAGCCCTGGCAATATTTTCTATCGTTATCGTCAACTGGCCGCAGAAAAAGTCCCTGAAAAATGCCATCCGCTTATCATTGCTGCTGCTGTTTCTGTTTGGCGGCATTTCAGAATTCAGCAATAAGGTTTTTCAGAAATACGGCCTTCAGGATCACAGGGCCCTGTTTCTGTTCATGACCTTCTCGGTAGCGCTTGCATTCAGTTTAGCAGCAACTATAAATAAACGGTTTCCTGTTAAAAGGCGTGATCTCGTTACGGGCATTTTTGTCGGAATACCGAATCTGTTTTCATCATACTTTTTGATAATGGCGCTTGATAAAATGACAGCGGCTGTTGTTTTTCCAATTTATAGCGCGGGAACGATTGTCATAATTAATCTCGTGGGCCTGCTGTTCTTTAAAGAGAGACTGAGCAGGCTCGAAATATGGGCTGTAATACTGGTTATCATTTCACTTGTGTTAATAAATTTATAGAAACAAACAGTTGCTCTTTACGATTCAATCTATATCAATAAGAGAAACCAAATTCTAAACATAAAACCCAAAAGAAGAGGACTATATGCCCGCAAAGAAAAAAGCAAAAAGAAGAACCAGAAGAAAAACCAGGAAGAGATATATCGAGGCGGAGGACATTTGCCGCTTCAGGCTGATCAATTCGGTTGCTCTTTCGCCCGATGAGAGAAAGATCGCCTATGTGCTCGAGAGAGTTTCGGACGATAAGAAAAAATATTTCTCAAATATCCACATCTATGATCTCGACAAAGGCGAAGCCCGCCAGTTCACTTTCGGCGATTATAATGACACCGGAATCTCATGGTCCCCCGACGGCAAGCATATCGCTTTCGTATCGACCCGAGACAAAAAGAGCGGTATATATATCATGCCAGCAGAGGGCGGAGCGGAAAAAAGGCTGATAGAAAAGGACGGCTCTTTTTCGCACATTAAATGGACTCCTGATGGAAAAGAGATAGTTTACCAGTTCCGCTACAACGACTCGCATGAAATCGACGATGAAAACGAGAAGCAAAAGCCCCCGGTCTATCGTCATATCACGCGTCTCTGGTATCGCCTTGACGGTCAGGGCTATTTACCCAAAGATCGCTATCATATCTGGAAAGTAAATGTTGAAAGCGAGAAAGATGAGCAGTTGACTAAGGGCCGCTATGACGAGGTCTTTCCAACCGTATCGCCTGACGGAAAACAGATAGTATTTGTCTCCAACCGCAGCAAGGATCCGGATTTTGACATGATGTATGATGATCTGTTTGCCATCTCGATCAAGGGCGGAAAGCAGGAGAAGATCTCCACGCCGGCAGGGCCGATTGTCTCACCCTCGTTTTCCCCGGATGGAAAGAAGATCGCCTATCTCGGCCATACCAATCCCAGGGATGCCTGGGGCGTTACGAATTTTCATGTCTGGACAGTCGGAGTAAATGGTAAGCCTGCAGCAAGAGATTTAATCCCTAAGTTCGACCGCTCTGCAATGGACACTACCATCGGCGACCTGGATGAAACATTCGGGATGCCCGCGCCGATATGGTCGAAGGACGGCAGGAGGCTCTACTTTATTGCCTCTGATGAAGGCAGCACGCATATATTCTATGCTCCCGTGCGGGGCGGGCTGCCTACAAGAGTGACACACAAGAAGTGCCATATAAAAGAGTTCAGCATGAACGGCAAAAAGAGCTTGATTGCCGCAGCAGTCTCCGATCTTAAAAACCCGGGGACCTTGAATATCTTTTCCCCCTCCTTCAAGGGAGATAATAAAACAGAGCTCCTGGAAGACCCGAACAAGGAGCTGTTCAGACAGATAAAGCTGCCCGGAATCCGCACTGTCTGGTTCAAGGGGCATGACGGTTTCGATCTGCAGGGCTGGCTTGTTACTCCCCCTGACCGGAAGAAAAAGAAGTATCCTGCTATTCTGGAGATTCATGGCGGCCCGCGTGCGCAGTACGGCTTCACATTTTATCATGAGATGTTATACCTGGCATCACGGGGCTATATGGTTTTCTACACCAATCCGCGCGGGGGTTCAGGGCGAGGCGAGACATTTGCAGGTTCGATTGTCGCGGACTGGGGCTCGATTGACTATGAGGATTGCATGGCAGCGGCCGATTACCTTGAAAATCTCAAGAATGTCAATCCCAAAAAAGTGGGTGTGACCGGCGGTTCTTACGGCGGCTATATGACCAACTGGATGGTCGGCCATACCGACCGCTTCAAGGCAGCCGTTACCCAGCGCTCGGTTGTAAACCTGAAAACATTTATCGGCTCATCGGATATGGGCTATGACCTGTTTGCGGAATTTGACGGCTTTCCATGGACAAATCCTGATGTCTATGAACAGTGCTCACCCATAACCTATGCCAAAAATATCAAGACTCCGCTCTTGATCATTCATTCCGAGCAGGATTTGAGATGTAATCTCGAACAGGCACAGAATCTGTTTGTGACCTTGAAGCTGATGAAGAAGCGGGTCGAGATGGTGATTTTTCCGGAGGAACCGCATGGTCTTTCGCGTCATGGTCGTCCGGACAGGCGCCTGGCTCGTCTGGACTGGATTTCCAAATGGTTCAAGCGCTATTTGAAGTGATCCTGTCCGCCAGATCTCAATAAGTAATGTGCCGTCGGAAAACTATTTCCGACGGCCTTCTAATAAAAAATATTTTCAGCAATCCGGCACTCCGTCAGCATCCGTATCGCATGGAGCATTTCCTCCAATGAATACATTATTGATGATCCAGACAGCGTCAGAGACATTTACCGAGCTACTGCAATCAGTATCACCGGTCTCGTACGGCTCAGGAGGATTTCCTCCCATAAAAATATAATTTATGATATAAACTGCGTCACTGACATTTACAGCTTCATCGCCGTTGGCGTCTCCGCAATGGGATGGCGCTTCCAGTATGGTCATAATGATGTAAGCTGTGTCGCCACGAGGAGGATCACTGCTGTCGAGCATCTCAATTTTGAAATGGAACTCTGAACACCAGGAGGGTGTACCGACCAGTGTCCCGATTGTATCGCCGGTGAAGATCAGGCCGTAAGGTACCTGCCCGAAGATTTTGTTCCAGTGATAGGGCTTTGTGCCGCCAATACCTTCAAATTGAAAGTTATAGGGTACGTTAAGATAACCGGGGGGCGGAAGCTCTCTTACAGCAAAGGTGATCACACAGCCTTTCACGCAGAAATTGGCGGTACTGTTAAAATCGTATAGATCATGCCATGTTCCGCTGTCACGATAATAGCTCTGTCCCGGGGCTGCCGATGATTCCACTAATGTGCGGTACTGCGCTCCGAGAAGGACGGGGACCTCCGAGGTGCGGTCATAAGGCTGCCCGCCATCCGACAAATTCAGATAGATATTGAATTCCTGTCCATCTGAAAGCTCGAGCGGTTCAGGCAGATCGATCGTGTGCAAGCCTTTATGTTCAATGAATCCGCTGACTGTGGCCAGCTCGTTCTGAAGCTCGGCGCCGGTGAATTGGGCATAAATCTTCAGCGTGAAGTCAACGCTGTCGGCAGCGGTATAAAAACTGGCGGATTTCAAGAGCCCGCCGCCATTGGCCACGAAGTGGTTGAAGGCCTCTGAGCAGTCGGTTTTGGTATCGCGCCAGCCATGATAATCATGATAGTAGACAGTGTCGAAATCCATCGGTTCCACATTCTGGAAGGATACCGCGCCCATAGTAGGGTTTTTGCAGCAATGCTTATCGTAGTATGAGACCCAGAAATAGCCCATCTCGCCCCAGTTTTCACCCCAGCTGTTCTTGCACAACCAGGCTCCATTCAGAGGCGCCTGAGTATCGCGGTTGTCGTCCCAGCCGATGATGGCTACTGAGTGAGTGGGATCCAGAGTGCTTGAGGGGGGCTGGTAATGGTTCCAGTAATAGTCGAGATAATAATCATCTGCCCGCATGCATGTGGCAATGGCCCCGTGGGTCATTATTTTTGTCTTGATCAGATCAATATTTTCCAGATTCTCGCCAACGGTGTACCATTCAATGTCTCTGGGATAGAAGTAGTGAAAGCCGGGATCGGCCCTTGGCGGCGGAGTGGCATAAGACTGGCCATCAACATCTCGTACAGCACCCTCACCGCGACCGAAATAAGCCGAGGCCACCAGATAGTCTCCGCCTTGATGCACGGTTAAGCCGCTTCCGGTGGGCGGGTCGATATCGTCATTGTTGTGATCATTAAATCCGTTCCACCAGTCCAGATGGTATTCGGCCAGACTCGGTTCTCCGGCTTCGCCTGCACCGGCCCAATTACCTGAAAGTAAGAGGTTGCTCTCCATCGAGGCCATGGTGCCATGAGTCCAGCAGGTTCCACCGCTCTGGCTTTTTATTGAAGTTACATAATTTTCACCAATGACGTTGCGCAAATCAAAACTCTCGGGCAACTGCGACATAAGCGCTTCAGCGGTTAGAATTATGATAAGTAGAACTAATCTCACTGACCTGAATCCCATTCGACATTGTTAATTGGAACCTTAAAATCTGAAATATCCTTATATGCTCCGGATCTATTATAGAGCTTCTTATATATATTAGTAAGCAAAAATAGCAGCAATGCAAGCAATTTTTACAATATACTCGCAGTTTTCTTCAATTGTGCGTTATAATGATAGAGCAATCAGATAATGCAATCCGGTTGTCTTGGCATAACCACTTGCATTCTGCTGCCTTTTTTTGAAATAGATGTATTTTTCTCTATCTCATTTTGCACACATACTTTAGGAGGGAAACATTCAATCCTTGTCTTGCGACTGCGGAGGAATGATAGACTTTTGCTAACTGTTTATTGCCGTTGAAAATATCGATTTCGGTGATATATTCTATTAGTATGGTCTGTCTTTCGGGCCGCAGTAATACAAGCTCTGGAGAAGCATGAGTAAGAAGGATTCGGATACCCTCGCAACAATCATCAAGCTCTGCAGTGAAGGGGATGAGGATGCCTGGCATGAGCTTATCGATATTATCGGTCCCCTGATATTTTCAATTTGCAGGAAAAGCAGACTTACCCATGATGAAAGCTTCGACATTTACGGGCAGGTCTGTTTTGATCTGGTAGGCAATATTGGTACGATCAAATCGCCGGCCAGAATCCTGTCCTTTGTGGCCACCATCACACGCCGAAAAATCTTTAATTTCTACGAGAAGATGAGGCTGGCAGACTACTTCAAATTGGAAGTTGTTCCGATGTTATCGGAATCGCAGGAAGAGCCACCCGATCTGACCTATGAAAATATGCAGAGACGGGAATTATTGATGAAAGCGATGACCAAACTCCCTACCCGGCAGTACAGATTGCTGAAAGCTCTTTTCTTTGATCCCGGTAATCCCTCATATAAAGAGATTGCCCGAAAGCTGCAGGTTCCAGCCTCATCGATCGGGCCCACCAGGGCGCGTGCATTGGAAAAGCTGGGAAGGATTCTTAAACGTGAACTGTACAAGTTCTAAGTATTTTTTGTATGAAATATCATGACTTAATATATAGG